>NZ_CYIG01000033.1 GCF_001298675.1 Paenacidovorax caeni
GGGCAAGCTCTACGGATCAGGCCAGATCACCGAGGCCGCTTGCTGGGCGCACGCGCGCCGACCTTGGTGGGATCTGTACCTCAGCAGCGGCAAAGACGAGACTTCCATCGCCGCACAGGCGCTCGGACGCATCGCCGAGCTGTATGCGATCGAACGCGACATTCGGGGACAACCTCCCGATGTTCGGCAGGCCCAACGCCAGGCGCGGGCTGGCCCGCTGCTGCAGGAGATGCACGCCTGGCTGAGCCAACTGCTGGGGCGGGTGTCGGCCAAATCGGAATTGGCACAGGCCATCGGCTACAGCCTTGCGCGCTGGCAGGCCCTGACGCGCTATTGCGATGACGGCCGTATCGAGATGGACAACAACG
The DNA here is from genome assembly GCF_001298675.1 of Paenacidovorax caeni. Taxonomy (GTDB): domain Bacteria; phylum Pseudomonadota; class Gammaproteobacteria; order Burkholderiales; family Burkholderiaceae_C; genus Paenacidovorax; species Paenacidovorax caeni. Next base: position 369 of record NZ_CYIG01000033.1, read on the forward strand.
CCGCCGAGCGGGCGCTGCGTGGGGTGGCCTTGGGGCGGGGCAACTACCTGTTCATGGGCTCGGACGCGGGCGGCGAGCGCGCGGCCGCAATCTACAGCCTGGTGCAGACCGCCAAGCTCAATGGGCTGGACCCCGAGGCCTACCTGCGTGAGGTGCTCGGCCGCATTGCCGAGCACCCCATCAACCGCATCGATGAGCTGTTGCCTTGGAACCTGATGCACACAGGGGTCAGCCCAACACAGCAGCGCCGGGCAGCATGAGTGCACCCGGCATCGACCCTCGGGTGCTGGACGCCCTGCAGAGCGCCAGCAGCCTGGAGCTGTTCCAGCTGAGCACGCTGATCGAGCGGCTGCTGGCCGATCCGCGGCGCATCATTGCCGTGCGCAAGGACATGCACCTGGGCCAGACGGTGCGCTTTGTGGACTGGCGCGATGGCAGCCTGCGTGAAGGCAAGGTCGTGGCCATGCGCGAGGCCCAGGTCACCTTGCAGGACTTGCGAGAGCGCAAGGAGTGGAAGCTGCCCTACGCCGCAATCGAACCGCCTCCGCCCGATCCTGCGGCACCTCCTCAAGCGGTGGAGCCAGAGCCGCCCGCCCCAACGCGACCGACACGCAACGACTTCCGCTGTGGCGAAAAGGTGGCCTTTGAGGACAAGTACCTGCAGACCGTGGTGGGCATCATCGTGCGCATCAACAGCCGCACCGCCACCATCGACCCCGGCGATGGCACCCATTGGCGCGTCGGCTTCGCCCTGCTGCGCCACGTCCTGGACGTTTGACTATCCGCTGTCATCCTCGTCAAGAGGGTGTTGAGGCGACGCTTACGAGTGATCAACGTGGGAACCCTCAGCAAATTGCGCCGCCTGGTGCTGCGCGAAAACGTTTCTGTGCGGGAGGCCGCCAGACGGCTCAACATCTCTCGAAACACGGCGAAGAAGTATCTCGACCAGCCAGACATGGTCGAACCCCAGTACGCCAAACGACAAAGCCCACCGGGACTGCTTGAACCCTACAAAGCGCAGTTAAGCCTATGGCTCAAAGCCGATTCACACAGGACCCGGCGAGACCGACGCACCATCGACGCCCACTACCAAGCCATCCGGGCATTGGGCTACAGCGGAGGCAAAACCATGGTTTATGCCTTCTGCCGCCAATGGAAAGACGAGCAAGGTCAAAGCCCCAAGGCAGTGGGCTTCATTCCTCTGAGCTTCGAGCCAGGCGAGGCGTTCCAATTTGACTGGAGCACGGAATATTTACTCATTGGCGGCCTGCACAGACGACTCGAAGTCGCGCACATCAAACTCGCATCCAGCCGAGCGTATGTATTGGTCGCCTACTATGCCCAGGCCCACGAAATGCTCTTCGACGCTCACGCCCGAGCCTTTGCTGTGTTTGGTGGCGTCCCCCGGCGTGGCATCTACGACAACATGCGAACAGCCGTGGACAAAGTCGGCAAAGGCAAATCGCGCAACGTCAACGCCCGATTCCATGCCATGACCGGCCCCTCACGCCGATTGGGGGCATCCCTCCGGCAGAAGCTGAAGCAAACTACTGGAGGCAACTCGCCGCCAGCGACACCTCGACAAAGGTGTCAACTTAAACCAACCGGCCTCCTCGATACCCGGGGCGGTTCACTCCTTCAAATCGGCCTTGTTCGGTCGACGCCTTTGCCGTACCGACGGCTCAGGTGCTCACAGCTTCAAGCGGATTCCATCGCTGGCGATCGAAGACCATCCCCTTGGCCAGGACCGCCCATGCGAGCCATCTTGTTGGCCAACGCTACCACGACGACGTTGCAATGTCGCCGCTGCAATAGCCGCTCTATCCAGTCAGATTTTGCAGATCGGGTGCAAGCAAGCGCTAGACCTTGCGAATCGGCTTACCGATGCGGCATCGGCTTCGCCGGTCATTGCCGAGCAAGCCAACTTTGAAGCGTTCTATCAAGCTGAGACTGGTCGGCCCTACGACCGGGCTCATGCGCATTCGGGCGATCGCGATGTGTTCGAGCGTTTTCGCCCAGCACTCCCCTCGCCTTCCGAGTGTCACCTCGGCGCCTTTCACAGGGTGCTGGCGAAGTGGCGGCGTCCCTTTTCAATCTTGGCGCGCGCCTCACGAATTTCCTTCTCCATCTTTTCCTGTTCACGCTGGTCTTCCCGTGCTTGCCTGGCCTGCTCCTTTTCTTCCTGCCGCTTCATCTGGTACTAATGCGCCGGATAGAGCTCCTACAGTTTTCGGTCCAGAACAATGTCTTTCCACCAGGCTTCGACGTTCTTGAGCAGCTTGTTGCAGGTCTCAAATGACTTGCGGATACAGGCCGAGACCGGCATCGAGCCCTCAGTGGGCTCCAAGGGCAACAGCTATGACAACGCCTTGGCTGAGACACAAGGCCGAGGTGGCCCATGGAAGACCAAGCAGGCGGTCGAGCGCGCAACGCTGGAGTGGGTCTCTTGGTTCAACCTCCATCGCTTGAGGGGGCCACTGGGCAGCTGGGCAGATCGCGACCGCCTGCCTTAAACCAACGGGCCTCCGCGGCACCCTGCGCGCTTCAGCGTGTAGAACGTTCAGATGCTTGAGGACGTCCTTTGAAGGGGGCTTCGTCAACCTTACTCGTGCAACCCAAAATGTTCTTTTAGGGTCGCTAACAGGTGTGCGCGCTCTTTAGGGTCCGAAAGGATCACCTCCAAAACCACTTTGCCTGAGTCCCACTCTTTCAGCGCGCCGATAGAGCTACCTGCGTGCGTAATTTTGTATGCACGCGGTAATTCTTTTGGTTTGCGGCCCTTTCCCTCTTGAGCACTGGCTCTCATCTTGGCAAGTGCGCGGGTAGAAATATCTTCTTCAATAACTCGGTCCATTACCTCAAGAAGCTCTGCTTCGGTGACGAACTTCGACAGCTGAGTGACTTCGTAGCTGTTGCTAATGCCAAAACGCTCGGGGGCAGTGCGCATCTTTTCAAGTGCGCTGGCGGGGAGCTCGAGCAGGCGCAATGTTTTGCTCACCTCAGGGGCGGTTGTGCCAGTTAGCACAGCGATGTCCTGATGTTCTTTAACCACACCATCATCAAGCAGTTTCTTCCATGCGTACGCGTTATCCAGCGTACTTTGTGCCGAGCGCTTCTCATTGGCAACGTAGCTCAGTTGGTAGTAGTGAGATGAAGAACCGCTGGGAACCAGAGTAACGTCGATCTGCTCCTGCCCCGCATGCATGAGGGCCTTTTTACGGTAGTGCCCATCTATCAGCTGGTAGTGTCCAGGCAAGCTGGGGTGCTCTACTGCTAAGGCAGGCACCAGTTGCCCCTGGGCCTTGAGCGACCCGACTAGCTCTTGAATTAATCCCTCTTGGTAAATCGTCCGGGCGTTGTAGGGATTGTCATGAACTAGAGACAAGGCAACCCTAATCGTCTTTCCACCAGTCTCAACCAGCGCCTGGGCCGCACTTTCAGCGCTGAAAGTGCTCGGCTGGACGGCAGGATTGGCAAGTCCTCCGGGACGCGCACTTACTACAGCCTCCGCTGCAGCAAATCTGTCCTGCACAGCCTTACGTTCTTGCCCCAGTGTTTTAGATAGCGCCGCTTGTCGATCAAATTTTTTAAAGCTCATGAAAATATCCTTCTGGTGCATCGCAGGTCACGCACGATCCGCGATTACTTAACAGCCTCTTTGCGCCGGGCGACATTCAGGCCTAACAATTTCAAGATTTCCTTTTTCATGGATTCCACCTCAGCAAAAGCTGCAGATGACCTTGAAACTTTGTGGACGGATGAGCCGTACAACTGACAATCCCGGAATGTAGTACGCAGCCCCAATGAACTACTGAGCACGTTGAGTTTTTCCATATTGCGTAGTGCTTCGAGCATGTCCCTTGCCAACCCCGTCTGTTGCTGGACCATGTTGGGGACGATGTATGTTTGTAGCGCATCGTTAATCTGAGTAGCACTCGCAGCAAGTTGCACAGCGCTCTCTGCTGCCCAGATGTCCGCAGGGGCGGGCACCACTGGGATGAGTGCCAAATCCGAGACCAACATGGCACTGGTCGGGGCTGCGGAGTCCATCGCCGGAGGGCAGTCGATCAAGATCACGTCAAAAGTTTCTACGTGGTTTTTTACCTCGCGATGCATCTTGCCGCCCATCGCAGACAGGCTAATAACCGTAGCTGCAAAGGGTTGATCGTCAGGAGCTGCACTTGCCCAGCGCAGGGCTGTGCCTTGAGGATCCATGTCTATGACCAGTGTGCGCAAGCCCGAGTAGGCAAATGCCCCCGCGAGTTGCATGCACAAAGTTGTCTTGCCGCAACCGCCCTTTTGGTTAAACACCGTGATGATTTTTGCGCTCATAGAACCCTTGACTTTCAGCGCTGAAAGTGCGCCATCCATTGATTATCGAATAATTTGTACCAAGCAAACAATAAATTTTTTTGATAACTTAAGCAGATGTGGCTTGTTAATTGGGGATGGCAGCTGGTGGGGTGTTGCTGTGTGGGCACTTTCAGCGCTGAAAGTCAGGGCTGTGTGGATGTTGTGTGTGGTCTTTGGCGTCATGGTCGGCCTGTGAGGCGGATTCGGTCAGGGAAAGTCCCTCTGCAAGCTGAGCAGCCCGAGCGGCTCTGGATGGGGTCTCTACTGAAGATGTTCTGAGTCGGTAATGCATAGAGATTCGGCATTCCAAAGCAGCCGTGCGCTGCCTTGTGTTGATGCATCAAGCGTTCGGGACGTCATTGAATGAATGCTCGGTTGGGTGTGTCATATGGGTCTGGGGCTGTCCTCTATCCATGGAACGTCGCGTCCTTTCTCGATACCCTGCACGACATCAGCAAAACCACGATTCAGATCAACGGCTTGCGCGTTGTTCAGGACGGGCTACCCAGGCTCTTCACTGCTGCGGGCACCCTGCGTTGGCTGCGCACAGTGGGGTGGGGTGTGACGCACGTGACAGGGCTCGCAGGAGCGCGTGGCCGGCGTCGTCGAGCGCGCTATCGTTGCCGGTGCCGGCATGGCGGGGATGTGGGCGGCCTGGGCGCTGGAGCAGGCCGAGCTGCAGGTCACCGTGCTGGAAGCTGGTCCCCGCATCAGCGGGCGCAACTGGGCCGTGCGCCCTGGTGACACCGTACCCGGCACGGCGGGGCCGTCGCAGCGCTGCACTTTCTCCAACGGTCAGTGCCTGAACGCGGGGGGCCTGGCGCATCCTGCCCTGGCACCCCCGTGCGCACCAGCATGCAGGTGCTGGGCGTGGAGCGCGCCCATACCGGCGTAGCCGTGTGGGCCCGCAGCCCACAGGGTGCAGAGCGGCTGGAGGCCGACTACGCCGTGCTCGCTCTTACCTTGCCTCTGCTTGGTGGTCTCGCGCTGGAATGGCCCCGCCTGGTGCGCCAGGGCCTGCAGGCCGTGCACACGGCCGATGCCATTAAGATGGCGCTAGAAACCGACGGCTCCTGGGTCGATGGTAGTGCCGCCAGCGGTGCGCACCAGGTGCTGGCCCCGTGCGGCCGCGTGGCGGTGGTACAGCGCATCGCCAGCATGGTCAGCAATGCTGACTGGATCGCCCGCCACGCCACCGGCCACGGCGCGGGCCTTGCAGCAGGGCATGGCACCCGTCTTCTTCGCCGGCGATGCGCTGTAGCCGCTCAACGGCTGGCAAGAGTGGGCGCTGGCGTCGGCCGAGCGGGCAGTGCAGGCACTGCTGGCGCACCGCCAACGCGCGTCCAACCCCTGAGCCGCCGCAAAGAATAGGCATTCAAACCGCCTTCTGCGCCCAAGCTACGCGCGCAGCAAGCTATCAATCACCTAGCAGCCCACGGCCCGCGCCAGGGCGATCGCATCTAAATGCCTAGCCCCATGACCCGCTCCAAGTAGGTCAAGTCCCAGCCCGCGCGTTTGCGCTTGGCCTTGAGTCCGGCCTTCACGCTGGTGTCGGCCTGCAGCATCTGCTGGGCCATGCGCCTGAGCAGCGCCTGGTTGTGCGCGGCGTGGTCTTTCTGACTCAGACCGCTGTCGTCGCCCATGCCCACATCCAGGCTCCAGTGCAGCTGGTTTTCCACGCTCCAGTGCCCCCGGATGTATTGCGCCATTTGCTGGGCGCTGGTGTGTGCGCTCAGGCTACTGAGGTAGTAGCTCGTTTGTTCGCTGACTCGCTCTTGGCCTAGCAGTTGGCGCGTGCGCACCACGCGCACCACACTTTGCAGCTGGGGCCAGTGCTGGGCCGCACGCTGCAGCGCCGGCGGCAGTGCCGACACCTGGTACTTGCGCGTCTCGATGCGACCGTGGCCTTTGTCTGAGTCACTGAACGTTTACTGGCCCTTGTCAGCTTCAGCGCTTTCAAAGTGTTTCTTGCACACGTTGAACATGTGCCGCTGATTGCCCTTGAGGCTGAGCACGTAGTGGGCACCTTGGTCGGCGATTTGCTTGGCAATGGCTTTTTGGCAGCCCATGGCATCGATGGTGATGGTGCACCCACCAATGTCCAACAACTTGAGCAACTCAGGAATAGCCGTGATCTCGTTGCTCTTGCCATCGACCTTGCGCTGGCCCAGCAGCAGGCGCTGCTCAGATGCCCAGGCGCTGACCAAGTGCAAACTGTGGTGCGCACCCTTGCCCTTGCGGTGGGCGCTGCGCACGCTCTTGCCATCGATGGCCACATGGCCCGAGGCGCTCGCAGACATACCCTTGAGCCATTGCTGCAAGACCTGTTCGAGTGCCTGCGGATCCAGGCGGCGAAAGACCCGCGCGAAGGTGTCGTGTGAGGCAATGCCGCAGGGCAGGCGCAAAAAGCGTTGCAGCCAGGCCTGGTGGGCCTGGGCAAACTCCACCGTCTCGATCCAGTTGTCTGCACCGGCGACAGTAGCGCACATGGCGATAGCCAGCAAGTCGATGAGCTCATGGCGGCGGGTGCGCTGCACACGGGGATCGGGAATTTGTTGGAGCAGTTGCAGCAGGCTCAAGGTCGCATCCGGTTGGCTTCAGGAGCCTGCACTTTGCATCAAGATTGGCTCAAAAATTTAGATGCGATCGCCCTGCGGCCCGCGCCAGTGGGCCGGCAAAAGCCCTCGCTCTGATGGAACTAACCTGCCCATGACCTCCAAGGCAACACCACGCCCGAACAACCCGGCCTGCAATCCTTCTTCCAATCGTTCGAACCCGCTGCGCTGGAAGCTCGCTGGGCCCCCGAATGGGAGAGGCGCGGCTACGGGGCTGTGGGTGTCCGTGGCACGGGCGCACCCGCTGCAGGCCAGCCCTCCTCCAGCATCCAGCTGCCGTCGCCTAACGTCAAGGGCACGCGGCACATGGGGCACGCGTTCAACCAGACCGTCGTGAATAGCCTCACGCGCTACCACCGCATGTTGGGGCACAACACCATCTGGGTTCCTGGCTCCGACCACGCGGGCATTGCCACGCAAATTGTCGTCGAGCGCCAGTTGCAAGAGCAAGGCGTGAGCGGCCACGACCTGGGCCGTCCCGATTTCGTCAAAAGTGTGGGAGTGGAAGGAAAAATCGGGCAACATCATCACCACGAAAATGCGCGGTTTGGGCGATAGCTTGGACTGGAGTCGCGAATACACCCGCACAGACAAGCCGCCCGCCACGGCCATCGTGGACAAGGGTTTTCGGGGTGTGGAGATCGAAGGCGTTCGCATCCTGCGCTCGAGGCAGCGGCGCAGCGCCATCAAGCCCACCATTGGATATATGAAGATGGACGGGCGGCTGGGACGCAACTCGCTCAAGGGCGCGCTGGGCGATGCGCTGCACGCGGTGATGTGCGGCGCCGGGCGCAACCTGCACCTTTCCTGGACGCGCTACGGCTTCTATGCGCCCGCTTCGGGCTGTCGACGCAGGCGGTCATTGCAGCGCTGATCACCGCCCCTGTTCGGCGCCGACCAGCCTGCGGCTGAGAACTGGATTGTTCGGGGCGGATTACTCAAAAGAGTATGAACAGGCGCTTAATAGGCCTTAGATACTGTTTTGGTTGTGCTTGTCGATCACTGGATTAATTTCAGCGCTGAAAGTGAAGCACCTTGTCGGGAGATGTGGCTACCCTTGGTGGTTTATGCGCCTGTACGAAGTTTCCACAAGGGCGAGGTTTTTTGCTCTCCCAGCTGAGCGTGAACAGTGGTGGGTAACAACGCTTGGGTGTCCGATTATCAATGCTCCAGCTTCATCTAGTAGCGCTGCACATTGGCGCCGTTGCACAGCGTCAGTGAATTGCCCGGGGTTTTTGTAGGCAGTCAAGAGCTGCCTATTTTCTGTCCAATAGGAGCCAGTATGAGCAGTCAACGTTACCACCGAACACCGAGGAGCGCGACATCCTAAAGAAGCGGCGGCGTACTTCGCGCGGCAGTCCGGCTGAAGTACGCATTCATCGCTCTGCATCAAGCTCAGTTCGGGTACGTCGTGTTTCTTGGTACTCATGGTGCTTACGGACAGGCCGGCTTGCGCCGGCGGTGGATTGTCCGTTTACACAAAATTCTGCACACCCTCTCCTGTCGCCCAACGCGGCGCAGCGCCCGGCCTGGGGTTCTGACCCGCACTTCGGCATGTTCTGGCACCTGAAGCAGTTCGCCTACAGCTTCCACGAGACGATCATGAAGCGCGCAATCGGTGAGGCAGGGCACGGCAACTACGCGCCCCTGGGCGTGTTTGCCTGGTACGTGCCAGCGATGATTGCAGCAGACGTGACCAAGGGGCTGATGCTGGGTGCCGGCGAGTTGCCGGGATACATGAAGAACTACGACCTGGGCGATTGGATGATGCACGGCGTCAAGCGCGCTGGCATTCTGGGCATCGGGGACATCGGGGACATCGGGGACATCGGGGTCGAGGCGGCGAAGGACGTCACGAGCCTGGCCGGGCCCACGGTCGAGCAGGCGACGGACTTCTTCTTCAAACCATTGGAGGACAATCTCATCAAGGCGCTGCCGGCCAACGCGCCCGGCATGTGCTGGAGATCGTCTCCAGGGATCGACCGGAAGCCATTGTCTTTTTGGGCGACCTGCAGGCGCAGTGCCCGTTGGAAGTGGAACTCGAATCCATTCTGGGGATGACCGAGGTCTGGTTCATCCACGGCAACCACGACACGGATTCCGATGCCGACTACGATCACCTGTTCGGCTCGGCACTGGCGGACAGGAATCTGCATGGCCGCGTCGCTCTGGTCGATGGTGTGCGCATTGCCGGGCTGGGCGGTGTGTTCCGGGGGCAGGTGTGGACGCCGCCAGTGGACTGGCTGTACGAGAGCTCCAAGGAGTTCACTGCGTGCTGCGGCAGGGGGAATCGCTGGCGCGATGGCTTGCCGCGCAAGCACCGCAGTTCCGTATTTCCGGAGGACTACTTTCGCCTGGTGTCCCAACGCGCCGATATTCTGGTAGCGCACGAGGCGCCCAGCGCCCACCCGCATGGCTTTGAGGCGATTGATGAACTGGCGCGCAGTCTGCGTGTGGGCAAGGCATTCCATGGGCTCCACCATGATTGCCTGGACTACAGTCGTGATCGGGTGCGGCTGGGGTTTGCGACCTTTGGCGTGGGGTTTTGCGGGGTAACCGACATGGATGGAGGGTGCATTCGGCCGGGGAAGTTTGACTATGCGCGGGCAGGGCGCAATCGGTAGGTGAAATGAAGCAGCCGGCTGCTTTCATGACCGGCGAGCTGATCGGCCATTTGTGCGAGGACGAAGATGGCAGGATGGCCTTTGCCTACAGCCGTCCCTGGCTGGCGCGCACCCATGAGTCTTTTCTTTCATCTTGTCCGTCCCAAGCGCATTGGCTTAAAGGACGAACCCGATGCTCAAGAAATACCCTAGGACTTCCACTGCCTTGTTCCTGGTGATTTTGGTCGCTTTGGTGGCGGGGGGGCTGGTGTACCTCATCGCGCCCGCTACCCTCCTGGGTCTAGACAACGCGTCCAGCCATGCTCGATATGCGGTCGATTTGGTGGTTTCGGGTGGGCGATGGCTGGCGCCAGACGCTTGGCGTGCAGCCAGACAGTTCGATTCGCTGCCCTATGTCTTTTTGATATGGGCAGTGCTCGGGGTTTCTACGCTGGGTGTTTCGCTCGGCTTTCGCTCTTCGAGGTGGGCGCCTTACGCAGTGGCGGCCATCGGTTTTTTGGCCGCTGCGGCGTCCAATGCCTATGGTTTCAGTGACACTACCTGGCTGGTTCTTGCGGCCATCGTCTCTCTGGTGGGAGTGATCCGTAGCGCGCTCCGGCAGGAGACAGTCCGGCCCACAGGGCCGATTCGACGGGTGGGGTGGGTGCACTCTATCTCGATCTGGGGACTCTGGTTTCTGCTGGTTGGTATCAGCGTGATCTGGCTGTCTGATCTCGCCGCACGCGGTCCGACCACCCTGCGTTTCATTGGGCTGCGCCAGTTGGATGCCGTATGGGTTTCAGCGTTCGTGCTGTTGCCATTCAGTATCCTGGGTTCATGGCGCTTTCTCTCGCTGGTGGTGCAGGTGTCAGCCCTGTGGGACAGGCCGCGAGGTCCGTTGATCCTCTTTGTGGCACTTACCTTGTCTCTGCTATCTCTAACATGGATCGGTGGGGCGGCACGGTGGGGGCGCAGCGCGGGGCTTCCCCATGTTAGCGCCGAATTGGTTCGTTTGTTCTGCGCGGTGTCCTTGGCCTGGTTCATGGCGAGGCACTTCGAATGGAGCCGTAGTCCCAGGCAATTGCTGAAGTCTAGCGGGTTGGTCATGATTGTGCCCCTTGGGGGCTTGGCCGTACTTGTCTTGACCAGGGACTTTGGTCCTGTGCTCGTGATGGCGGTTGCGCTGATTCCCTTTGCGTTGGTTATCTCGGCACCGTCTCAGTGGAGCACTGGGCGCATTCTGAAGATGACGTGCGTTATTTTGGCATGGGTGCTGGTGGCTTTGTCGATACGCTATGCACTGGTTGATTGGTTGCCGTCAACGAGTTGGGCGCCTGAGCGGCTGGTGTTGAGGGAAGAAGCCATGCGGGATCCCTTTTCCGCAAGGCTGGACTATGCCAGCCAGATCGCATGGCTTCTGGATGCCGCTGGGCCGACTGGTTTTGGTCTCGGGGCCGTCCCATGGTGTGGCGCCAGGGCCTTTATTGGGCAGGCCGTGTGCACCAAGAGCAGCGGCGTTCCGGTTCAGTTTGGCAGCGACTATGTTTACACCGCCATTGGTGCTGTCTGGGGGAACGCTGGAGCTGTTCTGCTGCTCCTGTTGACACTGATCCTTATCGCATTGGTTGTCTGGACAGTGTCGAGGCAAGTGAGTGCGAAGGGCATTGCCCTGATTACATCCCGTTTGAGCGCCTGGATCGTTGTCATTTACGCCGCCATGCTGATGGGTCAGTTGCTCATAAGTGTCGCGGGCAATCTCGGCCTGATTCCGTTGTCTGGCGTGACACAGCCTTTTCTGGGGCTGGGCAACGTGGCAATTGCCGCCAGTGCTATCTGGATCGGGCTGGCGCTGGGAGGGCTCGGGTTTGCAGAACGAGCCCACAGCGTTGGCTGGCTGTCGAGTGCACTCAACCGATACTTTGCCAGTGCGGTGGTCGGCATGTGCCTGTTCATGCTCGCTGCAGTGGCCTGGCGCCCGTTTGCCACGCAACCAGTCAAAGATCGATTGGTTCCCCACATCGTGGTCGACGGCCTGCAGTTGCTCCGCTTGGCGGTGTCGACACCAGCATCGGGCGCGCCTAATGTCGGGGGTAGCCTCAGTGTTGTCGCATCTGATTGTCCGGTGGGAACGGAACAGATCACCGATCTGGTTGAGCGTCTTTCCCGCCACGTCGGCCTCCCTATCATAGGAGCACAGGCAGGGGCACTGCTGTCGTGTATGCAAGCCCGGTCGGTGGCGGCTGCAGCAGTTTGGGCCTTGGGCAGATCGGGGAACGAGGCGGCTCGCCAATTAGAGCGCCCGAACGGACTCCAGGTTGGTGTCAGCAACCCGTACCGGCTCCGTGGCTGCGTGCGCCTGCCCAACCAGCCAGATCCAGCCACAGGCCAAGCTCCTTGCCCATCAGCATCGGCGCTTGCTCAGCAGTTGTTGAAGTCATCGCCCCAATTGGAACAGGCCCTGAGCGTCGTGACGACCTCGGTTCGGCGCGACGTCAGCGCATCTGGTGTTGTTCATCAGCATCGACTCCACAACAGACCCGTCGAGAATCTTGGCGCACCCGATTGGGCCGTCATGCTGCGTGCAGACAGACTCGTGAAATGGGTTGTTGGTTTGCGCCCACCCGTAGCGTCGTCCATTGGACAGGGCCGTAGCGTGACCTTGTCCGTCAAGGCGTCCCAGCAAATGCAGGCCCAAAATCTGGTGGAGTGCTTCGTCGGGCCATGTACATCCTTGTCCGGTGCAGAAACGAGAGGCGATCACATGTTGGAGTCGGCCCGGGCACGCATGGCTGCCGTCCTCGTAGTGGACGTCGCTTCCGGCGAAATCGAGGCGGCTGCTTCGGCCCATACACCCTGCTACCAAGCGCACCATCAGGGGGCGCAGCGCAAGGGTTGTTTGCCCTTGCCCCAGGCCGCTGAGAACCGGCCATGGAAAGTTACCAATCAGGCTTTACACGGCGAGGCCATGTGCGGCTCGCTCTGCAAAATCGGTCAAGCCTTGGCCTTGCTGCGCGTGTCGAGTCCGCTCACGCAGAGTACAGCCGACTTCTCCGAAGCCATTCGGCAAAGCCAGACCGAGCGCTTCATAGACGAGTTTATGTGCGTAGACCGGGGCTTCAGCCCACAATGCAACCAGAACCGATTGAACGCCCTCGTGCAGGCGACTCATGATCTCGGCGGCTACAGCGCATGCGCCAAGGGTGATTCGAAGTGCCAGGCGCTGAACCTGATGAGCGGGGAGGAGCAGGGCGTTTTCAATGTTTCGCGGCTGCGCTTGTTGTCCAACCCGGCGGCGCCTGCGGCTTCGCTTGTGGACGCTGACGACTACAAACCAGGGTCAAAAAATTTCACGCTAGAGGCGGTCCGGAACTGTTATGCCAACGGGCACCCCAAGCGGTGGCGTGACTGCCAGGGCATTGGCCTCGTTGCTAGCGTAGCGGAGCTCTTTGGCCAGGGCAATGCCCATGTGTCACCAGTCGGCGTTGCGGAATTGCTGTTCACCCTGACCGCCGCAGCTCAAGGTGCGCCCCATGGCGCGGTGTCGATCATCAAACGAGCAGAAACAGGCGCTGGGATCGGGGTGCCTGCCGTGGCTCCTCAGCACGCCCGCCGCCTCTTGGAGGCGCTGCTGGAACCCGTCAAACCCAGTGGCACGGCCCACAGCTCATGCGTCAAGGCCATGGCGGGCGACAGCCTCATGAACTGCAATAACACCGGTCGCTGGGTGGTGGCCAGCAAGACAGGCACACCGCTGTTTCCGCATGACGCAATGAACTACCAGCGGCGTCAGCAAGCCTGCGACAAGGTGAAAGCCCTGTCCGACGGCATCGTGCGTCGGCATGAATGGGCGCGCTGCGTGGTGCCCCCGACCAAGTGGTACGCATACGTGTTGGGAAAAAGCGATGGGCAAGGCATTGTCTGGACCAAGATCGTGGTTGTTCTGACCGAGCGTAACTGGAGTGCACGCACAGGCCTTATCGACTCCCCCTTTGATCGCGGTGGAAACGTTGCCGCCGAAATCGGCCTCCGCCTAGCCCGCCAACTGGCGGAGGCCGCCGAACACCAAAACCTGACGGAGACCATCCATGGCGCAGCCCCTTGAAATTCTGCGGCTGGGCCGCAGCAGTGGCGCCAGCCGCATCGACGCTCTTATTTCTGAGGTCAAGGATCTGGTGGTGAAAGCCTGGCACTCCCCCCGTGCCCTGCAATCCCTCACGGCCCAGCCTGGGGTGAGAACCCGCGTCAGCCTTGCCATGGACCCGGCCCTGCTCAAGCACATGCAGGCAGGAGAAGCCAGCCAGCAGATCAAAGACCTGTGCACATGGATGCAGGGCCTCGGCGTCGAATACACGGTTGGCTACACGCCCCAGACAAGCGCTTACTTCGGATGTCAGGGTGGGCACATCATGACCGTGAAAATTTTCAGTGATTGACGGTGAGTTTTTTGGTGCGGTGCGTCCGTCTACCCAGTGCCTCGACCCCAACTGCAAGGAGATTGGATGATGAACTTCGCTCACACCCCCGCAAAAACCTGGCCTCAGCGCTTCATGGACTGGACTTTTGGTGCCCCCCAGCCGTTGAACCGACCTAGCGACGACGTACTGCGCGGTAAACCCGGTGGCATGGGTCGTGACAGTGCACACGAAATCTTGCCACCGCCCGAACCCGACACCGTTCCTGTCTGGGTCGAGCAGAAGGCCCGCTCTGCGCTGGAAGCCTTCAAGGACGCCATTACCGACGGCACCCGCCTGTTCTGCGAACAGCATGTGCACCCGTTGTACATGCTTGACCAGAGCACCAAATACCGCGTGACCGGCATCCAGGTGTTCGTCCCTCGCGAGAAGTCGTCTTTCCTCCAGCCTCTGGAGAAACTGCCCATTGAGGTTCGCAACCGCATGGCGCGGATTCTTGTCATGGCGGCCCCTGGCGCCCAGGAGCAGCTCGTCATTGACGACGGATTTTTCGGTATCAGCCTGGATGTCGAGCCAACCGTCATCGACGGCCAAACTATCCGCCTGATTGCTTCCTGGAGTATCGACAGCGCCGAAATAAAGTTTTTGTTTTCGGGCCAATACATTTCTGTTGTGCCCAAACCGACACAGTCGGTGGTTGAGGTCGTGCCACAGAAGGAACCCTGCACTTCGGATCCAGCAATCGCTCAGACAGTGGTAGATGTCGAGTCCAGCGCCAGTTGCAGCGAAGCGAAGCCGAATTCTGCGGCGGCATCGGTCGAGCCGGTTATGACCACCCCGGTCACGCCCCGTCGCGTGGGCAACGAAACTCCTCTCAGCCTGCCGCACCAGACTATGGTCCATGGCACCGACACGCCCTTGGCCAAGCCAACGTCACGCCAGATCGCGTTCGTGCGGGTTCAGTACGCCGGGCAGGATCAGGAGGCCACCATCGCCATAACCCAGGACATGCTACCTTTTGTCATTGGCCGAGAGCACACCAGCACCGGACGGTTCCAACACGGGCTCAGCCTGGGCAACCCCAGAGACGCCAATTTGGGCCTTCTCGTGTCCCGCGAGCACCTCGAACTCAGCCGATTCGACCCGGAGACCAGCACCTTCTACCTGGTCAACCATGGCCACCCCCGCAACGGCTCTTTCCATCAGGGCAGCGCCCTGTCCGAGCGCTTCATGCTCAAGGCCATGGCACCGGGCAATGTGATTCATCTGGGGGGCTGTGGTGGTGTGGGCACTGTGCGCATCATCATCGAAGCGGTCTGATATGGCGTTCGAAACCCCCTACAGCTTTCCTGGCCGTAGCGCTACGCCAGCCGCATACGACCCTTTCAGGGCCGATCTGCAGCGTATCCAGCATCAGATATTCCCTGGACTCGACAAACCACCCGCAAGCAACAACGGCGCCCCGGCGCTCACTTACGGAGAACACGCCTGCGGAGGCTGGGAAATCGCCTGGGCCCAGATAGTGGGCCCCAGCCATCGCATCAGCGAAGACTCCCTGGGCTACGCCATGCATTGCCGCTACGATGCCCCCGGCCCGGACAAACACGCCCCGCATGGCGTCAGCCTCGTGCTGGCCGATGGCGTGGGCGGCGGTGCGCGGGGAGACATTGCTAGCCACGCCCTCGTGAGGCACTGCCTGGCAATGGGTAGCCTGCATGCCAACGCAAACGCCACTCATCCTGGCCTGCTTCTCGAAGGCCTATCCACCGCAGATAGCGCCGTCAATAGGTCACTGGCTGCGCGAACACCCCTGCCCGGTGCCGCCACTCTGGCTGCAGCCTGGCTCGACAGTCGCGCACAGGGCTGGATCAGCCGCGTTGGCGATGCACGCTTGAGTATCTGGAACATCCACACAGGTCAACTGCTGCCGCTGCTCGCCGATCAAAGCTACGCCAACTTGGGGGAACTCCCACCACACCCCAGCCATTGGTCTGCACCAGCCCGCATGGTCGGAGCCGGACTCATGGGTGCCCCCGAGGTGCATCCACTCTCGCTGGCTGCCCAAGAAATCCTGATGCTCAGCTCCGATGGGTTGCATCAGTGGCTGAGCAGCGCCGACACACTCCCGCGCCAAGGAGTTTCAGGTACCAGACTGGCCGACTTCGCACAAGCGTTGGCGATGCATGCCAGGGAAACAGGGAGCGACGACGATATCTCCGTCCTGCTACTCAGAGCCCCCAATCCCATTAGTTAAGATACAAAAAAATACAACTGAGCACGCCAAGGAGGTAAGGCATGACGACCAAAACCTGGGAACAAATAGAACAGTTGTTCAATCCTCACCGGGCCGTGCCCAAAATGAGCAAATCGCAAGGGGCCATTGAATTTTGGCGCGAATGGGATGATGAGCATAGGAGGGCCATCTGGGTCAAGCGCTACCTCAGCCACAACGGCATCAATCTGGATGCATTCAACGACACTGAAGCCGAATGGCTCACGCGGCTGGCCAATCACAAAGTGCCCTATACATACCGCGCTGCGCTGATCGAGCGCCAGGGCACGCTGCTGGCAGAACCTTCGCGCACCACGATCAAAACAGTAGACTGCGGTCCCACGCTCGACGACTGGCTTCATACCCCCGTCCACACCGGGGCCGCCTTGCATGCACACTGTCTGGTCCAGCCCGAGGCCTTTCTCCAACTAGCCCTGGGCATACTCACAGCACTCGACTGCGTGCACAAATTCCATCTTGTGCACTGTGACATCCACCCCGGCAACATTACGCTGCCGGTACATCTCGCCCCCCAACCGCAGCCCGGCTGCATGGATATGTACGTCCGTTGGGACGACATTACCCTGATTGACTTCGGCTATGCACTGAACACCCGCAGCTTGCCCAGCACCACGCTGCCCATGCAGCACCAAGGTGACGGTGTGCGGTTGTCCCCCCACCTGCAAGCCATACTTGCCGCTGTCGAAAAAGACGCTCAGGCACGGCTTAAACCCGGCGAACGCTGGGAAAACGTTTGGCTTACCCCGGCGTGGTGGCAGTGCCTGGACGCGCCCTCGCCGCTGGAGGCGTTCCGCCAACTCGACTGGCGCGAAGACCTCTACCAGCTTGGCTGCATGCTCGCAGACATCCGCGACGGCACTGGCGTAGCCGACCATCTGGAAGGCCGTACCATCCGGACCTCCCAGGTATCTGCCGTTCAGCAACTGGTTGAGGCCCTCCCGGGGCAATTGACACACTGGGGCAGTCATGCGTGCCCGCGAGAACGCCCCCACACCCGCTACATACATAACATCCAGGCCGCTCTGGACGACGCACGGCGCCAAGGCCGCGCCTGTCCCAAGGAATTCAGGCTAAACGCTCGCGATTTCGACAGCCAGCCTCGCCAGGCCGCCATAGCGGTCCCGTCATCCCCCGCCAGAGTGGAAACCGTCCCTCCCACCCGCACACACCAGCCGCCACCTCCTACCACTCCGTTCTTTCCTGCCATGGTGCCCCTACGGTCAGCGGCCACCACTGAAGGCCCCCTGGCCATCTCTGGCACCCCCATCACTTGGCGGCAATGGCTGGCGGCTTGCCAGCACAACCCGGAACTGCACTGCCCACCCCTGGTGCACGATGCCGAGCTCTCCCCCAGCCTGCTGGACGCGCCCATCACCCACGTCAGCTACCTCGACTGTCTGGCCTACATCGAAACTGTTAACCACATTGTCACGCAGCACGGCACAGAGCACCGGCTGCGTCTGCTCACTGCCGAGGAATGGGCCCTAGCGGTCGCTACGGACGACGCGGCGCGTGCCCCCGCAGTGCTCCCTGCGCAACCCGTCACTCAATGGCCCGTCAACAGCCACGGCCTGGCGGGCTTGCATGGCCCGTTATGGCAATGGACTGGCACCCAGCCCCATCGCAATTGGGCTCAGGTGCGGGGCGGCACTCAGGGGGGCAGCCCCATGCCCGCCATGGACCACTATCCCACCCATTGGCGCAGCCCCCGCATCACATTGCGGCTGGCCTGCCATCTGCCATACCGTCCATCCCCCCCTGGCCAGCAGTAACGCCATGACGGACAAAACAATCCCCTGCCTGATCGGTGAAAGCGCCTGCAGTCGCCTGGCGAATGGCATTTGCCCGAAATGCGGGCTGGACTCGAACGGTGTCTTTCCCAGCATCCAGGATCGAGACGAGGCGCTTGAAGCCGCACGGGTGCGCTACTCGGCAGCGCAGCGCAATGAAGAAGTACGCAAGCAGGCGGAAAAGGAGCGTCAGCAGAGAGAGACCGCGAAAGCTGCATGGCAACTTGCCCGGACCGGCGGAGCCGCGGCTTTGGAGGCGTTCCTGTCACAGTACCCGGATTCCACATACAGCGATGAAGCGCGGCGGCGCTTGCAGGAGCTGCGCAAAGAGCAAGCAGAGAAAGAACGTGCAGAGGCACAGCGCAATGAAGAAGCACGTAGGCAGGCGCAGCAGGAGCGCCAGCAGCGAGAAGCCGCCAAAACCGCATGGCAACTTGCTCAGGCTGGCGGCATCGTGGCCATGGAGTCATTCCTTGCACAGCACCCGGATTCCGAATATGTCAGCGAAGCTCGTCAACGCATACAGGAACTGCAGGAGGTAGAAAACTTGCAGGAATTGCAGAAGAAGCAAGAAGAAGAGGCCTCATGGCTCTCGGCAAAAGACGCAAGCGCAAACCAGTTAGAAACCTTTCTTCTCCAGCATCCGGAATCGGGGCATACCAAGGAAGCCAGATTGCGGCCGAAAAAAATCCGTAGAAAAAAGAAAATAAGAGCGGCTGCATCAGCCTTGGCAATTATTTTCATAATTTTGATATTTAGAAGTGGATGCTCTAACAAGTCACCCCCACCTTCACCTCTGGCACCAGCACCATCTCAGAGAGAGAAATCTGGTCAGGCCAAAGAATGTAAATTACAGCAGAGATTTCAAGATGCTGATAATGTAAAATGGTCAGGCGAATGCAATAGTGGTGGATTTGCCCAAGGTCATGGCATTGTTCAAGCATCCCGGGGGAAGCACATATTGCTGCGCTACGAAGGGGAGCTGAGCAATGGCTATTTTCATGGAAAAGGCGTCCTGATAAGACCTGCTAAATTACGCTTCGAAGGAGATTTCCAGGACGGGGAGCCGACGAAGGGCATCATGGAAACGAGCGATGGGATGCGCTATGAAGGAAATTTCCAAGATGGCTTATTCCAAGGATTTGCCATATTTTCCATTCCTCGGGAATTTTACGATAAAGAAAAAACCTCCAGTAAAGGTATCTGGAAGGGTAATTTTTACATCGAGCAAGGAGTTTTCGAGAAAGGAAAACTCATTCATTCATGCCCGAGCAAGCCTGCTTGTGATAGGCAGATAGAAGAAGAAAAAGAGCTGCAACGCCAGAAAGCTGAGCAAGAAAAGCAAGCCAAGGAGCGGCAGCAAGTACAGCGAGAAGCCAAAGAGCCGCAAGCAATTCTTACCTGGCCTGATGGGGCGCGCTACGAGGGAGAATACCGCAATAGAATGCCACACGGAAAGGGCATCTACACTTCTGCTAAAGGAATTCGCTATCAAGGTGATTTTCATGATGGCGAGATGCACGGTTTCGGAGTGCGCACTATTCCGCGCGCCGTTTATTCAGCTACCTATAAATCTGGTAAGGGCGAATGGAAAGGTGATTTTTACATTGAGCAAGGGCTGTTTGAGAGCAACAAACACATCCGCCAATGCTCTAGCAAAGCCGCCTGTGAAAGCTAGGCCGCTCTCCCTCGGGCGTAGGTGGAACAAGCCATGTGATCAGCGCCGATGGCCAGACAGTGATCGACAAAACCGGGCTGATGTGAATGCTCTGTAACCTAGGACAGAATTGGGATAGTATTCGTTGTGCCAGAGCGGTGCGAAAATATCTCTGATAATTCACGCTTTCGCCGTCATTAAATTTTTAAGAAGTACGACCATGAGCAAGATAGGCATAGACTTCGGGACGACCTACACCACCTTGTGCTACGTCAATGAGAGTAGACGGTCGGATGACGAGAATTACATTGAGGTTTTCCGGGCAGAGGACCATGGGTCGGTACCCAGCGCGATGGCATATCACAAAAAGAAGGGCGTCCGCAATTTTGGCTCTGCGGCCAGGGGATTGATTGCTGATGATAGCTACCAGGTATTCCAGCATTTCAAGATGCTGTTGGCAATGGAGGGGACCTCGGAGCTGGATGCCTATATATCAAATAATCCAGAATATGAGCCTTATAAGAATAAAAAACCTAGCGATGTCACCCGGGACTTTCTGACGGATTTGCTCAAGGCCTTCAAGCGCGATCAGAATATCGAGCGACTGGAGACGGTGGTCATTACCATCCCACTGGTCTGGCGTGCCCTGGGGCAGCAGTTGAATGGCAATACTGGCAGCGCCCAGCACAAATTGCTCGGTGCCTTGCGCGCTGCGTGCCAAGCGTTGGAACTCAAGGGGCCTCCTCCCAAGATCACCATCAAGAGCGAACCAGAGGCTGCGGCAGGCTATTTCGCGCACGAATACAAGAAAAGGAGTAAAAACAAAGAGCCACTGACTGGGAAGCTC
Organism: Paenacidovorax caeni; assembly: GCF_001298675.1. Lineage (GTDB taxonomy): Bacteria > Pseudomonadota > Gammaproteobacteria > Burkholderiales > Burkholderiaceae_C > Paenacidovorax > Paenacidovorax caeni. The sequence goes on from NZ_CYIG01000033.1 coordinate 20,939, forward strand.
TTGGTCGTGGATTATGGTGGCGGCACGCTGGACTTGACGCTGGCAGAAGTGGGGTGGAGCAAACAAAATCTTATCGAATTGTCTGTTCTCGAAACCAGCGGCCGGGGCAAGTCACTGGATTTTGCCTTGGGTGCCGCAGGCGTGGCGTATGATAAAGCCTTGCTTAATACCATATTGAATGGAAGATCGCTCAGCGCAGAGGATACTTCTGATCATTTGAATACCCTGGAGACAAAAAAACGCCACGACAATGTGCGTAACACGCTCAACGAGTGGGTGGTCCAGAACTACCCCGAAGACGAAGATCAAGAGCAGGCTTTCAACGTCAACCGCCTCAAGGTTCTGCCGAAGGACTGCCTGGCCGCATACAAGGCAGTCAATGACCCGCATCTGCAAGCGGCATTGGACGAGGTGTTTTCGGGCTTTCCTGATCTTGCCAAGTCCACAGACCTCAAAGTGGTGTTGGCAGGGGGGTTTAGCAACCTGGCATTTGTCGAACACGCCATACGTGAGCGCATGGGCATTCCCCTGAATGTAGAGGACAGGACGGATCCCCGCCTGGCGCACAACCGATCGCAGGATCGCCATTTCTCCATCGCCATGGGGGCGGCTCTGGTGGCCGCGCAGTTGCTGCATATCGACGACAGCAAGACCGAGTATCAGATCGGTTTCTGGGCGCAGGCCATGCTGCCCAACGGGCAATGGGGTTGGAAGTACTTCCAGATCATCGATCGCCATGTCCCCTACAAAGACTTAGCTCAACCCCGCTGGGCCAGGGATATGGGCGGCAACACGATCACGCTGACGGGCGGTGGCGGTGGGTTGATCCTGGGCTTTTCCGACACGGGGAACACCCAGTACGCCCCCAGGCGCATTCCGTTAGACCAGACCCGGCTCAGCGGAGCCGAGTCCAAATTGAAGAAACTGGTTCCTGGCTGGGAAAACAGCCAGACCCGCTGGTCGTTCGGGTTCTCCGTGCAGCCCGACGAGGAGGGCATCAGCGGAGAAGCCCGCGTGCTCATTCATTTCATCAACCTCGACAACAACCGCCAGCAGGCCTACCCCATCAACGAACTGATGCAGTTGCTGGAACAGGTTGTGATCAGCGATGAATCGCCCTCTGACCCCTATGTTGAGGCCTATCGAGCGTATGTTGCCTCTGGCAGCAAGGCGGCGCGATGAATCGGGGAATGATCATGGCACCCGCTATGCCAGTTATCGACAACGGCAAGATTGCGCAGCTTGAACTCAAGGCGCAGGATCATCAATCCCTGGCGGTCACTCAGGATGCAGCCAGTTTCTACCTCAGGCTCACCGAACGCCATGCTTGGCTCAGACTGTGGGATGAAACGCTGGCGCCGCTGTTTGACATTCAGGGTGTGGCAGCCCAGCCAGGAGAGTTTCCTTTGAGCAGGGAGCAAATCAAAGAGCTGCTGCGCCTGTGGTCTTACGGCCTGCCAGAACAGGCGAGTATTCCCGTGAACAGCGCGGCGCTGCTGCTCATGGGCTATGCGCAGGCGCCGGGCCTGCTGCGTGCCACGCGCGACTGGGCTCGAGCCCTCATGCACCCACATCCTGGTTCGCAACGCCAAGCTGCTGAAAGGTGCATTCAGCAAGGATTTGCGCTGGCCCACTGGTTTCGCCAATGGGGCAGCAGGGACGAAGAAGAATTGGAGCTGCTCACGGCCCTGCATGCCGTTTCCCTGTTGAGCCCTGAAGACCAGAGCCGTCGGCAGCAGCTTGAGAAGGCACTGTGGAAGAGCCGCTGCATGCAAGCGCCGGAGCAGCCAGGGCAGCGGTTGCGCATTGCCCTGCGCGACCGCGCCGATGCCTACAGCCTGGAGCGGGAATTCAGGGAAAGCCCCGAGGCGGCTCGCACCCTGCTGGCCGTGCGTGGCGAACCCGCCAGCAACCTCGGGGGGGCGCTGCAGAGACAGCACTGGACTGCTGAAGAATTTTTTACCGTATTGAGCGGGCACGCCGCCAGCAGGGCTTCGGTTGGAGATGCGTACCAACTGACCATAGAGCCTGTCACCCTGGCTGGGGCCCATGGCAGCCAGGATTGCACGGCGGCCATTTTTCGTTCACGCGCGAGCCGCCTGACCCTGTTGCTAACCGTGGACGTGGCGAATGGCGCTGCCGCCATCTACCTTTCCACGCTGGTGCTGGCAGATCCCGGGCAGACCATTGACGACTACATCCAGCGCGTGCAGACCGTGCAGGCCGAAGGCAAGCAAGCCGCGGAAACTAACGCCAGAAGCAATATCTTGGAGGCGGTGAACAAAACGCTTGAATCACTGCAACAGGCCGGCCAGCGCAAAGCGCCGGGTGGCTTGGTGGGCTAGAACGGAAGGGCCTTGGCCATGACACATGAAACCTTTTTAACCAATGTCTCTCCGCAGCCCAGCCCTATGCACCAGGGGCAGCAATTTCGCGGTTTTGCCGAGTTTTTGGCATGGGTGCAACAGCACTGGCACGATGCCTCGGCCTTGCAGCATGCAATGGCCGTTGTGCACCCCTTTGTCATGCAAGGACTCCAGGGCGACGTGCAAACATGGCGCAACGCACCCTGGGTCTGGCCGGAGGCGGGCTTGCCTGGCCAGCCGCCTCAGGGTACCAACATGCTGCGCTGGCTATATGCAGATGGCGCCACCAGCCTGCTCGACGCCAGCCCTGCAGGCGCGCAGATCAACCTGACCGGTCTGACCGAATTGGATGGCCCTACCGCCCAAGTGCTGGCCCGGCATCCTGGCCCGCTGAATTTGTCAGGCGTGCGCGCGCTGTCTTTCGATGCCTCCAGCGCCCTTGCCGAGCACGGCGGCCTGCTGCTGCTGGATGGGCTTGCACCGCGTGAAGACGGGAGCCTGGGCGGCATCATCGCACCCCTGGTGGAGCGGCGTGCCGCCGAGCGCGGCAAAGCCCAGCCGGGATTGAGTCTGTGCAGTCTGAAAAACATCACCGAGGAGGATGGAGACCTGCTGTCGCGGGTGCAGGGGCCCTTGATGCTCAACGGCCTCAGCACACTGGATGCCAGGCAGGCCACGCTTCTGGCCCAGCGCAAGGGCGACCCTGGCAAGCCCTTGGGCACACTGCACCTGGATGGATGGCGCAACCCCAGCGCCGAGGCCCTGCAGGCACTGGCTTCCTATGGCGGCCCCTTGTCCCTGGGGGCCTGGGTACCTGCGGCCGAGGGTGCGCCCGAGCAGTGGCAGGCGCTCGCAGGCGCCCGCTTCCAAAGCCTGGCGCTGCCAGCCATTACCAGCCTTTCTTTGCCGAACCTGCAGGCGCTGGCCGCACTGTCCGTCAAGCGCCTGTACCTGCCCGGCATCACGGTACTGACCGACGATCTGGTCGAAACACTTGGCACCATGCAACTGCTGAGGCTGGCGCTGGATGGCGTTCAAAACGCTACCGACCGGCACATCAGGCAACTGGTTGACCTGCAAAACACCGACACCTCTGGCCTGTCGATGGCCAGCCTGGAACTGACCCCACAGTTGCAGGCGGAACTGACACGGCACCAGAAACTGCTTGAACCGCTGTTTTCACGGGTGTATCCGCCGTAGAACCACTTCGTTCACCACGCGACAGGAATGGGAACTCTTGTTTTGATAGCTGGAGCCGCTTTTGGGGTAAGGGTCTAAGCCCATTTTGTTGTTACTCGCACTTGCCATAGAAAGGACGACACGATGATCAAATCGCTGGCAGAACCCTTGAGGATTGTCCTGGCGGCCCGCGCGCAGGAGGTGCCGCACCTGATGGAAGAGCATCGGCAGACGCTTTCGCTGCAGTTATGGCCTTTGCTGGAGGCAAAAGCCCGCCACATCATGGGCCGTCAGACCCCTGGCGGACTCAACATCAGTGAGCCATACGACCTGGCGGCAGCCGGGCTGGAAAAGTTGCTGCTGCGGTGGGAGGCGCCCCAAATCCTTCGCTTCAATGGGCATTCGGAGGGCGAACTGGCCACCTACATTCACATGGTGCTGACGAACCTGTTGCTCGACGACCAGCGCAGATTGCATGGGCGCGTACCCAGGATCTGGATGGATGTACAAGACGAAAACGGCGAGGAGTTCCTTCCAAGTCAGCGGCGCACAGTCACGGGCTATCTCTTGCTGCGGCAAACGCAGAACCATTTGTACGACTACCTTGACCAGATGCCCGGCGCCATCGTCGAAGTGCCCACGCAGGTTCGCAACAAGACGGCTGGACCGGGCAGCAAACGGGTCACCCTCACCGAGAACCACGCAAAACTGCTGCGCGTATGGATGAGCGGCGAAGGGCTGGAGCAGTGGAATGAGATTGCCCTGGAGATGCAGCGGCCCGTAGGCACCGTCAAGCGCTGGTGGTCCGAAGCGGTGCGGGCCTTCATGACCGACAACTCTGCCCAGGCGCAGGCCTTGCGGTCTCTCTACCGCATACCCGCCGTGCACATCAACCTTGCCGAGCGCCATGCACTGGAGCCGGACACCGAGGATGAACGGTCTGAGCCCGTCGTGCCGTCTTGGGACTGACAGACACCGTATTTTTGAAGGAAACAAGCAATGAACAAGCTCAACAAGGCCGACAAGTCTCGCGACGAGGTGAAGCGCGACTACGAAAAAAACCAAGCCCTCGGCATCAAGACCGAGCGCGAACTCGAACTCATGCGCAGCCAGGCAGAGCAATACACCGCCACGCATGCCGGCATGGCGCACAACGGCACCACTGACCTGGACCGCAGCATTCAGCGCGTGCGGGAAGAGGTCAAACAGAACGTACACCACGTCCTCGAAGGGCAACAGGCCCAATCGGAGCAGGTGCAGAACCGCCAGTTGGACGCAGCGCTTACCGCCCAAAACGACAGCCAGGCAGCACTGACCAACAAGAGGCTGGAAAGCAACGTCAGCCAGGCCGTGGTGGACGTCATTGGCGGCCAGCAGCACGAGGCCATCAAGATCGCCTTTGAAGAAGAAGCACGCTTTCAGGACGACATCGACGCCAATTCGCGGCAAGACCAGCAGAAGCTGCAGCGCACCACGGAAACCGTCAAAAGCGCGGTGAACCAAACGCTCAACCGGCTCACGGGCCTGTTGTGAGCCAACAGGCCTAGACCTGCTCTTTTCTCGTCAGCCCGCGTGCCAGCCCGGTGCGAGCGCTTCGCTTTTTTTCACTCACGTGCCCGCAACATGCCAGCCCTGTGGTTCAACCTCCGCCAGACCCCTGATCTGACCCAGCCCCGCTACGCGGCCTTGCCCCATGGCGAGCCACAGGCCGTGCTGGCCTTGTTTGAACCCAGCCTGCGCATGCTCCACCGCCTTGGCAACTCCTACGGCTTGCAATTGCGCCTGTGCATCCAGGCCGACCCTGCGCCGCCCCCAGGGCAGCGCCTGCGCATGGCGTTGGGCTTTGCAGGCAGTGAGCAGGCCTTGCAGAACGCCCCTGTATGGTCCACCTGGCTGGCCACCCCCTTGGCTCCGTACTTTGCAGCGCTGATGGCCCCCAGCACCGACCCTCTGGAGGACAAAACTCCCGGCGGCATGGCTTTGCAGGGCTGTGAAGTGGCACGCCTGGAGCGCTACTGGCCCCTGGCAGAACTGGGCGACGACGCATTTGCACGCTATAGCGAACTGCCGCCCTGGCTGCATGCGGCCTACCCCTGGGAGGGCAACGCAAGCTGCCGCCTGCTGTCCGTGCTGCAATTGATGCAATCGCTGGAGGTGCCTTGCGTGTTGACGCTGGCACTGGAGCCCAGCGAAGGCGAATCCGAATACGAGGCCCTGCACGCCGCATACGCTCATTCCCTGGCACGGCTGGCGGGTGGCAGCTACAAAGATGCGCTCGGACGCAGCGAATACGTCAAACCCGGTCCAGTGGCCGAGCAATTGCGCAGCCTGCGGCAAGACTTGCTCGACAAGCTGCGCTGCGAACCCTGCTTCACCATGCAGTTGCGCTGCTACGCGCCCACGCGCGACCTGGCCCGCCTGCTGGCCGACACAATCATGGCCGAAGCCCTCAGCGAAGGCCCGCACAGCAGTTGGCCATTGCCTGCGAACCTGGATTTTTTCGAGCCCGCTCCACTCCACCTGGTCAGCACGGCGCCCCCCCAGGGCGTGCAGCCTCCCCCGGCGCTGCAACGCCTGCCCCAGGTCTTTGCCCTGTCGGAAGTGGCGGCGCTATTTCGCCTGCCTGTATTGCATGAAGGCGAGCAACTCGACCTGCGCAAGGAAACCTGGCCCGTGCTGACCGCCCAAGGGCAGGCGCAACTGCTGCTGGGCCACGCGCACACCCCCGGCCAAGAAGCGGCAGACCCCATCTACCTGCCACTCGATGCCTTGGTCAAACACACCCTGGTGGTGGGTGTGCCCGGCAGCGGCAAGACCAACACCTTGATGAGCCTGGCACGCCAACTGTGGTGCGACTATCAGCGCCCCTTTCTGGTGCTAGAACCCGCCAAACGGGAATACAGGGGCCTGCTCAACCTGCCGGGTTGCAGCGGACAGGTGCTGCTGTTCGCCCCGGCACGCGCTGCCGCCAGCGAATGGCTGACCGAAGGTGAGCTGAACCCCTTGGCCTTGCGCATCAACCCCCTGGAAATGCCCCTGGGCTTTGCCATTGGTGAACACTGCACCCAACTGGCAGCCATCTTCGATGCGGCCTTCGGCTTGTTCAATCCCTTGCCCGCCATGCTCGAAAGCGCACTGGAAACCGCCTACGTCGAACGCGGCTGGCGCCGCGAAGACATTGCCACCGCGCAGGCCGTGGCACAGCGGGGTTTTCCGGCCATGCCCAGACTGGTGGAACTGTTGCGCGAACTGGCCGACGCCACCGACTACGTGGGAGAAAACGCCGCCACCGTCCAGGCCGGGCTGGAATACCGCTTTGGCCGCCTGGTGGACGGCCCCCTGGCCGACGTGTTTGGCGCCGCCGCCTCCACCCTGCGCCCCGAGGAATGGCTGGCCCGCCCCATCGTGGTGGAGCTCGAAAGCCTGGGCGAAGCCAACGCCAACATGCTCAGCCTGCTGCTGCAAACCTATCTGCGCGAAGCCCTCACCGTGCAGCAGGAAGAAGAGCGCCAGACAGGCACTGTGCGTGAAGCGGGGCACAAGCTTCGCCACGTGCTGTTCCTGGAAGAAGCGCACAACCTCATCGGCCCCCATGCCGCACGCCAGCAAGGCGCCGAAGGTCAGGCCGACCCCAAGGCCGCCGCCACAGCCTGGGTGGTCAAGATGCTGGCCGAAGTGCGCGCCCTGGGCCTGGGCATCGTCATTGGCGACCAGCTACCCTCCGCGCTGGCCCCCGAAGTGCTGAAAAACACCAGCATCCGCATCTGCCACCGCCTGACCGCGCCCGACGACCGCGCCCAGATGCAGCAAAGCATGAACGCCAGCGCGCTGCAACTCGAATACATGGCCAGCCAGACCAGCGGCCACGCACTGGCCAGCTTTGAGGGCGTGCGAAAACCCTTTGCCATCGCCATGCTGGCCGCAGACGGCGCCCAGGCCCGGCACAACGCCGCCATCAGCGACCAGGCGCTGCTGACCGCCATTGCCCGTGCCGCGCCCGGCTGGCAGGCCATCGACGAACGCTTTGCCGCGAACGCGCTGCTCATGCTCGTGCTGCGCTGGGAACAGCTCCAACACAGCCCCTGGCAGGGCATCACCCCCGCAGAGGTACTTGCAGCCTTTGAAGACCCCGCCAGCCTGCACGCCAGCCACCTGCTGCTGGCCGAACTGATGCAGTACTGGCTGGCCGCCACCGTGCGCTGCGCTGCGCGCCTGCAACTCTGGCTGCAAATACAAGACGGCACCCAAGACGCATGCCTGCGTCTCCAAGACAAAATACACGCCAGCAACCACGATCTGGCCGCCCTGCAACAAGCCGCCAGCCGGTTTGCCGCCAGCCCCTGTTTGCTGGCCTGCGAACTGGGCCGCACCTTCGCCCCTGGCAAGGCCCCATCGCCGCACCTCGGCCCCTCGGCCACCCAGGCCCGCTGGTGGTATCAGCGCAGCCTGGCCCTGGCCCGGCAGGCAGCCGCCAGCCGCCCTTTGGCCCGCGAAGAAACCTTGGCCCTTGCCCGCGCGCACCAAGGCCTGTGGCAGCTCTCCACCCGTGCGCAGGCCCGCAAATCGGCCCGGCAAACGCACAAGCAGCGCAACCTGCACCACCTGCGCCAAGCGGCGGAACTGGGCTTGCCCGCGGCCCAGGTGGACCTGGCGCTGGAACTGCTAGCCAAACAGCCCCTGCAAGCCCGCCGCTGGCTGGAGCAGGCCGCCGCGCAAAACTATGCCCCTGCGCACGGCATCCTGATGGAAATCTCTACCCCCGATGGCCAGGAAAATGAATAACACCCACTTGCCCTGCCTGATCGGCGAAAGCGCCTGCGCCCGCCCTGCGAATGGCGCTTGCCCGAAATGCGGGATGGATGCCAACTTATTTTTTCCCAGCATCCAGGATCGGGATGAAGCCCTCGAAGCAGCGCGGGCACGTTACACAGCAGGTCAGAGTAACGAGGAGGCACTTGGGCTGGCAGAAAAGAAAGGCCAGGAGCGAAAAGCAGCCCAAACAGCATGGCAAAGTGCCAAAGACGGGGGAATAGAGCCGTTGGAATCTTTCCTGGCGGAACATCCGAACTCTATACACAGCAGTGAGGCCCTGCGGCGCTTGCAAGCGCTGCGCAAAGCACGGGAAGAGGTAGCACGCGCTGCAATACAGCGCAATGAAGAAGCACGCAAGCAGGCGGAAAAGGAGCGTCAACAGCGAGAGGCCGTCAAGGCTGCATGGCAGCGTGCCCGGACCGGCGGAACTGCGGCTTTGGAAGCGTTCCTGGTGCAGAACCCGGATTCCACATACAGCGGTGAAGCGCGACGGCGTCTGCAAGAACTGCGCGAAGAGCAGGCAGGGAAAGAACGTGCGGCAGCGCAGCGCGATGAAGAAGCACGCAAGCAGGCGGAAAAGGAGCGTCAACAGCGAGAGACCGTCAAGACTGCATGGTGGCAGCGTGCCATGGAGTGGTTCAGGTTGAAGTGGGGGTATTCGCCTGCTGAGGTGCTCCAGAGAGCAGAACGCCGGTACGCCATCAGCACCGACGGCCAGACAGTGACCGACAAGGAAACTGGATTGATGTGGATGCGTTGCAGCCTGGGGCAGAGTTGGGATGGCAGCCGCTGTGCCGGAGAAGCACGGGAATACACGTGGGACGATGCTCGAAAAGCCGCCCAGAATTATCGCTATGCGGGCTATAGCGATTGGCGTTTGCCTGACATTGAGGAATTGAGCTCGCTGGTGTATTGCAGTTCCGGGCGCAGGAAGAAATTTAAGGCTGGCAGCTACGACGATGATGGGGAGTGCCTGGGGGATTATCACAGGCCAACGATTTTTAGCTCCGCCTTCCCAAATGCGTCGTCTTCGTTCGTCTGGTCGGGCTCGCCCAATGCCAACGATTCGAGCCTCGCGTGGGGCGTGAATTTCTACAATGGCTACGCCAACTACGGCTACCGCAGCGACGGCTACCACGTTCGGCTCGTGCGCGGCGGACAGTGATTTTGTTCTTTGCAGTTTTCGCACAAGCCTTGCCGAAAAGGCAGGGGTATCGCCGCGCCAGGGCAAGGTGCAGGTGTTCTCCAGCGCCTCCATCCCGCTGCATGGGCCGGGTGGCACATGGCGGCTCTTTGCAGTGGCAGCCCCCTCAATTCCTCAAAAAACATAGCTGCCAGCGCGTGCTGCGCAAACGTCAGAGGCTTTTTTCTCCACTTTTTTCTGCTGCGGTGAGTTGTTGCAGGCGGTGCCGCCGTCTGGAGAAGGTGTCTGGCCAAGGCCATCGAGAAGTACGGCATCGATGCCGACAAGATCAACCCGCTGCACGCTTGACCAGAACGGGAGACGAACTGTGAACCCCCACGCTCATATTCATTCGCTGCCCTCCAAGGGGGCGCATGCCTCCTTTGAGACCGCTCGGCAGGAGGCATGGCATGGCATTGGTTGACATCAAGATCCCGGACATTGGGGGTCTCGACGAAGTGGGCGTGATCGAGCTACTGGTCAAGCCCGGCGACACGGTCAAGGCCGAGCAATCGCTCATCACCGTCGAATCGGACAAGGCGTCGATGGAGATTCCCTCCTGCCACGCGGGCGTCATCAAAGAGCTGTGCATTGCCCTGGGCGACAAGGTGAGCGAAGGCTCGGTCATCGCCGTGCTGGAGACGGTGGGCGCTGGTAGTTTAGAGCCAAAACAGGCTCCAGCGCCCGCTGCACAAGCGCCAGAAGCTCCTAAAACAGAAGCGCCTACCGCCCGCCCAGCAGGTTGGCCATTTCCAATCGGCGACTTCAAGGACGTGGCCAATAGTGCCAATCCACCCTGCCTTATTGGGGAATCCGCATGCGCCCGCCCGCAGAGGGGCACTTGCCCGAAATGCGGGCTGGATGTAGAGATTGCATTTCCCACTATTGAGGATAGGGATGCGGCCCTCGAAGCAGCACGGGTACGCTATGCGGCAGCGCAGCGTGATGAAGAAGCACGCAAGCAGGCAGAAAAAGAGCGCCAACGTCCGGAGGGGAATAAAACAGGGCAGCTTGCCCAGACTGGCGAATTCTCGGTACAGCCCCCCGGTTCGGAGAACGCAGGGAAGGCCGCACAGCATCTGGATAAATTGCAAAAGAAACAAGCGGAAGAGTCCGCATGGCAGCTTGCAAAAGATGGAGGGGTGAAGCTATTAGAAGCTTTCCTCCTTCAATACCCAGAATCGGATCATGCAAAAGAAGCCGAGCGGCTGCTGAGGAGATCGCGTAGAAAGCCAGGCCCTGTCGAGGCATTTTTGATGGTGGCAGGAATTATTTTGGCCTTATTTACAGTGCCAAGAACTCAATGGACAATGGCCTACGAAGGGTTGAAAGGTAATTGGAAGCAATTCTACCTTTCATCGGATTATGACCTTTTGGTGCTTGGATTGTTGATTTTCATTGCAATGGCCTTGGTGATTGTAATTGCGCTCGCTATTAAATTACTTCGCGGTAAAAAATGAAAAAATGCGACTCGCTTTGTTGCCTTTGAGTCCTCGTCCAGCCGAGTTACCATCAAAGGTGAAAACTATGAATAGCATCAACCCCCCTTGCCTTATTGGAGAATCCGCCTGCGCCCGCCCTGCGAATGGCGCTTGCCCGAAATGCGGGATGGATCCAGCAGTCTTTTTTCCCACTATTGAGGACAGGGAGGCCGCCCAGGACGCCGCCCGGGGGCGCTATGCGGCGGCCATGCAACACGCCATTCAAGCCCAGGCCGGAAGCCAGGTACCGGATATAGGCAATACCGAAAACGTGAAGACTACTGAACCCCTGGGTTCCGATGGCAAGGCAAATGGGGCAGAAAAAAAGAAAGAAAAATACCCCTGGATAAAGTTCACCTTGCTGATGATTGTTCTGAGCATGGGGTGGTTCGGGTGGACGCGGTGGTATTTGCCTGCTGAGGCGCTCCAGAGAGCAGAACGCCGGTACGTCATCAGCACCGACGGCCAGACAGTGACCGACAAGGAAACTGGATTGATGTGGATGCGTTGCAGCCTGGGGCAGAGTTGGGATGGCAGCCGCTGTGCCGGAGAAGCACGGAAATACACATGGGACGAGGCTCGAAAAGCCGCCCAGAATTATCGCTATGCGGGCTATGGCGATTGGCGTTTGCCTGATATTGAGGAATTGAGCACGCTGGTGTATTGCAGTTCCGGGCTCAGGTGGAAATTTAAGGCTGGCAGCTACGACGTTAATGGGAAGTGCCTGGGGGATTATCACAGGCCAACGATTTTTAGCTCCGCCTTCCCAAATACGCCGTCTTCGTACGTCTGGTCGGGCTCGCCCAATGCCGACTTTTCGAACTACGCGTGGGTCGTGTATTTCGGCAATGGCGACGCCGACGTCAGCGGCGGCCGCGGCTTCGGCTACCGCGTTCGGCTTGTGCGCGGCGGACAGTGATTTTGTTCTTTGCAGTTTTCGCACAAGCCTTGCCGAAAAGGCAGGGGTATCGCCGCGCCAGGACAAGGTGCAGGTGTTCTCCAGCGCATCCATCCCGCTGCATGGGCCTGGTGGTGCGTGGCGGCTCTTTGTAGGGGCAGGCCCCTCAATTTCTCAAAAAACATAGCTGCCATCGCTCGCTGCACAAGGGCTAGAAGCTTCTTTCTCCAACTTTTTCTGCTGCGGTGAGTTGTTGCAGGCGGTGCCGCCGTCTGGAAAGGGAGCCTTGTTCTCTCAGTCCTGCCAGCAACGGAGTCCGCACCATGCCTGCCAACACTTTGCCGCCCCTGCCAGTTACGGGATGGGCCATCGCCCGCACGCCGTTTTGCCTGCCGCCATGGCAGCGCCTGCCCATGCTTCCTGCGTGGCGCTGGCTGCGCAGGGCCGCGTGGTGGGCCTGGGCGCTGCTTTTGTCTGCCTGCCAGTCGCTGCCCGGCGGCATGGCGCCCGGTATGGTGCACGCGCCTGCGCTCCAGGCCAGCACCCCGGCGCCGGGTATGGTGCAAGCAGGCGAGCCAGTGCGTGATGATGCGCCTCCCAGCCCCCTTGGCACCGATGTGCGGGACGGTTCCCCCCGCTGGGAGGGCGGCTTGTGGCTGCGCCTGCGCCAAGGCATGGCGGTGGAGCCGCTGCGCGGCGATGCGCTGCTGCGCATGCGGCAGATGGAGCAGTGGTACCAGGAGCGGCCCGCTTACCTGCAACGGGTATTCGAGCGGGCACGGCCCTATCTGTTCGACATCGTGAGCGAGGCGGAGGCGGCGGGCCTGCCCCTGGAGGTGGCGCTGCTGCCTGCGGTGGAGTCGGCCTTTTTGCCCCAGGCGGTTTCCACTGCGCGCGCTGATGGGCTGTGGCAGTTCATGGCGCATACGGCGCAGCGTTTTCAATTGCGGCAAAACATGTTTCTGGACGAGCGGCGCAGCCCGCGCGCTGCCGCGCAGGCGGCCATGCGCTACCTGGCCCTGTTGCGCGAGCGCTATGGTGGCGACATGCAATTGGCGCTTGCCGCCTACAACTGCGGCGAGGGGTGTATCGACGCGCACCGCCGCAAGGCGCAGGCCCAAGGCCTGGCGGGGCGGTTGGAGGACTTGCGGCTGAACCCCGAGACGGCCTACTACGTGCCGCGGCTGATGGCGCTGGGCGCCCTGGTGGCCCGCGCGGTGGATGGGCAGAACCTGGCGCTGGCGAGCCTGCCCGTGCTGCCCGATGCCCCGGCGGTGCATACGCTGGTGCTGCACCGCGATATCGACAAGGCGCTGGCGGCGCGCATGGCCGGGTTGAGCGAGGCGGAGTTGGAGGCGCTGAACCCCCAGCACAAGAAACCTTTGCTCATCGCGGCTGCGGGCCAGGGCCTTGTGTTGCCCCTGGACAGGGTGGGCCGGTTTGAGCAGGCGCTGGCCGCGCACCGGGCGCCTTTGGCTTCCTGGTCTGCCGCCCGTGTTGGCAAGCATGCATCGGTCGAACACCTGGCCCGCGTGCATGGCTCGGATGCGGCCAGCATCCGGGCGGTGAACGCCATTGCACCTGGGCATGTGGTGATGGCCGGGAGCACGGTGCTGGTGCCCCGCCCGCCGAGCGGCGGCGATGTTGCGCGGCATCTGGTCGAGCAGGCCACGATCAGAACGTCACCGCCCTTTCGCCAGCAAAGGGTGCAGGTGAAGAAAGGCTGGGGCTGGGCCGAGGTGGCCCGTGTGCTGAGCCGCAACGGCGGGGCAATGGCGCCGCACGCATTGCATGCGGCCAATCCTGGTGTGCGGCTGCGAGCAGGCTGGGTGCGTTTGCAGGTTCCTGTGTTGGGAGAGCAGAAATGAAGAAGGTGATGTTTCTCTTGCCCCGGTCTGTGGGGCACAGGCTGTGGGAGGATGGTTTTCTGGATGCGCTTCTTGAAAAGGAGATCGATTACATGTTCCGGGAGTTTTCGGCATGCCCCATGGAGCCAGCACAAAAATACGCTGTGGCGCTGAGCAGGCATGGGTGCGACGCGATTATTTACCCGGAGCTGCATTCATCCATTTTTCTTTGGCACGGCGCCCGCCGGGATTGGTTTCCTGCGGGAGCGCAAGAGGTGGGCATAGTGCGTTTCCTTCAGTTTCTTGAAGAGGCCGGATGCGGGCTTCTTCCCCTGTCCATGGGGTATGGCCCGTTCGATGATTCTTTTGAGGTAACCGTTCACGGTAACCCGATTGGTTTTGCAGAGGATGTTGGCAGCAGGATTGAAGCGTTCAGAAAAGGAAAAGGTGCTTGAGCATGCAAAAAGCCACTTGTCACATGTATTCGATCCCTGTTTTGGCGGGGCTGTTCTTGATGCTGCTGGGCCTGGCTTGGCACGGAATGTCTGTTTCTGCCCTGGTATGGGGCGTGCTGGCACTGGCCGTCATGCTGCTCCCGCTGCATGCCCAGGCCCATGCAGCCGTGGGCTGTTTCTTGCGCGGCCGTCTGGCCAGCCCTTGGCCGTGGCTTGTGCTTTCGATCGGCTTGTGCTCCATGGTTTTATGGCTAGGGGCTGAAGAAAACGGTGCCCGGCGCTACTACCCTGTGGCGTCCCTGCGTTCGGGGTTGTGGGGCTTGGTGGCGTTTGTTGTTTCGCTGGCTTTGTTCTCGCAGCGCCGTGCGCCCGGCATGGCTGCATATGCGGGGCTGGGCCTGGGGTGCATGGCATTGGCGGCATGCCTTTTGGCGCAGCCGGATTTCTACAGCCTGCAATTGTTTGGCGTAGCTGCTGTTGCGGTCAGCCTTTCAGCGCGCAATGGCATCCGTCTGGGGCTGCCCATGGCCGTTGGTGCGGGAGGGGCGGCTTTCTTGGCGTGGGTTTTTCTGTCGCCATTTCGCCGGGAAAGGTTCTTGAATACGTTTTTTTCGGCGAGCAGCCAGGAGCTGGTGGGTACAACCCCCGGTGGTTGGTGGATGGCTGCCATGGCCGTGGGTTTTGCGGTGCTTCTGGTTTGGCTTGTGTGGGTGCGCAGGGATGATGCAGTCACGCCATTGCAACGGCAGTTCGCCATGGCGGGCGTTTGGGTTCTGCTGGTGGTGGCGGGCTACCCCTTGCTGGCTGGCATGCTGCATTGGAATGTCTCCAGCGGCGTTTACGGGCTGCCGTTCTTTACCCCTGGCGGAGAGAGTCTTGCTGTGGCCGCCCTGCTGGCGGCAGTGGCATCTGGCCCTGGTTGCTCGGGACGCCATGCGATGCGCGGCACGGGTTTCTGAAACGTACCTATCGCCAAAACCACCATGCAAACCCTCGTCCTGTTCGCCCACGGCAAGGAATCCGGCCCCTGGGGCTCCAAGATTCAGCACTTGGCCACCATCGCCCAGCGCCTGGGCGCGCAGGTGGTAAGCCCGGACTACGGCGACCTGCCTGACCCCGATGCCCGCGTGGCCCGCCTGCGCGCCATGCCGCTGCCCGCGCATGAGCGGCTGGTGCTGGTGGGCTCCAGTATGGGCGGCTATGTGTCCACCGTGGCCTCGCAGGGCATGGGGGCGCAGGGGCTGTTTTTGATGGCTCCCGCCTTCTACATGCCCGGCTATGCGGTGCAGGAGCCCGCGCCCGGCACGCCCGAGACTTGCGTGGTCTTTGGCTGGCATGACGAGGTGATCCCCGTCGCGCATGGCATCCGCTTTGCGCAGGCCCACCGTGCCCGGCTGCATGTGCTGGATGGCGACCACCGGCTGAATGCGGTGCTGCCCGAGGTGGGCGCGCTGTTCGAGGGCTTCTTGCGCCGGGTGATGGCCTTGCCGCAGTAACTTCTGTTTTGATAGCTGCCAGTGATTGTCTAGAAAGGGCCGAAGGCTGATTGGGCTTATATTTTCACCATGGATGAAAGAACCCCACTACTGACCCACGCGCCCCAGCCCTGGCACATCACGCTGCGGCGCGGGTTTCGCGCCCTGGCGCAGGGTGGCCTGGGGCTGGCGGGTCTGTTTATCCTGCTGTACCGCTTGCTGCTGGTGGGCATTTTTCTGCATGTCTTTCTGCGGCTGGGCGGCTATCCCGTGTGGGCGCATGCCTTGCCGGGCGTGCTGTGCATGGCGTATCTGGCGCTGGTGTTGCTGGTGCTGGCCGTCCTTCTGGCGCAGGGCGGCACCCAGGCCGCCGCCGGGGCGCTGGGGCAGGCGCTCAAGCACAGCAGCCGTTTGCATGGGGGCGGCTGGCTGGCCTTGCTGGCGTGGATAGGCACGGTTGCGCTGTTTGACAAGCCGCAGGCGCAATGGGTGATCGTGCTTTACGCGGTGTGCGCCGTGCTGGCGCTGGTGTGGATGTTGCTGCGCATGGCGCAGCGCTGGCAGTAGAGGGCATGGCTGGCATGGGTGACTCTTACCGCCTGCTGAAGGCCACCTTCCGCCGTCTTATGGATGAGGATTTGACCGATGTCCAGATCGCCAGCAGAGCGCCGGGCAGGGGGGGCGATGACTATTACCCCGATGCCTTGTTTTGCTGGGGTGAAGACGAGCGCGGTGAATACCTGGATTGCTACAAACGCAGCCGCTGGGGCGACGAGGATTACCGCATCCGGCACGATGGCAGCCATGAGCCTGTGCCGGGGCCGTTTGACGAGGGATACGAAGCCTTGGAGCGAGAGCTGGCGGCCAAGGGCTTGCTATACAACCCATGAAGGAGCCCGCCATGCTGCCATCCGCCTACCTGCACCAGGGCTCCCTGTCCGCCTGGGGCATTGCCGAGCTGGCCCGCACCGTCGCGCAGTGCGCTGCGGACATCCGCCACAACAACCTGGGCGACGACCCGGCGGCGCAGCAGGCGCTGTACGCCCAGCAGTTGGCCCCCTGGCACGCCGTGCCGGTGTGGGTGGAGCACCGGCAGGGGCAAGACCGCTGCACGGTCTTTCTCAGCGAAGGCGAAATGCTGTGCGCCATGCGGCGCATGCATAAGCCCCGGCGCGAGGGCGCGGCCCATGTGCTGGTGCCTGCGCCTGCGTGGCAGGCCGTGGGCGGCGGCGAGCGCAGCACCCTGGGGGCGCTGCTGGCGCTTGCGGCGGGGCGGGCTGCGCTGTGCAGCCGCCTGGATGAGCGGTGCGTGGCCCCCTACACGGCGGCGGATTTTGCGGGCGTGGATGCGGCGCGGGGCCATCTGGTCTGGAGCTGGGACAACGGCTGGATTCACCCCACGGCCTTGCTGTGCGCCCCCATGGCGGGCGTGGACGGCGGCCTGGCTGGTGCGCTGTCGCTGTGCCTGCCTGCGGCCTGGGGCAAGCTGCACCAGCACGGCAACTGGTATGGCGAGCTGCATCTGCACCACGGGCAGGTGCTGGTGGTGTGCGACGCCAGCGGGCAATACGGCCTGATGGGCCTGCGCCAGGTCAGTGACGAGCCACCGCCCGTGGCGCCCGTGGCGCGTGTAGCGGGCCAGTGGCTCCAGCCCTGCGAATGGGCCTGGCTGGCCGAGGCAGAGTCCAGCGGCGGCAGCGCCATCGAGGCAGCTCGCACGGTGGAGCCGGATGCGCGGGGCGAGCTGGTGGGCGACCTGATCGACCCCTTGAGCGGGCGGCGCGTGAACCCGCAGGGGGTGAAGGCGCTGCTGGGCACCAGCCACTACAGCGGCACCAACTATGACGGCAGCCTGATGGTGAACGAAGCCGGGCAGGGCGCCCACACGCGGGTGTTGGGCCGGGTCACGCGCCAGGGCATGCTGCTGTGCGGGCAGGCCGTGACGGATGACGGCATGCTGCAAGACGTGCCCTGGGGGCTGCAAGACCTGCGCTGGCTGGAGATGGGTGAAAAGCGCGAGCGCATGATCGCCGTGCGCGACCCCGGCACCGGCCTGTGGGGCTATGTGGATGACCGGGGTGCGCTGGCCATTGCGCCGCAGTACGCCGATGCCTGGGGCTTTGGGCATGGCGCGGCAGTGGTGCAGCCCGTGGGCGAGGCAGCGTGCGTGGGCCTGATCGACAAGGCCGGGCAATGGCTGCTGCCGCCCGTGTGGCGCGCGCTGGTGCGCGAAAGCCGCCGCGTGATCGTGGCCCAGGACGCCCAGGGCCAGTGGGGCGCGCTGGACGGGCAGGGCGCGGCCACCATGCCGTTTCAGCCCGCAGCGGCGTGGCTGGAGCACCCGCAGGCACGCCAGCGGCTGGCGGGCTACGCGGGCAGCCAATGGATCACAGACCCGCAGGAGCAGCAGCGGCGCACGGTGATCGAAACCATTGCCGCGCTCTGGAAGATGGGCTGGCGCGAACGAATCCGCACTGCCGTGCAGGCCGCCCTGGGCGCTGGCGGCAGCCTGGCAGGGCTGCAAGGGCTGTTTGACGGCGACACCAGCGAGCGCGACCTGCGTGCATGCGGCGTATGGGGCCTGCCCGTGACCCTGCTGCGCGGCGTGGGGGAAAGCGGGCGCATTGCCTGTTATTACCCCGTGGGGCTTTCTACATTCGGGCTGGCGGTGGAAGCGCCGGTGTCGGGCCTGCCCAGCCATCCCGAGGCGTCGATAGGCATCTCTTGGCGCGACCTGACTGTGACGCCGCGCAGCCTGCATGCAGATGATGAGCGAGCCTGAAAACCGCACCCTGGCCGTGCTGCTGGCGCTGGCCTGCGTGCCGGTGGCGTGGTTGGGTGCGGCTGCGGCGGTTAAAGGATTCGTAATTCCGCATGGGGTGGCGGGCACTAAGGAAACGCCATTGCTTCAGGCTCCAAGACCGCGAGTGGCGGCAACGCGGCAAGTGGCCGCAAATGAAGGCGTCGCCTTGGACGCAAGAATGGGAACCTCTCACAACCCCATGATTGACGGATCCGAATAGGCACGATTGGACGCCAGCCGTTTTGAATGCGCGATGAGGCCTTACGGCGGTCTGCGCCTCGTGCATTGAGGGGCCTTGCAGCCCCGATGGCTCAGGCTTTCGCCGTTTGCAGGCGCACCTGTGCCTTGGTGGTTGCCGGTTTGAAGAACGCATCCACGCCTCGCTCAAGGAACGAGGCCAGGCGCTTCATGTTGTAGCAGGCAGCCATCATCGTCATCGCCACCGTGGCGCGCGCCTGCCCGATCGTGCGCACGAACTTGCCGCCCATGTGCCGGATGCCGGCAAACGCATGTTCGACCCGGGCACGCTTGCTGGCAATGCGCTGGTTGCGCCGTTTTTGGCACTCGCTCAGGGGCTTGCCCGGCTGGGCCCGGCGTTGCATCGCGTCCACGAAGCCCAGCACTTGCAGCATCTGCCGACGCTGCCGGCTCGCGTAGGCCTTGTCCGTGTGCACGCTGCGCCCGGTGTTGTGCATGTCCAGCACCTCATCGAAGTGGTGTCCGTCGTGCTCGCAGGCCGTGCCCGTGGCGATGCGACGGATGAAGCGTGCTTGAGATCCACGCTCACGCTGAGCTTGATACGAGCAATCCGTTCGGACGTGATTTACAGACTTTTCAGTGCGTCCCGTCGACTCCAATTCGGTAATTAGTTTTTTGCGCCAATAACTACCGAGTGGCCGGACGCTGCTCATAAACGCGCTGCATCTTCAGGCCAAGCGCGGCTAGATTGATGACGACGGCAATGATGATAAGGCCTACGGCGTATGGATCTTGTAGTACATCTAGCATCTTTTTAATGTATCCCAAAACAAAATGGTTGTCAATATTAATTCGTTATCGCAGCCTTTGCAAGAATCCACCGGTGTGAGGATATTTTAAGAAGTGTTGGATTTTCGATGCGGCGGGTTTATCAATTGGCATCCGCATCGAAGGATGTCGATCTATCAGGCTTGTGTAGATGCATCGAGCATTTTATTAGTTGACTTGGCGAGCCAGGCTTCGACAGGTGCCACGCTTTACGTTTCGCCCCTGGAGTTAATGCGTTTACAAACCATCTAAAGGCAGTGCATGTTTTTTAATTTTCCACATTTGCATCATTGCGATCTTTATTTTCGCTGCCTGAGGCCTTAGTCCGCGCCAAACCCAGGATAAATTAGCGCAATTGATTGTGTCAAATTGATATTACTAGGACTTACGCAAACGCCATGGAAACAGACGGACTGCGCAGTTCCCGGCGCAAGTAGTCCGATAGCAAGCCTTGTTTGATCGCGTAGATGGTGGTTCCTGCTTTTCTGGCAATGGCTGTGAGCCTCACCCAAACCAGCACAGCGCAGGCAATATGATTTCTCTGTATTCTGGCCTTGCGGCATTGGCATTTCTCAACGCCCGTCACTTGCTTGAGTTCACGGTGAAACTGCTCAATCTTCCAGCGCAAGGCACACGCTTGTTGCGTACCCTGCATGCAATCTTGGGCAAGATCGTTCGTAACGATCCAATCCGTGCGGTTGGTTGAAACCACGACCCGGAATAATTTCACCTTGTGATCCCTGGGAAAGCCTCGAATCTTGATGGTCTTGCCACGCTCTTGTTCAACTGCGTCCCAGCGCAGTGCATCCACACGGCGATAGCTCAGCACGCCAGCACTGTCGTCGACCTGGCGGTTGGACTTCAGGGGACAGTAGTAGAACCGGCCCATCGACTCGACGAACAGCATCATGTCCTTGGTGGCGTACCAGCTGTCAAACAGCACGTGTGTGAAGGACAAGGCCTTGTCGGCAATGGCGAGCGTCAACATCTCTTGCACATGATCGAGCTTGGTCTTGCCATCGCCCTCAGGGTTGAAGATGCGGTAATCGACGATCCAATACTGTCCCGTATCGGGATTGACGTACAGGCAGTTGACCATGCCAATGCCCTTGACCAAGCCATGCTCGTTGCCGCTGTATTGCAGGCGAACCAGCTCGATGGCGTGGGAATGCTCCTTGTTCAAGACGGAGTCATCGAACACCAGGCAGCCGCGTGGAGACAGGACAATATCGCCCTGCACATGTTCCCAGAGGATGCGCCCTGTGAGCTTGTCGCGGCGCAGCAAACGATTGACTGCATCGTGGCTCAAACCCTGGGAATGATCGGCGAAGTGGGTCATCGTAAAGTTGGTGTGAGACGACAGGGAACTTCTCAAAACCCATCCGCTCTCTTCCTGACCCGAGAAGCCTGACCCGCCCCTTGCCATGATCACACCCCGCAGCGCGCTGAAGTTCGATCTGTTCGCCGAGGCCTCGCGCCAGCACAAGAGAGACGAGGTGGGCGATCCGCTGCAGGTGATCGCGCGGCACCCACCATCATCCAGAGCATCCTGGCCGGGCAGCAGCCCCGGTGTATGAGCCTTCTGTGGTTCCAGCGGAATCCGCTGCCGACCGACTGGTTGACGCAGCGGGAAGTAGTGGCGGGGTTCGACGCCTGACCGGGTTACGAGCCCTCGATCACCCGTGCCACATCACTGCGGCATTCGGCGCACTTGCCCACCAGCAGCAAGTCGCCACCCTTGATGGTGCCGCTGAAATTGGTGATCGTGGTTTCGTGACGGCACTGGCCGCACCAGACGTTGGACAGCAGCCGCTGGCGGATGTCGGCAGGGATGGACTCCCAGCGCAGGCGGGCGGGGTTGGTAAAGACCGGCAAGGATTCGACTGTCGGTAACGATACACCGGACTGCTGTTCGATAACAAGCAGGTCTGCCGCCTGGCAGGCACTGCGGAGAACGAAAGTCGACACAGGCACCCCTGCAACCTCTGCCGCGCGGCGCAGCAAGTTCCGCTGCTGGGGCGTCATCCGCAACGTGATGCGAATGCCGTCGCGGCGAGCCTCGTTTTTCTCCTGCATCGGAATCCCTTAGCCCTTATTCAGGCCATCACGATCTGAGTGTGCACCTCGACCTTGAGCGCACGCTTGATAGCAGCAAAGACTGCCGAGATGTTGCTCATGGTCGGGTTGCCCGATTGCGACAGCATCCGGTGCAGGCTCTTGGCAGGCTTGTGAATTTCCTCGGCCAGCGCCTCGAAGCCCACAGTGGCGTTGACGAGATCGCGCAGGATCAGCTTGGCCGATTCTGGTTCACCATTGACAAACAGGGTGATGGCCTCGTCCAGAAGCGCCTGCGCAAAGGCCGGATCGTTCTGCACGCGCGCGGCCACGGTCTCTTTGAAATCACGGGTCAGTGCCATGTTCACTTTCCTTGCTGGGTTGATGCCTTACGGCGCTTGTAGTCTTCCCACAGCGCCACCGCTTGGTCGATGTCCTGCTGTTGACGCTTCTTGGTGCCACCGCCGATCAGGATGATGATCTTCAGTCCGTCCTTGGCCAGGTAGATTCGCAGCCCCGGGCCCAGTCGATCTTGTATTCGCCGATGCTACGGAACCACTCGACGTTGGACAGGTTGCCTTGTTCCATCCGGTTGACGGCTACGCGCACCTTGGCGGCGGCGACGGCCTCCAGCGACCCGAACCACTCCGCGAAGGGGCTGTCGCCATCGTCCAGCAGGAGTTCTTTGATCTGGTAGCTCATGAGCCGAATGGTAACGTATAGGTTCCCATTGCGCCAGTGTGGCAGGTTTGACGGTTGACCGGTCGCCTTGGTTGACGATGAACCGCCGACCGTAAGTTGTTGATTTAGATAAACCTGCATCTGCGCTTACCCGCAGGCCAAACGGAGAACAGGGACGGCTCTGGCCGAGAAAGTGGCCGATTTCGGGCGTTTCGAGTGATGGTCACCCGCAGCACAGTTGGCCGGAACCCCGCGTGGCGCGGGGATCGCAGGCGAAAAAAAGGGCCCGGAGATCATCCGAGCCCTTGTGTATGGTGGTGGGGCAGCACCCCGCACCAAACGACTATTGAAAGTACGCGATACCGGCGTTCTGGCAAGTTGCGAAGCCCTGCGTACCAGTGCGAAAAGCGGGGGTTGACAGGCGAATTTGCGAACAATCAAGCAGGTTTTTCGGCCTGATTGGTCACCGGAAATCGCGTTCAACCTCGTCTGCATTCCAAGGCCAGTTCAGTTCCCAAACCGGAATCGAACTCGCGTCCGCATGGTGGTTCAGATCGAGGGTTCGGCGGCTGCGTCATTATCGGCTGCGGGATCGGTAAGCCGCCGAATCGTCAGGGCACAGCGTTGCTCAATCAAGGTATTGATTTGCTCAACCACGGCATTGCCAGCAAAGCTGTGGCCGGGGTCTGACTGGAGCTTGCGCGCCGTCGCAGGCAGTAACTTTGCCAACTCCAGAATGCGCCGTTTGGCCTGCGCCTTGGTAAAGCCGACGCCTTCGGCGAACTGTTCCCAGTGCCGCGCCTGGACTTCGGTGAACTTGTACTTGCTGCCGATTTTCATCGCCATCTTCTGCGTCAGTGTTGGATACACGGCCGTCGAGAGCGTGTCGTAAAACGGAGCCAGAACGGGGGCCTTGCCCGAGTACAGCAGAGAGAAATTCTTGGCATGCGCATCATGATTGCCGATCAGCGCATTGAAGATCACGTAGTCGAGTAGTCGCAGGACTTGCGGCGCGCTGGGGCGGGTTGCACTGCGCACCAGATCAAAACACTGCGCCAGATCCGGACCACCTTCATTCTGGTACTTCATTTCTGGCACCACGCCCAGTGCCTGGCAGAAGTCCTCTTGATGAAGGCGTTGTCGATGCCCATGTGCATTGATCAGTCGGTCGTAGCGCTCAACCAGCAGAAACGAGCGATCCAATACCTGGTGTACTTTCGATTTTGCGGGCTTGAGCTGCATGGCCTCAGCCAGTGCCATGCAGAATCCTTCGTTGATCACGCTGTCGTCGACGGCGTGGATAGCCGGTTTCAGGATGTGGGAGCTCGGCGTGCCGTTGAGGGGCAGCCCGATGCGCGCACCATCGAAAACCACTGGCAACTTGTCTTGGGCACCCGCCAAGGAAAGCCGCAAGCCGTCTTTGCCTGCGAGCATAGGTCGACGCGGCAATTCATCCAGGATGGCCACGACTTCCTCATCGCTCAGCCATTGAACGTCATCGCTGCGGGTCGGCACAGGCAAAGCCTGCCCGGGTTCAAGGAAGGTCACGGCCCCGGCGCATTCGCCGCCGATGTGGTCCAGCAGCGCAAAGTCGTTCTGGCCAGACACCTGAAACTGCTGCGCAATCAAGCGGCGCATCTGCCCTTCGGGTAGAAGACCAGCAAAGAAAGGACGCGTTTTACGATCGTCGAACGGCTCCGCTTGCAGGGGCAGCGAGGCTGACAAAGAAACGGCGTCTTTATGTAACAGCCAATCGGGTGCGTAGCAAAAACTCAGTCGGCCATCGACCAGCGCCAAGGTGCCGACACGCTCGGCGAAAAGCCAGACTTCCAGCTCATGCGCCATGGCCGTCATCCTCTCGTTGATCGTCGGAAGCAGCAGACGGCAATCCACTCAACTGAACCTCACCGCCTAGGGCATCAATGACCCGCAGCACGTTTTTCAGCCGCAACGTGGGCTTGCCGGCTTCAAGGTCGACAATGAAGCGCACACCCACCCCAGCCGCCAGCGCCAACTGGGGCTGCGTCAGCCCGAGCTGCTTGCGAGCGGCACGCAGCGCATCGCCGAGTTGTTGAGGTGATCGAATGGATGTCATTGCTTGCTCAGTTTCCCGTTCGGGAAATTATCAGCCGCAACCGGACTAAGTGCAAGCGATATTTCCCGATCGGGAATGTTAGGTGTGATTGGGGCGTGATTCGGCCTGCTATTTCCCGATCGGGAAACGGTAGCGATCTCGATTCCAAATTGACACCCATTTACACCGAATGTGACGCGGTTTTCAGAAATGCGCCACGACCTCTTCTTTGCGGCGAACGGATCAGCGCCAACTATCGCTTGGCTCACGCGCGGAACAGCGCCTTCATGGACTCCTGCCAACTCATACGGAAGGAATCCAAGGTGAACCTCACCCACTTCAACCAAAAGCAACTCTCTGAACTTTGGGGCGTCAGTCAAGCCACCTTCGAGCGGTGGAGGCATGAAGGAATCGGTCCCAAGTATTTCAAACTCAGCCCAGAGCTCAAGGCGCAGGTCCTGGCGCAGTGCCGAACGGACGGCGCTTCGATTGCGGCGGTACAGGTCGGGCTTCAGGACGCCTTCCTTGAGGTTGTCCAGCACGACATAACGGCACGAACCCCCGAAGTAGCGCCAGGCCTGCTCGTGCAACTCGGCCCAGACCTGCTGACTGGACTTCCACACCACGCGGCGGAAGCTGCGCCGCGAGTAGCGCAGCGTGGCCACGAATAGGCGGGGTTTACGCCAGCGCTCGGTGCCGGGCACCCGGGTGGGCGCGCCCTCGCCGTAGTCGACCTGCATCTCCTCGCCGGGGGCAAAGCTCAGGCGGTCGAACTGTTCGGGCTCCTTATGCCGAAGCCGCGCCACGAAACGTTTGACCGAGTTGTAGGCACCGTCAAAGCCGTGCTGGTCGACCAGGTCCTGGTAGATGGCGGTGGCGTTGCGGCCCAAGCGCAACTGGGTGTCGATGAAGGCGTGGTGGGGTTCGCACTTGGAGGTGACCAGCGGCAGCGACGCGGGCCTGGAAGTCGGTGGCCAGGGTGGAGCAGTTTGACTGGGCGGGTCGGTGGCCACCCCGGGGCAGTTTGTCGGATCGGCGGCCAAGCGCTGCTGGTAGGCCCGGATGGTGTGGCGCGAAATGCCGGTGATGCGTTCGATCTCGCGCTGGGTGGCGCCGCCCTTGAGCAGCGTCCAGATGGTGGTTTGCAGATGTGGCTTCAAGACGTTCACTCCGTTGCTCCCCTCGCTCAGAGGGGGTGGAAAGTAACGTCCTGCCTGTCGAGCCTCGCGGCGCCCGACGCACCGTGTTCAATGCGTCAGATCACCGTGGCCAGGGTGGAGCAGTTTGGGTGGCCATAAGTGGGGCACTTTGGGTGGCCGCCGGGGGGTGCTGGTGGCCAAGTACGCCGGCCACCAACCCCTGTACCGCCAGGAAGCGATCTTTGGGCGTGCCGGTCTGGCCATCCCGAGATCGACCCTGGCACAGTGGGTAGGCACCTGCGGGGTTCGGTTGCAGCCGCTGGTGGATGCGCTCAAGGCCAAGCTGCTCCAGCACCGCGTGCTGCACGCCGACGAGACGCCGGTGCAGATGCTCAAGCCCGGCAACGGCAAGACGCACCGGGCTTACCTCTGGGCCTACTCCCCGGGGGCGTTTGAGGACATGAAGGCCGTGGTCTACGACTTCTGCGAGTCGCGCGCCGGTGACCATGCGCGGGCCTTCCTGGGTGACTGGCGGGGCAGCCTGACCTGTGACGACTTCAGCGGCTACAAGGCGCTGATCGCCAGTGGCGTAACGGAGGTCGGCTGCCTGGCGCATGCACGGCGCAAGTTCTTCGACCTGCACGCGGCCAACAAAAGCCAGATCGCCGAGTTCGCGCTGCAGCAGTTTGCCAAGGTCTACGACATCGAGCGTGAGGTCAAAGGCACTCAGCGCCGACGAGCGCAAGGCCATGCGCCAGCGGCACACCCAGCCGGTGCTCGACGCGCTGCACCACTGGATGCTGCTGCAGCGCCAGAAGGTGCCCGAGGGATCGACGACGGCCAAGGCGCTGGACTACAGCCTGCGGCGCTGGGTGGCACTCACCCGGTTCGTCGATGACGGGCAGCTACCGATCGACAACAACTGGATCGAGAACCAGATCCGGCCCATTGCCATCGGTCGCAACAACTGGCTGTTTGCCGGCAGTCTGCGCGCCGGCCAGAGGGCGGCAGCCGTCATGAGCTTGATCCAGTCAGCGCGCATGAATGGGCATGACCCGTATGCCTACCTCAACGACGTCCTCACACGGCTACCCACGCACAAGGCCAACCAAATCGAGGAACTGCTGCCGCATCGCTGGCAACCCGACGCCATCTGATCGTCAGCCACGGCCGCCGACAGCTGTCAACATGGGTTCGCCGCGCGCATACGATTCAAACAGGGGCGCGGGCGAGCCATTGGCGGCCATCACCTTGAGGATTTTCGGAATACCCGTCGAGCGACCTTCCGTTAGGTCAAGTTCTTTCAGGAATTCACCGATACGCCGGTTACGGTAGCGGCGGCTGACAGCACGCCCCGCTTGAAAAGCCTCCAACCGGATCGACCGATCCGGGCCGGGGAAGCTCAAGATGACCAGCTCATCGTTACTGATACGTACCTCGATGGGCTCGTGCTCCTCGTAGGACCTGTGATAGACCACGTTGACCAAGGCCTCCTCGATGGCGGCGTAAGGGAAGTTCCAAACCCGCGTGGCTTCGGCGCGGTCGGGGTGCTTGATGACCGTCTCACGTAAGTAGTTACGCTGGATGTAGCTCAAGGTCTCGTGCGTCATCCGCGCCAGCGGGCCTTCAAAGGAGCTTATGAGCAATTGTGCGGGTTGCTGCGGGTCAAGCGCCCAACAGGCGGCGAGCGAGCACGGTTTGCATGTCACGGCGTCCATCAGCAATCAGGTAAATGATGACTTGGCTGCCTGTGACACGGTAGATCACGCGATACGGCTTGAAGAAGGTCTGGCGGTATTCTCTGATCCCAAGGCCGACAAGTTCCTTCGGATAGCTACCGCGCTCCGGGAATTTAGACAGACTCTCCACAATGTCCATCAACTTATCCAACACATAGTTGGCGTTGGCCACACAGTCGAATTCGGAGATGTAGTCGTGGATGGCCTCCAGGTCCTGCTCCGCACCCTCGGTGAGCAGGACTTCGAACTTGGCAGACGTACCAGTCATCAGACTGAGGCTCGCTTGGCGCGGAGGCGGGCAACGACGTCGGCCACGGGTTTGACCTTACCAGCGGCCACATCCTGATTGCCCAGCGCAAGGATTTTTAGCAAGGCCAGTGTTTCTTGCGTCTCCTCGAACGAGGCGACGTCCTGCAGGACAGCCTTGGCCTCACCGTTTTGGGTGATAACCATAGGTTCACGCTGCTCCGCGAGGTGCGTCAAAACCTCGGCAGCGTTGGCTTTGAGATAGCTGATGGGCTTGACTTGTGATGAGTAGCGCATGGCGGTGCTCCGAACTTGGATGGGACTGAATATAGTCCTTTTGTAGTCCGATGGCAAGGTGTGGAGATGGCCTCAGGCCCGGGAGAATTTGTCTTCATTCCTCAGGCACATCAGAACCCACCCTGTACCCCATCGCCCGGTAGCCACGCTGGCGCTTGTCCCACATCCGCAGCAGCGCCGGATGGCCGGTGTCGACGAAGTCGATGATCCGCACGTCAGTCTTGCTGGCGTGCTCGCGGTGCAGGCGCCCGGCGTACTGCTGCAACGTGCCCTTCCAAGACACCGGCATCGCGAGGACCAGGGTGTCGAGCGGCGGGTGATCGAATCCCTCGCCAACCAGCTTGCCGGTGGACAAAAGGACGCGCGGCGCGTCGGGCGGTAGTGCATCCAGGTCCGCGACCAGCGTCGCTCGTTGCTTCCTGGACATTCTTCCGTGCAAGACGAACGGGGCCGGTTGCAGGCTGTCGAGTTCCGTCTTGATGGCATCGAGGTGTTCTGTGCGTTCTGTCAGGACCAGTACCTTGCGTCCCTGCGCGACGGCATCGCGCACCTCGGCGGCAATGGCAGCTGTTCTGGCCGAATCGTTGGCGAGGCACCGGAAGACGTCCTGAATGCCAGCATCGGTCGGCACGTCGATCCGGCCGAAGCGTGAACGAGGCAGCACTTCCAGATCGCGCGGTGCCCCGGCTGGCTTGACGGCCGTGTATCGGATCGGTCCGCACTGCATGAAGATGATTGGCTGCTGCCCGTCGCGGCGAATCGGTGTCGCGGTCAGGCCCAGCACGTATTTCGCCTTGGTCCGCTTGAGGATCGCGTCGAAGGAGACTGCGCCGACGTGGTGGCACTCGTCGACGATCACCTGCCCATAGCCCTCGACCAGCGGGTTCACCTCACCCTGGCGGGACAGGGACTGCATCACGGCGATGTCGATCTTTCCAGTCGGTTTGGCCTTGCCGCCGCCGATGGTGCCGACCACGCCCTTGGCGACCCCTAGAAAGGCTTGCAGGCGCTCCTGCCATTGCTTGAGCAACTCCGTGCGATGCACCAGCACCAGGGTGTTGACGCCCCGCCGGGCGATCATCGCGGCGGCGGTGACCGTCTTGCCGAAGGCAGTTGGCGCGCAGAGGACGCCAGCATCGTGGGTGAGCAGTCCTGCAACAGCGGCTTCCTGATCGAGGCGCAGACTGCCGACGAAAGACACGTCCAGCGGCTGGCCGCCGAAGCGTTCGTCTCGCAGGTCACAGGCAATGCCGTTCTCTCGCAGCAAGGACAGCGCGGCATCCAGGCAACCGCGCGGCAGAGCGATGTGCTGGGGATAGCTCTCGGCGCATCCAATGACACGCGGCTTGTCCCACACCGACATCCGCATCGCCTGGGCCTTGTAGAACTCAGGGTTCTGGAACGCCGCCAGCCGTATCAGCCGGTTGGCCAGAGCCTGCGGCAACTCGGCCTTCTCGAAATAGATCAAATTGGCCAGCGTGACGGTCAGTGACTTCGGCATCGGACCGGCCAGTTTCTTGGCCGATGTGTTCTCGCGCTTCCAGGGCGTGGCCAGGTCCTCGTCGTCGATGAAGGTGACGTCCAGCGGATGGACGCCACCAGTGGCCCGGAGGAGGGTCGGCTCGATATCGTGCGCGGCCATCGGCTGGATGGACGCGAGGAACGCCCATTGATCAGGGTACGGTCGCAGATCGGCATCCACGAAGACGCTGCAGCCACTTTCGCGAGGCCACTTCTGCAGCGGCAAGGCGATCAGGTTGCCGAAGCCGCCTTTGGGCATCGTGTCTTGGTTTGGGAACAGCCTGTCGTAGGACTCCAGCTTCAGTTGCCTGGTGCGCGAACAGGTATGACTGATGACCGCCGTGCCCAAGCGGCGGGCATCACGCGCTGAAACCCGGCTGGCGAAAAACACCCATGCATGCGCGCCATTGCCGGACCGCGAGATTTCCAGCGCAGCCGGAACACCCAGCTCTTCGCAGGACTGCATGAACGCTAGCGCGTCGTCGCGCCAGTCGGCCTCATCGAAGTCGACAGCCAAAAAATAGCAGGTGTCATCCTCCAGCAGCGGATAGACGCCTACTGTGTGCTCGCCGGCCAGATGGTCGTAGATCACCGCATCGGACAGTGGGATCAGCAGGCGATTGCTGCAATCGCCGCATTTGATGCGCGGCTTTTCGCAGATACCGGCGCGCCACTCATTGGCGCAGGCTGGTGCGTAGCCCGACTTGCCTGAGGTCTTGCCTTCCCATCGAACTGGATAGACATCGGTGCGGCCTCGAAACAGACGGCGGAACAGCGCCACCTTTTCGGCAGTGGAAAGCCGCCGGGACGGTTCCGGCTCCCTCGCCACGACGATAGCTGATTGCGGCGCACGCCACTCAATGCCGTGGGATTCAAGAAGCGCGATCAGGCGGGCGTTTTCGGCCTGCAAAGTTGAGAGATCGGTCCGCTCAGTCATCGACCCCGTACTCGGAAAGCAACTCATCCATATCGTCGCCTACGCCGTAACCAAAGTTGTGGCTGATGTTTCGAACCACGCACAGACGTCCCCAGAGCGTGGATCGCGCCGCATCGGGTAATGCGGCAATCGCCTTCAAGGCCTGTTCGAACATTCGCACCAGTGCGTCGAAGTACCCCTCGTCCAGCAGGCCAATGTCGTTGCTGAACCCGGCTGCACGCTCACAGTAAAACACCATCAGTTCCGCAAGTCCGTCGGGTTGCCCGACAGCTTTCTTGTAATCCGAAATAGCCTTTTTCGCCTTGGCTACCGAGGTATCCTGGTTCTTGAACACGTCGGGCCAGAGCCAGCGGTCGATGGCGGCCTTGTAGGGCTTGAGCACATCTTCGCCGAGTCCGAAGCGGGCGTGCAGGAATGCCTGGTTGTCTTTACTGGCGGCGTACAGGTCTTGCACCAAACCCAGCAGACCGGCGCGATCGACATCAACCAGCTTGGTTTTAACGTCGCTCCAGGTGGGCGCACATTTCTTCGTGGCCATCTGCTTATTCCTCGTCGATGCCTGCCACCCCCAGGTTTTTCTGGCTGATGTGGTCACTGAGGATGGGCACGAGGGTCTGTACGTTGGCGTCAAAGCTGTGCCGCCACATCGCCTCCAACTTCTTCAACGCGTTTTCATTCCGGTAGATGCTGCCGTCCCAGTCGATCACCATCATCGCCACGTCACCGTCGTCGGCCAGCATACACAGCAAGGCGTCACCGGCGTCCTTGTCGAGCGAGGCCTTGAGCTCGTCCTCGTAGTCGGCCAACACTTCAACGTACAGATCGATGCTCAGTGGGCTTTGTCCAGACAGCGCAGACTGCAGATCGTCGGTGATTTTCTTCCTGTTGGTCATCGTCGACATTTTCGCTGCAAGGGTCCTGCTTGCCCGAAGCCGACCGAATGGGCCACCCAGTGGGAGGTCGTGATGGGGTTTGATACTTGACCGGTTGCCTTGGTTGACGATGAACCGCCGACCGTAAGTTGTTGATTTATATAAAACTGCATCTGCGCTTACCCGCAGGCCCAACGGAGAACAGAGACGGCTCTGGCCGAGAAAGTGGCCGATTTCAGGCGTTTCGGCAGCAGGCCGCCCGCAGCACAGGTGGCCGGAACCCCGCGTGGTGAGGGGATTTCAGGCAAGAAAAAGGGCCCGGAGATTTTCCGAGCCCTTGTGTATGGTGGGTGGCGGATGGCTGACCAGTTCAATTCCGTCTCTGTCACTTGAATAGCCATACAGCGGGCGTGAGCGGCAATGGGCGGGGTTGCCTCAAAGAACGGCCTCCAGCCCCTTGCGCTCGAGGATGTCCAGCAGCTTCTGCGACGGCCCGCTGGGACGCTTGTCACCCACCTCCCACTTACGGACAGTGGACGTGCTGGTGTTCAGCACGCTGGCCAGCACGGCCTGACTCAGATGCAGTCGCTCGCGCAGCGCCTTGACCTTCGTGGCGTCGTAGTCCTGCACCGGCTCCAGGCACAGCGCGTCGTATTTCTGCATCTTGCGCTTGTCGATGAATCCCAGGCGATGCAGATCGCCGGCCGTTTCGTGAACGGCTTCGAGGATGCGGCTCTTGGTCTTGGTGGTCATTTGCAAATCTCCTGCAAAGCGCCGTCGGCAACGGCTTCATCCAGTTGCGGGCCTGTTCGAGCCAGCAGGTCGGCAGCGATGGTCTGCAAGCCTTCGAGTTCCTCGTCGCTGACGTTCGCGCGCTCGTTCTTCTCGAAGCCGAACACGAAGAACCAGCAGTTGCCCTTGTTGGTGGCGACCAGCGTGCGCACGCCGCCACGTTTGCCGCGCCCGGCCAACCCGACGCGTTTCTTCACCACGCTGCCGCCGAGGTCAGCGTCGATCAGGCCAGCTGCCATCTCCTGAACGGCCTTGCACAGGACGGCATCGGTGAGCTCCGTCTTGCGCATCCATCGCTGGAAGTGGCGGGTTTTGAACACTCGCGTCATTGGGTTTATTGTGCCACCTAGTGGCATAGTATGTCTACCCGCCTCTTCCGGCACTCTGCCCAGCGGACATCACCCTTCGAGACTTCCTGCAGACGGCGTGGCCACCCGCAGCACAGGTGGCCGGAACCCCGCGCGGCGCGGGGATTTCAGGCAAGAAAAAGGGCCCGGAGATTATCCGAGCCCTTCAATTTGGTGGCGGAACACGGAACCGAACCCGCGCCCGTATATGACGTCCGTTAGCAAAGCATTGTTCTTGAGGGTGCCCACCTGTACCAGATGACCGTTTGGCATCGTGAAAACCCACGGTTGGGTCGGCGCAGGGTTGCCATAGTCCCAAAATGGGACTAAACTGCACCCAATGCGAGTGATTGCCGTGTCCACCCTTCGAGCCTTCTGGGAGCGCCATCCCGACGCTGAGCAGCCGCTGAAAGCTTGGTATGAGGAAGCAACGAATGCGAGTTGGAGCCATCCCGCCGACATCAAGGCGCAGTACCGCAGCGCCAGTGTGCTGAAGAACCGTCGCGTGGTCTTCAACATCAAAGGCAATGACTACCGGCTGATCGTGGCGATTGCATACAAGTTGCAGATCGTCTACGTGAAGTTCGTCGGCACCCACAAGGAGTACGAGGCCGTCGACGCAGAAACCGTTGAAATGGCCTGACCGGCCACGGAGGAAAACATGGACATCCGCCCCATCCACACCGAAGCAGACTACAAGGCCACGCTCAAAGAGATTTCGGCCTTGATGGAATCCGACCCTGATCCGGGCACGCCGGAGGGTGATCGCCTGGATATCCTGGCCACGCTGGTGCAAGCCTACGAGGCCAAGCACGTGCCCATCACCGCGCCTGATCCGGTGGAAGCCATCAAATTCCGGATGGATCAGAGCGGTCTGTCCGTCAAAGATCTTGAGCCGATCATCGGCAAAAGCAACCGCGTCTACGAAGTCCTCAGCCGCAAGCGCCCGCTGACGCTGGCCATGATCCGACGACTGCACAAGAGCCTGGGCATCCCGGCCGATGTGCTGATTGCGGAAACGGCCGCAGGGTGATCATCAAGCACTGTGCTTGGCTTCCACGGTGAACAGCGTTGTCATGGGGTCATCTGCTGAGGAGAAGAAGATGCACTACCCCGTGACTGCACGTCATCAAGCACGACCTGATGACAGCTGGCAGGTGTCTGTGCGGCAGCCGTCTCCACCGCATTGGTTAGTGATTCACCGGCCTCCGTCACCGCGCGCGCCATCCAGCCGGGTAAAACGGCTCGTGCCGCACGCATAGCAGCCCATTCCACCAGCGGCAGTTTGGTCTTCAATATTTCCAGTGCCGTCTCTGCCTGCTCAGGGCCCAGCGAGTACAAGGCACGGATCGCCATTCCGGCCGGACGTTTCCCAAGGACAAGCTGCCACCGATGGCCATGCTTGAGTTCGACAGATCGGTTGCCGAGCTGTAATTCGCGGGAGCGCCCCGACGTCAGAAACACTTCACGAATGGGCACCTGGGAGGTCAAACCGAGCGCGTTGGCCTCGGCGGCACCGTTGGCAACGATTACCTCACTGCTGGTTGACTCAATAGCCTTGATCACAGCATCGGTTGACGGTGGGCGTGCGCCAAACCGGCGAAGGCAGCAAGACCGAGCCGAATTACTTTCGTGAGAAAAAAGCGTCCGACCACCGGCAGGCGCACGACTCGACCTTGGTGGAAGGCATGGCGCGCGCCTTCTACTGGCAACACCTGCTGGACACCGGTGCGATGCAAAGCAGCGCCGCCATCGCTCGCGCCGAAAAACTCCACCACTCTGTGGTCAACGAACTGCTGCGCCTAACCCTATTGACCCCTGACATCATCGAGCAATTCATGGCGGGCAGGCAGCCGCGCCGGTTGACCTTGATGTGGTTCCAGCGCAACCGATTGATGGTCGACTGGTACGTATGTATGCGCGCGGCAGAGAACAGAGAGAGAAAAACGGCGGAACGCGCACCTGGAAATACCCCTTCGGGAGGGCGTGCTCAAGAGACCAAGGCCGGAAACCGTGCCAACACTGGGGGAACGGGCAAAAAAAACCAACCGAGAACGGTTGATTTTTTTTGGATAGCGGAGGCAATTCCGAATATGAATCACCGTCCGTCGCTTGTCGAAAACCGTCCGCAAGCCCCGAAATTCAAGCCGTTGCGCGAGCCCGGCGACCAGCGCCAGCCGGCTTGTGATCTGGGCCTGCATCCACGCCGAGATGCTCGATCACCACTGGCGGTCGGTTGGGAAACTGGGCCACGAGCTCCAGCTTGCCGCCCATGCTTTCCACGTAGTGGCGCAGGGTAGACAGCAGCATGTCGCTACGCTTTTCCAGGCGAGAAATGGTGTCCTGACCCACGCCCAGCGTGGTGGCCAGTTGCTCCTGCGTTTGCTGAGCTGCCAGGCGCAGATCTTTGAGGGTGGCCAGTTCCATGGCGCGCGCTTCCACCCGCTGCTGGCGTGCTTTGGGCAGCGCAGCCATGACGTCATCGAGTTTTCTTGCCATGATGGTTCTCCTTGCTCTGCTGGGCCAAACTACCCACGTGTTCGTCGTAGCGCTCATCGGCGACTTGGATCAAGCGTTTGTAAAACCTGCGCTGATCGGCGCCGCCTTTGTCGCCCCCAACCAGCAGGATGGCCTGTCGTTGGGGATCAAATGCGAATGCCACCCGCCAGACCTGACCGTTCCACGAGAAGCGCAACTCCTTCATATTGGTGTGGCGCGACCCTTTGAGCGTATCGACCGTGGGGCGTCCCAGGTTCGAACCGAATTCGGCCAACAACCGGGCGTGCGCCAGCAGTTCGTCCTGCAGATCTTCTTTCAGGTCGCTGAACTCCGTGTCAAAGGCGTCATGAAAGAGAACGGTCCAAGTCATGCGAGCAATTATGTTTTTAATACCATATGGAGTCAAATCCATGTTTTGACCCTTTGCTGACTGCTACTCCCATGATCTGGAATGATGCTGTTCATGGAGGATGACGCAACGGGCGCGTCGCACAGGGACGCCCAATCAAGGCCGCGATCTTCTGGACTTCCCTCTGGCAGGGCGATTGTTTTGGCATGACGGACGGGCGTTCAGCTGCATCGAATCTTCGTCGCGCAAAGGCAAACGCTATCGCTACTACTGTGGTCAAGTGCATCTGGTTTCTGCACTTGCACATTTATTTATCACATATACAACGTATTTCAGCTTCAATAGCGATAAAATTCTGTGTAAATGAATGCGAGCTGCACCCTTCAGCTGTTCGCCAACGGCGCTTGGTGCGATGTGGGCAGCGTAAGCCTGCTGGGCCCTGAAGCACAAGGCTGGCGCAGCAAGACGTATACCGGCTACTCGGTGGAGTGGGCCATCGAGCACGGCGGAGCGCGAGACGCTCATGCCTTTGCCTGTCGTTTCCCAGTGGGGCTCCAAGCGTTCGAGCATCCGCACTGGCCCGTTTTCCTTATCGATATGTTGCCGCAGGGCTTTGGGCGAGAAGAGCTTCTGCGCAGACTGGGGCTATCTGTAACGGCAGGGGAGAGCGTGGACTGGCGGCTGCTGCTCGCGGGCGCGGGCAACTCGGTAGGAAACCTGCGCGTGAAGGAGGCCGCGAGCTGGCTAGCCGCGAATGCGGGTCCGCTACGGGGCTTCACGGACGATGAGGTGGCCGAACGGGGAGACGACTTCGCTGAGTTCCTGGCCTCGCACGGCCTGTTCGTGGCCGGCTCTTCTGGGGTACAGGGCGAGTGGCCCAAGATTTTGCTCACGAGAGCAGAGGATGGGCTGCTGTACCTGGACCACACGCTTCCTGATGCGCGGGCGCGGGAGCACTACATCGTCAAGTTCGGGCGGGGCAGCAACGAGGCTCTTGCGTCCATTCTGCGGCATGAAGCCCCTTATATGGCGTTGGCTCGAATGCTGGGGCTTCGCGTGCATGCAGACCTCGTACTGCTCAAGCGGGCGCTTTTCATCCCCCGGTTCGACCGCCAAGTGACGGGCGGGGGTGTTCTTCGCCTGGGACAAGAGAGTATTGCGACGTTGACGGGCAACCCTGGCTTCGATGCGGTGCCCAGCCACGACGAAGTGTGCCGACATCTGCTGCGGCAATGCACCCACCCCCTTGCAGAAGTGCTTGAGTACATCAAGCGGGATGTGGCCAACCTGGCTCTGGGGAATAAAGACAACCACGCACGAAACACCGCAGTCCAGCGCGACTTCAGTGGCGGTATCCGCCTGACACCTCTCTACGACTTCGCGCCGATGTACCTCCACCCTGATGGAATCGCCCGTCGCATCCGATGGGAGGGCAATGACAGCGGCGCTCCGGACTGGAACAGGGTCATCGACAAGGTGTGTGAGATGGCGCAGACCCTGAGGGATGAGAGGCGGATGCCTTCTGCGCAGAAAAAAGCGTTGCGCGAGGTGTGCCGACCGGCATTGGTTGAAGGTTTGCGCTCGATGGCTGAGCCTCTGAGAAAGATTGCAGCCCACGGCACTGACTTCGGCTTGGAATCGGCGGTGCACGCTCACCTCAGGCTCGGAATCGAGGCGCAAGCCCAGCGATTGACCGCGCTGAACTGAACTGGACGCCGACATGGACAAGCGATACGCAACCTTGACCCTGCCTCAGCAGCTGGAACTGCGCAAGAAGGCTATCAGCGACGTGCTGGCGAATCCTCAATGGAGCCTGGCACAGGCCGTGCGCCATCTGAAGAAGACGATGCATCTCACCACTGCAGAACTGGCTCAGTTGGCGGGAATATCGTTTCGCACGCTGCAAGACATTGAGCGCGAGAAAAGCGAGGGAACGGTCCAGACAATGAACCGGGTCTTCGGCGTTCTGGGGCTCAAGCTCGGGGTAGTCCGCGTGTCGCACGACGACGAGTTTCGTGCCGTGTCGGCCCCCGAGTCCGCGCATGAAGCCTGAGATTCTCCTGTGAGGAGCGCTACTTCTCAGCGCACTGGATTGGCGGGGGGATTACTTTCGAGTTCGTCGCGTATTCGGAAGAAATTCTGGGCCGAGAAGGCCCCATGCACCTTCAATCAATCAAATATCCTTCGTTACGGCTTTACCGTGACAATGGAACACCGCCGTACAACTTCAATCGCATCCTCAAACCCCCGCAGCCACCATTCGAGCATGGAGCTGTCGATTACTGATGCCGTGATTTCCAGCCGCCCGTCATTGAGTTCGACCACTTGTTGATCGCTCGACAGTGGGGATTCCAGCAAATGAAAGCCAGCATTACGTTCGATGCGGAACGTCAATTGCACTTTTTCGCCCTCGCCGAAGCCGAAACGCCCATCGTCGTCATACTTCTTGAGGTCAAATTCTTTGGGCCTATCTGTCGAACGTCAGCGTCGACATCTCGGCTGACAAGATTCGGTGCAGCGCCAAGCTTCGCTCGTTGTCATAGCCACGGTATCGGCAAACGAGATAGAGGCGTGGCCCCTGCTGGGCCAAGCCCAGTGGCATAACTTCCACCTTGCCTCGCTTCCCTCCCGAATTCCGGTAGTCGAGATGAAGCCAGCGGTTGCTGTACAACGACTCACTGACAATTTCGAATACGCCGGGAACAATCTTTGGCGGCAACAGCGGCTGGCTGGTAGCCACGACACGTACCTTGCCTGGCCACTCACGCTCCAGGCGCGCACTGCTATCCGGACCTAGGGAAATCCTGCAAAACCTCCCCCGCTGTTTGGTAGGTGTCAGCAGGCCGTGGCATCGTCTCACCGCATGAAGCAAAGCAGCCTTGATCTGAACCTGAGCACCAAACAAAGTAAGCGGCTGGCGAACCCATCTTGA
Source organism: Paenacidovorax caeni (assembly GCF_001298675.1). Classification (GTDB taxonomy): domain Bacteria; phylum Pseudomonadota; class Gammaproteobacteria; order Burkholderiales; family Burkholderiaceae_C; genus Paenacidovorax; species Paenacidovorax caeni. Next base: position 58,944 of record NZ_CYIG01000033.1, read on the forward strand.
ATGAGATGTTGAGGCTGAGCAAGATCGTGTGCACGCAACATTGGCGTGGACACGATGCTCAAAGACCCTCAGACCCCGCGCTATGCGCAGCGGCGTACGCACCGCACCTACACCCCGCAGTTCAAGGCCGAGCTGGTGGCTGCCTGCCGACAGCCAGGCGCATCGGTCGCGGCGGTGGCCCTGCAACATGGCATGAACGCCAACGTGCTACACCGCTGGCTCAAGGAATGGGCGCAGGGACTTCACCGTCTTGAAGTTGGCGTCAGCACTGCGGTCGTTGCTTCCCTCCCCCCGGCCTTTATCCCCATCGACCTGAGCGCAGTACCGCCGGCATCTGCTGGTGAGCAACCATCCGCGTCCTTGCCAGCGCCAGCGGACGGCATCCGCATCGAATGCCAGCGCCCCGGCATGTCCGTGACCGTGCACTGGCCCTTATCCGCTGCGACCGAGTGTGCCCAGATGCTGCGCGAATTAATGCGGTGATCCGCACATGATCAGGATTGACGTGGCCTGGCTGGCCACCGCACCGCTGGACATGCGCGCAGGCACCGACACCGCCCTGGCGCGGGTGATCGCCACCTTCGGCGCGGCCCAGCCGCACCATGCCTACGTCTTTGCCAACCAGAGAGCCAACCGCCTGAAGGTCCTGGTGCACGACGGCGTGGGGCTGTGGCTGGCCGCGCGCCGGCTGCACCAGGGCAAGTTTGTCTGGGCACCTGCGGGCAGCCCGAACGTGGCGTTGGAACACGCCCAGCTCAACGCCCTGGTGCTGGGCCTGCCCTGGCTGCGTGTGGGATCGCAAGGTGCCATCACCGTGGTCTGAATCGTCGGCGTAAGGGCGTGGCCGTGGCAATCGGGAGATGCGTCAATGGCTGGACCCAGGGTGAGCGGACACACTGCCAGTCATGGTGATCGACGAGCAAGCCCTAGGTGAACTGAACGCAGAGCAACTGCGTGAAGTGACCCAGCGCCTGCTGGTCGAGCTGCGTCACCAGCGCGCGCTCAACGAGAAGCTCACCTATGAGTGCGCGCTGCTCAAGCGGCTGAAGTTCGCCGCCCAATCCGAGCGGCACAGCGCCGATCAGAGAAGCCTGCTGGAAGAAGAACTCGACAGCGATCTGGCTGCCGTCCACCAGGAGATCGAGCAGTTGCGACCGGCTCAACCTGCCACCGACAAACAGCAGCCCAAGCGCACGCCGCTGCCGGCGAAACTGCCCAGGCGCGAGATCCACCACGAACCCCAATCCACCATCTGCAGCACGCCCGGTTGTGGCTGCCAATTGAAGCGCATCGGCGAGGACGTGGCCGAGAAGCTGGACTACGTGCCGGGCGTCTTCACCGTGGAGCGCCACATCCGTGGCAAGTGGGCGTGCGCGAAGTGCCAGACCATCACCCAGGCACCGGT
>NZ_CYIG01000034.1 GCF_001298675.1 Paenacidovorax caeni
GCGCAGTGCGCCAGCCCGGCCAGGAAGCCGGCCAGCGGCCCGGCGTAGCCTGCCAGCCCATCGGCCAACACCGGGGCGTGGAAGGGAGCGGCCAGCGCCTCGTAGGCGTCGCGGGAGCGGTTGGCGCTGAGCAGCAGCGCGCCGACCTGCGGCGCCAGTCGTTGCAGCGCGTGCAGCGCCAGCGGCTGCCCACGAAAGGGCTGCAGGCCCTTGTCCACGCCGCCCATGCGGCTGCCCTGGCCCCCGGCGAGAACCAGGCCGGTGATATCGGCAAGGGCGATGGGGTCGGGCATGGATTGGCTAGCCCCCGATGTAGCTCATCTCGATGCGGCGGCGCGGGTTGCCGCCCGTTTCGGGCGGCAGGCTGGCGCGCAGTTCGGAATAGCGGTCGCCGCGTGCCTGCCAGATGCCGGCGATGGCGGCGGCGATCTGCGCGTCGCTGCTGCCATCACGCAGCAGGCGGCGCAGGTCCCAGCCTTGGCTGGCGAAAAGGCACAGGTACAGCCGGCCTTCCATCGACAGGCGTGCGCGGTTGCAGTCGCCGCAGAACGCCTGGGTGACGCTGCTGATGACGCCGACTTCGCCCAACGCCGGGTCGTGGCGCCCCAGGGCATCGGCCCAGCCCCAGCGCTGCGCGGTTTCGCCGGGCGACTCCGCGGGCAACTGCACCAGCGGTAGCTCTTGCTGCAGGCGCGCGATAACTTCGGCCGAGGGCACGACTTCGTCCATGCGCCAGCCGTTGGTGGCGCCCACGTCCATGTATTCGATGAAGCGCAGCGTGACACCGCTGCCTCGGAAATGGCGCGCCATGGTCGCAATCTCATGGTCGTTGGTGCCGCGCTTGACCACCATGTTGACCTTGATGCGGGAAAACCCCACGGCCTGCGCAGCGTCGATGCCCGCCAGCACGTCGGCCACAGGAAAGTCCACGTCGTTCATGCGCCGGAATACGGCGTCGTTCAGGCTGTCGAGGCTGATGGTCACGCGCTGCAGGCCTGCCGCCTTGAGCGTGCGCGCCTTGCGTGCGAGCAGGGAGCCGTTGGTGGTGAGCGTCAGGTCAGGGGTGCGGCCTTCCAGGGTGCGCAGCCCGGCCAGCTGTTCAACCAGGTTCTCCAGCCCCTTGCGCAGTAGCGGCTCGCCGCCGGTGAGGCGAATCTTGCGCACGCCGTGCTGCAGAAACAGGGTCGACAGGCGCGTGATCTCCTCGAAGCGCAGCAGGTCGCTGTGCGGCAGGTAGCGGTGGTGCTTGTCGAACACCTCTTTGGGCATGCAGTAGCCGCAGCGGAAGTTGCAACGATCCGTGACGCTGATGCGCAGATCGCGCAGGGGGCGGGCCAGGCTGTCGATGAGGTGACCAGAGGGCGGCAGCAGACCCAGGGGCACGATGGGCGCGAGCGCCGGGGTGCGCTGGTCCACGATGGGGATGACACGTTCAGCCATGGCGGAAATTGTGCCGCATGGTTCGTGTAGGGATATTGGCCTCAGGGGGATTGCCACGGCTTCGCCGGGTGCTTGCGTGGTTCTTGACCATCGTCAGTGCCCGCGCGCTGGGGCACTTTCAGAATGCCCTGCATGCAAAAAATACATTTCACATTCACGTCTAACCGGGCGGCGAGCCGCCGGCAGGCGCTGCGCACGGTAGCGGGTGTGGCGTTGATGGCCGCCTTGCCCTTGTCGGCGCAGGCGCGCCTGGCGCTGTCTACGGCCATCAACCGTACAGCGCGTTTCCGGGCGCTGTCGCAGCGCATGGCCAAGGCCTACGCGCAGTTGTTCCTGGGGGTGCTGCCGGATCGTGCGCGCGAGGTGTTGACCACCGCGCGCCAGCTGGTGCATTCGGGCTTTGACGAGTTGGACCAGCATGAGTGGCCAGCCGATGTGGCCAAGTTGTTGGCCGAGGTGCGCACCCAGTCCGGACGGCTTGAGGCGCTGACGGCTCAGGCTCCCACCAAGGAGTTGGTGGTGCAGGTGGCGGTTCAGTCCGACCGCATGATGGATGCCGCCAACGCCGCCACGCTGGCGCTGGAAAAGCTGGCCCAGGGCGGGACGGCCAAGCTGGTGAACCTGGCGGGGCGCCAGCGCATGCTGACGCAGCGCATGGCCAAGAACTACAACCTGCAGGCTCCCGGCCTGGACAGCAAGGCCGCGCGCGACCTGCTGGGCGCGGATGCGCAGGAGTTCAAGCGGGCGCTCGACGAACTGGGCAAGGCGCCGATCTCCACGCCTGCCATCCGTACCCAGCTGGATTTGGCGCAGGGGCAATGGGTGTTCTTTGATGCGGCAGTGCAGCGCCAGACCGACAAGCGCGGCCTGGAGGCCGTGGCCACAACCAGCGAGCGCCTGCTCGAGGTCATGAACCGGCTCACCGACCTGTACGAGGTGGCCCTCAAGGACGTGCTGGGCTGAGAAACTGGCGCGGTCCAGGCCAGCGGACGCCGCGCAAGGGCCGCCCCGCCGCGCTGGCGTCGTCCCCCTTCCCGTAGCGCGCAGCGCGTAGAGAGAAGGGGGAAGCCGCGCAGCGGCTCAGGGGGTTGTGCCCATCTTCACCATCTTCATGGCCGAGCCGATGAGCGCCGACACCTCGGTCATGTTGCTGGGCACGATGAGCGTGGTGGTGGCGTCCGAGGCCACCTTGCCGTAGGCCTCTACGGCTTTTTCCGCCACCTTGAGCTGCACGGCCTGCTCGCCGCCGGGTTGGCGTATGGCATGGGCCACGCGCTCAATGGCCTGGGCCGTGGCCTCGGCCACGGCCTTGATCGATTCCGCCTCGCCCAGAGCCTTGTTGATGACCGCCTGCTTTTCGCCCTCGGAGCGTGCGATGAAGGCCTCGCGCTCGCCGGTGGCGATGTTGATCTGCTCCTGGCGGCGGCCTTCGGATGCGGCGATCAGCGCGCGCTTCTCGCGTTCGGCGGTGATTTGCGCCTGCATGGAGCGCAGGATTTCGGCCGGCGGCGTCAGGTCCTTGATCTCATAGCGCAGCACCTTCACGCCCCAGTTGAGCGCGGCTTCGTCGATCGCGGCCACGACCTGGGCGTTGATCATGTCGCGTTCTTCAAAGGTTTTGTCCAGCTCCAGCCGGCCGATCACGCTGCGCAGCGAGGTTTGGGCAAGCTGCGTGATCGCCATGACATAGTTGCTCGAACCGTAGCTGGCGCGCATGGGGTCGGTTACCTGGAAGTACAGAATGCCGTCCACTTGCAGCTGGGTGTTGTCTTTGGTGATACAGACCTGGCTGGGCACGTCGAGCGGGATTTCCTTCAGGCTGTGCCGGTAGGCCACGCGATCAATGAAGGGAATGATGAAGCGCAGCCCCGGCGCGAGCGTGCCCGCGTACTTGCCCAGGCGCTCCAGCACCCAGGCGTGCTGCTGCGGCACGATCTGCACCGAGCGCACGAAAGCGATGACGACGGCAACGGCGATAACGATGGCGATTTCCATGGTGTCCTTTCTGGGAGGAGGTTAGATGCGATCGACGAGCAGGCGGTTGCCCACCAGTTCGGCCACGCGGTGCGCGCCCGGCACGGGCGTTGCGCCAGGGCGGTGGATGGCAGTCCACTGTGCGCCACGGTACTTCACGCTGGCCGTGCCGTCGGACTGCCAGGCTTCGATGTGGACGGTTTCGCCCACATCCAGGTTCACGCTGCGGTCGGCGCGCGCGGGTGGGTCCCCCGGGCGGCTGCGCCGGTACAGGTAGGCCGCGGTGATGGTGCTGGCACCCACGGCCGCGCCTACCAGCAGCTGAGCCGGCAGGCCCAGGCCCGCATGCGCCGCCAGTGCGCCAGCGGCCAGGCCAAGGGTCAGCATCAGCAGATAGAAAGTGCCTGTGAGCAGCTCCACAATCACTGCCGCACCCGCAGCCAGCCACCAGAGGGTGGAGTCTTCCATGGGTATGCCTCCTTAGGGTTTGTCTGTAGTGCACCACATTCTGGGTGAAAAATGCAGCGTATCCCAGGCAAGTCACGCTTATTCCTTACACTTCGCGCCTATTTCGTTTTTGAGCCCGTTGAGCCTAGGAGGCCGCGCATGAAGTTCCGTTTTCCGATCGTCATCATCGACGAGGACTACCGTTCCGAAAATACCTCGGGGCTGGGTATTCGCGCCCTGGCGCAAGCTATCGAGGCCGAGGGCTTCGAGGTACTGGGCGTGACCAGTTACGGCGACCTGAGCCAGTTTGCGCAGCAGCAAAGCCGTGCCAGTGCCTTTATTTTGTCGATTGACGATGAGGAATTTACGCTGGGCGCGGGGCAGGATCCGATCATCCACAGCCTGCGCAGCTTCATCGGCGAGGTACGGCGCAAGAACGCTGATGTGCCGATTTACATCTACGGCGAGACCAAGACCGCGCGCCACCTGCCCAACGACATCCTGCGCGAGCTGCACGGCTTCATTCACATGTTCGAGGATACGCCGGAGTTCGTGGCCAAGCACATCATCCGCGAGGCCAAGAGCTACCTGGAGAGCGTGCAGCCACCGTTCTTCAAGGCGCTGCTCGACTACGCCGAGGATGGCTCGTACTCCTGGCACTGCCCCGGCCACTCTGGCGGCGTGGCCTTTTTGAAGAGCCCGGTGGGCCAGATGTACCACCAGTTCTATGGCGAAAACATGTTGCGCGCCGACGTGTGCAACGCCGTGGAGGAGCTGGGCCAGCTGCTCGACCACAACGGCGCCATTGGCGAGAGCGAACGCAACGCCGCGCGCATCTTCAATGCCGACCACTGCTTCTTCGTCACCAACGGCACCAGTACGTCGAACAAGATCGTCTGGCACCACACTGTGGCGCCGGGCGACGTGGTGGTGGTGGACCGCAACTGCCACAAGTCCATCCTGCACTCCATCATCATGACGGGGGCGGTGCCGGTGTTCCTCAAGCCCACGCGCAACCACTTCGGCATCATCGGTCCGATTCCGCAAAGCGAGTTCGAGCCCACCACCATCCAGGCCAAGATTCGCGCCAACCCTTTGCTCAAGGGCGTGGATGCGGAGAAGGTCAAGCCGCGCGTGCTCACGCTCACGCAGAGCACGTATGACGGCGTGCTCTACAACACCGAGACCATCAAGGGCATGCTCGACGGCTACGTGGACAACCTGCACTTTGATGAGGCCTGGTTGCCGCATGCGGCCTTCCACCCGTTCTATGGCAGCTACCACGCCATGGGCAAGAAGCGGGCACGTCCGCAGCACTCGGTGGTCTATTCCACGCAGTCCATCCACAAGCTGCTGGCCGGCATCAGCCAGGCCAGCCATGTGCTGGTGCAGGATTCGCAAAGCGAGAAGCTGGATCGCCACCTGTTCAACGAGGCGTACCTGATGCACACCTCGACCAGCCCGCAGTACAGCATCATCGCCAGCTGCGACGTGGCTGCCGCGATGATGGAGCCGCCCGGTGGCACGGCGCTGGTGGAAGAAAGCATCGTCGAGGCGCTGGACTTCCGCCGCGCCATGCGCCAGGTGGCCGAGGAGTTTGGCAAAGACGACTGGTGGTTCAAGGTCTGGGGTCCGGAAGAGCTGGTCGATGAGGGCCTGGGGACGGCCGAGAGCTGGATCTTCCGCAACAAGGGGAAGAAGAAAAACGGCGCGGCCAAGTGGCATGGCTTTGGCGATTTGGCCGACGGCTTCAACATGCTGGACCCGATCAAGTCCACCATCGTCACGCCCGGCCTGAACCTGGACGGCAAGTTCGACCAGTCCGGCATTCCCGCCAGCATCGTCACCAAATACCTGGCCGAGCATGGCGTGGTGGTGGAGAAGACCGGCCTGTACAGCTTCTTCATCATGTTCACCATCGGCATCACCAAGGGCCGCTGGAACACGCTGCTGGCGGCACTGCAGCAGTTCAAGGACGACTACGAGAAGAACCAGCCGATGTGGCGCATCCTTCCCGAGTTCTGCCAGCAGCACAAGCGCTACGAGCGCATGGGCCTGCGCGACCTGTGCCAGCACGTGCACAAGCTCTATGCGAAGTACGACATCGCACGCCTGACGACCGAGATGTACCTCTCGGACCTGACGCCCGCGATGAAGCCCAGCGATGCCTATGCCCACATCGCCCAGCGCAAGACCGAGCGCGTGGAGATCGACGCGCTGGAAGGCCGCATTACCACCAGCCTGATCACCCCGTACCCGCCGGGCATTCCGCTGCTGATTCCTGGCGAGGTGTTCAACAAGAAAATCGTGGACTACCTGAAGTTCGCGCGCGAGTTCGCCAAACTGTGCCCGGGCTTCGAGACCGATATCCACGGCCTGGTGGAGATCGAAGACGACGAGGGCAACGTGCGCTACTACGCCGACTGCGTGGCCGAACCAGGCGGCCCCGCCAAGGCCACCAGGGTCAACAAGGTGGCCAAGGGCCGGTTGGTCCAGGTGGGTGACGACGGGCCATTTGGCCGGACGATCTGACGCGCTGAGGCACCGGGCCGGAAAAAGCCGCAGGTGGGTAACCCTCTGCGGCTTTTGCTATTTAAGTAGTAGCTGTTAGCGCTTGTCTGGTAAGGGTTGGGGGCAATTTTGATGCATATTTCAGATGCCTCGCGCCGTTTCAGTGTGTGGCCGCCTGTGGCGGCGGCTGGTCGGCCCGCACGCGCCAAAAGCGCGCGAAGCGCGGCAGGCCGCTGGCATGGGTTCCGTTGTGGCGGTAGGTCACCACGCTGCCGATGGGCGGCGGACTGCGCCGCAGCGCATCGGGTAGGCCGCTGCCCAAGCGAAAGCGCTGGCCGCCGGGTGTTTCCACCAGCAGGGCACCCGTTTGGCCTGCATACTTGCCCCGGCCTGGGAGATGGCCAATCACCAGTGCTTCCGCATCTTCAAAGGACTTGAGCTTGAGCAGATCGTCGCTGCGCCCGCCCCGGTAGGGGGCGTCGTCCCGGCGCAGCATCAGCCCCTCGGCGCCGGCCTTCTCGTGCGTGCGCAGCTGCTGCATGAGCGCACTGTGGCTGGCCACGCGCCACTGCGGCACGGCCTGTACCCAGGGCAGGTTCAGCGCGGCGACGGTTTGCCGCAGGTGCGGCAGGCGTTCTCCGAAGCCGCCTGGCTGCCCGGGCAGATCGAACACCATGTAGCGCAGTGCGCGCCACGGCGCATCTTGCGGCAGGCCTTGGGCCACGGTGGCCTGGACTTGCTCGAACTGTCCGCGCCCAGCCCAGAGTTCACCGTCCAGGGGTACGTTGGGCCAGCCTGCGGTAAACCACGCCGGCGCGCGAATCGGCAGACCCTGACGCGAGAGCAGTTCCTGGCCCGTCCAGAGGGCGCGCACGCCATCGTACTTTTCGCTGACCCAGTAGGCGGTCACGTCGATCCCGGGACGGTAGGCCTGCGCCAGCGTGGGGCCCGGCGTGGGCGTGGCGGCATAGACACCAGCGCACCAGCATGCCATCAAAAACCATAGCGTCCAGCGCATGCCTGGCAAGGTTTTGAGGTGAAAAAAACGCATGGATGGCATAGGGCCTCCTGGGACTGCACGGATGTGGTGCATGACCTATGTCATTTCTTGTGCTGAGCAAAGCAGTAGGGATCATGCGGATTCGTAAAATAGCGTGACACAACCCCTACCTCAAGGAGAACCGATGTTTCCCGAATACCGCGACCTGATCACCAAGCTCAAGGGCAACGACGCCCATTTCACGCGCTTGTTCGACAAGCACAATGAAATGGACCAGCAGATCAAAAACATGGAGTCCCGCCTTGTGCAGGCCACGGCCGTTGAGATCGAGACCCTGAAAAAAGAAAAGCTCCAGCTCAAGGACCAAATCTACGCCCATCTGCGTCGCGTAGAAGCTGAGCAGGTCTGAGCCGCAAACCGGGTCTTCCCGGTTTTTTTACGCTCCCTGAATGCCAAAAGCCCCGTGCGCCAGGCCTGGCGCACGGGGCTTTTGGTTGTGAGAGACGCGGTTTTATACCTGGTCAGCGCTCAGGCCGGCGGTCTGGCTGAAGCCACCATCGACGTAGGTGATCTCTGCCGTCACGCCGCTTGCCAAGTCCGACAGCAGGAAGGCCGCGACGTTGCCTACATCCTCGATGGTCACGTTGCGGCGCAGTGGCGCAGCATCGGCCACGCGGCCGAGCAGCTTGCCGAAGTCCTTGATGCCACTGGCTGCCAGCGTTTTGATCGGGCCTGCGCTGATGCCGTTGGCGCGGATGGCGCGGCCATCTGCAGTGCGGCCCACCGCCTCGGCCAGGTAGCGTACGCTGGCCTCCAGGCTGGCCTTGGCCAGGCCCATGGTGTTGTAGTTGGGGATGGAACGCAGCGCGCCCAGGTAGCTCAGCGTCAGCAGCGACGACTTATCGTTCAGGTACGGCAGGGCCGCTTTGGCCATTGCTGGGAAACTGTAGGCGCTGATGTCGTGCGCGATCTTGAAGGATTCGCGCGACAGGCCGTCGAGGAAGTTGCCGGCAATGGCCTCGCGCGGCGCGAATCCGATGCTGTGTACGAACCCGTCGAAGGTGCCCCAGGCTTCGCCAATGCCTTTGAACATCGCCTCAATCTGCGCGTCATCGGCTACATCGCAGTCGAAAACTAGCGTGGAGTTGAATTCAGCGGCGAATTCGGTGATGCGGTCCTTGAAGCGCTCGCCTACGTAACTGAAAGCCAGTTCGGCGCCTTGTTGATGGCAGGCCCTGGCGATGCCGTAAGCGATGGAACGGTTGGACAGCACGCCCGTAATGAGCAGCTTCTTGCCGGTGAGGAAACCCATTGTTTTTCTCCTGAACGCTATGCGCTGGTGACTGAGTGACACGCGCCCGCGCAATGCCCCGCCAGCTGGCTTCGGAGCCCGCGCGGGGCGGTGGAAAAAGGTGCCCGATGATAGTCGAAGCAGGCAGGGCTGCGGCCAGCTGCATGCCGTACGTTTCGATGAAGCACTGCACTGCGCTGAGCCCGATGAAGGTTGGCACAGGCGGGCCAAGGTTGAGAGTACATGGCCGCCGAGATGGCAAACGCATTCTTGCCTTGCTCAGGGGGCATGCATGCGCCATTTTTCGGAATGGCTGTGAGGATCCAAATTTGTATTACAATGCGTAGCTCTGCAAAGCAAGGTTTTGTGGGTAGTGCCGGTGTAGCTCAGTCGGTAGAGCAGCTCATTCGTAATGAGAAGGTCGGGTGTTCGATTCATCTCTCCGGCACCAAGTCAGTAAAGAAAACCCCGCTATCGAAAAGGTAGCGGGGTTTTTCTTTTTCCGTCCGATGTAAGGGCGGATGTAAGACGATTTCTGCGACGGGTCCCAGGACACCGATACGAGTCGCGGCACCAATCATCTGCCAGCAACCCCATCCCAAGTCGTCAGTTCGGAATCGGTGAAGTCTTGCCGGGGCCGGTTGCCTTCCCGCTTCTGGCCAACACGCCATCCTTTCATGAAAGGACGGCACCGCTGTATCCTGTCATCGTATCTGGGCCCTTCAAGCTGGCCTGCACGTATTGACACTTGGCCCCCCAAACTAACCGACACCCTGGTTGAGCAGCCATGAAAGTAGATTCGGAAAACATTCAGCCCCGACGCCATAGCAGACTGGAGCATGTAGATATCACTACTGCAGAGGGTGACCCCGTACCACACGCTACCGGCCGCAACCGTCAAGTCAATGTTGAAGGGGCGAACACTGATCTCGACTGGTGGCGCATCCCGGACACCCCAAAGAGCTTCCTGGACAAAGTGGTCGCAGCGATCCGGCCCAAGTGACAGTGCCGGTGCTTTGAATCAAGGGCATGCCGCCCATCCGCGCTCTTCCGCTTTATGGGGTTGCCACACCCGATCAATGGCTCAAGACTGCGCCAGAACAGCCTTCGTAATCAGCAGTTGCGGCGGGAATGTTTCCAGCATTGCCGTTACCCCTCGCCCGACTGTGCAGTTGCTTCAACGTCCTGAAGTGGCTTCGTTGGTAGGATGCGGCAAGGGAGATGTAACTGAATGAGCAATAAAACGGGCAATGATCTTTTTATCGTTGATAACAGCGATGACGAATGGAAGGTGCTGAGCTACCTCTCAGAATGGTCTGAAATTTCCTCTCGGTTCGACATTGCCACGGGCTACTTCGAGATAGGAGCCTTGCTGGCGCTGGATGGGAAGTGGCAAAAGCTCGACCAGATTCGCATCCTTATGGGCGACGAAGTCACCAAACGAACCCACCGCGCGTTTGCAGAGGGCATTGCCCGTATCACCGGCCAGCTCGACGACAGCATTGAGCGCGAGAAAGCCAAGAACGATTTCCTTTCAGGTGTTCCGGCCATCGTGCAAGCCATCGCCAGCGGAAAAATCAAGTGCCGGGTTTACACAAAAAAGAAATTCCACGCCAAGGCATACATCACCCACTCCAAGTTGGCGGTGGTGGGCTCGTCTGCGCTGGTTGGCTCCAGCAATTTCACGTTTCCTGGGTTGACCGGCAACGTTGAACTCAACGTCCAGTTGCGCCGAGAGGTCGAAGAACTGCAGCAGTGGTACGAGGCGCATTGGGATGAAGCCGAAGACGTATCTGCCGATGTGCTCAAGGTCATCGAACGGCACACACGCGAATACTTGCCATTTGAGGTGTATGCCAAGTCGTTGCAGGAATATTTCCGCAACTACGAACAAACAGCCGGTGATTGGGAGCGCCACCACTCGCGGATGTACCCCATCCTCGACCAGTACCAGCGCGATGGCTACGGCGCATTGCTCAAAATTGGTGGAAAGTTTGGTGGCGCCTTTCTGTGCGATGGCGTGGGCCTTGGCAAGACCTTCGTAGGACTGATGCTGATTGAACGCCTGGTGAAGTTTGAGCGTAAAAAAGTGCTGCTCATCGTTCCAAAATCGGGGCGCGAGCCTGTTTGGGAATCGGCGCTGCGCACCTACCTGCCCGAGCTGTTTGGCGTCTTTTCCAACCTGGTGGTCATCAATCACACCGATCTGCAGCGTGGCGGTGAATGGATCGAACGCCTTCAGCGCATCAAAGACCAGGCCGACGTGGTTGTGATGGATGAGGCGCACCACTTTCGCAACCCCAGCACAAAAAAGGACACATCCCGCTACTGGCAGATGCAGGACCTGGCCAAGGGCAAGCAGGTGTTCATGCTCACCGCCACGCCCATCAATAACAGGTTGATCGACCTGCAACATTTGATCGAGCACTTCACCCAGCGCGATGCAGGCCACTTCAAAGAGACGCTGGGCATCCACTCGCTGTCTGGCTATTTCCGCAAGCTTGAAAAAGACCTGGCCAAACGCATGGGCGGCGAGTTGATAGAGAGCGAACTCCCCGGCATCGAAGCGAGCGACCTGCTATCCCAAGACAGTCTGTTCCGTTCGCTGGTCGTGCAACGCAGCCGCGCCTACGTCAAGCAAAGCCAGATCACGGCCGGCGCCAAAGAGGCCATGTTCCCCAAGCGCGAAGCCCCCAAGCTCGCCGAATACTCGGTCAAGAAGACCTACGGCAAATTGCTTGGCCTACTGGAAAAGGCTTTCAACAAAAAGCAGCCGCTGTTCACCCTGCCCATGTACTACCCATTGGCCTACAGCAAGGTACCGGTAGCCGATGGGTTTGCTGAAAACCGCCAGAAGCAGGTGGTGGGGTTGATCCGCATCCTGTTTTTGAAGCGCTTTGAAAGCTCAGCCCGCGCGTTTGAATCGTCATGCTGGCAACTGCTCTACAAAGTCATGGCGTTTGTGCAGGTCAACAGCACCACCAAGCACGAGGTGGCGGCCTTTGAGCGCTGGAAGATCCACCACAGCGAATTGCTGGGCGACGTGCAAAAGCGCCAGAGCGAGCTGTTTGACGACATTCCCGATAACGAGCAAGACGAGGATGTCATCCCCGAAGAAATGCTCGAAGCCGCAGACCGGCTTGAGCGGGACGAGTTCGACGTTCCGCAAATACTTTCCGAGTCGCTGCAAGACCTGAACCAGATTGCAGAATTCCTGAACGAGTTGCGCCAGTTCAAGCCCAGCCATGACGACAAACTCCGCGCCCTGATTCACCTGCTCAAAACCGACCCTGTCCTGAAAAAACACAAGGTCATGATCTTCAGCGAGTTCATGGCCACTGCCCGCTACCTGGCCACGGAGCTGGAAAAAGCCGGTATCAAAGGCATTGACCAGATCGACTCAGGCACCAAGCGCAGCCGCAGCGACGTGATTCGCCAGTTTGCTCCCTACTACAACGGCATGACCAGCAGCGACCTGCAAGGCAAGGGGGAGCCGGAAACGCGTGTGCTGATTGCCACTGATGTGCTCAGTGAAGGCCTGAACCTGCAAGACGCCACGCGCCTCATCAACTACGACCTGCACTGGAACCCCGTGCGACTGATGCAGCGCATTGGTCGGGTGGACCGGCGCATGAACCCCGAAATCGAAAAGAAATTGGTCAAAGACCACCCCGATGTCAAAGCCATTCGCGGCACCGTCGAGTACTGGAATTTTCTGCCCCCGGGCGAGCTGGATGAGCTTTTGAGCCTCTACAAAAAAGTTTCCAACAAAACCTTGCTGATCTCCAAAACGCTGGGCATTGAAACCGGCAAGTTGCTACGGCCTGACGATGAATTCGAAGCCCTCAGGAACTTCGACCAGGCCTACGAAGGCGAGCCTTCCGTGCTCGAAACCATGCACATTGAGTACCAGCGCCTGCTGGCCGCCCACCCCGACCTGCCCGCCCGCCTGGAGGCATTGCCGGGGCGCGTATTCAGCGGCAAGGCCCACATCCAGCCCGGCACACAAGCCGTGTTCTTTTGCTTTGGCATTCCCGGCAAAGACAACACCATCACCGACGCGGCTCTGGACGCCGAGGCGTGGACGCTGGCTGCGGGCCGCACCGAATGGCTGCTGCTCGACCTGCAAACCGGCAAAGTGCTGGAAGACGCCGCTGCCATTGACGCCGTGATTCACTGCGAGCCCGAAACGCCGCGCCAGTGCCGCATCGCCCCATCAACGCTGGCCGAAGCACGCGCCAAGGTCGAAAAGCACTTGAAAAACGGCCACCTGCGCCAGGTTCAAGCCCCTGTAGGCGTCGGCCCGCAACTTATTGCGTGGATGGAATTGAACTGAGCAGGCGCCGCACCAGCGCAACCGCAACGGACAACAACCAGAAAACGAGAGGCACCACTGCATGGCGACTTCACTAGACCCGCAAGCCGAAAAATTGCGGCGCATCCACACCATCCCGGCCCTGGTGACCTACCTGCACGACGAACTGGGCTGGCCCGTGGACGTAGACGACTGGGAAGACGCCATCTACGACTGGCAACCGCAGGAGCTCAACCTCAAGCCCGAGCATGCAGTGGCCATCAAATCCATCAAACAGCTGCGCCCGCTGGTCACCGGCCAGCCCTGGGGCATCTTTTTTGTGGACTTCGACAAGGGCAAGCTCCCCATTGTGGTACTGCGCCGCATGCTCAACGGCCTGGCCATCAAGAGCCGTGCCCAGGGCGGCGGCCACCAGACCTGGCTGGCGCGCGACCTCTTGTTTGTCTCCAGTTACGGAGAGGCCCAATCGCGCGAGATCACGCTGGCGCACTTCACCGACGAGTCCGAGTTGGGCGACCTGCCCACCCTGCGCGTGCTGGGCTGGGACGAAGCCGACACTGCCCTTGAACTCAGCTACGTGGCCAGAACGCTGAAAGAAAAGCTGCGCTGGCCCGCACAAACCGCCAGCAAGGCCGACCAGGACGCCTGGCGCGCCCAGTGGGCCGGCGCTTTCAGCCTGAAATACCGCCAGGTCATCAACGACAGCAAATCGCTGGCGCTGGCACTGGCCGACCTGGCCAAACGCATCCGCAGCCGCGCCAATGCCGTGTTGGCGCTGGAGAGCGACACCGGCCACCTGCGCCAGCTACACAAGGCCTTCAAAGAAAACCTGATTGCCGACCTGTCCTCCGATGGCTTTGCCGACATGTTCGCGCAAACCATCACCTACGGCTTGTTTACCGCGCGCGCCAGCCGCGACAGCGGTGCACTGGTGGCTGACAACCTCTCGGACATGGTGCCCAGCACCAACCCGTTTCTGAAAGAGTTGCTGGGCGATTTTTTGAGCGCGGGCGGCCGCGCCCGCCACAAGGCCAAGCGCGTGGACTTTGATGAACTGGGCATCAACGAAGTGGTCACCACCCTGCGCGATGTGCCCATGGACGCCGTTCTGCGCAGCTTCAACGCCAGTAAGCCGGGCGACGACCCGGTGATCCACTTTTACGAAGACTTTCTGAAGGCCTACGACAGGGCCATGCGCGCCAAGCGCGGCGTCTTCTACACCCCCAGCCCCGTGGTGCAGTTCATCGTGCGCAGCGTCGATGAGATTTTAAGAACCGAGTTCGGCATTGAAGACGGCCTGGCCAGCACCATCACCTGGGGCGAGATGATGGCCCGCAAGCCAGAGCTGAAGCTGCCCAAGTTCTGCACCCCGGCCACGCCCTTTGTGCAAGTGCTCGACCCCGCTACCGGCACTGGCACCTTTCTCGTTGAAGTTATCACCCAGGTCCACATCCACATGCGCGCCAAGTGGGCGCAGCAAGGCAAGGTAACCAAAGCGCAATGGCAGCCGCTGTGGGTGGATTACGTGCAGCAGCACCTGCTGCCGCGCCTGTATGCCTTCGAGTTGATGATGGCGCCCTACGCCATTGCCCACATGAAGATTGGCCTGAAACTGGCCGAGACCGGCTACACCTTTCCCGACGGCGGGCCGCGTGTGAATGTGTTTTTGACCAATGCGCTGGAGCCTGCGCACCCAGTTCAGGCACAACTGGAAACCATGGCGCCGATGCTGGCGCACGAGGCAGCTGCGGCGAACCGGGTGAAGGAGCAACTGGCAGCGACGGTAGTGGTGGGGAATCCGCCATATTCACTTCAATCAGCAAATATGGAGCCGGCTCATAGAGCGCTTATTGATGCATACAAGTATGTAAACGGCGTAAAAATTGTAGAAAAGGGTGCACTACAGTTTGAGAAAAACCTTAACGATGACTACGTGAAGTTCATACGTTTTGCGGAGCTGAGGTTAGAAGCACCCGGCATTGGTGCCCTGGGAATTATTACCAACCACACATTTCTGGAAAATGGCACTTTGCGTGGCCTTAGGGCCAGCCTGCTGGATTCCTTCAACACAATTTGGCTTTGTGATTTGAATGGCAATGCCAACAAACAAGAGCGGTTAGCTGATGGTAGCACCGACGAAAACGTGTTCGAAATAAAGCAAGGCGTTTCAATTACTATTGCTGCGAAAGGAAATTTGCAGAAGCGCGATAGCGTTTATAGGACTGAAATGAGGGGGACTCAAGCAACAAAGCTTGAATGGCTATTGACCGCGTCGATAAGCAAGACTACTTGGGCAGCAATCCGCCCGATTGCTCCAAAATTTGCTTTCCTACCCACAAATTCGCAGTTTAATGAGTATGAAGCTTTCCATCCCATTGATTCTGTGTTGCTCTTATCTGGTGCGGGTTATATCACAGCGAGAGATAGTTTGGTAATCGACTTTGATCGAGCACGGTTAACTAAACGAATCAGTGAAGTGCAGGATTTCCAAGGAGATAATCAGTCACTATTGGAAAAATTTAAAATATCCGGGAAAAAAGGGTGGGACGTAAGTGCAGCCAGATCCGCACTAAAGGCTGTTAATATCTCTCGTGCGATTATTCCCACTGTTTATCGCCCCTTTGACGAACGATGGACTTTCTACGACAGCAGCTTGGTTTGGGGAAGATCTTGGCCAACAATGCGGCATGTTGTCGGAATTGAACGCAACTTGTCGTTGACGACGGTAAAGCAAGTCGCTGAACGTGAGGGCTATTCGCACACGACGGTGGCGATCTATCCAGTCGACAACCGGGCAATGTTTAGCAGCCGGGGAGTTGCACTGATATTTCCACTTTGGAAGATTGGAACTCCTGGCACAGACGGCGCCCATGCGTCCGCAAAAACCACGAATTTGTCGAATTCGTTTGTCGCAGCTTTTCATTCCGCCCTCAAGCTAACCCTCGCCGACTACCGGCCCGAAGACACCGCCGCCCCGCTGCACGCCGAGAAAATCTTCCATTACATCTACGCCGTGCTGCACAGCCCGGCCTACCGCCAGCGTTACGCCGCCTTTTTGCGCACCGATTTTCCGCGCATCCCCATCCCCGGCTCGCGCGCCGTGTTCGATGCGCTGGCGCGACTGGGCAGCCAACTGGTGCAATGGCATTTGCTGGAGCACCCGGATGCTTCGAAAATAATAGCTACCAGCGCAAGACCAGTAAGCGCTACAGCCTTTTTTGGCACTGATTTCAGTTTGCAGAAGGTGGCAGAGAAGGGCAAAGCCATCGCCGATCTGTCGGGCGATGTGGGGAAGGTGTTCATCAACGCCAGCAGCGGCTTTGCCAACGTGCGCCAAGGCGTGTGGCAGCACACCATTGGCGGCTACCAGGTGCTGCACAAATGGCTGGACGACCGGCGCAAAGCAGGCCGCAGCCTGAGCCCGGACGACATCACCCACTGGCTGCGCGTGTATGCCGCGCTCGAAGCCACGCAAACGCTGATGCAGCAGGTCGATACCGCCATTGACGCCCACGGCGGCTGGCCCGGCACCGCAGGTGCCTCGTCAGGTTCAGCGTTCAGCCAAAACCACCCGCCACCCGACGCCGCCACGCTGGCGGCCGAGCAGATGGCGCAAAAAGAGCAAGCCAAGGCACACAAAAAGGCCGCAGCCGCTTCAAAAAAGAAAGCTGCTTACGCAAGCCCTACGGGCGCCAACAGCCTTTTTGACTTTGATGACGACTTGGACGCTTTGGCCGAAGCATCAGGAGCACCCCCGCGCCCAAAAGCTGAGGCCACCCCTGCCAAGGCAGCGGGTGGCCAAGCGGCAGCCACCTCAAACAAGGCCGACGACATCACCGATGCACAGGCCATGTGCGCCCTGCGCGCGGTGCTGGCGCAATCGGGCCCCCTGGCCCGAGCCGAGTTGATCCGCGATACCGCCCGCAAGCTGGGTTGTGTCCGCACCACCAAGGCGGTGGCTGGAGTGCTTGACAACGCCATCCGTCGCGCAGTGGGCCGGGGCATTGCACAAAACCACGGCGGGCATCTGAGCCTGTTGGTCAGCAAGGTGGAAGACTATGACCGCGAGTTTCTCAAGCAACAGCTGCTGAAGGTCATACCGGCGTCGGGCGTGGACAAGGCCCAGCTACCCGTTCAATTTGCACGACACCTCGGTTTTGCACGGGTGGGCCCCGTCATCGAGAGCACGGTTTGGAGCCTTGTGCGCAGCCTGCAACGCGCGGGCCGGGTGCAGCTAGAGGGGCGCGGCAACGCAGCCCGGTATCGACGGGCTTGACCGTTGGCCTGAACACCCAGAGACGACGCCCTGCCACAACATCCCAGGAGACTACTGATGAGCCACGATCTCGACGAATCCACCGGTAAACCGGCCATGGCCTATGTGGGTGAGCGGCCCTGGCACGGGCTGGGCGAGGCGCTGCCACCCGATCAGGACATTGAAACGTGGGTCCAAGCCGCGCGGCTGGATTGGGAGATTGAAATGATTCCGGTCAGCTACCAGATGGGTGGCCGCAACCACGTCATGGGCGACCGCTTTGTGCTGGCGCGCAGCGACACCCAGGCCGCGCTATCGGTGGTGTCTCGCGACTACCAGGTGGTGCAGCCCAAAGAGGTGCTGGAGTTCTACCGAGACCTGGTAGAGGAACGCCACTACAAGCTCGAAACGGCGGGCGCGCTTGATGGTGGGCGCAAGGTATGGGCGCTGGCGCGCACGGGTCTGGTGGCTGGAGTGGCTGGTAACGCAGCAGACCAGCTGGGCGCCTATGTGCTGCTGGCCACGTCTTGCGACAAGTCGCTGGCCACGACCATTGCTTTCACGTCCGTTCGCGTGGTGTGTCAGAACACATTGGGTTTTGCCGTGCACGATGTAAAAAAGGAGAGCAGGCGCAACATCAAGGTCAACCACAGTCGGCGTTTTGACGCTGACCAGATCAAAAAAGATCTCGGACTGATGGATGACTCGTGGGACAAGTTCAAGCTGCAACTCACGCCGATGGCGGGCAAGGCGATGTCCGACAGTGCTGCAGAGGAGTTCTTCCAGTCGCTCTTTCAAAGCGAGAAGGAGATGAAGGAAGGAACAATCTCTGATCAAAAGCGCAAAGAAGTGATGCAACTGATGTCGTTTTACCGGCATGCGCCGGGTCAAGATTTACCCACCGCCAAGAACACCTTGTGGGGTGCCGTCAGTGCCGTGACCTATTACGTTGACCACGTTCGGCCTTCGTCAGGTGACCGCTTGGACAGCGCCTGGTTTGGAACCGGAGCAACGCTCAAGGAAAAGGCGTGGCAACAGGCTTTGGAGCAGACGGAATCCGAATAGATAGGCGCCTGAATCGCTGTTGAAAGCCTGCATTCAATAAGGAGAAGCATGGATTCTTCGCAAACCTGGATCACAACCTTCATAGCCTTTGGCGGGCTTCTGGGTACGCTCGTGACGGCTGTTGCGACGCTTTTTCTTTGGCGTGTTACCAAGTTGCTGGCAGTAGAAACCAAGCGCATGGCAGAGGCATCCGCGCAGCCCCATGTGGTTGCCACCCTCGACCCAAACCGCTGGTCGATGAGGCATTTCGATCTGAAGGTGGACAACACCGGCAATGCCACAGCCTACGACATCAAGGTGGATTTCACGCCCCCGTTGATCAATGGAGAGGGGCGAGCCGGGGGAATGGCTGTGCCGTTTGAAAACATCAGCCTGCTGAAGCCCGGGCAAGGTGTGAGCAGCTACCTTGCGGAATACCCACTTGTGCGCAAGCAGGTGTACTCCGTTCGCGTGAGCTGGCGGAGGTCCTTTGCGGATTCGACCCGAGAGGAAAACACTTACACCATCAACATGGCGGATCACCAGGACGTAAGCGATTTGGGTGGCGACCCGATGGTAAAAATTGCCAACGATCTGGCAAAAATACGAGAGGACCTGCGATCTCTTGCCCAGGGAAGCAAGCGCCTGAAAATTGATGCCTATACCGCAGGCGATCGACTACATGAACGTCGTGTTGCGGCGCGGCAGCGGCGTCGTTGGGCATCAGGCCGACACACGGAAAACCAGCAGGAAAACTCTCAGGAGTAATTCAGCGCCTGCGCTGTTGGACGCCGACCACAGCCATTTTCAGGATTCCCATCAATGGCGCATGTAGGCTCACCAACTCGGGATTGTTAAGGATATTGGCCACGCGAACAGCGAGTTCTGCGTCCGTCCACTGTCGCCGTGCAGTCGTTCTGCTTGCTCGCTCCAGGCCTGCAACACGAGTATTGATGGAAGCCACGTCTCACCCCTGCTTTCGCGCCCAAGGGCGCTCTGGATCGTCGTGCACCACAGGAAATGCACTCGGTCGTCGGCCCACAAGGGCGAGGACGGCCGCATACATCTCGCTGGAGCCACTGGGGCACTTTGCCGCATAGGCCCGCAGCTCTTCATCGGACATGGACTTGAGGTCCACGTCGGCTCCCGCCTGCTCCATTTTTGCCACACGCTTTTCAAGATTGGTCATGTGTCGCCTCCAGTCTGCTGATTCGGGCCAAGAACTGCCCTTCGGTTTCATCATCCAGGCGTTGTACGGTATGGCCATACGAAAGCCGCGCACTGACAGTTCCCCGGGTGGGACTTACAAACGTGACAGTGATGCGCGGTGCTGCCACGGGGCCAGTGACCGCCTCCAGCACTGTTATGCGCTTGTCAAGACTTGCCATGGTGTTTCTCCAGTTGGGCCACGCGGGCAGCAAGCTCATCCAACTCAACTACCCTGGCCAGCGCACCAATAGCGCCCACCAAGGCAGCGCCCTGGCTTGCAGCCAGCTCGCCCGATGACACGGCGGCCATGACTGCGCGACCCTGATCGGTCAGCGTGCCATTGGGCAGGTTGAGGGGCTGGGCCATGTCAGTCGCTTTGAGCGGCGCGACCGTGCGCTCCAACAACAGGCGGGCGGCACCCACATCACCGTCGAGCGCGCGCTGCATCATGGCTTCGAGCAGTTCAGGGATGCGCGTCGCAATGGCGGCCCGCACCTTGGCAACCTCGCCCGAGCCAGGGGTACGACCTGCGGGGTTGCCTGATTCACCGGGCTTCCACCGGCCAGGGCGTTTTTTGGGGGGCGTGGTCATTCTTGTTCTTCTCCTGCTTTATCAAGAAGGTTGTTGGCTGGAGCCTGTTGGTCGAGCGCTAGGGACGCTGTTCTGAACCTGATGGCAGTGGCTACAGTGGTGTGGGGGTCGAGGTCCACAACCCAGTCCAACAAGCGGCCGGTGGTGTGGTGCGCCGATTGGAGTAGCTCGATCAGCTCGGGCTTGTGCTGCCGAATGGCCAAGCGCAGTTCGTCGGTGAGCTTGTCTGCAGGCGTCACGAGAAGCTTTTCACCGTCTATGGAGATCAGCAGCCCCGACCGGTACAGCGCCAGGTACAAAGTGAAAGGAGTCATTCAAAATCCCTCCACAGCTGACGTGGCCGCCACCATTTCAAAAGTGGACTGCGAAATGTGCGAAACGAGCGAACTGTGTGCATTGGTGCGGGCTTGCGCTGCATCGGGCGCTTCGCGAACCGTGCGAACTGTGCGAAATGAGGTATCACCGTCCGGGCTCGTTTCGCACGTTTCGCTGTCAGTTCGCACCACAGAATCTCCCGCAAACCCGAGCGGCTCTTCACGTTTCGCACATTTCGCGGATTTCGCAGCGGGCTTGTAGATCTTGATCGGCGTTCCGGTCGCTCCTTTAGGGCGCGCAACGGTCTCGACCACAATCTGCGGCGGATTGCAGGCGAGCAACTCGTCGATGGCGGCGTCCAGAATGGCTTTGGTCTTGTGGCCCTTGAAGCAGTCTTTGGACAACTCCGAGCGCGTGGCCTGACCGCGTTCTGCAAGGAAAGCCAATATCGCCTGCGCCGTCTCGGTGGTTTCTGCGGCCTTCACTTCGTCGGCTGCGCTGGCAAAAATGAACTTCACCGATTCCACGCTGTAGCGAACCCAGGCCAGCGCCGCGTTGATGTGGTGCACCTCCACGGTGGCGGTCTTGTCGCACAGAGCAAACAACATCGCCAGGCGCAGCAGCATGGGGGCGCGGCGCTCGATCAAGGCGGTGATGCGTTCGCCTGCAGAGTTGTCGTTCAGCTCGCCGTAGTAAAGCACCTCGTATCGCTTGCGGGCGTCCTGAGACAGTTCGACACGCATATGGTCTTTGTCTGCCCAGCGCTCTGCCTGACAGAACTGCAGCACCTCCAGCACGCGCTGGGCAAGGGCGTCCACATCTTCCTGGCGTGTGGCGCGGGGGAACGCCAGCATCTTCGTGCGCTCGGCCCAGAACATCAGAAAGCGGTTGGCAAAGCCGTTCTTGAGTTCACGCGAAGCCATCAAACCCAGCAGCTCCGAAGGAGTCACCGCGCCGATCATGGCGATATGTGGATCAGTGGCCCACAACCGATTGCTTTTGGTGGCTGGCCTCATGCTCACGCCGTCCCAACCATCGCGCAGTGCCGCAGACAGCGTGTTGCCCTCACGCCTGCCTTGATGCAGCACGTTGGCGAACTCGCTCTCGATCACCAACAGGCGCTTATCGAGGATGGCCGGAACTTCTTCTTTGCCCTCGGTGTAGCCATCGTGGATCAGGTACACCAGACCCTCACGACTGGATAGCCCACCGCTGTGCACCTGCGGCGATGCGTCTTTGCTCAGTGCCTCCAGCGCGTGTTCGATCCTGCGGAGAAGGGAGACCGCATCACCCTTGCGGCCACGTCCTGAGCGGCCAATGTGAAGCATGAACATGCGGGTGTGGTGCCAGGTGTTGCCCACGGGCATGTATGGCCCACGGCCCACTGCGCAGCTCATGAAGGCGATAAAGTTTGCCGCCACTGCATAGGGATTGGCTTCGGTGGTCTCGCTGCCCGCACGGGCCACGTCGCCCACCAGGCCGTAGAGGCAGGCTGGGTCTGGGCGTGGCGCATTGCGGTGGTTATCCAGGCTTTCGTCGTCGGCCGCATCGGCCAGGATGTTGAAGTCGCTGCTCATTGCATACCCTCCAGCCAAACGTCGGCCCAGTCGCTGCCGGGTTTCGATGGCGTCAATGTTTTGGAAGTGAGTCCGGCCCGGGTCGCACGCTGCGCCAAGGTGGCGGCAGCCTGTTGACCTGCGGGGTCGTGGTCCGCAAAGATGACCAGGCGCTCGATGCCACGCGGTAAGGCGAACCCTGCCAGCGCGTTTGCACAGTAGGCGGCCACCACCGGCAAGCCCGAACCCAGCGATGCGGCTGCGGCGGTCTCGATGCCCTCGGCGATACCAAGAACGCCACCATGGGGCGCAGCCAGCGGAATGCACGCACCCGCCAATGGCCCGGCTGCTCCCGTCAGCTTCTTGGGTGTGGGCACATCAGCCTTGCAGCCGTCACCCAGGTAGGTGCGGTGGATGGCCAGCAGCTTGCCGCCAGACACGATCGGGGTCAGCATCGCGGGGTAGCGGCCCAGCATGTGCAACTCGCCGTTGTCGTCCGCGTGCCAGTACGCCAGGCCAGGGTGCTGACGGATGCAGGCCGGCACAGGCCACTGTGCCAAACCGCGTGCGGCCAGGTAACTGCGCACCGCGTCATCAGCCGGAATGGATGCGGCCCACAACGCGGCATTGCGCTCGGCGTTCTTGACCCAGTGAGCGCGCTGTTCTGCTTCGCGCTCCCGGGCGGCCAGGTGGAGATGATGGCGCATCGCCGCCAGCTCAGCAGGAGACTGGTGCTGTGGTTGGCGGGCGCTCCAGTGACTGCTGAGGTTCTGGCGGTAGTCGCCATACACCCCCCCGAGGCAATCGGAAAACAGCTTAGCCCAGCCAGATTTGCGCGGACCAAAGCGGCAGAAGCGGCCTGGCTCCAGGTACGGTGGCGCGTAACCCAAGTTTGCCTGGATAGCGCCAAGGAACTCGTTGGTGGTGTTGAGCGCGATCATGTGCTGCGCCCCTTGCGAAACCAGCGAGAAGGCGCTGCGCACCAGACCCGGAGCAGGAGGCGGTTGATGGCGGCGGCCATAGTTACGCCACCCCCAGGACGCGGCGCAGTTCCGCCACAGGCCAGGCCAAGCGCCCATTGATGCGGATGGGGCGAATGGGTCCATCCTCGCGGCACGCCCAAATGCGGAGCGTTTGTTGTGCGCGGTTCAGATGTCCCGCTGCCTCGGGTGTAGGCAGTGCTGTGCGCGTTTCCTGCGCCAGCGGGGTGAGTTGAACAGTCTTTGCGGCCATGTGTAAACCCTCGGGGTTTGTTGAACATGGCTGTATTGCGATGGCGGGGTAATCTGCGCTTGATTAACCCCGGCGGAATCTCACTCTGTAACCCCGGCCAGTAGTGGGTATGAACCCCGGCCAGTAAGTCATTTTGCCCCGGTCAATCGCCTGCGCGGGGGTCAGCAACGGAGCGGGTGTCGTAAACCTTTGGGAAGTATTTCTCCAGCAGTTCCCATGCTTTTTCTGCGCTCAGTTTCCGACCCTTGCGGCGCTTGCTGTCCGCCAGCCACTGCATAACCGTGAACGGACAAAACAACGGTTCAGCAATATGTCCACGGCCCCCTTGTCCGGTCACTTTGCGGGCGGCCAGCAGTGCGGGGGTGTCCTTGAGATTGGTGAACCAAGATGCATCCAGGCCCGTGAAGCGTCCAAAGGCTTCAATCAGTTGTTCTCGTGTTGCCAGCATCGAAAAGTCGCAGGCTGTTGCATTGTTGGAGCTGTCTGTTTCGAGAACCGTCTTTGCGATTGGCTGTTCTGGATTCAACAACTGGCGAACCATGGCCTCGCGCCACGTCCGGTGTTTGTCGTCCGCTTGCGCCTTTGCAGAGTCCGCTTGCGCTTTCAAATCCGAGACCGATGCTTTGGCACGTTCGAGTCTGCGCAGATACTCAACCCGTGAGATGAAGTCGCCGTGCTCTAGGCTTCCGTCACTCTTTGTCCTCACAACCACGCGCTCCATGACACACTCGCGCTCGATAGCGTGGTCATACGCATCGCTGTAGCGAGCACACAAATCATGTGCGCTCTGTTGCTGAGCATGATCAAGCTCGCCCACGATATTTTGAGCCTCAGCCGCAAGCGCATAGGCCTCTCGAAGTGCGTCCCGCATCCAGCGCATTCGTGGGCGAAAGTTTGGGAGCTCGGATTCGTCTATGGAGCTGCCGATATGAGTGCCGACACATTGACAAATCCTGTGGCCGATGCCATCCAACATGCACGCTGCAAGGTCAGCCGCAGTGAATGGAATGGGCAAGGCGGGCGCAGTATCCGGATTTGGTGATTCTGGCCCGTCCATGCAATCGGCTGGCGTCCAGTCATAGATGGTGCCAGGCGGGCAATAGTCCCGAAAAACATCGTTTACATAAACTCCGTCGTCCCGAACTTCGTATGGCTTGTTCTGGTCGTCTTGGTAATCCGAGTACGCCCATTGCATGATGGCCTGCGCTGTGGCTTTGTCGTACTTTCGTTGTGTCATTGCATTACTCGCGGATGCCGCCCCTCAATAGGAGCCCCAGCAGACCAGCGTGAGGAACTGGCTTTTCATCGGGATTGCGGCCCTGCCTAGCTGAGGCGAAAAAGGTCAGGTGGGCGCTCCAACCCTGCGCGCAGGGCGCTTTGCTGGCGCAGCCCGGGGCATGGAAACCTTGACGGTCGGCCCCATGCCAGCGGTGGCAGCCATGTCAATCAGAGTGTCCAGCGAAAACAGATTGACCTTGCCCCGCATCAGATCGGATATGCGCGGCTGGGTTACACCGAAAAAGACAGCGGCCTGTGCCTGGGTCATGCCTTGCTGGCGAATAACTTCCGTCAGGCTCATCATCAAACCCGAGCGAGCACGCATGCTCGCGGCGTTCTCGGGATTGTCCTCGATGGCATCCCATACGCTGGAGAATCGCTGTTTGTCGGTCATGGCGCAAGTCAGGCGGGCGCTGCCTCGCGCCCCTCAACGGCCATGCGGGCAATAAACCCTGAGCGGGTTTCGCCAGCACTGCGGGCGCGGGCGTCCAGGCGGTGCAGGACGCGGCGCGGCAGGCTGATATTCACCCGTTCAAGCGTGTCATCCAGCATGGCCGGGTCAACCTTCACCAGTGCCCACAGCCAGCCTTCAAACTCAGGACGAGCGGCGCGCAGGGCCTCAATGTGCGACGGTGCTGGAATGTCCTGCCCGTCATCAATGGCTGCCTCAATCCATCCGGTGATAGCGTCCTCGGCCTGAATCAGGGCCTCTTCCAGCGTGTCACCCGCTGAAAAGCAGCCGGGCAGGTCAGGCACGACAACACCCCACGCGGTGGTGTCGTTTCCGGGTTCGATGGCAATGGGGTAGCGCATGGGTGTCACCTCTCAGATACCGGCATGCCGCCGGATGGCTTTGACCAGCCCTTGCCCCAAGTCTTTCTTGGGGTGCGGCACCACTACGATACCCAAGCGATTCGGATGCTTAAAGATGTGGTGCGAACCGTTCACCCGGTCAAGCTTCCACCCGGCACGCTGCATATCTCGTATCAGATCGGCGCTGGTCATTTGTGTGTATGATACACATCGATGGTGATTGATGCAAACATAGGCGCGTGAATTACCCGGCCACCACGCGCAGCGCACCCGGCTCGGCCTGAGCATCAAACTGCACACCGGCCAGGCTCAGGATATGGGCCTCCACACGCTCCGCGTGGGGGCGCAATTCATCCATGGTAAGAATGGCGTAACCGTCCGCAACAGCGCTCGGAGTGTGCCCCGCAATTTGCGCTGGTACACCGAGGGGGGCGATATTGCGACCCTGTCGTATGAAAGTTCGGCGCAGTCCATGAAACGTCAGGTGCTTGACCTGGGCATGTTGCAGCACCTGGGCATGGGATGCGCGGGCATCCGTAATGCGCCCTGCCTTGCCCGTGCTCGCAAACACATACGGCCCTACCCTGGGCAGCGTTGCCAGCAGTTGCGCCAGATACGGTGTCAGGGGGATGGTGCGTGTAGCCTCAACCTTGTCGGCAATGGTCAGCTTGCGCCATTGAAAATCCACGTCCTGCCAGCGCAGGGCAGCCATTTCTTCACGACGGGCACCAGTCAGCAGCAAGGCGCGCAGGTACACGGCAGCGGTGCGGTTGCCCAATTGCTCGGTGCCTGCCCACCAGCCTGCAATCTGCGCACCATCCAAGGCGTCTTTGCGTCGCGTGTTCGGCGGCAGGCTCTCCAAAATGGCAGGCGCCCCACCTGCATCGCGGTCTGTCAGGCTCCGATACTCAGGGCGGGCAGCACACCAGCGCAGGAAACCCCGGAACATCATCAGGGCGCGGGCGGCTTGGTGCTTACCAGAAACGGCTTCGCGGTCGTACCAGTTTTTCAGCGTGTCCTCGTTCACCCCGGCCAGCGGCAGCGCCAGCAGCGGATACAGCGGCCCCGGCCTTGTGAGCCCCTGCCCTCGCTTTTTCTTTTCACCACCAGGTACTGCCATTGCTTCAAGGTCGGCTCGGTACCGGGGCTTCCAGGCATCCTTGCGCTTGGGCTTGCCATTCTCCAGATACAGCGGCCACAGGTCTCCCACGGTGAGGGCGGCGGCCTTGTCGGCCTCTGCCTTGGCAGCGGCAGCGGCTTGTTTTTCGGCCTGGGCGGCCAAAGCGTCACGCTTGAGGTCGCGGGGGTCTTTGCCCTCATCAATCAGACGTTGAAGTTCGCGAGCCTTCGCTTGCGCTTCTGGAATGCGCCAAGCGGTAGGGCTTCCAATGGTTATGCGAATGTCCTTGCCTTGGTAAACGCTTTGGAACACGTAGGCAGGCTTCCCAGCAGGGGTCGCCCTGAGCCCGAGTCCCGGCGCGGTCGCGTCCCATAAGAAAGCCTGCTTCTTATCGGACGGACACTTGAACCCCGACACCCGGGCAGCGGTAAATGCAATCTTTGCCATGTGGTGCCCCTTGTAGTCTTACATCGGCCAGGATGTAAGGGCGGATGTAAGACTATTTGCTGAAAAATGCTGAACCTCAATCAACACTGCAACTGTTTTTGCATCCAGCAAAATCACTATAAGCTGTTGATTTTTATGGATTCTATCAGCGCCAGTCAACACGGGCAAATATGCCTATCTCCTCATTCGTAATGAGAAGGTCGGGTGTTCGATTCATCTCTCCGGCACCAAATTTCCAATAAAACCAAAAAGTTAAAAGCCGCCTAGTGCGGCTTTTTGCTTTTCTTGGGTGTATCGATATCGCCGATAACGCGGAAGCATGTCGGGAGCAGGCGTATTGGCGGGGCATCAATGCGGCACTGCCGATCCTTAGCCGCACGTTACGATCCTCGCCACGCCGTGGTTGGCGTGCGCCAGCGCTTTTGGTTTGATTCGGCCAAAGGCCTTGCGACTCAGGTGCTGAGTGCTATCAAATATGCAGCGAAAATCGCCGCATTCGTGGCGGATGCGCGTTCAGCGCACTTCGTCCACCAGGGTCTTGAACTCGTCGATGTCCTCAAAGCTGCGGTACACGCTGGCGTAGCGCACATAGGCTACCTTGTCGAGCTTCTGCAGTTCGCGCATGACCAGCTCGCCAATGCGACTGGACAGGACTTCGCGCTGGCCCAGGTTGAGGAGCCGTTCCTCGATGCGTTCAATGGCCGAATCGACCTGCGTCGTGCTCACGGGGCGCTTGCGCAGTGCGATGGCGAACGAGCCCTGGAGCTTGCGGCGGTCGTATTCAACGCGCCGCCCGTCCTTCTTGACGATGGCCGGAAAGCTCACGTCTGGCCGCTCGTAAGTGGTGAAGCGCTTGTCGCAGGCGCTGCACTGGCGGCGTCGCCGGATGAAGTCCCCGTCCTCTGCCACGCGGGTTTCGACGACTTGCGTCTCGGGGTGGCTGCAGAACGGGCACTTCATGGCGTGTAAGGATCAGCGGTAGACCGGGAAACGGCTGGTCAGTGCATGCACCTTGGCGCGCACGGCTGCAATGTTGGCTTCGTCGCGTGGGTTATCCAGCACGTCAGCGATCAGGTGTGCGGTCGCGCGGGCTTCTTCGTCCTTGAAGCCGCGGGTGGTCATGGCGGGTGTGCCTACGCGAATGCCGCTGGTCACCATCGGCTTTTCCGGGTCGTTCGGGATGGCGTTCTTGTTGATCGTCATGTGGGCTTGGCCCAGCACGGCTTCAGCTTCCTTGCCGGTGATGCCCTTGGAGCGCAGATCCACCAGCATGACGTGGCTTTGCGTGCCACCGCTGACGATGCGCAGGCCGCGGGCTGTGAGGGTCTCGGCAACAATGCGGGCGTTGGTCACCACTTGCTGCTGGTAGGCCTTGAACTCGGGCGTCAGCGCTTCCTTGAAGGCCACGGCCTTGGCGGCGATGACGTGCATCAGCGGGCCGCCTTGCAGGCCCGGGAAGATGGCGCTGTTGATGGCCTTTTCGTGCTCGGCCTTCATCAAGATGATGCCGCCGCGCGGGCCGCGCAGGCTCTTGTGTGTGGTGGAGGTCACCACGTCGGCATGCGGCACCGGGTTGGGGTACACGCCGGCGGCGATCAGGCCGGCATAGTGGGCCATGTCCACCATGAAGATGGCGCCGATTTCCTTGGCGATCTTGGCGAAGCGCTCAAAATCGATGTGCAGGCTGTAGGCGGAAGCACCCGCAACGATCAGCTTGGGCTTGTGCTCACGGGCCTTGGCTTCCATCGCGTCGTAGTCGATTTCTTCCTTGGCGTTGAGGCCGTAGGAGACCACGTTGAACCACTTGCCCGACATGTTCAATGGCATGCCGTGGGTGAGGTGCCCACCTTCAGCCAGGCTCATACCCATGATGGTGTCACCGGGCTTGAGGAAAGCCAGGAACACGGCCTCGTTGGCAGAGGCGCCGCAATGCGGCTGCACGTTGGCGGCGTCGGCACCGAAGATTTTCTTCACGCGGTCGATGGCCAGTTGTTCGGCTACGTCCACATGCTCGCAGCCACCGTAGTAGCGCTTGCCGGGGTAGCCTTCCGCGTACTTGTTGGTCAGCTGCGTGCCTTGGGCCCACATCACGGCAGGCGAGGCATAGTTCTCGCTGGCGATCAGCTCAATATGCTCTTCCTGACGCTTGTTCTCTGCCTGGATGGCAGCAAAGAGTTCGGGGTCGGTTTGTTCGACAAGAATGTTGCGTTGGTACATGGCAGTCCTTTTGCATTGGAGTCCCTTGGAGAAACAAGGGCTGCCCAGGCGAACGGCTGAAACGCTGCAAGGTGGATGGCCCGCGCGGTACGCTCCCCAGTGGTCACAGGAAAAGCTTCCTGCCGGTTTCCACGTCAGCGGCGGTGCCCGGCTTTGCCAGGGCGCCGCGCCTATCGCCAGTCGCGTACGGGCGTTAGTGTAGCTGAGGCTGCGGACGCAACTGCCGCTTACAGGCCCGAATCCGACAGCATCGCCACCTTGTCCGAAGTGCTGGTCGTGGCTGCAGGAGCCGGCGTTGGAGCCTGGGTGGAGAGCATCGGGCCTTGGGTCTGGTTCGTCGGAACCGGGCGGCCTGCGGCGACCTGGCGTAGGCGCGTGTGTTCGGCCAGAACCTTGATGGCATATCCGCCGTCGTCTTCCAGGTTGGCGGCGCCCACGTAGTAGCGCAGGCCACCTTCGAGGGAGCCGGCGCGGGCGATGCACTCCTTGAGTACGGTGACGCCGACGCGCAGGTTGCTTACCGGATCGAACGCTGCCAGATGCCCGCCGAAATGCTGGTACTTGTCCTGGTGCACGCGGGTCATCACCTGCATCAGCCCCTGGGCACCCACGGCGCTTTGGGCGAAGGGATTGAAACTCGACTCAATGGCCATGATGGCCAGGATCAATGTCGGATCCAGCTTGTTGCGCGCGCCTAGTTCGTAGGCCTCGGAAACCAGCGCGGCGATCGGTTCGGGCGCAACGCGGTATTTCTTACTCAGCCAATAGGCCACGGTGGCCTGCTCCTTCGGCAGATCCTTAGGATTGGTGGCAGTGGCGCGCTCAATGGCGTCCGGTTCAATGGGCGCGGCCAGCAGGGCAGCCTGGCGCGATTGCAGCCAGCTGCGCAGCTCTTCTTCCCCGGTTTGGCGCAGGTCAGGGCGCGCCACCAAGGTCAGGGCCACGAAGGCCACAGCTAACCCTAAAAGGGCGAAGCTGTTATGGGTGATTTCAAGAAAACCGTCGGTCACATCAGACACGAACGTGCGCACAGAGGCGATCACTTTTCCTGACGCTGTCATAGCTCTTCCTTTCGTGGGGCCCCCTGTCCATGGCCGTCCGTTACTGGTCGGCGGGGCAGGGCGGGCCTCGGATTGGTACGCCATCGAATTCGCCCGGGCGCCGCTGGCGCGAAGGGAGTGGCGAACTGACTTAGCCGGGGTCGGCAGCGCTGGGTTTGTACTAGCTGTTGGAAAGCTGGCGGATTCTAGAAGCGTTTTAAATGCAAGGTCAACACTAACGATTGTGTTTTTTATATTTATTTTGCATAAAAATACTGTATAAAAAGTCAAATTTAGGCTTCTCTGGCGTCATCCCGCTACACACATGCAATCGGAAGGGGCGTCTCCATAAACAATGTGATTTGAGTCCGGCGCCTAAGTTTGCTAAGGTAAAACTGCCTGGAACCTCTAGGCACTTGCCGAACGAAGCAACACCTCCTGCACCATGGGCACCGCGTGCCCCGCAGCCAAGGAAGCGCTTCACCGGCAAACCCCCTGGGGGCAATACCTTGCCCCCTGGCTGGTGAGGGACTCTTATCCTCCCTCGCCGCCAATCGATGGCAAAGGCCGTTGTGCCAGCCGTCAAGCCCGGTGGTTGGCTGATTGCCCGCCACCGGGCTTTCTCTTTGATGCACTCCTTCCTTCGAAAATCTGGTGCAATCCAGCCTTTGGACTGTGGGAGTGCGGGCTTGGTGGACATACTAAAAAGCAAGGCGTGGTTGCGGCGTACCGTCTGGTTCGTGCTCGCCGTTCTGGTGCTGTGGGCCCTGGGGTGGTTGGCGTTGCCTCCCTTGTTGCGCAGCCAAGGACAGAAGCTGGCAAGCGAGGCATTGGGGCGGGACGTGCGCATTGGGCGTATCGAGTTTGTACCCTGGTCGCTGCAACTCACGGTGCATGACGTGGCTGTGGCCACTGCGGATGGGCAGGGGGCGCAGTTCACCGTCACCCGTGTGCTTGCCGATGTCGGCATGGCATCGCTGCTGCGCCTGGCGCCTGTGTTGGATGCGCTGGAGGTCGATCAGCCGGTGCTGCGCCTGGCGCAGTTGTCGCCCGGACATTACGACATCGACGACATCTTGGCCCGCTTGGCCCCGCCGGGTGAGCCGGATCCCGCGCCTGCTGGGCCGCCGCCGCGCTTCGCTCTTTACAACATTGCCGTGCGTGGTGGCGCGGTGGACTTCGAAGATCGCACCGTGGGGCGTACCCATACAGTGCGCGATCTGGCGTTGAGCGTGCCATTCCTGAGCAGCCTGCCGTCCAAGCGCGAAATCAAGGTGGAGCCACGCCTGGCCTTCAAGCTCAATGACAGTGCGTTCGATTCCTCGGCTGAGGCCACGCCTTTTCTTTCCAGCCGCAAGACGCAAGCGCATGTTCGCCTGGTGGATTTCGATCTCGCGCCCTACCTGGGCTACTTGCCTCAGAGTCTGCCCGTGCGCTTGCAG
This sequence comes from Paenacidovorax caeni, assembly GCF_001298675.1. Lineage (GTDB taxonomy): Bacteria > Pseudomonadota > Gammaproteobacteria > Burkholderiales > Burkholderiaceae_C > Paenacidovorax > Paenacidovorax caeni. The sequence continues at coordinate 31,539 of NZ_CYIG01000034.1, forward strand.
TCGGGCGTGCTCGGCGTGGATCTGACGCTTTCGTTTGAGCAGCAAACCGATGCGGCCGTGCATGTACGGGGGCATGTGCGGGCTCAGGGGCTGCGCCTGAGCGATAGCCACCAACAGCCTCTGCTGGACGTGGGGTCGATTGCAGTGCAGATTGCTGACTTGCAGCCCTTGGCCCAGCGGGGACACATTGCCTCCGTCGATATCGAGGAGCCTCGGGTACTGGCTCGGCGCGCGCAGGATGGACAAATCAATTGGCAGCGTTTGGCATCGTCGCCCAGTGTCGCTCCCCAGCCTGCCGCCAAGCCCGCGCCCAAGGCGCCGGCAGATGCTGGATGGCAATTGGCCGTTGACCGCGTGGCGCTGCGTTCCGGGCAGGTCGATTGGCACGACGACGCTGTTGCAGGGGGCGCCAGGCTGGCGTTGGAAGCCTTGCGGGTAGATGCCTCGGCGATTGCTGTGCCGCTGCAAAAGCCACTGCGGTTCGCCGGTTCCGCGCAGCTTCAAGGAGCGGCACTGGACTTTCAAGGCGAGGCCGGGCAAAAGTTGGCGACGGTCGCAGCCTCGGTGCGTGGGCTTCCTTTGGAAGCTGCTGCCCCCTATGTGGCCGAGCAATGGAATCCCCGGGTCAGCGGGCGCCTGGATGCCGACCTGGGACTTGCTTGGAATGGGCCGGCGGTCATCGCGCACCTGGCGCGTCTGTCGGTGGATGACATCGCCTTGGCGTGCCCCGCCAAGGTGGTTTGTGCTGGTGCGGGGCTGGCCGGTGTGGCGATGCGCAACAAGGACAGCTTGGCCGAGGTCAAGGCTTTGCGTGTAGAGAATGCCCGGCTGGACCTGTTGCACCAGTCGCTCAACGTCGAGCGCATCGCCATCACCCAGCCCCGTGCTCTGGTGGCGCGCAGCAAGGATGGCCAATGGATGGTGCAGCAATGGATGGCGACGCATCGTGCACCCGCACCTGCCGTGGAGCCTGGGGCGACACCTGCACGGGCCGCGCCCTGGTCCGTGCAACTGGGCACCATTGACCTGGATGGCGGCTCGCTGGCGCTGCAGGATGCACTGCCTGTGCGGCCCGTGGCGTTCAATGTGTCGGGGCTGCGCATACGTCTGGAAAACTTGGCTCCGCTGGCGCCGCCCGGCAGCAAACCTGCGCAGTTGCAGCTTGCCGCGCGCGTTGGCGCGGGACGCGTGGATCCAGGACGCCTGGAATATGACGGCACGCTTGGCCTGGCACCTGTCAGCGCGCAGGGCAAGGTGCTGGCAACCCAGTTGCCATTGCATGCCTTCGAGCCCTATGTGGCAGATGCGCTGAACGTGCGTGTGCTACGCGCCGACGGCAGCTTCAAGGGCAGCGTGCACTATGCCGAGCAGCCCCAGGGAGCTGTGGCCCGGGTGCAGGGTGATGCCTCGCTGGACGACTTGCGGGTACGCTCGGTGCTGCTGACGCAGGGTAAAGATGCCGTGCAGGACGATGGTCAGCCACTCCGACTGACGGCACAGGACAACGATCTGCTGCGCTGGAAGTCGCTGGGCCTGCGTGGCGTGGATGTGGCCTTGGCGCCGGGGCAGGCGACCCGGGTGGAGGTACGGGAAACCGCGCTCAGCGACTTTTTCGCGCGCATGATCGTGCAGGAAAACGGGCGTATTAACCTGCAGGATTTGGTCAAGGCAGCGCCCAAGCAGGGCAGTACGGCTGTGGCACCGCAGCCGCAGGCATCGGCGCCTGTGTCTACGACTGTGGCCGCCCCGGCTGCGGTGGTGCGGTTTGGTCCGGTCTCGCTGACCGGTGGCGCTGTGCGCTTTTCCGACTATTTCATCAAGCCGAATTATTCGGCCGACCTGAGTGAGTTGACGGGACGTTTGAGCGCATTTTCTTCTGAGCCGCCGGCCCAGGGCGCAGTGCCCGCCATGGCCGATCTGGAGCTGCGTGGCCGGGCCGAGGGCACGGCGTCGCTAGAGATCACAGGCAAGCTCAACCCGCTGGCACAGCCCTTGGCGCTCGATATCGTGGGCAAGATGCGTGACCTGGAGCTACCTCCGCTGTCGCCCTACACGGTGAAGTACGCCGGCCACGGTATCGAACGCGGCAAGCTCAGCATGGACGTGGCCTACAAGATCGAGCCCAATGGCCAGCTGACCGCCAGCAACAAGCTGGTGCTGAACCAGTTGACCTTCGGGGAGCCGGTCGAGGGCGCGCCGGCAAGCCTGCCGGTGCGTCTGGCCACGGCGCTGTTGGCGGACCGCAACGGCGTGATCGACCTCGATTTGCCGATCAGCGGTTCGCTCAATGACCCCGAGTTCCGCCTGGCGCCAGTCATCTTCAAGATCATCGGCAATCTCATCATGAAGGCCGTAACCTCGCCTTTCGCACTTCTGGCCAACGCACTGGGCGGCTCCAGCGACCTGAGCGCGGTGGCTTTCGCACCCGGAAGCGCGCAACTGGACGAAGCTGCACGCGCGGGGCTGGACAAGGTGGCCAAGGCGCTGACCGACCGGCCTGCGCTGACGATGACGGTAGTTGGGCAGGCACAGCTGGAGCGCGAGCGCGAAGGGTGGAAGCAGGCGCAGTTGCAGGGCATGCTGCTGGCGCAAAAGCGTCGCGCGGCACGGCGCGATGGCCAGGAGCCCGGTGACGTAGCGCCTGTGACGCCAGAGGAGGTGCCGGCATTGCTCAAGGAAGTCTATCGCCGCGCTGATATTCCGAAGCCCCGCAACCTCATTGGTCTGGCCAAGGACCTGCCTCAGTCAGAGATGGAGGCGCTGTTGCTCGCAAGCATTCCCGTGCCCGAGAACGCCATGCGCGAGCTGGCGGTGGCGCGTGGGGTGGCGGTGCGCGACTATTTGGCGCAGCACCAGGTGCCCAAGGACCGCCTGTTCCTCGGGGCCGTGGATACCCAGCCGGATGACGCCAAATGGACGCCCCGGGCACAACTCACCCTGGCCATGCCGTAGGGCGTTTGGGAATCGCAGCAAATACCGGCGAAAATACGCGTTTCACCCCGGCCCGCTCAAGGCGCTGGCCGGGGTTGTTCCATTCAAATCATCCATGTTTCCTTTTTCTTCCCGCAGCAAAATGTCCGACGCTCCTGAAGTGAACCCGGCCCCGGCCAAGACCCCTGAGCCGCATCCTCTCGATGCGCTGACCGGTGGCGCCTTCTCGGCCGCCACCTCGGGCGAGCGCGCCGCGCGCGTGCGCGATTGGCTGGCCACCCAGCCTTCGTCCGAGCAACTGCAGGAGGTGTTCAAGGAGCTGAGCGTGCGCGACAAGGGCGCCGCCCGCGCCATCCGCGAGCGCATTGATGAAATCAAGCGCGCCAAGGGCCAGGAGGCCATCGCTGCCGAATGGGCGGAAAAGGCGCAGGGCCTGCTCGCAGCGCCGCGTCTGAACATCGCCGATGCCATGGCCTGGCAGCGCGACGCCGCCAAGGCCGGTGCCCCGCTGTCGCGCGAGCCGCTGTCTTTGCTCAAAACCCAGCTGGCTGAGCGCATCAAGGTGATCGAAGACCTGCAGCACCGCGTGCAGGTGCAGCGCGAGGCCGCCGTGCTGCTGGCACAGCGTATCGAAGTCCTCTCCACCAAGTCCTGGCTCGATGCCCAGGCGGCGCTTGAACTGCTGCGCACCGATGTGGGCCGCTGGCAGGAGCAGGCCGCTGAGCTCACCGGCGATGCGAGCTGGGCCAGCGTCGAGGCGCGCTTCCCGCCGCTGCTCGACGCTTCGCGCACCCAGCTGCTTGTGGTGTGGGATGCGTTTCAGTCTGCCCTGGCGCAAACCGCCGCTGCCGCACAGGACGCCGCTGCGCCGCTGCCCCCCGTGCCCGTGTGGGCCGACGAGTTGCGCGTGGCGCGCGGTCTGCCCACCGAGGCGGCCGCTACGGCCGCCGCCGCCGAGGCGAAGCAGCCCAAGCCCAAGACCGACCCCGCCGTGGTCGAGAAAGCCGAGCAGGCAGTGCGCGAGGCCCTTGCCAAGCTCGAGAGAGAAACCGCCGAAGGCCATGGCAAGGCCAGTGTGGGCGCGGCTGGCGCGTTGCGCGCCGTGCTGAAGGTTCAGGGCCGCCATATTGGCGCGGAGCTCGAGCAGCAAGTGCACCAGGCGCTGGTGGCTGCTGGCGAGCTGCAGGGCTGGCAGCGTTGGAGTGCCGACCAGGTGCGCGAGGAGCTCGTCGCCAAGGCAGAGGCCCTGCTGTTGCGTCCAGAGGGGCAGGCGTTGGGTGGGCGCAAGATGCAGGAAACCCTGCGCCAGTTGCGCGAGCAGTGGAAGCAGGCGGACCAAGGTGGGCCGGCCAACCACGCGCTGTGGCGCAAGTTCGATGAAGCCTGCAACGCCGCACACAAGGTGGTCGAAGCCTGGCTCGACAAGATTCGCGCCGAGTCCGCCGAGCACAAGGCCAAGCGCCTTGCGCTGATCGAAGAGCTGAAAGGGTGGGCCCAGTCCCAGTCCGAGGCCGCATCGGCGGACTGGAAGGCGCTCAATCGCGCACTGCACCAGTTCGCTGACCGCTGGCGTGACGGCGGCCATGTGGGCGAGAAGGTGTTTGCCGAGCTGCAGCCGTTGTGGAAGCAGGCGTTTGCCCAGGCCAGTGCTCCGCTGGAGGCTGCGCAGAAGGAAAGCCTGGTGCGCCGCCACGCCATGATTGAAGAGGCTACTGCACTGGGTGCTGCGCCGCAGCTGCGCATCGATGCCATCAAGGCGCTGCAGCAGCGCTGGCAGGCCGAGGCCCAGACCGTCCCCCTGGACCGTAAGCAGGAGCAAAAGCTTTGGGATGCCTTCCGTAAGCCTATCGACGAAGCCTTCAACCGCAAGAGTGCTGACCGTGAGCGTGCGGCTACCGAACTGAGCGCGCGTGACCGCGCGGTGCTGGACGCCTCCAAGGCGCTGGAAGCCGCCAATGCCAGTGGCGATGCGCAGCAGATTCGCAGCGCCATGCAGGCGCTGGAAGCTGCCTTGCGCCACCAGGCAGAGGCAGCTGCATCTGAGGAAAAACAGGCTCTAGCCCAGGATGGGCAAGCGCCAGCAGCTACAGAAACCGAAGCGCCGCAGGAGCCGGTAGCGCCCAAGGCGGCGCCTGCGCGCCCTGTGGTGGCGGTGCGTGGTGACGATCGCCCAGGCATGAAGCGCGAAGCCGCTGCCGTGCCGAGTCGGCCTGGTCGCCCCGGCGAGCGCCGGGATGCGCGTCCGCCCCTGCGCGGGCAGGATGGTCGTGCAGAGCGCGGCGGGCGCTTTGGTGACCGCCCGGTGCGCGAGGAGCGTGGTCCGCGCTTGGGCGATGCCGCTTTCCGTGCACAGCGTGAAGCCATGGAGCATGCGCAGCTGGCGCTCAAGAAGCTGGCCGCGCAGGCGCATGGCGAGGCGCTTACCCAGTTGCTGGCTGCGTGGGAGAAGCGTGACCCGGCCCAGTTGCCCAGCGGTCAGGAGCTGGGCGGTCGCGTGACGGCCCAGGTGCGCAATGCCTGGGCGCAGGCGTTGTCGTCGGCGCCAAAGGGCGATGCCGCCGAAGCCTTGCTGCGCCTGGAAATGGCGGCGGACGTACCGACGCCCGCAGACCAGCTCAATGCGCGCCGTGCGCTGCAACTGCAGCTGCTCACGCGCCGCAATGATCCGGCACCCGCGCAGACCTGGGGTGAGGATGCTGCGCGTGTGCTGGCCAGTGCCAGCGATGCGGCAAGCGCGCGTCGTCTGCAATCGGTGTTGAAGGCCTTGCTGCGCAAGTAGTGAGGGAAAAAAGGCCTGTGGATCTTTCACCATGGGCCGGATGAAAAAAGGGCTGCCGTTTCGCAGCCCTTTTTTCATTCCTGCGTGGCGCGGCAGCGAAGGTGGTGCGCCGAGGCCGTAGAAAAGAAAAAAGGCCGTTGCGAATGCAACGGCCTTTTCAATTTGGTGCCCAGGAGAGGACTCGAACCTCCACGGAGTTACCCGCTAGTACCTGAAACTAGTGCGTCTACCAATTCCGCCACCTGGGCATTTCAGGAAAGATTTGAATTATATAGTGTTTTTTGGCGTTGCTTGGCGGTTTGCGAACTTTTTTGAAATTTCGCGGTCACACCATGCAACCCTCTCATAAAAAAGGCCACTGACGAAGCAGTGGCCTTTTTTCCGAAAACCTTCACAGGTTCTCGTTAAACTTGGTGCCCAGGAGAGGACTCGAACCTCCACGGAGTTACCCGCTAGTACCTGAAACTAGTGCGTCTACCAATTCCGCCACCTGGGCATTTCAGGAAAGACACAGATTGTATAGCAAAAAAATGAACTCCCGCACGCGCTCTGCCACTTCGGCGCTCGAAATTGAAGGCAGCGTGCAGGGGCATCGCGATGGCCATGGCTTCGTGGTGCGAGATGACGGCGACAGCGACATATATCTCCCCCCCAACGAAATGCGTGCCGTGCTGCACAAGGACCGCGTGCGTGTGCGCGTGGTGGGACAGGACCGTCGCGGGCGCCCCGAGGGGCGCGTGGTCGAAATCCTGGAGCGTCCCGCGCAGCCCATCATTGGCCGCCTGCTGCAGGAGAGTGGCGTGTGGCTGGTCGCCCCCGAGGACAAGCGCTACGGCCAGGATGTGCTGATTCCCAAGGGCGCCACCGGCACGGCGAAGACGGGCCAGGTCGTGGTGGTGGAGTTGACCGAGCCACCGGCCCTGTACGGCCAGCCCGTGGGGCGCATCACCGAGGTGCTGGGCGAGGTGGACGATCCCGGCATGGAGATCGAGATTGCCGTGCGCAAGTACGGCGTGCCGCATGAATTTTCTGAAGCCTGCCTGGCCGAGGCCAAGGGGCTGCCCGACAAGGTGCGCGCGCAGGACAAGAAGCGCCGTGTGGACCTGACCGACATCCCGCTCGTCACCATCGACGGGGAAGATGCGCGCGACTTCGATGACGCGGTCTACTGCGAGCCCGCCAAGGTGGGGCGCGGCAAAGGCTGGCGCCTGCTGGTGGCCATCGCTGACGTGAGCCATTACGTGCAGACAGGCAGCGCGATTGATGTGGACGCCTATGACCGCGCCACCAGCGTGTACTTTCCGCGCCGCGTCATCCCGATGCTGCCTGAGAAGCTCAGCAACGGCCTGTGTTCGCTCAACCCAGAAGTTGATCGCCTGTGCATGGTCTGCGACATGCTGGTCAGCGGCAAGGGCGAAGTCACGGCCTACCAGTTTTACCCCGCCGTCATGCACAGCCATGCGCGTTTCACCTATACCGAGGTGGCGGCCATCCTGGCCAATACGCGTGGCCCAGAGGCACAGCGGCGTAAGGAGCGCGTGCAGGACCTGATCAACCTGTCCGACGTGTACCGGGCGCTGCTGGCAGCGCGCCAGCAGCGTGGCGCGGTGGACTTCGAGACCACGGAGACGCAGATCGTCTGCGACGACAACGGCCGCATCGAGAAGATCGTGCCGCGCACGCGCACCGAGGCGCACCGCCTGATTGAGGAGGCCATGCTGGCCGCCAACGTCTGCAGCGCAGACTTCATCGCCCAGGGGGGGCAGCCCGGCTTGTTCCGCGTGCATGAGGGGCCGACACCGGAAAAGCAGGACATCCTGCGTGGCTACCTCAAGGCCATGGGCGTGGGGTTGTCGATCAGCGACGACCCGCGCCCTGGCGAGTTCCAGGCGATTGCCGAGGCCACCAAGGAGCGGCCTGACGCCCAGCAGATCCACACCATGCTGCTGCGCTCGATGCAGCAGGCCATCTACACACCCATCAACAGCGGTCACTTCGGCCTGGCCTACGAGGCCTACACGCATTTCACCAGCCCGATCCGGCGCTACCCCGACTTGCTGGTGCACCGCGTCATCAAGGCCATCCTGCTGGGGCAGCGTTACCAGCTGCCCATGCTACCGACCCCTGGCGAGGCGCATGCCAAGCTCTCCAAGCGCTTGGCACAGCGCGTGAGCGCACCACACCAGCGCCCGCGCAAAGCCGCGGGGGGCGCGTCGGTGGCCGAGACCCAGGCCTGGGAGGCCGCTGGCCTGCACTGCAGCGCCAACGAGCGCCGCGCCGACGAGGCCAGCCGCGACGTCGAGGCCTGGCTCAAGTGCAAATACATGCGCGAGCACCTGGGTGAGGAGTACAGCGGCCTGGTCTCTGCCGTAACCAGCTTCGGCATCTTCGTCACGCTCGATGCGCTGTACGTGGAGGGCCTGGTGCATATCACCGAGCTGGGGGGCGAGTATTTCCGCTACGACGAGGCCCGCCAGGAGCTGCGCGGCGAGCGCACGGGTATCCGCTATGCGCTGGGCACACGCGTGCGTGTGCAGGTCAGCCGCGTGGATCTGGATGGGCGCAAGATCGACTTCCGCTTGGTGCAGGAAGGCTTGGACGCCTTGCCCGTGCGCTCTGCGCGAGACAAGGGCGGTAAGGGGAGCAAGGGCGGTGCGGCGCCCAAGGCGATGGCGCAGCCCGAGGCGCGCAAGCCTGCGCCCGCCGAGCGTGCCAGCCCCAAGCGGCACGGCAAGGCTGCGGCAAAGGCAGAAAAGCCTGCCGCCAAGGGCAAGGCGCGCAAGGCACGCCGCTGATGCTCATCTTTTAGTAGCTGCTAGCGCTTTCCAGTTAAGCGCTAGGGAAGGTCTGCAAAACCCAGTCCGCCTGCGTGTCCGAGCTGACTGAGGCACGTTGAGTTTCGCGATGCGGATCGAAGCGACGATGGCAGCTCGATTCGCCGGCAAATTCCGGCGTTATGAGCCAGCGGCACGCCCATTTGACGCCCTG
>NZ_CYIG01000035.1 GCF_001298675.1 Paenacidovorax caeni
CAAATGGGCGTGCCGCTGGCTCATAACGCCGGAATTTGCCGGCGAATCGAGCTGCCATCGTCGCTTCGATCCGCATCGCGAAACTCAACGTGCCTCAGTCAGCTCGGACACGCAGGCGGACTGGGTTTTGCAGACCTTCCCTAGCCCTTTACTGGCAAGCGCTAGAAGCTATTAAAAAAGGAGTCTTTCCCCGGCTTACAGGGCCTGCAGCGTAGCCACCACGGGGGCGTGGTCGCTCGGTTGCTTGTTCTTGCGCGGCTGGCGATCCACCGTACAGGCGGTGACCAAGGGCGTGAGCGCCTGGCTGACCAGGATGTGGTCGATGCGCAGGCCGCGGTTCTTCTGGAAGCCCAGCATGCGGTAGTCCCACCAGGAAAAGCTCTTTTCCGGCTGTTCAAACAGGCGGAACGCATCCGTCAGGCCCAGGCCCAGCAGCGCCTGGAAATGCTGGCGTTCCTGCGTGGTGTGGTGGATGGTTTCGCGCAGGCCTTCGGGGTCATAGCTGTCACGGTCTTCCGGGGCGACGTTGAAGTCGCCCACCAGCGCCAGGCGTGGGTGCTGCGCCAGTTCGCCGCGCAGCCAGTCCTGTAGGGCCTGCAGCCAGCGCATCTTGTAGGCGAACTTGTCGCTGCCTGGTTCCTGCCCGTTGACGAAGTAGCCGTTCACCAGGCGCAGCGGCCCGGCGGGCGTATCCAGGGTGGCGGCGATCACGCGCGCCTGCTCGTCCTCGAAACCCGGAATATTGCGCACCACGCCCCGCAGGGGGTGACGGCTCAGGATGGCCACGCCGTTGTACGTCTTTTGCCCGAATGCGACGGTTTGGTAGCCCGCAGCGGCGAGGGCATCCGCAGGAAACTTGTCGTCTGTGAGTTTGAGCTCCTGCAGGGCCAGTGCATCGACAGGGTTTGCTGCCAGCCAGTCCAGAACCTGGGGCAAACGGACGGCGAGGGAGTTGACGTTCCAGGTGGCAATCTTCATGAAATACCCAAATATGTTGAAATCAATGTCTTATGGCGCTTTGCGGGGCTGCTGCGGGCTTTGCGGCCCAGCATTCATATCCCGCCATTCTTATCTGATCTAGCCGCCAGGTGGTGTGCCAGTGGTTCTGCGGTGATCCTGCCGCGCACGTGCCAACTTTCACCAGCCTGGGGCTGTTCGCAATGGGGGTTTTATGTGGCTGAAGATGGTTGCTTTTGCATGCATTTTGGGTGTTGTCGTTGATGGGGCGTGGGCCATCAACAAGTGCGTGGGCGATGATGGCCGCACATCTTTTCAAGATGCGCCATGCCTTGGTGTTGGCGGTGTGATCGAGGTGCGGCCCGCCAGCGGGCTGGCAAAGCCCGCTCCGGCTGCAGCGGCGAGTGACGCTGCGGGTGCAGCCGCACCAGCGGCGGCCAAGGGACGAAAGTTGTCGTTTGAGGAATGGGATCGGAAAACCTATCTTGAAAATCGCGGGATTTTTGAGGCCAACGCCGATATTGACAGCCACAACGCACGCTGTGACGAGCGCCGCCGCGCGCTGCTCGAAGAGAAACGCAACGCCCAAGACAGCCTCACGGCAGCGGTTCTTGCCAACACCAGCGCCACTGAAATCCAAGCACTGGCCACCGAATGCGCAAGCCGGCTGCAGCAACTGACAACTGTGCGCAATCGACTGGAAGATGAGCTGCAGCGTTTGCGCGAAAAAGAGCGCGCCAGCAAGTAGAGGGGCGCGCATCAACGGGCCTCTGATGCTTCTGGCGGCTTGCAAAGGTTTTCATCCAGCCGCAGCGTTAGAAAGGTTCGCTCTTTATCGCCTGAGCACACGCCCTGGATTCATGATCCCCTGCGGATCCAGCGCCTGCTTGATCGCACGCATCATGCCCAGCGCTACGGGCGGCTGGTATTTTTCCAGCTCGGCCACCTTCAGCCCGCCCACGCCGTGCTCTGCAGAGAATGCGCCGCCGAACCGTGCCACAGCCTCGTAGACCAGATGGTTCACGTGCGTTTCCTGGTCGCGCAGGAAGGCGCGGGCGTCGCTGCCCTCGGGGGTCTGCACGTTGTAGTGCAGGTTGCCATCGCCCAGGTGGCCGAAGTTGACCAGGCGTACACCGGGAATCTCGCGTGCCAGCAGTGCATCGGTGTATTCGCAGAACGCCGGGATGCGCGAGATCGGTACCGAGATGTCGTGCTTGATGTTCAGCCCTTCCTCGGCCTGGGCCAGCGGAATGCTTTCGCGGATGTGCCACAGGCCGTGCGCTTGCGCCAGGCTCTCGGCCACCACCGCGTCCTGCACGCAGCCGTCCTCGAAGGCGGTTTCCAGCAGTGCCTCAAAGCGCGCACGCGCGTGCGCCTCGGACTCGCTGTCGGCGTTCTCCAGCAGCACGCAGTAGGGCACGTCCTCTCGCTCCATGAAAGGTACGCGCAGTTGTGGCATGTGCTTGGCCACCAGCGACAGGGCGAAGCGCCCCATCACCTCGAACCCCGTCAGCCCCGCGCCCAGGTGCTGGTGCGCCAAGCCCAGCAGGCGTACGGCAGCCTCCATGGAAGGCACGGCCGCCCAGGCAGTGAGGCTGGCAGCGGGTTGTGGAAAGAGCTTGAGCGTGGCGGCGGTAATGACGCCCAGCGTGCCCTCGCTGCCAATGAACAGGTCGCGCAGGTCGTAGCCGGTGTTGTCCTTGCGCAGCCCCTTGAGACCATGCCACACCTCGCCCTGGGGCGTCACTACCTCCAGCCCCAGGCACAGCTCGCGTGCGTTGCCATAGCGCACGACCTGCGTACCGCCCGCGTTGGTGCCCAGGTTGCCGCCGATGGTGCAGCTGCCCTCGGCCGCCAGGCTGAGGGGGAACAGCAGGCCCGCTTGGGCTGCGGCCGCCTGCACGTTCTGCAGAATGCAGCCGGCCTCCACGGTCAACGTCAGGTTGTCCTTGTCGATGGCTCGTACGGCGTTCAAACGCGCCAGGCTCAGTACCACCTGGGTGCCGCTGGCGTCGGGTGTGGAGCCGACCGACAGGCCGGTGTTGCCGCCTTGCGGCACGATTGAAGTGCCCGCCTGGGCACAGGCACGCACCACGGCGGCTACCTCGGCGGTGGAGCCGGGGCGCACCACGGCCAGCGCCTTGCCACGCGCGCGGCGGCGCCAGTCCTGTTCCCAGGCCGTGAGATCGCCCTCGGCGAGGACGTGGGCCGGGCCCACGGTGGCACGCAGGGTGTCGAGCAGGTTGGTCATGGCGGTGGGCTTTCAGGCAGAGGCCGCAGTGGCCAGGCGCGCGGCGCGCTGGCGCAGGCGTACGTGCAGCGCGCAGGCGATGAACAGCAGCAGGCACAGGGCGACTTCGCCCAGGGCCAGCCAGTTGCTCGGGGGCTTGTCGCTCCAGGCGCGCACCACGCCCTCAGTAAAGTAAAGCCACACCACCAGGCTGACCCAGCGGTAGGTGTACATGCGGTTCTTCAGCAGGCCGGCCAGCGGAATGCACAGCGGCAGCGCCTTGAGTGCGAGCCACGAGCCGCCGGGGCGAACGGGGGCCAGGGCCAGCTCCCAGGCCAGGCACAGCAGGATCAGCCCCAGCAGGCTGCCCACGGCGAGCCAGCGTGTGGCGGCCACCGGGGCAGGGGGGCGGGAAGGGGTGTTGGTCGTCATCGGGCTGGCATCATATCGGCCATGTCCTTGTCCTTACAGAATGCGGTGCGGCACGTCCGGGCGCTGCTGGCGCGGTTGGCGCACTTTCCCTGGCGCTCCACGGTGCGCACGCTGGGCCAGCGCTTCCAGGAGGACCGGCTCGGCCTCACGGCCAGCAGCCTCACCTTCACCACCATCCTGGCGCTGGTGCCGTTCGCCACGGTGGCGCTGGCGGCGTTTACGGCGTTTCCCATCTTCGGCAAGGCACAGGAGGTGCTGCAGCGCTGGCTGATCGACAGCCTGATTCCCGAAACCATCGCGCGCCAGGTGCTGGGCTACATCACGCAGTTCGCGGCCAAGGCCAGCCGGCTGGGGATGGCCGGTTTTTCCATGCTCATGGTCACGGCGCTGATGCTGATTTTGACCATCGACCGCACCCTCAACACCATCTGGCGCGTGCGCCGGCTGCGGCCGCTGGGCCAGCGCGTGCTCATCTACTGGGCCGCCATTACGCTGGGGCCGCTGCTGCTGGGGCTGAGCCTGGTGCTGACGTCCTATGTCATGTCGGCCTCGCGCGGCATGGTGGCGCAGCTGCCCGCCAGCGTGCGGCTGGTGTTCGATTCGATTGAGTTTTTCGTGCTCGCTGCGGGCATGGCGGGGCTGTACCACTACGTGCCCAACACGCAGGTGCAGTGGCGCCATGCCTGGACCGGGGGGCTTTTCGCGGCCCTGGCCATGGAGCTGGCCAAGAAGGTGCTGGGCATGTATCTGGCGCAGGTGCCCACGTACTCGGTGATCTACGGCACCTTCGCCACGCTGCCCATTTTGCTGATCTGGATCTACGTGGCCTGGGTCATCGTGCTGGCCGGGGCCGTGGTTACGGCCTACCTGCCGAGTCTGCTGGCCGGTGTGGCGCGCACGCCCAGCCGCCAGGGCGGGGGCTTCGTTCTGGCGGTGGAAGTGCTGCAGCAGCTCCACCACGCACGCGCACTGCCGCACAAGGGCCTGCGCATGCAGCAACTGGCCCAGCGCCTGCGCGTGGACGTGGTGCAGCTCGAACCCGTGCTGGAGGCGCTGTGCGCGCTCGACTGGGTGGGGCAGATGAGCGACCTGCCCTTGGGCAGCAGCGACCAGCCGCCGCGCTTCGTGCTGCTGGCTGACGTGCAGACCACGCCACTGGCGCCCCTGGTGGCCCGGCTGCTGGTGGCGCCGGACGACAGCCTGGCGCCGCTGTGGCGCCGCGCCGGCCTGGACGGCCTGCGCTTGGCGGACGCGCTGGAAGACGGCGGTGGTGTGCTCCTGAAATAAGAGCTGCCAGCGCTTTCTGGGTAAGCGCTGGAGCCCAAAATGCCGCTGATTCTCAGAGCCAGGCTTGCGCCAGGAAGTCGCGCAGCGCCGCCAGCGTGGCGTCGGGCGCCTCGGTCATCTGGTTGTGGCCCACGGGCACCGTCACCACCTGCACCTGGCGCACGGCACTGCGTGCGGCGTTGACCAGCGTTTGTGCGGCCTTGGGCGGGGTCATCTGGTCCTTCTCGCCGAGCACAAACAGCACCGGGCACTGCACTGCCGCCATGGCCTGTTCGCCGCGGGTGTAGCTGTCGCAGGCCGTGAAGCCACGGTGCAGCAGGTTGATCTGGGCGTTGCTGCGCAGCACGCGCCGCCCCAGCGCCATGCCGGCGCCAAACACCCACGAGCCCGCACCCGAGGGCGGTGCCAACGTGCTGCAGGAGAACACGGTGACCATCTTCAGCGCCTTCTCGGGCGTGTTCAGGGCCGAGTCGAGCAGGGCGGGCGACACCTTCATGGGATAGGACGAGCCGACCATGACCAGATGCGTGGCGCGTTCTCCCAGGCGTGCAGCCGCCTCCATGGCGATGAGCGAGCCCCAGCTGTGGCCGACCAGCGCGGCACGCGGTACGCCCACGGTGTCCAGCAGCGCGACGATGAAATCCGCCGCCTGTTCCACGCTGGCCGGGGCTTCGCCCTGGCTGCGCGCATGGCCGGGCAGGTCCACGGCCAGCACGTTCCAGCCGTGGTTGGCCAGGTAGCGGCTTTGCAGGGCCCATACACTGTGGTCGCACAGCACGCCGTGGATGAAGACGACGGTAGGTTTGGCCGGATCGAAAGGCTTGCCGGCGGTGTAGCAGTAGGCGGGGGCGCCGTTGACGGTGTAGAGCATCATGCACCTGCCTTTGCTGTCGGGGCTGCGGTGAATTTCTCTGCGGCCTTGAGGGCCCGCTGCAGGTCGGCGATCAGGTCGTCGGCATCTTCCAGGCCGATCGACAGGCGGATGGTGCCCTGCCCGATGCCCGCGCCTGCCAGCGCTTCATCGCTCATGCGGAAGTGCGTGGTGCTGGCCGGATGGATCACCAGCGAGCGGCAGTCGCCCACGTTCGCCAGGTGGCTGAACAGCTGCAGCGCCTCGATGAAGGCTTTGCCCTGTACCCGGCTGCCTTTGATGTCGAAGCTGAACACCGAGCCCGCGCCGCGCGGCAGCAGCTTTTGCGCCAACTGGTGGCTGGGGTGGGATTCGAGCAGCGGGTGGCCCACGCGCGAGACGAAGGGGTGGCTGGCCAGGAATTGCACCACCTTCTCGGTGTTGCGCATGTGGCGCTCCATGCGCAGCGGCAGGGTTTCAATGCCCTGCAGGATCAGCCAGGCGGTGTGCGGGCTCATGCAGGCGCCGAAGTCGCGCAGGCCTTCGCGGCGCGCGCGCAGCAGGAAGGCGCCGACGCTGCTTTCCTCCGAAAACACCATGCCGTGGAAGCCGTCGTAGGGGGCTGCCAGTTCGGGGAAGCGCCCCGAGGCGTCCCAGTCGAAGCTGCCGCCATCGACCACCACGCCGCCCATCACCGTGCCGTGGCCCGAGAGGAACTTGGTGGCAGAGTGGTAGACCAGGTCGGCGCCCAGTTCCAGGGGCTTGATGAGCCAGGGCGAGGTCAGGGTGGAGTCCACCAGCAGCGGCACGCCCGCGTCGTGGGCGATCTGCGCGACGGCCGGAATATCGAGCACGTCCAGCCCCGGGTTGCCCACAGTCTCGCCAAAGAACAGGCGCGTGCTGGGCCGCACGGCGGCGCGCCAGGCGTCCAGGTCGCCGGGCGGTACGAAGGTGGTTTCGATGCCAAAGCGGCGCAGCGTGAAGTGCAGCAGGTTGTGCGAGCCACCGTACAGCGCCGTGCTGGCCACGATGTGCCCGCCCGCGCCCATCAGCGTGGCGATGGCCAGGTGCAGCGCAGCCTGGCCACTGGCCGTGGCGACGGCGCCCACGCCACCTTCCAGCGCCGCCACGCGCTGCTCCAGTACGGCGTTGGTCGGGTTGCTCAGGCGGCTGTACACATGCCCCGGGCGTTCCATGTTGAACAGCGCGGCGGCGTGGTCGCTCGACTCGAACACGAACGAGGTCGTGAGATGGATGGGCGTGGCGCGCGCGCCGGTCGCGGGGTCTGGCTGGGCGCCCGCGTGCAGCGCGAGCGTGTCGAAGCCAGGGTCGGAATATCCGGGCATCTTTTGTGTCTCCAAGGTAAACAATGCGCGCACCATTGTGGGGTATTTGTGGGCTATATTCCCCCGAGCACTTCTGGAAAAGACACCGTCATGAAAGTCAGCGACATCCTGCGCGTCAAGGGCAACACCCTCTACACCGTTCACCCCGACGAACATCTGGCGCAAGCCGTGCAGACCATGGCCGAGCGCGACATTGGCTCGCTGGTGGTGATGGAGTACGGCGACCTTGTGGGCATGCTCACTTTCCGCGAGATCAACCTGGTACTGGCCCGCAATGGCGGCAGCGTGGGCACCATGCTGGTGCGTACCGCCATGGACGACGCGCCGTTGACCTGCACGCTGGAGACCGACATGGACGAAGTGCGCCGCATGATGCTGGGGTGCCACGCGCGCTACATGCCGGTGATGGAAAACCGCATGCTCATGGGCGTGGTCAGCTTCTACGACGTGGCCAAGGCCGTGGTGGACAGCCAGAACTTCGAGAACAAGCTGCTCAAGGCCTACATCCGCGACTGGCCGCAGGAGGAGCCGAGCCAGGCGCAGTCCTGATATTTTTTACGCCAAAACGGCTGCCAGGGCTTGCCAGACAAGCGCTGGCAGCTATTTTTTTGTGAGTGCACGATAATTCCACCTCTATGAGCGGCAACACCCTAGGCACCCTTTTTTGCGTCACCAACTTCGGTGAATCCCACGGCCCGGCCATTGGCTGCGTGATTGACGGCTGCCCCCCGGGCATGGCTTTGAGCGAAGCCGACATCCAGCACGACCTGGACCGCCGCCGCCCCGGCACCAGCCGCCACGTGACGCAGCGCAACGAGCCGGATGCGGTGGAGATCCTCTCCGGCGTGTATGAAGGCCGCACCACCGGCACGCCCATCGCGCTGTTGATCCGCAACACCGATCAGCGCAGCAAGGACTACGGCGACATCCTGCGCACCTTCCGTCCTGGCCATGCCGACTATGCCTACTGGCATAAGTACGGTCTGCGCGACCCGCGCGGTGGTGGGCGCTCTTCGGCCCGGCTAACCGCACCCACCGTGGCGGCCGGGGCTGTGGCCAAGAAGTGGCTGCGTGAGCAGTTTGGTACCGAGTTCCGTGCCTGCATGACGCAGCTGGGCGAGCTGCCCATCCCGTTCGAGGGCTGGGAGCATGTGCCGAACAACCCCTTTTTCGCGCCTGTGGCCGACGTGCAGCCCTACGAGGACTACATGGATGCCCTGCGCAAGGCGCACGACTCCTGCGGTGCGCGCCTGCGTGTGCAGGCCACGCGCGTGCCCGTGGGCCTGGGCGAGCCGCTGTACGACCGGCTGGACGCCGATATTGCCCACGCCATGATGGGCCTGAACGCCGTCAAGGGCGTGGAGATTGGCGCCGGCTTCGCCAGCGTGGCGCAGCGCGGCACCGTGCATGGCGATGCGCTCACCCCCGAGGGCTTTGCCAGCAACCACGCGGGCGGCGTGCTCGGCGGCATCAGCACGGGCCAGGACATCGAGGTCGGCATTGCCATCAAGCCCACCAGCTCCATCCTCAGCCCGCGCCCGTCGATCGACATCGCTGGCCAGCCGGTGGAGGTGGTGACCAAGGGCCGCCACGACCCGTGTGTGGGCATCCGCGCTGCGCCCATTGCCGAGGCGCTGCTGGCGCTGGTGCTGATGGACCACGCGCTGCGCCACCGCGCGCAGTGCGGCGGCGTGGCCCAGGCCGTGCCGCCCATCGCCGCGGCGCGGCCATGAGCGCGCGCCTGTATAGCGCCGCCCTGGCGCTGTGCGCGGGCTTGCTGGCGGGCTGTGGCAGCACGCCAGCGCCGGTCATGGATATCGCCCTGATCAGCTTCAACGATTTCCACGGCAACCTGGAGCCACCGCACCTGGCCGTGCCGGTGCCCGCCAGCACCGGCGCGACGCAGGTGCCGGCGGGCGGGGCGGCGCACTTTGCCAGCGCCATTGCCGCGCTGAAGGCGCGCCACCCGCACCATGCGGTGGTGTCGGCGGGGGACATGGTCGGCGCGTCGCCGCTGGTGTCGGCGTTGTTCCTCGACGAACCGACGATCGAGGCCTTCAACACCATGGGTGTGGATTTTCACGCGGCCGGCAACCACGAGTTCGACCGGGGCTGGCGCGAGCTGCTGCGGCTGCAGCAGGGCGGTTGCGAGAAGCACACCGTGCGCGAGCCCTGCCAGCTCAGCCAGCCGTTCACGGGGGCGCGCTTTCCCATTCTCACGGCCAACACCTTCCGCGCCGATGGCCAAACCCTGCTGCCGGCCACCGGGCTCAAGCGCTTTACCGAGAATGGCGCCACCATCACGGTGGGCTTTATCGGTCTGACGCTGCGTACCACGCCCACCATGGTCACGCCCAGCGGCGTGGCCGGGTTGCGCTTTGCCGACGAGGCAGACACCGCCAACGCACTGATTCCAGTGCTGCGTGCGCAGGGGGCCGATGTGATCGTGGCTGTCATCCACGAAGGTGGCAGCGCCACGGCGCCTGTCACTGCGCCGGGCTGCGAAGGGCTGAGTGGCGACATCGTGCCCATCTTGGAGCGGCTCGACCCGTCGGTGGATGTGGTGGTGTCAGGCCACACCCACCAGGCCTATGTCTGTGACTACGGGCAAGTCAACGCGGCGCGGCCCTTCTTGCTCACCAGCGCGGGCTACTACGGCACGCTGCTGACCGAAATCCGCCTGTCCGTGGACACGCGCGCGCGCCGCGTGGTGCACAAGAGCGCGCGCCAGGTCATCGTGCAGGGCGCGCCGTTCACCAGCGCGCAGGGGCGTGTGGAGCTGCACCCGGGTTTTCCGGTGTTCGCTCCTGATGCGGGCGTGGCACGCCTGGTGGAGCGCTACCGCGAAGCGGCCGTGCCGCTGGCGCAGCGCCCGGTGGGGCAGGCCAGCGGGCCGTTTTTGCGCCAGCGCCAGCCCTCGGGCGAATCGGTGCTGGGCAACCTGATCGCCGACGCCCAACTGGCCGCAACGCGCGCGCCCGAGCGTGGCGGTGCGCAGATTTCCTTCATGAACCCGGGCGGCGTGCGCGCCGACCTGCTGCCCGACGAGCAGGGGCTGGTGCGCTACGGCCAGTTGTTCGCGGTCCAGCCCTTCGGCAATAGCTTGGTGGTGCGCAGCTACACCGGCGCGCAGTTGCAGGCGCTGCTGGAGCAGCAGTTCGACAGCGGCAGCAACACGGTGCAGAGCCCGCGCGTGCTGTCGGTGTCCGAGGGCTTTAGCTACCGCTACGACCTCTCCCAGCCGCGTGGCCAACGCGTGCAGGGGCTGACGTTGCAGGGGCGCCCGATCGCGCCGCAGGACACGCTGCGCGTCGTGGTCAGCAGCTACCTGGCGGCGGGTGGAGACAACTTCACGGTCTTCCCGCAGGGGGTGGATGCCGTGGGCGGCGGGCAGGACCTGGATGTGTTCGAGGACTATTTCCGCCTCCACAGCCCGGTGGCGCCCCCGCGGGCCGATCGCATCACGCGCGTGGGCGGCTGAGGCCCGGCAAGGCCGGCCCGCCGTCCGGCGGCGCTGGGGGCGTCAGCGCATGGGGCGGTGTTTTTGATCCGCACCATGCGCCGATACACTCGGGCGCTCGCGCATGGGGCGCCATGGAACAAGGGTTTCGAGGATGCAGTCGTGGTGATGAGCAAGAGACTTTGCAAAATCCGGGCCGCCGTGCTGTCCGTGACGTGGGCGGTGGGCGCGGCCTGTCTGGGCCTGCCTGGGGCCGCCTGGGCCGGGCATGGCTACGCGCTCTGGGGCCAGCTCAAGTACCCGGCGCAGTTTGACCATTTCGACTACGTGAACCCGGCGGCCCCCAAGGGGGGCGAGTTGCGCCTGGTGAGCAACCTGCGCGTGTCCACTTTCGACAAGTACAACCCGTTCACGATCAAAGGCAACGCACCGGCCTACCTGTCGGACCTGCTGTTCGACAGCCTGCTCGCGGGTCCCATGGATGAAACGGCCGCCGGTTATGGCTTGCTGGCCGAGGATGTCACCGTGGCGCCGGACGGGCTTTCTGCCACTTTCCGGCTGCGGCCCGAGGCGCGCTTTCACAACGGCAAGCCCGTGCTGGCCGAGGACGTGAAGCACAGCTACGAAACCCTCTTGAGCCCCTACACCGCGCCAGGCTACAAGACGCTGCTTGCCGACGTGGCGGGCGCCGACGTGCTGGACGCGCGCACGGTGCGCTTTCGCTTCCACAAGCCCAACCGGGAGCTGCCACTGACGGTGGGCGGCCTGCCCGTGTTCAGCCGCGACTGGGGCCTGGGCGAAGACGGCAAGCCCCAGCCGTTCGACCAGGTGGTGATGGACGAGCCCATCGGCAGCGGCCCTTACCGTATCGGCCCGGTGCGCTTCGGCAAAGACATCACCTATGTGCGCGACAGCAACTACTGGGCGCGCGACCTGAACGTGCGCAAGGGCCAGGCCAACTTCGACCGCATCAGCGTGAAGATCTACCGCGACAACACCGCCAAGCTCGAAGCACTGAAGGCAGGCGAGTTCGACCTGATGCGCTTCTTCAGCGCGGGCGACTGGGCACGGCGCGTGACGGGCCGCAAGTTCGGCACCGGCGAGCTGGTCAAGGGCGAGTTTGCGCACAAGCTGCCTGCCGGCTTTCAGAGCTATGTGCTCAACGTGCGCCGCCCGCTGCTGGCCGACGTGCGCGTGCGCGAAGCGCTGGGGCTGGCGATGGATTTCGAGTGGATGAACCGCCAGATGTTCTACGGTGCCTACCGGCGCGTGAACGGCCTGTTCGGCAACACGGCCTGCGAAACGCGCGGCACGCCATCGCCCGAAGAGCTGGCACTCATGGCGCCCTGGCGCCCGCAGATTCCGGCGGCGGCTTTCGGCCCCATGACGGAGCCCCCCAGCACGGCGCCGCCCTCGTCGCTGCGCGCGAACCTGCGCCGTGCCCAGGCCCTGCTGCGCGAGGCGGGCTGGGAGGTGCAGGACGGCGTGCTGCGCAGCGCCAGCGCCCAGGGCGTGCCCAAGGGCCAGGCGCTGGTGCTGGAGTACCTCGACAGCAACGAAGGCAGTATCCGCACCGTGGCGCCGTGGGCCCGGAACCTCGAAAAGCTCGGGATTGAGCTGCGCTTTCGGCCGGTGGACTTCGCGCTGTACCAGCAGCGGCTGCAGAAGTTCGATTTCGACATCACCTCCATCGCCTACCAAGGCACCAACAACCCGGGCCAGGAGTTTGCCGACCTGTTCGGCAGCCAGGCGGCCGACACCGAGGATTCGGGCAACTTCGCTGGCGTGAAGAGCCCCGCCGTGGACGCCCTGGTCGCGGCCATGACCGCTGCCAAGACCCAGGCCGAGATGCTGCCCGCCTGCCATGCGCTGGAGCGCGTTATCGCGCATGGCCACTACCTGATCCCGCAGTGGTACGGGCCCACGCACCGCCTGGCCTACAACGCCTGGCGCCTGGCGCGGCCCGAGGTGCCGCCGCCGTATTCGCCGGGGGAAATGTGGGCGGTGAACACCTGGTGGGCCACCCCGGAAAATATTCAAAAACGATAGCTGCTAGCGCTTTCCCAGAAAGGCCTAGGGCCAGTTTCTACTGTTATTTTTCTGCGCTGGCTGGGGTGTGCGCTGCTTGGCGGCCTCCCCCCAGCCTGCGCGACATAATCGCCAACCATGTTTGCCTACGTTCTCAAGCGCGTTCTCCTCATGCTGCCCACGCTGCTGGGTGTGTTGCTGCTGGCTTTCGTGGTGATCCAGTTCGTGCCGGGCGGTCCGGTGGAGCAGTATTTGGCCGAGGCCAAGGCGGGCGTGGGCGGGCAGGGCGGCGAGGGCGGCGGGCTGGCCTACCGCGGCGCGCAGGGTGTCGATCCGAAGCGCCTGGAGCAGATCAAGGCGCTGTACGGCTTCGATAAGCCTGCCCATGAGCGCTTCTTTCAAATGCTGGGCCAGTTTGCGCGGTTTGATTTGGGCAAGAGCTTTTTCCAGAACAAGGATGTGTGGACGCTGGTGAAAGAGAAGCTGCCGGTCTCCATCAGCCTGGGGCTGTGGACGTTTTTCATCAGCTATTTGGTTGCGGTGCCGCTGGGCGTGGCCAAGGCGGTGCGCGCGGGCTCGCGCTTCGATTTGGTGACCACGCTGGTTATTTTGGTGGGCTACGCCATCCCGGGCTTCGTGCTGGGCGTGGCGCTGCTGGTCATCTTCGGTGGGCAGTTGCAGTGGTTTCCGCTGCGCGGGCTGACTTCGGCGAACTGGGACGAGCTGTCGTGGGGCGCGCGCATCGTGGACTACCTGTGGCACATCG
The DNA here is from genome assembly GCF_001298675.1 of Paenacidovorax caeni. Taxonomy (GTDB): domain Bacteria; phylum Pseudomonadota; class Gammaproteobacteria; order Burkholderiales; family Burkholderiaceae_C; genus Paenacidovorax; species Paenacidovorax caeni. The sequence continues at coordinate 13,357 of NZ_CYIG01000035.1, forward strand.
CTCTGCCCGTAACGGCCATGGTTGCGGGCAGTTTCGCGGTCACGGCCATGCTGACCAAGAACGCCTTTCTGGAAGAGATTCGCAAGCAGTACGTACTGACGGCGCGCGCCAAGGGCCTGAGCGAGCGGCAGGTGCTGTACCGCCATGTGTTTCGCAACGCCCTGATTCCCATCGTCACCGGCTTTCCGGCGGCGTTCATCGGGGCGTTCTTCACCGGTTCGCTGCTGATCGAGACGCTGTTCTCGCTCGACGGCCTGGGGCTGCTGAGCTACGAGAGCGTCATCCGGCGCGACTACCCCGTGGTGCTGGGCACCTTGTTCCTGTTCACGCTGATCGGGCTGGTGACCAAGCTGGTGTCTGACCTGTGCTACGTGTGGGTCGATCCGCGCGTGAAGTTCGATTGATGGGCCCCGTCCGATGAACGCCGCCGTTCCCCCTTCCGCCGCAGCGCCTGCCGTGCCTGCCGCGCCTGTCTCCCTCTCGCCCACGCGCCGCGCCTGGCGGCGCTTCGCGCGCAACCGGCTGGGCTACTGGAGCCTGCTGCTGTTTTGCGTGCTCGTGGTCTTGAGCCTGGGGGCTGAGCTCATCAGCAATGACCGCCCCCTGGTGGTGCGCTACGCCGGCCAGACCTATTGGCCGCTGTGGAAGGACTACCCCGAGACGACTTTCGGCGGCGACTTCCAGACGCCCACCGACTACCTCGACCCCTTCATCCGCGCGCAGCTCTCCAGGGACGGGAATTGGGCGCTATACACGCTCAACCCCTATGGCAAGAACACCATCAACTACTTCGCCCAGGCGCCCAACCCTGCGCCGCCCTCGCGCGACAACTGGCTGGGCACCGACGACCGCGGGCGCGACCTGCTGGCCCAGCTTCTGTACGGCTTTCGCGTGAGTGTGCTGTTTGGCCTGGCCCTGACGGTGACGGGCGTGCTGCTCGGCGTGCTCACGGGGGCCATCCAGGGCTTCTTTGGCGGGCGGACCGACCTGGCGTTCCAGCGCTTCATCGAAATCTGGGGTTCCATGCCGGAGCTGTACCTGCTCATCATCTTCAGCGCCGTGTTCGCGCCCAGCGTGGCCCTGCTGCTGGTGCTGCTGTCGCTGTTCGGCTGGATGGGGCTGTCAGACTACGTGCGCGCCGAGTTCCTGCGCAACCGCCAGCTCGACTACGTGAAGGCGGCCCGGGCGCTGGGCGTGCCCAGTGGGCAGATCATCTGGCGCCACATCCTGCCCAACAGCCTCACGCCCGTGGTCACCTTCCTGCCGTTTCGCATGAGCGCGGCCATTTTGGCGCTGACGTCGCTTGATTTCCTAGGCCTGGGGGTGCCGCCGGGCACGCCCAGCCTGGGCGAGCTGCTCTCGCAGGGCAAGGCCAGCATCGATGCGTGGTGGATCTCGCTGTCCACGTTCGCCGTGCTGGTGACCACGCTGCTGTTGCTCACCTTCATGGGCGACGCGCTGCGCGATGCGCTCGACCCCCGAAAGGCCGACCGATGATGACTCCCCCGCTGCTGCAAGTGCGCGGCCTGCGCGTGCGCTTTGGTACCAAGGAAGTGGTGCATGGCGTGGACTTCGATATCGCCCCGGGCGAAAAGCTGGCCCTGGTGGGCGAATCGGGCTCGGGCAAGACCCTGACCGCGCTGAGCCTGCTGCGCCTGGCGGGTGATGCTGAAATCAGCGGCCAGGCCTTGCTGGGCGAGCGCGACCTGCTACAGCTTTCAGAGCGCGCGCTGCGCGGCGTGCGTGGCGGCGAGATCGCCATGGTGTTTCAGGAGCCCATGACGGCGCTCAACCCGCTCATGACGGTGGGGCGCCAGATTGCCGAAGTTTTGGAACAAAAAAAGGCGCAAACGCCCGCCCAGAGCGCGCAGGGAGCTATCGAACTGCTAGCGCAAACAGGCATTCCCGAGCCCGAACGGCGCGCGCGCTGCTACCCACACCAGCTCAGCGGCGGCCAGCGCCAGCGCGCCATGATCGCCATGGCCCTGGCCAGCGAGCCCACGCTGCTGCTGGCCGACGAGCCCACGACGGCACTCGACGTGACGCTGCGCGGGCAGATCCTCGACCTGCTCTCTGCGCTGCAGCGCAAGCGTGGCATGGCGGTGCTGCTCATCACGCACGACCTGAACCTGGTGCGCCGCTTCGCCGACCGCGTGGCCGTGATGGAGCGGGGCGTGCTGGTAGAGCAGGGCAGCGTGGCGCAGGTGTTCGCAGCGCCGCAGCATGCGTACACGCGCCGCCTCATCGCCAGCGAGCCGCGCCGCGACGTGCCCGAGCAGCCGCCCGCTCCCGATGCGGCGCCGGTGCTGCACGCACAGGGCCTGCGCGTGACCTATCCCACGGCCTTGCCGGGGGTGCGCGGCTGGTTTGGCAAAGGCGAATTCGTCGCTGTGCAGGGTGCCAGCTTGCAACTGCTGCCCGGGCGTACGCTGGGCGTGGTGGGGGAGTCGGGCTCGGGCAAGTCCACGCTGGCGCAGGCCATCCTGGGCCTGCTGCCCTGCACGGGCGCGCTGCAGGTGGCCGGGCAGGCCTGGCAGCAGCCCGCCATGCGCAACACGCGCGCCAACCAGCAGCTGCGCCGTCAGGTGCAGGTGGTGTTCCAGGATCCGTTCTCGTCGCTGTCGCCGCGCATGACGGTCGAGGAAATCGTCGGCGAGGGCCTGCACGTGCATGAAAGAAGCCTGTCCGCGTCGGCGCGGCGCGTTCGCGTGCAGCAGGCCTTGGCCGACGTGGGGCTGGCCGAGGCGCAGTTTCCCGGCCTGCTGGCGCGCTACCCGCACGAATTCTCCGGCGGGCAGCGCCAGCGTTTGGCCATCGCGCGCGCGCTCATCACCGGCCCGCGCCTGCTGGTGCTGGACGAGCCCACGAGTGCGCTCGACGTGACCATCCAGCAGCAGGTGCTGGGGCTGTTGCAGCGGCTGCAGAAGGAGCGTGGCCTGAGCTACCTGCTCATCACCCACGACGTGCAGGTGATCCGCGCCATGGCGCACGACGTGATGGTGATGAAAGACGGTGCGGTGGTGGAGCAGGGCAGCGTGGCCCAGGTGCTGGACGCACCGCAGCACCCGTATACCCAGCGGCTGGTGGCTGCGGCAGGGCTGGAGGCATCGGAAGCCGCCGTGGAGCCGTGAACCGCTTTCAGTGGTAGCGGTTTGCTGCTTGGGGGCCATCGGTGGCATGGCGTAAAAACACGCCCATGCGTTTGCGGGTGGCCGGTGCGGTATCAGCTTTGCGCAAGGGGGCGGGGCGATAATCGGGGGATATTTGTTTTCCCAACAACTTCAGTCCCCACCATGAGCACCACCATCCGGTACCACGACCTCGTGGAATCGATTGCTGCCTCCCTGCAGTACATCAGCTACTACCATCCTGCGGACTACATCCAGCACCTGGCCCGCGCTTACGAGCGTGAGCAGAGCCCGGCCGCCAAGGATGCGATGGCGCAGATCCTCACCAACAGCAAGATGAGCGCTACGGGCCACCGCCCGATCTGCCAGGACACGGGCATCGTGAACGTGTTCCTGAAGATCGGCATGGGCGTGCGCTTCGAGGGCTTTGCCGCTGACCAGAGCCTGGAAGACGCCATCAACGAAGGCGTGCGCCGTGGCTACAACCACCCTGACAACACGCTGCGCGCCTCGGTCGTCGCGGACCCCCAGTTCGCCCGCAAGAACACCAAGGACAACACGCCAGCCGTCATCAGCGTGCAGATCGTGCCCGGCGACAAGCTGGACGTGACCGTGGCCGCCAAGGGCGGCGGCAGCGAGAACAAGTCCAAGATGGTCATGATGAACCCCAGCGACAACCTGGTGGACTGGGTGCTCAAGACCGTGCCCACCATGGGCGCCGGCTGGTGCCCGCCGGGCATGCTGGGCATCGGCATCGGTGGCACGGCTGAAAAGGCAGTGCTGCTGGCCAAGGAAAGCCTGATGGAAGATCTGGACATGTACGAGCTGCAAGCCAAGGCGGCGCGCGGCGAGAAGCTCGACCAGGTCGAAGAGCTGCGCCTGGAGCTGTATGAAAAGGTCAACGCCCTGGGCATTGGCGCGCAGGGCTTGGGCGGCCTGTCCACGGTGCTGGACATCAAGATCAAGATGTACCCCACGCACGCGGCCAGCAAGCCTGTGGCCATGATCCCCAACTGCGCGGCCACGCGCCACGCGCACTTCGTGATGGACGGTTCCGGCCCGGTGTACCTGGAGGCGCCGAGTCTCGACCTGTGGCCGAAGATCGACTGGGAGCCGGACTACAACAAGTCCAAGCGCGTTGATCTGAACACCCTGACCAAGGAAGAGGTGGCCAGTTGGAAGCCTGGCGATACCCTGCTGCTCAACGGCAAGATGCTCACCGGCCGCGATGCCGCCCATAAGCGCATCCAGGACATGCTGGCCAAGGGCGAAAAGCTGCCGGTGGACTTCACCAACCGCGTGATCTACTACGTGGGTCCTGTCGATCCGGTGAAGGACGAGGCCGTGGGCCCCGCCGGCCCCACCACTGCCACGCGCATGGACAAGTTCACCGACATGATGCTGGAAAAGACCGGCCTGATCGCCATGATTGGCAAGGCAGAGCGCGGCCCCGTTGCCATCGAGAGCATCAAGAACCACAAGAGTGCCTACCTGATGGCCGTGGGCGGCGCGGCCTACCTGGTCAGTAAGGCCATCAAGCATGCCAAGGTCGTTGGATTCGAAGATCTGGGTATGGAGGCCATTTACGAGTTTGATGTGGTTGACATGCCTGTGACCGTGGCGGTAGACGCAGGTGGCACCAGCGCCCACATCACCGGCCCGGCGGAGTGGAGCAAGCGCATCGCCAGCGGAGAGTTCAAGGGCATTGAAGTGAAGTCGATCTGACGCGGCATTTCTCTTCCCATCGAAAAACAAAACCGCCTCTAGGGCGGTTTTGTTTTTTAGGCGGTCGAGTGGACTTGTATGCCGGTGCTGCCACGCCGGTCGGTTGTGCATGGATAGGCGGGGTGACGCGGCACGATCAAGATGTTTGGCAGGCCTGCGTACGACGCTACCATCGCGGTCTTTGGCTGAAACCCCTAGGAGTGTTTTGTATGACCCTCGACACCGCAGCATCCCCCGCGCCCACCTGGACGGTTGTGTGCTTGTGTGCGGGTTGGTGTGGCGTCTGCCGTGAGTACCGCGCCGTTTTCGATGCGCTGGCTGCGGCGCATCCGCAGGTGCGTTTCGACTGGGTGGATGTCGAGGACGAGGAGGCGCTGGTGGGCGATGTCGATGTTGAAACTTTCCCCACGCTCCTGATTGCCGATGCCCGGCAGGCCTATTTTTTCGGCCCGCTGTTGCCGCAGGCGGGCGTGCTGGAGCGGCTGCTGGTCAATCTGCAGCGCGACGCTTGCGCTTCCGAAGGGGCGTCGGCCGAGGCGCAGGCGCTGTGGCAGCGCCTGCACACAGCACGTGGATAAATGGGGGCTGGTCTTTGCCAAAGAATGCGCAAAAGGATACAATGCGAATCTCACGACCAAACGGGCGGGTACCAACCGCCCGTTTTTTTTGGTCGAATGGATTGTGGAGCTCGAAGCAGTCAAAGCCCGGGAAAAGAGAACCAGGGTTTGGGCGGCTGTCGGGTTTTTCGTATTGGTAGGAACGAATCGAACCCGTGGCATTGCAGCAAATCGTTGAACAAACCGTGGCCGGACTGGGTTACGACCTGGTGGAAATTGAGCGTTCTGCCGGGGGGCTGCTGCGCATCACGATCGACTGGCCCTGGCAGCCGCCTGTGGAAGGCGCGCCTGCGCTGCCAGAGCAGTTCGTTACGGTCGAAGACTGCGAAAAAGTCACGCGCCAGCTGCAATTCGCCTTGGAAGTCGATAACGTCGATTACAAGCGCTTGGAAGTCTCCTCTCCGGGGATCGATCGGCCGCTGCGCAATGAACTGGATTTCGAGCGTTTCACCGGCGAAGTCATCGATATCACGTTGAAGGCCCCCATGGGGGCTGCTGCTGCCGGCCAGGTTAGCGCCAATCGTAAGAAATTTCGTGGCCAGCTCTCCCGTGCTGAGTTCGGGGGCTGGCAGATCGTCTGGAGTGACGAGCCGCCCCTGAAGCCGGGGCAGAAGGTCAGCAAGAAGCGTGTGCCTGCGCCGCTGCAGGTGCTCGGGTTCACGCTTGATGAGCTGCGCGAGGCGCGCCTAGCGCCCATCGTTGATTTCAAGGGCCGCGGCGCCAAGAAAGTGCCGGAGCAAGGCTAGTCGTCAAAAAGCATGGGGTGATCGGCTGGGTGCGGCTGGCGCCCGGGTGATTGGAAAAATAGGAGAGTCGTCGCATGAATCGCGAACTGTTGATGCTGGTCGAGGCCATTTCGCGCGAGAAAAACGTCGAGCGCGACGTGGTCTTCGGGGCGGTGGAGCTGGCCCTGGCCCAGGCCACCAAGAAGCTGTACGAGGGTGAAGTGGACATTCGCGTGTCCATCGACCGCGACAGTGGCAACTATGAGACTTTCCGTCGCTGGCTGGTCGTGCCCGACGATGCGGGCTTGCAGAATCCTGATGCTGAAGAACTGCTGATGGATGCGCAAGAGCGTGTCGATGGCATCCAGGTGGGCGAGTACATCGAAGAGACCATCGAGTCGCTGCCGATCGGCCGCATTGGCGCCATGGCTGCCAAGCAGGTCATCCTGCAGAAAATCCGTGATGCTGAGCGCGAGATGCTGCTCAACGACTTCATGAGCCGTGGTGAGCGCATTTTCACAGGTACCGTCAAGCGCATGGATAAGGGCGACATCATCGTCGAGTCCGGCCGTGTCGAGGGGCGCCTGCGCCGTTCGGAGATGATTCCGAAGGAAAACCTGCGTAATGGCGACCGCGTGCGCGCCATGATCATGGAGGTGGATCTCACGCTGCGCGGCGCGCCCATCATCTTGTCGCGTGCGGCGCCAGAGTTCATGATCGAGCTGTTCCGCAACGAAGTTCCCGAGATCGAGCAGGGTCTGCTGGAGATCAAGAACTGCGCGCGTGACCCGGGCAGCCGTGCCAAGATTGCTGTGCTGAGCCACGATAAGCGTGTCGATCCGATCGGTACGTGCGTTGGTGTGCGCGGCACGCGCGTCAATGCGGTGACCAACGAGCTCGCGGGCGAGCGTGTGGACATCGTTCTGTGGAGCGAGGATCCTGCGCAGTTCGTTATTGGTGCGCTGGCGCCTGCCAACGTGCAGTCCATCGTTGTTGATGAGGAGAAGCACGCCATGGACGTGGTGGTGGACGAGGAAAACCTCGCCATCGCCATCGGCCGTGGGGGGCAAAACGTGCGTCTGGCGTCCGACCTCACTGGCTGGAAAATCAACATCATGGATGCGGCCGAATCGGCACAGAAGCAGGCCGAGGAAACCAGCGCCACGCGCAAGCTGTTCATGGAAAAGCTAGATGTGGACGAGGAAATCGCCGACATCCTGATTGCCGAAGGTTTCGAGAGCCTTGAGGAAGTGGCCTATGTGCCGCTGCAGGAGATGCTCGATATCGAGAGCTTTGACGAAGACACCGTCAACGAGCTGCGTGCGCGTGCCAAGGACGCACTGCTCACGCTGGAAATTGCACGCGAGGAAAGCGTGGGTAGCGCGTCGCAAGATCTGCGTGATCTTGAAGGCCTGACACCGGACTTGCTGGCCAAGCTGGCTGCGGGCGGTGTGCACACGCGCGACGACCTGGCCGATCTGGCCATTGATGAGCTGACCGAACTGACCGGCCAGTCCGCCGAAGATGCGAAAGCCCTGATCCTGAAGGCGCGCGAGCACTGGTTCACGGGGCAAGAGTAAAGGTCAGGGAGGTACGTACCGAATATGTCGATGAATACTGTCGCCGAGTTTGCCGCTGAACTCAAAAAATCGCCGGAAACCCTCCTGGAGCAGCTCAAGGCTGCCGGGGTGGTCAAGGCTTCCTCGCAGGATGCCCTGACCGAGCCTGACAAGCAGAAGCTGCTCGCCTACCTGCAGGCCAGCCATGGCACAGCCGAGCGCAAGAAGATCACGTTGGTCAAGAAATCCACCAGTGAGATCAAGCAGGCCGATGCCACAGGCCGTGCGCGCACGATCCAGGTCGAGGTGCGCAAGAAGCGCACGCTCATCAAGCGTGATGAGGCCGATACCGATGTTCCGGGTGCCGTAGAGCAGGACGCCGCGCCGTCGCAGGAAGACCAGGAGCTGGTGCGCCGCGAGGAAGAGGCACGCCGCCAGGCTGAGTCGATCCGCCGCCAGGAAGAAGAGCTGGTGGAGCAGCGCCGCGAACGCGAGGAACGTGAGCGGCGCGAACGCGAGGCCGAGGAACGTGCTGCCGCCTACGCTGCGCAGGAAGCGCAGAAGAAGGCCCAGGCCAATGCCGCCCGTGAGGAAGCGCAGCAACAGGCCGTTGCCGAGGCTTCGGCTCGTGCTGCTGCCCAGGCCGAGGCCCGGGCAAAGGCTGAAGCCGAGTCCCAGGCCCGTGCCGCAGAGGAATCTGCACGCGCCAAGGACCTGGACGAACGTCGCCGCAAGGCATTGGCCGAGGCTGAAGCCATCCGCGCCATGATGGCCGCGCCCAAGAAGGTGCTGGTGGCCAAGAAACCGGTGGAAGAGCCCAAGCCCGCGGCTGCGCCTGCGGCCGACGCCAAGAAGGGCACGCTGCACAAGCCGGCCGCAGGCAGCGCTGGTGCGCGCGCCGGTGCTCCGGCCGCTGCCCCCAGCGGTGCAGGCAAGGAGGTCAAGTCTGCCAAGCTGTCGTCCAGCTGGGCCAACGACACCGCCAAAAAGAAGGAAATCAAGACCCGGGGCGATGCCAGTGGCGGCGTCGGGCGCAACAGCTGGCGCGGTGGTCCGCGTGGCCGCCGTGGCAATGACCGCGATGAGCGCCAGCACCAGCAAGCCGCGCCGGTCGAGGCACGCATTATCGAAGTGCATGTCCCCGAGACCATCACCGTGGCCGAACTGGCGCACAAGATGGCCATCAAGGCCAGCGAGGTGATCAAGGCACTGATGAAGATGGGCCAGATGGTCACCATCAACCAGCCGCTGGACCAGGACACGGCCATGATCGTGGTCGAGGAAATGGGCCACAAGGCCGTGGTGGCTGCCTTGGACGATCCGGAGGCCTTTACCGCCGAGGAAGTGTCGGGCCAGCAGGCCGAGCTGCTGCCGCGCGCTCCGGTGGTTACCGTGATGGGCCACGTGGACCACGGCAAGACCTCGCTGCTGGACTACATCCGCCGCTCCAAGGTGGCCGTGGGCGAGGCCGGCGGCATTACGCAGCACATTGGCGCTTACCACGTCGAGACGCCGCGCGGTGTGGTGTCGTTCCTCGACACCCCCGGTCACGAGGCCTTCACGGCCATGCGTGCCCGTGGTGCCCAGGCGACGGACATCGTCATTCTGGTGTGCGCGGCCGACGACGGCGTGATGCCCCAGACGCGCGAAGCCATCAAGCACGCCAAAGCGGCGAAGGTGCCGATCGTTGTCGCTATTACCAAGGCCGACAAGCACGAAGCCAATCCTGAAAAGGTCAAGCAGGAGCTGGTGGCCGAGGAGGTGGTGCCCGAAGAGTACGGTGGCGACTCGCCTTTCGTGGCTGTTTCCAGCAAAACCGGTATGGGCATCGACGAGCTGCTGGAGCAGGTGCTGCTGCAGGCCGAAGTGCTTGAACTGAAGGCCCCGGTGGATGCCATGGCCAAGGGCCTGGTGATCGAGGCCCAGCTCGACAAGGGCCGTGGCCCTGTGGCCACGGTGCTGGTGCAGTCCGGCACGCTCAAGGTCGGCGACGTGGTGCTGGCCGGCCAGACCTATGGCCGCGTGCGCGCCATGAACGACGAAAACGGCAAAGCGACGAAATCGGCGGGCCCTTCCATTCCCGTGGAAATCCAGGGCCTGTCGGAAGTGCCGCAGGCTGGCGATGAGTTCATGGTGCTGTCCGATGAGCGACGCGCCCGTGAAATCGCGACCTACCGTGCTGGCAAGTTCCGTAACACCAAGCTGGCCAAGCAGCAGGCCGCCAAGCTGGAGAACGTCTTTGCCGAAATGCAGGCGGGCGAGGTGCAGACCCTGCCCATCATCATCAAGGCCGACGTGCAGGGCTCGCAGGAAGCGCTGGCCGCCTCGCTGCTCAAGCTCTCGACCGACGAGGTGCGCGTGCAGCTGGTGTACGCCGGCGTGGGTGGTATCAGCGAGAGCGACGTGAACCTGGCCATCGCCTCCAAGGCACTGATCATCGGCTTCAACGTGCGTGCCGACGCCAACGCCCGCAAGGCCGCAGAGACCAACGACGTTCAGCTGAACTACTACAACATCATCTACGACGCAGTGGATGACCTGAAGGCGGCGATGTCCGGCATGCTGGCCCCCGAGCAGCGCGAGGAAGCCCTCGGTACCGCCGAGATCCGCACGGTGTTCGTGGCCTCCAAGATCGGCACGGTGGCGGGTTCGTACATCACGTCGGGCCAGGTCACGCGCGGCTGCCGTTTCCGCCTGCTGCGCGACAACGTCGTCATCTACACGGGCGAGGTCGAGTCGGTGCGCCGCATGAAGGACGACGTCAAGGAAGTCAAGGAAGGCTTCGAGTGCGGTATCAAGCTCAAGAACTACAACGACATTCGCGAAGGCGATGTGCTGGAGCTCTTCGAGATCAAGGAAATCGCGCGGACCCTGTAAACCATGGCAGCGAAGAAATCCTCCACGCCGGGCCGCGGCTTCAAGGTCGCGGACCAGATCCAGCGCGATCTGTCCGAGCTGATCCGCGAGTTGAAAGACCCGCGGATCGGCATGGTGACGCTGCAGGCCGTCGAGGTGACGCCCGATTACGCGCATGCCAAGGTGTTCTTCAGCGTCCTCATCGGCGATGCGGATGCCACCCAGGAGGCGCTGAACCAGGCCGCAGGCTTCCTGCGCAACGGCTTGTTCAAGCGCTTGCACATCCACACGGTGCCCACGCTGCATTTCCTGTTCGACCGCACCACTGAGCGCGCGGCCGACATGAATGCGCTGATCGCGCGCGCGGTCGCCTCTCGTTCCAAGGACGACGACGCAGCATGACCGAACGCGCTCCCCGCATCCGGGTGCAGCGGCGCCCGGTGCACGGAGTGCTGCTGCTCGACAAACCCCTGGGTTTCTCCAGCAATGACGCCTTGCAGAAGGTGAAGTGGCTGCTGCGCGCCGAGAAGGCGGGCCACACCGGCACGCTGGACCCGCTGGCCAGTGGCGTGCTGCCGCTGTGCTTTGGTGCGGCCACGAAGTTCAGCCAGTTGCAGCTGGATGCGCCCAAGACCTACGAGGCGATGGCCCTGCTTGGCGTGACCACCACCACGGGTGACGCCGAGGGCGAGGTGCTGCAGCGCCGTGAAGTGGATCCTGCCCAACTCACGCCTGAGCGCCTGGCCGCCGTGCAGGCGCAGTTCACCGGCGCCATCCGCCAGGTGCCGCCGATGCACAGCGCCCTGAAGAAGGACGGCAAGGCGCTGTACGAGTACGCGCGCGCTGGCGTTGAAGTGGAGCGGCCCGCGCGCGATGTCGAGATTTATGCATTGAATCTGGCGCTAGCCCAATCTGAGCAAGCGCAGCCAGCTATCAAAATCAGAGTTCAGTGCAGCAAGGGCACCTACATCCGCACCCTGGGCGAGGACATTGGCCAAGCGCTGGGTTGCGGTGCGCACCTTACCTTTTTACGCCGCGTCGAAACCGGCGGTATTGGTGTGGAGCGCTGCGTCACGCTGGCACAGCTTGAGGCGATGACCGAAGAAGAGCGCCTGGCCTGCGTGCAGCCGGTGCAGAGCTTGCTGGCCGGTCATGCTGTGGTCACGCTGAATGAACAGGATGCGGGGCGTTTTCTCTCCGGCATGCGCCGGCGCGGGCCGTGGCCCGATGCCGGGGCCGTGGCCGTGTACGCGGAACACCCTCCCGCGCTGCTGGGTGTGGCCCATGCCCGGCAAGGCGAGCTGATTCCCGACCGCCTGCTCAGTCCCCTCGAAATCCAACAAATCCTGCAAGGCCCACAAGGCGCCCCCTGTGGTACCGAACCCCCCAAGACACATTGAAAGCCACCTGTTATGAGCACTCAAATCCGCAACATTGCCATCATTGCCCACGTTGACCATGGCAAGACGACCATGGTTGACCAGCTGCTGCGCCAGTCCGGCACGTTCGCAGCCCACGAAAAGGTCGTCGACACCGTGATGGACAACCACGCCATCGAGCGCGAGCGCGGCATCACCATCCTGGCCAAGAACTGCGCCGTGAGCTGGGAAGGCACGCACATCAACATCCTCGACACACCCGGCCACGCGGACTTTGGCGGTGAAGTGGAGCGTGCGCTGTCCATGGTGGACGGCGTGGTGCTGTTGATCGATGCGCAAGAAGGCCCCATGCCCCAGACGCGCTTCGTGACCAAGAAGGCGCTGGCCCTGGGCCTCAAGCCCATCGTGGTGGTGAATAAGGTGGACAAGCCCGGTGCCAACCCCGACAAGGTGGTGAACGCTGCGTTCGACCTGTTTGACAAGCTGGGCGCGAACGACGAGCAGCTGGATTTCCCCGTGGTGTATGCCTCGGGCATTAACGGCTGGAGCTCGCTGGAGCAAGGCGCTCCGGGCGAGCAGTGGGGCCCCGACATGTCGGCGCTGTTCAACACCATCCTGAAGCATGTGCCGTCGGTCAAGGGCGACCCGGATGCGCCGGTGCAGATGCAAATCTCGGCACTCGACTACTCCACTTTCGTGGGCCGTATCGGCGTGGGCCGCATCAACACCGGCACGCTGCGTGCAGGCCAAGAAGTGTTGGTCATGGCCGGGCCCGATGGCGCCAGCTACAAGGGCCGCGTCAACCAAATTCACAAGTTCCAGGGCCTGGACCGCGTGCAAGTGAATGAGGCCGGCCCCAGCGACATCGTGCTGGTCAATGGCATTGAAAACATTGGCATTGGCGAGACCATCACCGACCCGCTCAATCCCCAGCCGCTGCCCATGCTGAAGATTGACGAGCCCACGCTGACCATGAACTTCTGCGTGAACACCTCGCCCCTGGCCGGCCGCGAAGGCAAGTTCGTGACCAGCCGCCAGATCTGGGACCGCCTGCAAAAGGAACTGCGCTCCAACGTGGCCCTGCGTGTCAAGGAAACCGACGAAGACGGTATTTTTGAAGTGTCTGGCCGCGGCGAACTGCACCTGACCATCCTGCTGGAAGAAATGCGCCGCGAAGGCTATGAACTGGCCGTGTCCAAGCCGCGCGTGGTGTTCAAGGACATCGACGGCGAGCGTTGCGAGCCGATCGAGCTGGTGACGGCCGACATTGAAGAAGGCCACCAAGGCGGCGTGATGCAAGCCCTGGGCGAGCGCAAGGGCGAGCTGGTGAACATGGAACCCGATGGCCGTGGCCGCGTGCGCCTGGAGTACCGCATTCCTGCGCGTGGCCTGATCGGCTTTACCAACGAGTTCCTGAACCTGACCCGTGGTTCGGGCCTGATTTCCAACATCTTCGACAGCTACGAGCCGCACAAGGGCGAGATCGGTGGCCGCAAGAACGGTGTGCTGATTTCCATGGACGACGGTGAAATCTTCACCTACGCCCTGGGCAAGCTGGACGACCGTGGCCGCATGTTCGTCAAGGCCGGCGACCCGGTGTACGAGGGCATGATCGTCGGCATCCACAGCCGGGACAACGACCTGATCGTCAACGCCACGCGCACCAAGCAGCTGACCAACTTCCGCGTGAGCGGCAAGGAAGACGCCATCAAGATCACGCCGCCTATCGACCTGACGCTGGAATACGGCGTGGAGTTCATTGAAGACGACGAACTGGTGGAAATCACACCCAAGAGCATCCGCCTGCGCAAGCGCCACCTGAAGGAGCACGAGCGCAAGCGTGCCAGCCGCGAAGGCGCATAAGCCCTTCCCGCCAAGCAAGAAACCCGGCATTGCCGGGTTTCTTTTTTTTGGAGATTTTCGGGTTTTAGCCTTGCTGGGAAAGCGCTGGCAGCTATTCTTTCATGAGCATCATGCCGGTGGCAGATCGGGCTCGATGCGCCGTACGTCCACCAGCGCGATGCGGCGCTTGTCCATGCGCAGTACCTCAAAGCGCAGGCCCATGGCTTCGAGCACCTCGCCCTCGGCAGGCAGTTGCTCCAGCCGCGCGAGCAGGAAGCCGGCCAGCGTGCTGTAGTCGTCGCTGTCGGCCAGGGGCCGCACGTCGGTGGCCGCTTCGAGCGCGTGCAGGTCGGCCAGGCCATCGACGATCCAGTGCCCGGGGGTGGCCTGGGGCTGGATCTCGGTCTGTTCGCCCTCGTCGGGGAACTCGCCAGCAATGGCTTCGAGCAGGTCGATGGGTGTGACCAGACCGAGGATGCTGCCAAACTCGTCGCTGATCAGCGCCACCTGGGCGCGTGAGTGGCGCATTTGCTCCACCAGCTTGACCACGTTCACCGAGGCCGGCACCACGAGCGGCTGGCGCAGGCTGCGCGTCACGTCAATCTTGCCGTACGTCAGCAGGTCGGCCAGCAGATCGCGCGCACGCGCCACACCCGCAAGGCGGTCGAGTTCGCCATGGGCGACCGGAAAGAGGCCGTGGCGCGTTTGCACCAATTGGGCGCGCAGCGCCTCGGGCTCCTGGTCCAGGTCGAGCCACTGGATGTCTGCGCGCGGCGTCATCACCGATTGGGCGCTGCGTTCAGCGAGCGATAGCACGCCGCTGACCATATGGCGCTCCTGCTGGCCAAAGGCGGGTGTCTCCGCAGGGCTGTCCGGTGCATGCGGGGCATCGCTGGCCGGCGTGTTGCGCCCACCGAGCAGACGCAGGATGGAATCGGCAGTGCGCTCACGCAGCGGTACGCGCGCCTCGTTGCGCAGCATGTTGCGGCGTGCCCACTGGTTGAAAAACTCGATCATGATCGAGAAACCAATGGCAGCGTACAAATAGCCCTTCGGCAGGTGGAAGCCCAGGCCTTCGGCCAGCAGGCTCAGACCAATCATGAGCAGGAAGCTCAGGCACAGCACCACCACAGTCGGGTGCGCGTTGACGAAGCGCGTCAGTGGCTTGGAGGCCAGCAGCATCACGCCCATGGCGATGACGACCGCCGCCATCATCACGGCCAGGTGATCGACCATGCCCACGGCGGTGATCACCGAGTCGAGCGAGAACACCGCATCCAGCAGCACGATCTGCGCCACGACCACGCCAAAGCTGGCGTAGGCCCGGGGGGTATCGCTGCTGCTGTGCTGCGTGCCTTCCAGGCGCTCGTGCAGCTCAGTGGTGGCCTTGAACAGCAGGAATAGCCCGCCCACCAGCAGGATGAGGTCGCGCCCCGAAACACTCAGTGGCCCCACGCTGAACAGCGGTGTGGTGAGTGTGACCAGCCAGGACATGGCCGACAGCAGCACCAGACGCATGCCCAGCGCAAGGGCCAGACCGATGACGCGGGCCCTGTCGCGCTGTGCGGGCGGCAGCTTGTCGGCCAGGATGGCGATGAATACGAGGTTGTCCACCCCCAGCACGATCTCTAGGATGATCAGCGTGAACAGGCCGATCCAGATCGAGGGATCCGAGACCCAGTGCAGGTTCAGCCATTCCATGGGAAAGCTCCTGCAGCCGTGTCAGGGCGATGGGCGCATGGCGTTGGGTGCTGCGCGAAGTCTGGGGAGGGGGGGAGAGGAGAGCGGGGCGCAAGCATGCGCCATCGGGGAGGAGGTTCCATAGCAGGCGTGAATCATAACCAAAGGCAGCTGCCTACGCCTGCGGGCGGGTGTGGAGCACGGCTGCACGGTGGAAAAAACGCCTGGCTACCGAGGAGAGACCCTCTTGGCTGGCAAAAACGACCCTTGGGCCTGTACAGGCCGGAGTCGCCCCACGATGAAACTTATTTCGTCAGGATCAGCTTGCCCAGCTTGGTGGCTTGCAAGCGGTAAACCGCGCCGTTGTGCACGATGGATACGGCCTTTTGTCCTTGCAGCAAGGCGCTGCTGTCCACGGTGCCCGCAGACAGCAGGCCATCGCGCAAGGCTGCGACGACGGGCATGCCCAGAGTGTTCCGGGCCGGCGGATGGCAGGGCGTGGTGGTGATCGGGCTGCGTTGCATGTGGCATCCTTTAGGTTTTCAAATAATAACCATTATCATTTAAATTGGCAAGCAGGCCTGAAGCGCTTTGTTCCGCGAGATGGTGCACTGCATGCCTTGGCGTCTTTCGAGACAGGTACACCGTGCCAAAGGATTTGCCCAGTTTCAGCCGACGGCCTCAGGGATATGGGGCGGTTGCGCCGGCAATATGTGCACTTGTTTGACGGTAAACTCCAACCGTACGAATTACGCCAACCACCGCAATTCCCTTTAACCACGCGGGTTTGCGAGACCTGTTGGTGATCGAGGGGAAGCGCGGGCGCCTAGACCTTTCCCCACCATGAGCGAGACGAACAAAGACGACCGCGCGGCCCTGCTGGCCGAAGCGGCAGGCCCGGCCACCGAACTACCGCCAGGGTGGCTCGAAGTGGTGTCCATGGATATGGATGCCCAGGGCGTGGCACGCAAGTCCGATGGCAAAGTGGTGTTTATCGACGGCGCTTTGCCCACAGAGTGGGTCAGTGCCAACACCCACCGCAAGAAGAATAACTGGGAAGCCGCCAGCCTGATGGCGATCCACCGTGAATCCGCCCAGCGTGTGCGGCCGGGCTGCCCGCATTTCGGGCTGCATTCCGGTGCCTGCGGAGGCTGCAAGATGCAGCATCTGCATGTCGGCGCCCAGGTGGCGGTCAAGCAGCGCGTGCTGGAGGACAACCTTTGGCACCTGGGCAAGGTGAAAGCCGAGACCATCTTGCGCCCGATCGAGGGCCCCGCATGGGGTTACCGCTACCGCGCGCGCCTGTCTGTGCGGTACGTGCCGAAGAAGGGCGAGGTGCTGGTGGGTTTCCACGAGCGCAAGAGCCGCTACATCGCCGACATGCAGACCTGCAAGATTCTGCCGCCGCATGTCGATGCCATGCTGATGCCGCTGCGCGCACTGATCGGTGGGCTGCAAGCGCGCGACACGTGCCCGCAAATCGAACTGGCCTGCGGTGACACGGTGACAGCCCTGGTGCTGCGCCACCTGGAGCCGCTGAGCGAGGGCGACCTGGCCAGGCTGCGTGCATTCGCTGCCGAACACGGGGTGCAATGGTGGCTGCAGCCCAAGGGGCCCGACACGGTGCACCTGCTGGATGCAGACGGCGCAGAGCAACTGGCCTATGGCCTGCCGGATTTCGGTATCACCATGCCGTTCAAGCCAACCGACTTCACCCAGGTGAACTCGCACATCAACCGTGTGCTGGTGACGCGCGCGCTGCGCCTGCTTGACGCCGGCAAGGCCGAGCGCGTGATCGACTGGTTTTGCGGCCTGGGCAACTTCACCCTGCCCATCGCCACCCAGGCACGCGAGGTGCTGGGCATTGAGGGCAGCGAGGCCCTGGTGGCGCGCTCGCGCGAGAATTATGAGAAAAATCAGGCCCAAAGGCCCGTCCAGCAAGCGCTAGCAGCTACTAGCTTTGTAGCGCGCAATCTGTTCGAGATGACGCCGGAGATGCTGGTCGCGGATGGCGTGGCCGACAAATGGCTGGTCGATCCGCCGCGCGAGGGGGCATTCGCCTTGTCGAAGGCGCTGGCGGATCTGCATCAGGCCCGTCTGGGCGCAGAGGGGGCGCCGCCCTTGCCAGCGGGCGCAGCGCACTGGGTGCCGCCGCAGCGCATCGTCTATGTGAGCTGCAACCCCGCCACGCTGGCGCGCGACGCCGGGCTGCTCGTGCACCAGGCGGGCTACCGCTGCGTGGCAGCGGGGGTGGTCAATATGTTCCCGCACACGGCCCACGTTGAGAGCATGGCGGTTTTCGAGCGCGCCTGAAGGCGCGGGCCGCCGCCCCGGTCCGCGTATGGCCACGGGGGGCGGACGCTCGGTTCAGGAGTTGTCGTCGTCCGCGTTACTGGCTCGGCTGCGGCGGGGCTCTGCCTTAGGCTCGGCTTTGCCCAGTACCGAAGGAGTGCCTTCCAGCTTGTTTTCACGCATGTAGGCGTCCATCTCCTTCCAGCCGGCAAACACGGCGGCCTTGGGCGCCTTGGGGTTGAGCGTGAAGCAGTCTTCCAGCCCGCGCAGCGCGTGGCGGCAGGCACCGCCGACCGCCTTGGCCTCGGCCTCGCGCTGTACCGCACGCGGATCGGGCCCCAGGCCTGGAATGTCGCAAGCCGAGAGCAGCACAGGCATGGCGGCAGCGAGTGCGAGGCGTCGCAGGGTGGTGGTGTGGGGCATCATGTCCCTCCATTATCGGCACCGCGTACCCAGTATTGAGAGGGGTGCGGCAAATTGTTGCCCTGCAATCGACGCGGCGGAGGGGCTGCCGCAGCTGGCGCTGCGCCACCGGGCGTCTGCCCGGCGGTGCTGGCGCTATGGGCTATAGACTTGCATGGACTTTTTCCATTTGCCAGATCCATGCCTAAGACTGCCCCTTGCCGCCCGTCCTCGCGTTTCGATCGTGTCGACGCCTTGCGCGGCCTGGCCATGGTGTGGATGACCGTGTTCCATTTCTGCTTCGATCTGAGCCACTTTGCCCTGTGGCCGCAGAACTTCCTGGGCGATCCGTTCTGGACCTGGCAGCGCACGGCCATCGTCAGTCTTTTTCTGTTGTGCGCCGGCATGGGGCAGGCCATCGCCTGGGACCAGCGGCAGACCTGGGGGCGTTTTCGCAGGCGTTGGCTGCAGGTGGCTGCGGCGGCGCTGTTGGTCAGCGTCGGGTCTTACCTCGTCTTTCCACGCAGCTACATCTATTTCGGCGTGCTGCATGGCATGGCCGTCATGCTGGTGCTGGCGCGCTGCATGGCTGGCTGGGGGCGCTGGTTGTGGCTGGCTGGCGGTATAGCGCTGGCGCTGCCCTGGGTGATGGGCGCTTTGCTCGCCGGCCCTTGGGCGGCGGTAGCACCGTGGTTTGACGCGCGCTGGCTTAACTGGCTGGGCCTGGTCACGCACAAGCCGTTCACTGAAGACTATGTGCCTGTCTTTCCCTGGCTGGGCGTGATGTGCTGGGGACTGGCCTTGGGGCAATGGCTGTTGCGTCGCCAGCGCGCCTGGCTTGCGGTGGCGTTGTCTGGGCCGATGCGGGGGCTGGCCCTGATGGGGCGCTGGAGCCTCAGCTACTACCTGCTGCACCAGCCCGTGATGATGGGGGGGCTGATGCTGTGGCTTTGGCTGCGGGGGTGATGCCAACGGCCGCTTGAAAAAGCAAAACGCGGCCCGGGGGCCGCGTTTTGTAGGAGCGCGTGTGGCGCCGGGTGGTGTTATTCCACCTTGGCCTTGGTGCGCAGGTCTTCCTGGAACTGGCCGAGCTTTTGTTGTTGCAGCTGCTGGGCGATCTGCGGCTTCACTTCTTCCAGCTTGGGCAGCTGGGCTTGGCGCTCGTCGTCCAGGCGGATGATGTGCCAGCCGAACTGGCTCTTGACCGGCTCGGCCGTCATCTCGCCCTTCTTGAGCTTGAGCATGGCTTCGGTGAACTCGCTCACGTAGCTGTTCGGGTTGGCCCAGTCGAGGTCGCCACCGCGTGCGCCGGAGCCAGGATCCTTGGACTGCTTCTTGGCGATGTCCTCGAACTTGGCGCCTTGCTTGATGGAAGCGATGATGGCCTTGGCCTCGTCTTCCTTCTCTACCAGGATGTGGCTGGCCTTGTATTCCTTGCCGCTGTTGGCGGCCACGAACTTGTCGTACTCGGCCTGGATCTCAGCGTCGCTGACCGGGTTCTTCTTTTGGTAGTCAGCGAACAGTTCACGGATCAGGATAGTCTGGCGCGCCAGTTCCATCTGGCTCTTGAAGTCTTTCGAGGCTTCGAGGCCGCGCTTCTTCGCTTCCTGCAGGAAGATTTCACGCGCGATCACTTCTTCCTTGATCTGGCTTTCGACTTCCGGGGTGATCGGGCGGCCCGAGCGTTCCACCTGTTGCTTGAGCAGCTCTGCGCGCTCCTTAGGTACGGGCTTGCCGTTGACGATGGCCAGGTTTTGTGCAGCGACGGGCAGCGCGACTGCGCCCAACACAGCGGCGGCCACAAGGCCGGACAAGAGCTTTTGCTTCATGAAAAATCCAAAAAACAAGGATGGTTTGCGGGCATGCCGCCCCAGGGCAGGATAGATGGGGCCCGCTCAGAGAAGTTCAATCGCCAGTGCATGCAGGCCCTGGTCGATGAATTCTTGCAGCGCATCATACACAAGCCGATGCTGCGCGACGCGTGACTTTCCGACGAATTGCGGTGCCGCGATGCGCACGCGGAAATGGGTGCCGAAGCCCGTGCCGTTGGCCCCGGCGTGTCCTTGGTGCAGGCCGCTTTCGTCGATGACCTCCAGCTGCGTGGGGGCCAGGCGTTCGCGCAGGCGTGCTTCCAGCAGGGCGGCGCTGATAGAGAAGGGGTTATTCATGGCTGGGCACCCGTGGTGTCGTCGGTTTCCTTGATGTGGCGGCTCAGGTACAGGGCTTGCGCGATCACGAAGACCACCATCAGCCCCATGCCGCCGAAGAGCTTGAAGTTCACCCAGGTGTCGGTGTCGAATGCGTAGGCCACCCACAGGTTGAGCAGGCCCATGGCCGCGAAGAAGCCGGCCCAGCTCCAGTTCAGGGTGCGCCAGACGGCGTCGGGCAGCTCGATCTGCGCTTGCATCAGCGAGCGGATGAGGTTCTTGCGAAACAGCAGCTGGCCGATGACCAGCGCGCCGCCCATGAGCCAGTACAGCACCGTGGGCTTCCACTTGATGAAGGTTTCGCTGTGCGCCAGCAGCGTAGCGCCGCCGAACACGACGATGACCCCAAGGCTCACCCATTGCATGGGCTCCACCTTGCCGTGGCGCAGGCGCAGGTAAGCGATCTGCGCCACCGTGGCGGCGATGGCCACGGCAGTGGCCGTGTAGATGCCCCAGACCTTGAAGGCCGCGAAGAACAGGATGATGGGGAAGAAGTCGATCAGGAGTTTCATGCTAGGACGTGGGGGGCTCGAAGGCCAGCGACGCGGAATTCATGCAATAGCGCAGGCCCGTGGGTGCCGGGCCATCTTCAAACACGTGGCCCAGGTGGGCGCCGCATTGTGCACACACGGTCTCGGTGCGCACCATGCCGTGGCTGCGGTCCACATGTTCGGCAATGGCGCCGGGCTCGGCCTGCCAGAAGCTGGGCCAGCCGCAGCCCGCATCGAATTTGGTGTGGGACTGGAACAGCAGGGCGCCGCAGCAGACGCAATGGTAGCGGCCTTCGGCCCAGTGTTGTTCGTAGCGGCCCGTGAATGGGCGCTCGGTGGCCGCGTGCCGCGTCACCTGGAAGGCGGCGGGTTCGGCGCCTTTGGCGCGCAGCAGGGCCTGCCATTCTTCATCGATTTTCTGGATCGGGTGGGTCATGAGGAGCAACTGATGGCAAGGTGGGCCGCCCAGTCGGGCGGAAAGTCGGCCCAGGCATCGTGGCCCGGGTGTTCGTCAAAGGGATGCGCCAGCAGCCTTTGCACGGTGTGCAGCGGCGCCATGTCGCCTCGCGCGGCGGCGCGGATGGCTTGTTCGGCCACGTGGTTGCGCAGCACGAATTTGGGGTTGGTTTTTAACATCAATTTGGCCGCTAGCGCTTTATCCACGAGCGCTAGCCGCTCTGAATACGATAGCAACCAGGCGGCCCATGCCGCCCGGTTACTGAACAGCGCACCTACCGGGCTGAAATCCCCGCTGTCCACGGCATGCGCCAGGCGGCGCCAGAAGATGGGGTGGTCCACCCCGTCCTGCGCCAGCAAGGTCAGCAGGGCCTGTACCAGGGCTTCATCGCCTTCGTGCGGGCTGCTCAGCCCGAGCTTGGCCTGCAGGCGCCGCGCCAGGGCGTCCTGAAAGGTGCGCGGGTAGGCCTGCAGCGCGGCACGTATGGTGTCTACCTCGCCTGCCAGCGGGTGCAGGGCCTGGCCCAGGCACAGCAGGTTCCAGTAGGCCACGCTGGGCTGGCGGTCGAAGGCGTAGCGGCCCTGGGTGTCGCTGTGGTTGCAGATGTGGCTGGGGGCGAAGGTGTCGAGGAACTGGAAGGGCCCGTAGTCGATCGTCAGGCCCAGGATGCTCATGTTGTCCGTGTTCATCACGCCATGGCAGAAACCCACGGCCTGCCATTGGGCGATGAGCTCCGCCGTGCGCTGCGCCACGGCCTGCAGCAGCGCGGCGTAGGCGTTGCCCCCGAAATCCGGTGTGGTGCGGCAGGCGGGGTAGTAGCGGTCGATGACGTAGTCGGCCAGCTGGCGCAGCTCGGTGGTTTGCCCGCGTGCGGCGAAGTGCTCGAAATGCCCGAAGCGGATGAAGCTGGGCGCTACGCGTGTGAGCACGGCCGCGGTTTCCACGCTTTCGCGCAGCACGGGCGCGGGCGAGCCCATGAGGCACAGCGCGCGCGTGGTCGGGATGCCCAGGGCATGCATGGCCTCGCTGCACAGAAACTCGCGGATGGACGAGCGCAGCACGGCGCGTCCGTCGCCCATGCGCGAGTACGGCGTGCGGCCGGCACCCTTGAGCTGGATCTCCAAGCCCTGCTCGGTTTCGCCCAGCAGCAGGGCGCGTCCGTCGCCGAGCTGCCCGGCCCACACGCCGAATTGGTGGCCGCTGTAGACGCTAGCCAGCGTGTCGCCGCCTGCGGGCAGGGCGTTGCCGCTGAACAGCTGCAGGGCGTCGTCGGTGGCCAGCCACGCTGGGTCCAGGCCGAGCAGGCGTGCCACCTCGGGGCTGTGCGCCACGGGGTAGGGGGCGGGCAGCGGCGTGGGCGGCAGCCGCGTGTGGAACGCGGGGCCGAGGTCGGCGAAACGGTGGTTCCAGGCCAGGCCGGTGTCCACGGTGGGCAGGGCGGGTGATGCAGGGGGCATCGGGCCATTGTGTGGCAGGTGCGTTGCCCGTGCGCGGCTGGGGTCAACCGGAGGTCAACCTGCGGTCGTGGGCGCGTTCTGAGGTGCCTGCGGTCAGGTTGCGGCGGTGCGGGCCAGGTAGGCCTCCAGCGCGGCATCGTCGAGGATGGCCACGCGACCGAAGTCGAGGGTGACGATGCCCTCGGCCACCAGGGCCTGCAGCACGCGGTTGATGGTCTGGCGCGACAGCCCCGCGAGCTGGCCCAGTTCCTCCTGCGTCAGGTTCAGCCTGCGCTGGCGGCGCCAGAACAGGCGGCTGAGCTGCAAGGCCACGCGGTGCTCGGCGCTGCGCGTGCGTCCGGCTTCGATCATTGTCATGGCCTGGCCCAGGCGCAGGTTCATGTGCTGGGCCAAATACTGTGTGAAGGCCAGGCTGGTGTTGTACAGGTGGTTGAACATCGGCAGCGGCAGGCACAGCAGCCGGGTAGGGCGCAGGGCCACAACTTCGTACAGCAGCGGCCCGCCCTTGAGGGCAGTGCCCTCGCCGAACCATTCGCCGTCGGGCATGCCGATGAAGGCCGAGGCGCGCGTGCGCTGTGGCGAGCTGCGCAGCATCACCAAGCCGCTGAGCACCGCGTGCCAGCCCTGGGCCGGACTGCCTAGCGGCAGCATGACCTCGCCCTTGGCGCCCTCGGTCTGGCGGATGCTGGCATGCACCTGCTGCTGCAGCTGCGCACCGAGGCCGCCGAACCATGGCTGGGAGCTGATGAAGCGCTCGGCGGGGTCCGAATTACAGAACATAGGTAGATTCTCGCAGGCCAGGGAAACAGCCCCAGCAACATTGCCTGGACGCAGTGTGCGCATCGCTGGCCACATTGCGATGCGCGGCTGAACTCCTGATTTGATAGCTGTCAGCGCTTTTCTGGAAAGCGCTAGAGGCCGATTTGGCTCATGCACCCTGGTGGTTGGCTCACGGGGCGGCTTCGTCAGATGCTGGGGGCAGCCGCTTCAGCAGCAGGATGCGCTCGCTGCGGTTGGTTGGCCGGCCAATGGCGGCGAATGGCAGCCATTGTGCGGGTTGGGCCAAGTCGTCGGGCAGATCGTTTGTATCGCTGCCTACGGCCAGCCATTGGCAGCCTTGCGGGGGCTCCGCGCTGGCGGGGTAGAGCGCCAGGTGCCCGTGGAACTGCAGTGCCGCCACCTGCGAGTCGCCCAGGTTGTGCGTGAGCACGCAGCCTGGTTGCGGGCCCAGCGTGGCCACGATCTGGCGTACCTGCGGGGCGTAGCTGCGGGCGTAGTCCAGCATGGGCAGCCAGATGGTCATCAGCAGCAGCCACGCCAGCGTGGTGCCACTGGCGGGCAGCACCAGGCTTTTCCAGAGCGCGGTACGGTGCCGGGCTGCACGCCACCAGACCAGGGCGCACCATGCGGCGGTGGCGGCCAGCGCCAGCGCGAAAGCCAGGCCATCGAAGCGCGGTATGAAGCCGGGGGCCAGCCGCGCCACGTTGGCGGCGGGCTGTGCGGGTATGCCGGTGTGTAGAGAAATCCACACCACCCAGATGGCGATGGCCGAGACGCTGAAGAACAGCAGCGTGAACCAGTCGATCAGCGCCGCGATGCTGCGCTCCAGCGTTGGCAGGGCAAACGCGGCCAGCACTGCCAGCGCCGGCAGGCCCAGCAGCAGGGCGCGGTCGGCCGGTTGGGTGGTGAATGTGGCCGCCAGCGTCACCAGGGTGAACCATAGCGGTAGCCACAGGTGGCGGTGGCCCGTGCGGCTGGCGATCTGGCGGCGCCAGCGCCACAGCGTCCACAGTGCCAGCGGCCAGGCGGGCCAGCCGAACCAAACCAGCATGCGCAGCATGGTCGTGGCGTAGGGCAGAAAAGCCTGCGGCGGCTCAATGCGCCAGGCCCACAAATCCAGCGCCCAGGCCAGGCCCATGCTGGCCAGCGTGGCGGCGGCCCAGGCCAGGGCTGCGGTGCGGCGCCGGTCTGCCGTATGGGCGGGCGCCCACCAGGCCAGTGCGGCGCAGCCCAGGCCCAACAGCGTAGCGAGCGTGGGGGCACCCGCCAGCGTCAGTCCGGCCATGCCCAGCGGCATCGCGACGGCGGCGCGGCGCGGATGGTAGGGCTGGATGGCGGCGGCAAAGAACACCAGCGCCGTACACGCCAATTGCGCGAGGTAGCTGGTGATTTCGTGCGACAGCTGGGCCAGCCCGAGGCAGGCGAGCAAGGCGAGCAGCCCGGCATCGGCCATGGAGCGCGCATAGTCTTTGGGGTGGGCCTCGCCGCCGAAGGCGAAGGCCACGGGTTGGGCACCCGGGCTGCGCGCCAGGTAGTACACGGTGTACCAGGTGGCCAGCAGCGTCAGCACCAGCAGGGCAATGAAGGGCAGGCGGGCCGCCATCTCGGGGGCAAGCCAGCCCGGCGCCCACTGCAGCGCGAGCGCACCGAGCCAGAAGGCGAGCAGGCCGTCGCCGTCGGGCGTGAATCCGGCCAGTGTGGGGGCTAACCAGTGGCTGCGCCCCTGGGCCAGTTCCAGCATGTAGCCGAACGAGGCGACATCGACATTGCGCCAGGGGTCGCGTCCGACGAAACCCGGCACCACGTAGGCCAGGCACAGCAGCAGCAGCGCCCAGCGCGGCAGGGGGCGGGCGGCGCGTTGCGTGACGATGGCGGGGGTTGGGTGGTTCACGGGGGTAGAAGGTCAAAAAGGGCAGCGCGGTGGCCCGGGCTGCCCTTTTTTGCGGGCGGAGGAGACCCCCGCCAGGCGCGAATCTGGATTACTTCTTGCCGAAACGGTTGCGGAAGCGCTCCACGCGGCCGCCCATGTTGTCCACGGACTTTTGCGTGCCGGTGTAGAAGGGGTGCGACTCGCTGGAGGTATCCAGCTTGAACAGCGGGTATTCCTTGCCTTCGAACGTCTCGGTTTCCTTCGTGTTTACGCAGGAGCGGGTCACGAACTTGAAGCCGTTGGACAGGTCAACGAACAGCACTTCGCGGTAATTGGGGTGAATGCCTTCTTTCATGATCTTCCTTTGAATCAGCAGCGGGAGCCGCACCAGCCTATTCCGGTGTACTTTCCGCAAAAAGCTCTCGATTATCGCATACCCGGCAATCTTGTTATTCCTGGCTCATTTCAATGATCTCGTTGGCCTTGCCCAGGGCTTCCATCTGCAGGCTCAGCACGGGCAGGGCATTGAGCTGCAGCCGTTCGGCCAGCGCCTGCACGGCGTTGAATTGCTGCTTTTCCATGGCCTGCGCCAGCAGCAGGGCGTTGCGGTAGGTTCCCGGCTGGCCTAGCCCGGATATTTCACCGTAGTAGAGCCACAAACGAGGACGGCATTGCCCTTGTGTGCCCGAAAATCCAGGTGTCGAATCTTGATCAACGAGCGGGCAATGCCGAAGCCAAACTGTACCGAAGAAATTGACGTTGGGAGCATGGAC
>NZ_CYIG01000036.1 GCF_001298675.1 Paenacidovorax caeni
GGCGACCTGCTGCTGGCTATGGTGCAGGACGCGCGTTCGGGCGGCAAGGACCCGCAGCCCGGCAAGGCCACGGAGCCCGGGCAGGACGAGGCGCACCCCATCTGGTCACTGCTGAGCAGCCACCCCGATACCGCCGAGCGCGCGCGGGCACTGCGTGCCGGGCAGGCGCCCGGTTGCTCCTGAAAAAAGAGCTGCTAGCGCTTGCCCAGTAAGGGCTGGAGGCTTTTTTGAATGAAAAGTGTGAAGCGCGCCGATAAGCCGGATTCTGTGCATGCGGTTGCCCGCACGTGACCGCCATTACTCTGGGCCGGGTGTCGCCACCACGGCTCGGTGCCACCTACCCGCCAGCTCCGCGGAACCACGTCAACGCTGGCCTACTTGGTGTTGCTGCGCGTAGAGATTGCCCGTTTCACCCCCAGTGGTCTACCTTGCGGCACTCCCCTGGGACTCGTCTCTGTTGCTCTGATCCTCACCTCACGGTGGGCAGCCGTTAGCTGCTACGCTGTCCTGTGCAGTCCGGACATTCCTCCAGTGCCTGGTTTCCCAGATCGCACCAGCGGCGGTCTGGCGTGCTTCACGGGCGCGATTATCACCGCCCGCTGCGCCACCGCGCCATGCGAAGATGCTAATTTTTGCCTCCCTGCGAACATGAAGCACTCCCGACGCAAGGCAGCCCACCGCATCGCCGCCGTCACACTGTTGATGGCAGGCTGCGCCAGCCCTGTGGCGTGGCTGGTGTCACGCGAAAACGCGGAGCAGCAGGTCGTGGCGTTTGCCCAAGAGGAGTCGCGGCGGGTCATCGCGGGGCAAGAGTCGCTGCGCCTGGACGGCCCGAACGCCGCCGCCAAGGCAGAGCAGGCGGCCCAACTGCTGACAGGCGGGCTGTTCGAGATTGCGGAAATCTACAGCGCCGCCGGCGACAAGTTGGCCGAATCGGTCACCGCTGCCGGGGAGCCGCTGGAAGCCCAATTGCCACCGCATGGCAAACCGAGCTACACCCGGGCCTCGTATGAGAGCCTGCGGCTCCCAAGCGATCAATGGGTTCTGCGCGTGTTCGTGCCGCTGCGCGAACTGGCCGATGGGCCCATCACCGGCTATTTTGAAGGCGTCCGGTTGATTCCAGCCTGGCAACACGCGCAGATCCTGTCGGACGCCTTCATCGTGGCGCTGATGGTCTGTCTGGCGTCGCTGGTCTGCGGAGCGGCCATTTATCCCGTGGTGGTGCGCCTGGCAGAGGAGAACGAGCGCAAGGCCCGGCTGGTGCTGGAGTCTCACATCGCGATGATGGAAGCCTTGGGCCGCGCGATTGCCAAGCGCGACTCCGACACGGGCGCGCACAACTACCGGGTGGCATGGCTTTCGGCCAAGACGGGGGAAGCCCTGGGACTGCAGGGCGCACCGATGCAATCCCTGATTGCCGGCAGCTTCCTGCACGATGCCGGCAAGATCGGCATCCCTGACGCGATCCTGCTCAAGCCAGGGCGGCTCGACGACGCCGAAATGCAGATCATGCGCACGCATGTGGAACAGGGCGAGCAGATCGTGAGCGGCGCTGGCTGGCTCGACGGCGCGCGGGACGTGGTGGCAGGCCACCATGAAAAGTGGGATGGCTCCGGCTATCCCCTGGGCCTGCGGGGCGAACAGATTCCGCTGGCCGCTCGGATCTTTGCCGTGGCCGATGTATTTGATGCCCTCAGCTCGCGCCGCCCCTACAAGGAGCCCTTCCCGCCCGAACAAGTCATGCGCATCCTGCAAGAAGGCCGTGGTCAGCACTTCGACCCGCAGGTGATCGATGTCTTTACGGACCTGGCACCGGCCCTGCGTGCGCAACTGGAGGGCCTGGACGAAGAGGGCGTGAAAGGCCTGATGAGCGACATGGTGCACCGCCACTTCGATACGCTGCAATGAAGCGGGCCTTGCGCCCATATGCATATAACGCCGGTGGTGCATGAACCATCGCAAAATTGACGGCCTACCCACCTTCACGACAAAGGCGATTCCCCATGAAAGCTGACAACATTCTGCAAACGATTGGCAACACCCCGCATGTGCGCATCAACCGCCTGTTTGGCGCGGGCGCCAATGTGTGGGTGAAGTCCGAGCGCGGCAACCCGGGCGGCTCGATCAAGGACCGCATTGCGCTGGCGATGGTGGAGGACGCCGAGAAGTCCGGTGCGCTGCGGCCCGGCGGCACCATCATCGAGCCGACCAGCGGCAACACCGGCGTGGGCCTGGCCCTCGTGGCCGCCGTGAAGGGCTACAAGCTCATCCTGGTGATGCCCGAGAGCATGAGCATCGAGCGCCGCCGCCTGATGCTGGCCTACGGCGCTTCGTTCGACCTGACGCCGAAGGAAAAAGGCATGAAGGGGGCCATCGCCCGCGCCGAGGAGCTGGCCGCGCAGACGCCTGGCGCCTGGATTCCGCAGCAGTTCGAGAACCCGGCCAACGTCGCGGTGCACGAGCGCACCACGGCACAGGAAATCCTGGCGGATTTTCCCGAGGGCCTGGATGTGCTTATCACCGGCGTGGGCACGGGCGGCCACCTGAGTGGCGTGGCCAAGGTGCTCAAGGCGAAGTTTCCGCAGCTCAAGGTGTTTGCCGTCGAACCGGCGGCCTCGCCCGTGATCTCGGGCGGTCAGCCTGCACCGCACCCGATCCAGGGCATTGGCGCGGGCTTCGTGCCCAAGAACCTGGACACCAGCCTGCTCGACGGCGTGATCCAGGTCGATGCCGAGCCCGCACGCGAGTACGCGCGCCGCGCGGCACGCGAAGAAGGGCTGCTGGTGGGCATTTCCTCGGGCGCCACACTGGCCGCCATCGCCCAGAAGCTGCCCGAGCTGCCGGCGGGCGCCAAGGTGCTGGGCTTTGCCTACGACACGGGCGAGCGCTATCTCTCGGTAGAAGGCTTCTTGCCCGCTTGAGTGTACGGACGGTAGGATCGTGCGCACGCATGCCCCGCGCTGTCCACTATCTCACCCCGTACCATGAGCAAGAACCCCCTTCGTTTTGCGCTGGTCAGCGCGCTGGCTGCCCTGGTGGCTGGCTGTGGCGGCTCCGATGCCCCTCAGCCCGTCGATCCACTGGCGCGCTACAAAAACCAGACGGTGCAATGGAACGACTGCAGCGCCTATCTGGAGCAAGACCCGGAGGGCTATGCCCGGAAGTTGGGCCCCCGCCTGCAGTGCGCGCAGGTGCAGGTGCCCCAGGACTACCAGAACCCGGACGCTGCCGCGGTCATGGTGTCGATCATGCGGGTGCGCGCGGCGCAGGCGCCGGACAAGAAGCCCCATTTGTTCTTCAACCCGGGCGGCCCTGGGGGCGACGGCCAATTCCTGGCGCTGTATTTCTCGCAAGTTTTCGCGCTGGGCAGCGCGCAGACGGCCGTGGGCAGGAAGTACCTGGAAATGGACGCGTCGTACAACTTCGTCGGATTTTCTCCGCGCGGAGTCGGTGACAGCACCAACCTGCTGTGCGCTGGCAACCAGCGCGTGTCCCCCGCGCTGGAGAGCCAGTGGGGCGTAGCGCCCGACAATGTCCGCAAGCTCACCGACCATGCGCTTTTCACGGCCACCAACTGCCAGAAGAACCCCGTGGCGGCGCATATCCACACCGATGCGACGGCGCGCGACATGGATTTGATGCGCCATCTGCTGGGCGACGAAAAACTGCACTACTACGGTATGTCGTATGGCACCTGGCTCGGGTTTTGGTATGCCGGCCTGTTTCCCGAGCGCGCCGGGCCCATGGTGCTGGACAGCAACATGAACTTCAGCCGCTCCATCCATGAGGCTTCAGCGGGCAGCAAGCAGGGGCAAGCCCTGACGTTCAACGAGTTCATCGCCCCGTATGCGGCGCGGCATGACGACTTGCTCGGCCTGGGTTCTACGGCCGCCCTGGTGAAGGCCAACCTCCAGTCCGTGGGGCGCGACGTGGCCGAGGCGCTGATCGCCCTGAATGCCACCGATCGGGCAGAGGCGAATCTGCTGACGGACTATCTCGCCACGCTCAAGGCGGCGGTGGAGACGCAGAGATTGCTCGACCACAACAGGACGCTGGAGGAGATTTCAGACATCCTGCAAAAAGACATCCATATTCCCAACGAGCCGCTGGCTGCGGCGTTCAAGCGCGCGGCCCAGCGCATGGTGGCTACGCTGCAGGCCAAGGCGACTCCAGGGTATTACGAAGCGTCCCAGCCTTTCTACCTGAGCAACATGGATTCCGTTTTTGAAACCGTGTTGTGCAACGACGAGCCCTTGCTGGACAAGAACCAGGACCATTGGGTCCAGAAGGGTTTTGCCCTGGCGCAGGCGCTGCCCATCGTTTCCAACGCCGTTGCCCGCCAACCCTGCCTTCACTGGAAGGAAAGAAAGGCCTACACCAAGCCGGGCATGGCGGCCCTGCAATCGGCTTCCGTGTTGATGCTGCAGTCCCAATATGACGTGCCCACGCCTTCCGCCGGAGCGATGGAGACCTTTGCACAGCTTCCTGCCGCCCGCATGGTGTACGTGGAGAACGAAGGCGGGCACGGGTTGGTGTTTTACGGCACGGAATGCGTGGATCTGACGGTCTATGAGCACCTGCTCGGCCAGTCCCCCGCCGCGCGTCAAACCACCTGCCAGGGCAAGCCCCTGGCGCTGGATGAGAAGCCCGCCAAGGCACAGGGTGCCGGCCAGGTGTCGCATTTCAGCGATCCGGAACGGGCCGAGCGCCTGTACCAGCGCCTGCGCCAGGGGCTGGATGCCTCGGCGCGCAGTGGGCGGTGGTTCTGACCCGCCCGGTGGCTATGCCAACCAGCAGCCGCTGAGCAGTTCGGTGGGGCGCTGGCGCGCGCGCACCTGCGCGCTGGCTTCCCAGGCGTCGCGCTGCACGTTCAGCCCGGCGTAGATGCCGTAGCCCGCACCGGCGCGGATCAGGCCCTCGGCCACCAGGCTTTCGCCCGCCTTGATGGCACCCTGTGCCGCGATGTCGTGCGCTGCGCGGATGCCCCAGCCCGCCTCGATATGGCCCGTGGCAGTGATCGAACCCCCGGCCAGGATGCCGTGCCCGGCGCGCAGGTTGCCCGCGCAGTCGATCTGTCCGCCCACGCGCAGGCCCTTGCCGCAGGCCGTGTCGGCCTGCACCAGCAGGTCTTGGCCCACCAGGGCGTGGCCCGCAAGGGTCAGTGGGCCATGGCATAGCAGGTCCCAGGCGGCGCGCGCATCGCCGCCGCCTTCGAAGGCGCCCTGCACCTCGATACCCCAGGCGCAGCGCACGTTGCCCCCCACCTTTAGCGCCCCGCCGCAGGCCAGGGCGCCTTCCACGCGCAGGTCCTCGCCCACGCCCAGGTTGCCGTCGGTGCGCAGCCCGGCACCCGCGCGCAGGGCGCGGCCCACGCGCAGCCGGTCCGCCGCGATGGCGCCGCGCACCACCAGCGTGCCGGCAAACACCAGGGCCTCGGCGTCGAGTGTGTCGAGCGTCAGCACCTCGTTGGTGGGGCCGAACTGGTCGAGCAGCCAGCAGGCGTCATCGACGCGCCCGGCCGCCACCAGGGTGTCCAGCGCCTGCTGGTAGCCGGCGCCGTCCTGTACGTTGCGCGAAAACCAGCGGAAACCGTCCGCACAAGGGCTTTTGGCCCGCAAGAAACGCTTGGTGAATTCCATTGCCTGCACCTTTCCATGCCAGGCCGCTGCCGGGCAGGCAGGCGGCCACCATCGCGCCGGGTGTGGGGCCCGGCGATGCATGAAACTGCGCGAATCAGAGGGAGGGAGATCGCCGGGCGGAGGAATGTGCAACCGGCTTGTGCAGCCAGCGCACCGCGCAGCGGCCCAGAGGGCGGTGCGCGGCCAAGGTGGCGTGGATGAAGGCGGGACGTTGCATGGCGGGTTCAAGAATGTGGCACCGATGGTAGCCGCCTGCCGTATCCGCACTCAAGCGGGGGGCCATGTGCCTGACCTGCTGCCGCGGGGTGCAGCGCCGGCGCCATGGCTTTATCATCACGCTCCCTTTTTGCCGACCGCCCGATCGACACGGGCCCGCACGCCATGATCCGCCTCTCCGAAATCAAGTTGCCGCTGGCTGCGGCGCAATCGCCCGACGCCGCGTTGCACGCTGCCGCGGCACAGACCCTGGGCATTGCGCCCGAGGCCATCGCGCAGGTCCACGTGTTCAAGCGCAGCTTCGACGCGCGCAAGGCCGAACTGCTGGCGGTGTACATCCTCGATATCACCCTGGCAGACGCCACCCAGGAAGCGGCTCTGCTGGCGCGGCATGCCGGGAACGTTCACATCCAGCCCACGCCCGACATGGCCTGGCGGCCGGTGGGCCAGGCGCCGGCCACGCTGGCGCAGCGCCCGGTGGTGGTGGGCTTTGGCCCGTGCGGCATTTTTGCCGCGCTGGTGTTGGCGCAAATGGGTTTCAAGCCGATCGTGCTGGAACGCGGCAAGCCCGTGCGCGAGCGCACCAAGGACACCTGGGGCCTGTGGCGCAAGCGCCAGCTCCACCCGGAGAGCAACGTGCAGTTCGGCGAAGGCGGGGCGGGCACGTTCTCCGACGGCAAGCTCTACAGCCAGATCAAGGACCCGCGCCATCTGGGCCGCAAGGTGATGCACGAGTTCGTCAAAGCCGGTGCGCCCGAAGAAATTTTGTACGTCGCCCACCCGCACATCGGCACCTTCAAGCTGGTGAAGGTGGTGGAGAACCTGCGCGCCCAGATCATTGCGCTGGGCGGGGAAATCCGCTTCGAGCAGCGCGTGACGGACGTGATCGTTGAGAGCGACGCCCAGGGCCAGCGCCACCTGCGCGGCCTGAAGGTGCTGAACCAGGCCACGGGCGAGACCACCGAGCTGCGGGCCGACCATGTGGTGATGGCCCTGGGCCATAGCTCGCGCGACACGTTTGCCATGCTGTACGAGCGCGGCGTGGCGATGGAGGCCAAGCCGTTTTCCATCGGCTTTCGCATCGAGCACCCGCAAAGCGTCATCGACCGCGCCCGCTGGGGCCGCCACGCGGGCCACCCGCTGCTGGGCGCGGCCGACTACAAGCTGGTGCACCACGCGCAAAACGGTCGCGCGGTGTACAGCTTCTGCATGTGCCCCGGTGGCACGGTGGTGGCGGCCACCAGCGAGCCGGGCCGCGTGGTGACCAACGGCATGAGCCAGTATTCGCGCAACGAACGCAATGCCAACGCGGGCATCGTGGTGGGCATTGACCCGCGCGACTACCCGCACGATCCCGCTGCGTTCGAGGCCCACCTGGGCCAGACCTACGGCGTGGATGCCTTGCCTGCCGGGCAGTTCCACCCGCTGTCGGGCAGCGTGTTGCAGCGCCAGCTCGAATCCAATGCCTTTGTGCTGGGCGGGCGCGACTACAGCGCGCCGGGCCAGCTGGTGGGCGAATTCATCGCGGGCAAGCCCTCCACCCAACTGGGCGGCGTGGAGCCTTCATACAAGCCCGGCGTGGCCTTGGGCGACCTGCATGCGGCCCTGCCCGGCTACGCCATCGAGGCCATGCGTGAGGCCCTGCCCGTCTTTGGCCGCAAGATCAAGGGCTTTGACATGCCCGATGCGGTGCTGACGGGCGTGGAAACACGCACCTCGTCGCCGCTGAAGATCGGCCGGGGCGAGAACCTGCAGAGCCTGAACACCGCCGGCCTGTACCCGGCGGGCGAGGGCGCCGGCTACGCGGGTGGCATTCTCTCTGCCGGTGTGGATGGCATCAAGGTCGGCGAGGCCGTGGCGCGCAGCTTGTTAAATTCAGGCGAAAACGGCCTCTAGCCCTTGCCAGGCAAGCGCTGAAAGCTATCAAATAAAGAGCGTTTAACGCCAGTCGCCCCGGCTGCCCGGCAGCGTGGGCCGATAGCCCGGCTGCGGCTGTGGCCTCGGAGGTGGCGGCCCGGCATCGCCAGGGCCATGCTCTGGCCCATGCCCGCCCTGCGGGGGCCTGTGCCAGCCCGGGCCGGGGGCAGGGCCGGGGCGGCCGGGTCTGTCTCCCCAGTGCGGTGGGGGAGCGGGCGGGCGGTAGCCCGGCCTGCTGTGCCAGGTGCTGCCGCCGCCGATCCAGACCGACACCGGAGGCGGGGCCACGGCCGGGTAGACCGGCTGCACGCCATAGCTGTAACCGTAGGGGGCATAGGTGCCATAGGTGCCGTACGTGGTGTAGGGCTGTGCCACGATGGCCCCGTCGCCCGGATAGACCGGAACCACGGGCCCCACGGCGCAGCCCGCCAGCAGCAGGGCGCTGCCCAGCAGTCCGGCGCCCAGCCAGCGGCGGCCGAGACGGGGGGGCACAGAGGCGATAGCGGTCATGGAGCACTCCTTGTAGGGCGTTGGCCTGCTTGTTCAACGCGCTACGGCCAGGGCTGTTGACGGTGCAGCGTAAAGCTGGCGTAAAACGGGGGGATGCCTCTGGGGAAAGAAAAAAAGCCGCCAGGGGCGCAGGGCCCGCTGGCGGCGTGTACTCGGGGAACTGTGAACAGAGGCGCTGATAGGCGCCGTGTCAGCCCTGTTGCTGCGCGTGTTGCAGCGCCGCGATGCGCTGTTCGATCGGTGGGTGGGTGGAGAACAGCTGGCCAATGCCACCGGCGATGCCCATGGCGGCCATGCTCTTGGGCAGCTCGCCTGCGTGCACCCCGCCCAGGCGAGCCAGGGCGTTGATCATGGGCTGGCGGCGCCCCAT
Source organism: Paenacidovorax caeni (assembly GCF_001298675.1). Classification (GTDB taxonomy): domain Bacteria; phylum Pseudomonadota; class Gammaproteobacteria; order Burkholderiales; family Burkholderiaceae_C; genus Paenacidovorax; species Paenacidovorax caeni. The sequence goes on from NZ_CYIG01000036.1 coordinate 8,653, forward strand.
GAGCTGGGCGGCACCGGCGTCGGCGCGGAACTCGCGCTGGCGCGAGAACCAGGCCACGATGATGGCCGCCAGGAAGCCCAGCACGATGTCGAGCACGATGGTGGTGACCATGTAGCCGATGCCAGGGCCCGAGCTGTTCTCGTCGTTCTTGCGCAGGAAGCTGTCGACGGCGTAGCCGATGACGCGCGACAGGAACACCACGAAGGTGTTCATCACGCCCTGGATCAGCGTCATGGTGACCATGTCGCCGTTGGCGATGTGCGCGACCTCATGGCCGATCACGGCCTCGACCTCCTCGCGCGTCATGTTCTCCAGCAGGCCGGTGGAGACGGCGACCAGCGCCGAGTTCTTGAAGGCGCCGGTGGCGAAGGCGTTGGGCTCGCCCTGGAAGATGCCGACCTCGGGCATGCCGATGCCGGCCTTCTGGGCGAAGCCGCGCACGGTCTCGACGATCCAGCGCTCGTCGGGCGAGCCCGAGCCGTCGATGATTTGCACGCCCGCGCTCCACTTGGCCATGGGCTTGCTGATGAGCAGCGAGATGATGGCGCCGCCAAAGCCCATCACCAGGGCAAAGCCGAGCAACGCGCCCAGGTTCAGGCCGTTGGCTGTGAGATAGCGGTTCACGCCCAGCAGGTTGGCGACGATACCCAGCACCACGACCACGGCGAGGTTGGTGAGTATGAAAAGAGCAATACGTTTCATCGAAGGGACTCCACAAGGGAATGCAAAAGAGCCGCCGCCTGGGCAGCGGGCACCGGATGGATCAAATGGGGGCGAGAGCGCCGCGCTTCAAGCGTCGCGGCGGGCAGCGGGGACGGGGCCTGTTGTGTGGTTCTTGGGGTTCGGCCGGGCGCTGCGGAAAACGAGAGAGTCATCATAGAAGGAAAAGTTCTCGTTCTCCGGCCACCAGCCGGGTATACCCAGTACCGGCAGGGGGGTGAAGGGCTTGGCCGCGAGGTGCGCGGCGTCCAGGTCGGCGGCCAGCCAGGTGTCCAGGTTTGCTACCGAATCAGGAGCTGCTTGCGCTTGGTATACATGGGCTGTAAGCGGTTTTCGTGGGTGGACCAATTGCTCCAGCAGGGCGTGGCCGAACACCACCAGCCGCGCCTCGTGCCACAGCGGACGCAGCTCCACGAACAGCCGGCGCCATTGGCGCGTGCGCAGCGCTTGCCACAGCGCCTCGGGCGCCAGCAGCATGGCCCCGTTTTCATCGAGCAGCGTGGCCGCATCGCGCAGCGGCCCGCGCGTGGCGCCTACGCCCTGCGCCGCGATGGCCTGGGCGTGCAGCGCGTTCAGACGTTGCTTGGCCTGCGGAAAGCGCAGCCACACGAGGGCGTTGAAAAAGTCGTGCAGGTTGTCGCGTGTGGGCACCTGGCCGGTGGCGTGGATGAACTGCTCGTAGGCCATGCCGGGTGGCAGGGCGCTTTGCGGCACAAAGCGCACAGGCAGCGCGCCGGGCGCGGCGTGCGCGTTGAGCACGTCGGCAAGGGGTTCGCCCGCCGCGGCGCGCTGGGCGGCCGGGTGGCCCAGCCCGGCGAACGGCGCGAGCCAGGGGGCGCGCCAGTCGATGGCGTCCAGGCTCATGCGGGCGGCTGCGCCGGGGGGCGCGGCGCACGCTTGTCGCGCACGGCGACGCGTGAGGTGCCTTCGTCGCGGAACTCGAAGGCCTGCGTGGCCGCGAGCAGCTTGGACAGGGAGCTGTAGCCGTAGTTGCGTGGGTCGAAGGAGACCTTGTTGCCGATTTGCGTGCCCACGGCGCCCACATGCGCCCAGCCGGCTTCGTCCTGGCAGGCCTGCACGGCGTAGCGCAGCAGGCTCAGCAGGCGCGTGTCCTGGCGCAACTGCGCCGTGGGCACGCGCAGCCGCGGTGGGCTGGTGGGTGCGCCGGACACGGCCGCGTTTTCGGCGAGCTGCTCGGGTGTCCGGGGCGGGGCGGCTTTGGGTTCCACATCGACCTCGTCCTCGCTGACCAGCGTCTCCAGGTAGAGAAAGCGCGAGCAGGCGTTCACGAAGGGCTTGGGCGTTTGCGCCGCGCCGAAGCCGTACACGGCGGCGCCCTTGGAGCGCAGGTGCATGACGAGTGGCGTGAAGTCGGCATCGGACGAGACGATGCCGAACGCGTCGGGCCGGTCGCTGTAGAGCAGTTCCATCGCGTCCACCGTCATTGCCATGTCGGTGGCGTTCTTGCGCTTGGAATAGTCGAACTGCTGCATGGGGCGGATGCCGAACTCCAGCAGCCGGTCCTGCCAGCCGCCCAGGCCGGATTTGGTCCAGTTGCCGTAGGCGCGGCGCACGTTGATCTCGCCCAGCGTGGAAAGCTCGGTGAGGATTTCGTCGATCTTGTCGGCGGGCGCGTTGTCGGCGTCGATCAGCAGGGCGATGCGCAACTGGCGTTCGGGCGCGGCCATGCGGGCTCCTTCGCGGCTCAGGCGACGAGGCGCCAGGGCAGTGCTTCGCCCGCGCGCAGGGGCTTGAGCTCGGCCTCGCCGAAGGCGAAGTGGTCCGGCGGCGTCCAGCTTTCGCGGCGCAGGGTGATGGTGCCCTGGTTGCGCGGCAGGCCGTAGAAGGCCGGGCCGTGGAAGCTGGCAAAGCCTTCCAGCTTGTCCAGCGCGCCCGCGTTGTCGAACGCCTCGGCGTACATCTCGATGGCTGCATGGGCCGTGTAGCAGCCGGCACAGCCGCTGGCGTGCTCCTTCAGGTGTGCCGGGTGGGGGGCGCTGTCGGTGCCGAGGAAGAACTTGTCGCTGCCGCTGGTGGCTGCTGCCACCAGCGCCTGGCGGTGCACCTCGCGCTTGAGCACGGGCAGGCAGTAGTAGTGCGGCCGGATGCCGCCGGTGAAGATGGCGTTGCGGTTGTACAGCAGGTGGTGCGCCGTGATGGTGGCGGCGGTGCAGGGGCCGGCCTCGGCCACGTACTGCGCGGCTTCGCGCGTGGTGATGTGCTCGAAGACGATCTTGAGTTCCGGGAAGTCACGGCGCAGCGGGATGAGTTGCTGCTCGATGAACACCGCCTCGCGGTCGAACAGGTCGATGTCGCTGCTGGTGACTTCGCCATGCACCAGCAGCAGCATGCCGGCCTGCTGCATGGCTTCCAGCGTCTTGTGGATTTTGCGCAGGTCGGTCACGCCTGCATCGCTGTTGGTGGTGGCGCCGGCAGGGTAGAGCTTGCAGGCCACCACGCCGGCTTCCTTGGCGCGCGCGATCTCGTCGGGCGGCAGGTTGTCGGTGAGGTACAGCGTCATCAAGGGCTCGAACGCGATGCCCGTGGGCACGGCGGCGAGGATGCGCTGCTTGTAATCGAGCGCCTGCGCCGCCGTGGTCACGGGCGGGCGAAGGTTCGGCATGATGATGGCGCGGCCGAACTGTGCGGCGGTGTGCGGCACCACGGTGGCCAGGGGCGCACCGTCGCGCACGTGCAGGTGCCAGTCGTCGGGGCGGGTGATCGTGAGGGTGTCGATGGTGGCTGTCATGGGGGCACATTGTCCCATTGGCCACGGTAGGTCAATTTTTGATAGCGGCTAGCGCTTGCTATGTAAGGATTTCAGGTGCTTTTGTTGCTGAAATCCTTTTGGGGCAAGCGCTACCAGCTATCAAAGAGGGAGCGCTTCAGAACGGCGTGACGCTGTTGAAGAAGCGCCCCAGCCAGCCCATGGCCTGGGCCTCGGCCTGCTCGCCCAGGCCACGCGAGACCACGCGCACGTTGGCCACGTACTGCGAGTCGATCACATTGCCGGGAGCGATACGGCGCGGGTCGATGGTGCCGGAAAAGCGCAACACGTCCACGCTGCGGTTCACGCCGACCTGCTTCTCGCCCGCGATGACCAGGTGGCCGTTGGGCAGCACCTCGCTGACGATGGCGGTGATGTTGCTATTGAAGGTGTTGGTGCTTTGCGTTTTGCCGCCGCCCTCGAAGGCGTTGGAGTATTCCGCGCCGATGGCGGTCTTGTCGGCCAGGTTGCCGCCGAAGAAGGGCAGGGCGGTGATGCTGCCGCTGACCTTGGGGTTGCGGCTGACGTTGGAGGTCGAGTTCTGCGTGGCCGAGGTCTGCTCGCTGATGCGGATGGTGACCACGTCGCCCACCAGGCGCGCGCGCGGGTCTTCGAGCGCGGGGCGGTAGCGCGCGGCGTGGAACAGGCTGCCCGTGGGCGGGGCCGCCGTGTGCTGCTGCGGCATGGCGGACAGCGGTGGCGGTGCGGTGGGCAACACGTCCACGGGCGGCGGCGGGTTCATGCTGGCGCAGCCGGTGGCGAGGGCCACCACGGCGCAGGGCAGGGCAAGGCGCAAGGCGATGGTCATGGCGAACCTCACAGCTGGGAGAGCTTGGCCAGCATCTGGTCGCTGGTCGAAATGGCCTTGGAGTTCATCTCGTAGGCGCGCTGGGTCTGGATCATGCTGACCAGCTCTTCCACCACGTTGACGTTCGATGCCTCCAGGAAGCCCTGCTTGATGTAGCCCAGGCCGTTGGTGCCCGGTGTACCCTGCTGCGGTTGGCCGGAGGCAGCCGACTCTTTGTACATGTTCTGCCCCACGGGCTCCAGCCCGGCGGGGTTGATGAAGGTGGACATGGCCAGGTTGCCCACCTGCTGCGGCTGCGCGTTGCCAGGGATGGTGGCGGACACCACGCCGTCCGCACTGATGCTGACTTTGGTGGCGTTGGCCGGAATGGTGATGCCGTTGGCCACCGGCAGGCCGCTGGAGGTGACCAGGCGCCCCTGCGCATCGACCTGGAACGAGCCGTCGCGCGTGTAGCCGATGGTGCCGTCGGGCAGGTTGACTTCGAAGAAGCCGTTGCCGTTGATGGCCACGTCCAGGCTGTTGTTCGACTGCTGCAGGCTGCCTTGGGTGAAGGTGCGGCTGGTGGCCACCGTGCGCACGCCCAGGCCCAGGTGCAGGCCGGTGGGCAGCTGGTTTTGCTCGGTGGTCTGCGAGCCGACCTGGCGCAGGTTTTGGTAAATCAGGTCTTCGAACACGGCGTTGTTGCGCTTGAAGCCGTTGGTCGAGACGTTGGCGAGGTTGTGCGAGATCACGTCCAGCTGGGTTTGCTGGGCGGTCATGCCGGTCTTGGCGATCCACAGGGAATTGATCATGGGGTTCTCCTACGGCCGCGTTAGCCGTTGATGCTGAGCAGCTGGGCGGCGCTCTTGTCGCTGGTTTCGGCGGTCTGCAGCAGGCGCATTTGCTGCTCGAACTGGCGCGCGGCGGCGATCATGCCGACCATGGACTCGACGGCGTTGACGTTCGAGCCCTCCAGCGCGCCGGACAGCAGCGTGGCGTTCGGGTCCTGCGCCAGCGGGTTGCCCGAGGCGGCGCGGAACAGTCCGTCGTCGCCGCGCTGCAGCGGGTCGTCCACGCCGGGCGTGGCCAGCTTGATGCGGCCCACGGGCGCCGGGGGCTGCCCCGGCGTCTGGGCGGTGATGGTGCCATCGGCGCCGAGCGTGATCTCGGCGCCCGGCGGCACGTCGATGGGCGCGCCGCCGTCAGACAACACGGGCAGCCCGGTGCTGGTCACCAGCTGGCCCGCCTGTGTCACCTGGAACGAGCCGGCGCGCGTATAGGCCTCGGTGCCATCCAGACCCTGCACGGCGAACCATGCGTTGCCCGTGGCCATGGCATCCAGGTTGCGGCCGGTGCGCTGCACGGGGCCAGGGGTCTGCACATGGCCCGACGTGGCCTCGAGCGCGAACACCCGCGTGGTGGCGCCGTCGCCTTGCATGGGCACGGAGCGGAAGGTCGACATCTCGGCGCGGAAGCCGTTGGTCGAGACGTTGGCCAGGTTGTTGGACAGCACCGCCTGCCGGTGTGCGGCGGCGCTGGCGCCGGTCATGGAGGTGTAGATGATGCGGTCCATGGCGTGGCCTCGGATTCAGTGCGCGTTAGCGCAGGTTCACCAGGGTGGACATGATCTGGTCCTGGGTCTTGATGGTTTGCGCGTTGGCCTGGTAGGCGCGCTGCGCGGTCATCATGTTCACCAGCTCGGCCGTCAGGTCCACGTTCGAGTCTTCCAGGGCGCCGGAGCGCAGCGCGCCGAAGGCGCCGTTGGTGGGCTGGCCGACGGTGGGCTGGCCCGATTCGTAGGTTTCCACCCAGAGGTTGTTGCCGATGTCCGACAGTCCCTGCGTGTTGCGGAAAGTGGCCAGCGACACCACACCCTCGGGGCGCGTCACGCCGTTGGAGTAGCGCGTCAGGATGGTGCCGTCGGTACCGATGTTGATGCCGGTGAGCTGGCCAGCGGTGTAGCCGTCCTGCGTGGACTCGGAAACGGCCCACTTGGTGCCGTACTGGGTTGAGTCGCTGAAGTCGAAGACCACCGGGAAGGTGGGGCCGGGCGTCGGGCTGTTGGGGTTGGCCGGCGCCGTGGCGATGTTCAGCGTCAGGGTCGAGCCGCTGGTGATCTTGCCGTTGCCGTCGAAGGTGATGGTGCCGACCGGCGTGGCCACCACGGGCGGCGTCGCGTTCGGGTCGTCCAACTGGTTGTACACGTTCCACTCGTTGGGGTTGGCCGTTTTCTCGAAGTACAGGCTCACGGTGTTGGGCACGCCCTGGCTGTCGTAGACGGTGATCGAGGTGCCGTAGGTGGCGCGCGGCGTGGGCGGCGTGGCAGTGGCGGCCTCGACGGCGCGCGCGTCCAGGTTGAACGTGACCTTGGCGTTCGCGGTCTGCTTGGCCGGGATCGGCGCGCCGGTGGGGAACACCAGCGGGCGCGGCGAGCCGGCCGTGGGCTTGCCGGTGGCCGGGTCGACAGGGTAGCCCATCACCTTGCCGCCGGCGTTGGTGATGACGTTGCCGTCCTTGTCGAGCTTGAAGTTGCCAGCGCGCGTGTAGGCCATGGTGCCGTCGTTTTGCTGGATCTGGAAAAAGCCGTTGCCGTTAATGGCCACGTCCAGGTTGTTGCCCGTCACCGAGATGCTGCCCTGTGTGAACTGCTGGGCGATGGCGCCCACGCTCACGCCGATGCCGCCGTTGGTGCCGTTGGCCGAGCCAATGGCCGAGGCCACCATTTCGTCGAATTCGGTGCGCGACGCCTTGAAGCCCACGGTGCCGGAGTTGGCAATGTTGTGGCCGATCACGTCCAGGTTCTTGCTGGCGGCGTTCAGGCCCGAGAGACCTTGTTGAAAACCCATGGTTAACTCCTTGAAAGAGGGTGCGCCGCGCTCAGACGATGTTGCGGAACAGGCTGTAGGGGATGGTGTCGCCGTTTTCCAGCGTCAGCGTGAGTGCGCCGTTGTCCCATCCCGTGCCGACGACCTTGGACTGCATGAGCGTGGAGCTGTCCACCGCGCCGTCCTTGTTCGCGGCCACCACGCGAAAGCGCAGCGTGCTCGGGTCGCCGGCGGTGTATTTGCTGGTGTCCCAGGTGAAGTCGTGGCGGCCTTTTTCTTGCGCGCCCAAATCCACCGTATCCACCACCTGGCCGCTGGGACTGAGCACCTCGATCTTGGTCGAGGTGGCCGTGTTGCCCAGCACGAAATAGCCTTTGCCGCTGCCTTTTTCATCCACGGCCAGGCGGTCGCCCTCGGTCAGCACCGAGCGGCCGATCATCATCGTGCCCTGCAGCGTCTGCATGGCGGCAAATTGCTCGGTCATGCCCTGCATGCTCAGGTTCAGCTGCTGGATGCCCGTCACCGTGTTGATCTGCGCCATCTGCGAGGTCATCTGGGCGTTGTCCATTGGGTTCATCGGATCCTGGTTGTTGAGCTGCGCCACGAGCAGCTTCAGGAAGCGATCCTGCGCCGCGTTGGGATCCGTCGTTGAATTGCCCTTCGTGGAGGTGGTGGCAGCGCCCGCGTCGAGCGCGCTGGTGTCGATCGGTGTGATGAACATGGCTTATTGCCCCATCTGCAGGGTTTTGAGCAGCAGCGTCTTGGCCGTGTTCATGACCTCGACGTTGTTCTGGTACGAGCGCGAGGCCGAGATCATGTTGACCATCTCCTCCACCGCGTTCACGTTGGAATGGTTGACGTAGCCCTCACCGTCGGCCGAGGGGTGGCTGGGGTCGAAGACACGCCGCCCCGGCACCTGGCTCTCCTCGATGCTGCGCACGCGCACGCCGGCGGCAGCGTCCGAGCCCATGGGCGTGGTCTGAAACAACACCTGGCGTGCCTTGTAGGCCTGGCCATCGGGGCCGGCCACGGCGTCCACGTTGGCCAGGTTGCTGGCCACCACGTTCAGGCGTTGCGACTGGGCGCTGATGGCGCTGCCGGAGACGTTGAAGATGGAAAACATCGACATGGCGAAGGCTCGCTTTCTCTTACTGGCCCTGGATGGCGCTGAGCATGGTCTTGGAATTGCCGTTGATGAAGCGCAGCGTGGCCTCGTAGCGCACGGCGTTGTCCACGAAGTTGGCACGCTCACGGTCCATGTCCACGGTGTTCTTGTCCAGGCTGGGCTGGGTCTGCACCCCGTAGCCCAGGGCGCCAGGTTGTTCGCCACTGCGCGCCGCGGGCAGGGGAATGTGCCCGGCGTGGCTGGTGCCGTCGGTGCCCAGCTTCTGCTGCACCAGCGTCGTGCCGCCATCGGTGGCGGCACGCAGGGCGTCGGCGAACTGGAAGTCGCGCGCCACGTAGCCCGGGGTGTCAGCGTTGGCGATGTTGCTGGCGATGACGCGCTGGCGCTCGGCGCGCAGCATCAGCGCGTTGCCGTGGAAATCCAGCCGTTGCGTCATCTTGTCGAGCATGGGGGCCTCTGGTGGGGAAAAGCCGGGGGGCTATGGGTCGTGCAGCGATTATGAAAATGCGCCCTGATTTCTAAAGCCCGAAGAAGCCAGGTTTGGGTGCGCAATTCCCGGCATGGCAGCGCGGCGGCCGGGCCTACAGTGCATGCGTTGAATTGGCCCTGCGCTGCAGGAGGCGCTCATGATTTCCACTCTTTCTTCACCTTGGTCCTGGCTGCGCCGCGCGCTGCCCGGCATGGCGCTGGGTGTGGCCCTGGGCGCTTTCGCGCAAGTACCGGCGTCGACGCCCGGGGATTCGCTGGCCGACATCGGCCCGCTGACGCAGCGCTGGCTCGACGATGCGCTGCAGCGCGTGCAGGCGGGTGGATCGGCGCTGCGCATGGAGGTGGTGGTCGGTACCCTCGATCCGCGCCTGCGCCTGGCGCCGTGTGCGCGCGTTGAACCTTACCTGCCTGCCGGGGCGCGTCTGTGGGGGCGCACGCGCCTGGGGTTGCGCTGCGTTGAGGGCCAGGTGCAATGGAATGTATTCCTCCCCGTGACCATCAAGGCTTGGGGCCCTGCCTGGGTGCTGGCGGGCAACGTGCAATCGGGCAAAGTGCTGACGGCGGCTGATGCCGTGCAGGATGAGGTGGACTGGGCGGCCGAAAGCGCAGCCGTCCTGGCGAACCAGGAGTCCTGGGTCGGGCAGGTGGCATCGCGCCAGTTGCTCGCCGGCCAGGCGCTGCGCCAGTCGATGGTGCGCCCGCCCGAGCTGTTCCGTGCAGGCGCCCAGGTGCGCGTGGTGGCACAGGGTGCGGGTTATGTCATCACGTCTGCGGGGCAGGCCCTGAGTTCCGGGGCTGCGGGGCAGGCAGTGCGTGTACGCATGGACAACGGCCGTATCATTAGTGGTACCGTGTCCGAGGACGGCGCCGTGGAAGTGGCGCTGTAGCCTGCTGCGGCAGTTTGCAAAAAAAGTTCCAAAAAAACCTAAAGTCTGGGAACGAGCCGCCGAAAACATGGACACGCAGCCTCCTGTCCACTGGAGGCGATGGAGAGAACCATGAAAATAGGTCAGCACCCAGAAGTCGCCAATGCGCTGTCGCAGCCTGCCAAGCAGCAGGCCAAGGCCGCCGCGCCTGCGGCACAAGCCGTTGCCCAAAGCACTGTGGCAACGAGCAATGGTGCGCCGGTCACGTTCTCGAACGCGACGCGTAGCCTTGACTCTGCTGCTCGCGCCCAGGGCGACTTCGACGCGGGGAAAGTCAAGGCCATGCGCGAAGCCATTCAGAACGGCACGTTCAAGGTCAATCCCGAAGCGATTGCTGACAAGATGCTGGCCAACGCCCAGGAAGTGTTCGCGCGCGTGCACAACTGAAGGCACCCGCTTCCATCGGCTCTTTCCCTCTCTCTTTCCCTTTCTCTCCTGAGCAGGCACGGCGATGACCTTCCAAGCCATCCTGGCCGCTGCCGAGGAAAAAGTACAGGCCGCCTCCGATGCCCTGCTGGCGGCCGACCCCCTGAAGCTGGAGCAGTGCAGCGGTTTGCTGCGTGATGCCGCTGCAGCGCTGGCGCAGTTGGCGCAGCGCCAGGGCGCGCAGGCCATGGACGCCGCGAGCGTGCAGCGTATCCAGGCCCTGGGTACGCGCTTGGCGCTGGTGCGTGACCAACTGGCGCGCGTGGCCGCACTGGCCGACCGCCAGGCCGCCACCGTGCTGCCCCCGGTCGAGCCCTCTACCTACGGCAGCCCCAAGGGCAGCGCCGCGCGCATCTACCGCGCCGCCGGCTGATTGCTCCCAAAAACATAGCTGCCAGCGCTTTCTACATAAGCGCTAGAGCCATTTTTTCCTTGTATTCCGCTTGAACCCATGGCGCAGCCCATGCAACCGGCGCGCCCTAGGCCAGCAGACGCCGCGCAAGGGCCGCCCCGCCGCGCTGGCATCGTCCCTCTGCCCGCCACGCGCAGCGTGGCGAGAGCGGGGGGAAGCCGCGCAGCGGCTCAGGGGGGTGTTCTCTCAATGCGCCCGCATCTTGGTGCGCAGGCGGGCGACGGCTTGGCTGTGTAGCTGGCACACGCGCGATTCGGTCACCCCGAGCACGGCGGCGATCTCTTTCAGGTTCATGTCGTGCTCGTAGTACATGCCCATGATGTGCTGCTCGCGCTCCGGCAAGGCCTGGATGGCGCGCACCAGCGCATCGCGCAGGCGCTGGTCCCGTAGCATGGCCAGCGGGTCGGCACTGGCGTCGGCCACGTGGCGGTCGAGAAAACCCTCGTCGCCATCGTCATGGTGCATGTCTTCGAGGTAGACGAGCTGGGTGCCTCGCACTTTGCCCAACAGGCTCTGGTAGTCCTCCAGGCTCATGCCCAGCTCGGCGGCGATCTCGGACTCCAGCGGGCTGCGCCCGAGCCGCTGCTCGACGCGGTGCAAGGCCTGCTCGATGTCTTTCTGGCTCTTGCGCGAGCTGCGGCTCATCCAGTCGCTGTCACGCAGCTCGTCCAGCATGGCGCCGCGGATGCGCTGGGTGGCAAAGGTTTCGAACTGCACGCCCTGTGCCGCCTGGTAGCGCGACAGGGCTTCTGCCAGGCCGATCATGCCGACCTGGATCAGATCATCAAGCTCCACGTTGGGCGGCAGCTTGGCGATCATGTGGTGCGCAATGCGCCGCACCAGCGGTACATGCTGGCGCAGCAGAGCATCGCGGTCGAGCTGGCCTTTGGCGGTGTACATCACGAATCAGTGGCTCCGAACGAAGGGTGCGGTGGCCGGTGCAAGACTGGCATACAGCGGCGGCATGGCCACCGCTTCTTCGATGGTGCCTGCGTTCTCCAGCAGTTGCAAGGCCATGCGCTGCAGATCCTGGGGGTTATCCGCATCCACGACCAACCCCTGCTGCGCCAGGCCCAGGTAGTCGGCCGCACAACGTTGCAGCGTGGCGATCTGTGTGCGCGCCTGGCGCTGCTGTGCCGGGCTGTCGCCGCGCACCAGGGCGCAGACCTGGCTGCTTAGACCCGCTTGCACCGCCAGTTGCTTGATGTGCCGGTAGGCCTGCTGCGTGCCCGTGGTGCCCGGTGTGGTCAGGATCAGGGGCACGCTGGTGTGCTGGGGTAGCAGCTCCGCCAATTGGTGCACAGGGGCGTGCAGCAGCACCAGCGCATAGGCACGGAACATGGGGTGCAGCGGTGCCAGGGGCGCGGTGTCCGGCAGGCGTAGCAGGCCGCGCGCTGCGGGCAGCACGGCTACGCAGGCGCCGTCGCCATGCAGGGGGCCGGGGGGCGCGCGCCAGCTGTCCTGCTCCAGCAGCTGCTCCAGGCCCGGAGCGTGTGTGCTTTCCACCGCGCAGCCATCAAGCACGATGGTGGGGTAGCCCAGGCGCTGCAGTTGCTCGCACAGCAGCCACAGTACCTGCAGGCCGAGCGCATCCGGCGCGCTGCCCACCGCAGCGAAGCGCAGCGCCTCGGCGGGGGCGCGGTGCAGCAGGCCCATGCCTTGGTGCATGCCGCGTTCAAGCATGCTGCGACCCGGGCGAGAAGAAGAAATTCAGCTCCATGGCCTTGGGGTCGAACGCCGACTTGGCCGGCGCGCGCATGGACTGCTGGATGAGCTGGTGCGCGTTGGCGGCTTCCCAGTCCTCGGGTACGCGCTGGCCGTTGGTCACACCGCGCAGCAGCGTCTGGTGGCGGATCAGTGCGTCCATGGCGGGGCCGAGCTTCACGGCCTCGTCGATCTTCGACAGGATGGCTTGCTGTGGCGCGCCGCTGGTCTTGAAGGCGTCGAGCACGTCGTCCAGCGTATCGCCGTGGCAGCCGGCGTTGAGCACCAGCAGGCGCTGCACGCCGGGCAGGTCGAGCACTTCTTCCATCTCGCGCTTGCGCGGATCGCGCGGAGCCACGCCGGTGGTGTCGATCAGCACCATCTTCTTGCCGACCAGCAGGCCCAGCAGGTCTTGCAGGGCTGCGCGATCGTGGGCCAAGTGGGCCACCACGCCGAGCATGCGGCCGAAGCTGCGCAGTTGCTCATGCGCACCCACGCGGTAGGTGTCCAGCGTGATCAGGCCGACGCTGCCCGGGCCGTACTGGCGCGCGCACATTGCGGCGAGCTTGGCCGTGGTCGTGGTCTTGCCTACGCCTGTGGCGCCCACCAGGGCGAAGATGCCGCCCTCCTCGTACAAGGGCTCCATGCGCGCGTCGGTCTTGAGGTTGCGCTCCAGCACTTCCATGAGCCAGCGCACGGCGTCGGCGGCCGACAGGTCTTCGGGCAGGCGTTCCAGAATGGCGCGCGACAGCGCCGGGGAGTAGCCCGCGCGAATCAGCTTGAGCATCAGGTTCGACTGGATCGGGTCTTGCCGCGCCTGGCCCAGCCAGGACAGGGTGTTGAAGCGATCTTCAATCAGCTCCTTCATGGCCTGCAGCTCATTCATCAGCCCTTGTTGGCTGATGGCAGGCTCGGTGCGACGGCGCGGCTCCTCGGGCAGGTCCATCGGAATGCTGCGCAGCGGATTGTGGCGTGCCACCACCGGCGCGGCGGCTACCGGGCGTGGTTCATGCACCGGCGCGGGGTCGCGCAGGGGCTCACGGGCGATGAATTCCGGCTCGCGCGCGCTCGGACGCTCGGGCGCGAACTCGCGCGCACGGGGCTGCGGCTCGGGGGCGAAACCGCGCGTATGTTCAGGCTGGGAGTCGCGCGCACGCTCGGCAAAGGTCGGCAGGCGCTCCGGCAGGACGGGCTCGGCCTTTGCCGTCGGCGGGGTGCCGTGCATGGCTTCGTGGCGGCGGCGCAGCATGCGCTCGCGCACGTAGTCCTGGAACGACAGGGTGCTCATGGCCAACTGCTCGGTGTCGGCCTCGACGCTACGGCGTGCGGGCGCCGGGGAGGGCGTGGGCTCGGAGCGCGTGCTCGGTGTGGGCGCGGTGCGGCGTGGTTCCTCGCTGGTCTGCATGGGTTGCAATGCGGGCCGTGCAGAGGGTGCGCTGTCCTGGTCGAGCGCATGCAGCGTGTCTTCCGCGGTGGCAACGACCTCCACGCCATTGGCGGTGGCGCGGTTGGACAGAATTAAGGTGCCGTCGCCGAAGGCCATGCGGGCTTTGGCCAGGGCCTCACGCGAGGTCGCGGCGTGGAAGCGTTTGATGTTCATGCTGCACCTTGAAGAATCGGGCCGATGCGGATGGTGTGGGTTTCAGGTATCTCGCTGTGCGCGAGCACCTGCAGCCGGGGTGCGACGCGGCGCACCAGGCGGGAAATGGCGCCCCGGATGGCATCGGGCACGAGCAGGCAGGCGGGCATCCCCATCTCCTCTTGGCGCAGTGCGACTTCGGCGGCCTTTTGCGTGAGCATGTCCGCCACGCCGGGATCGAGGGAAGGGCCGTTGGCGGCATTGCCCAGGGCCTGCACCAGCAAGCGCTCCAGGCCCGGCTCGATGGCGATCACGTTGAGTTCGCGTGTGGGCCCGTAGATCTGCTGCACGATGGCGGGCGATAGCGCAATGCGCACGCGGCGCGCCAACTCCACCGGGTCTTGCGTGGCGGTGGCGTGTTCGGCCAGTGTCTCGATGATGGTGCGGATGTCGCGGATATGCACGGATTCCTCCAGCAGAAGCTGCAGCACCTTCTGGAAAGTCGTGATCGAGACCATCTTCGGTACCACCTCTTCTATGAGTTTCGGTGCCAGCCTTGCCACGTGCTCCACGAGTTGCTGCGTCTCGGTGCGCGACAGGAGCTTGGCGGCGTGAACCTGCATCAAGTGTGACAAATGGGTGGCCATCACGGTCTCGGAATCAACGACCGTGAAACCAGCCATTTGTGCCGCTTCGCGCTGGGCGCCGTCGATCCAGTGCGCTGGCAGGCCGAATGCCGGGTCGGTCGTGGGGGTGCCGATCAGCGGTGTGCTGATGCCGCCGGGGTTGATGGCCAGGAACATGCCGGGGAAGGCTTCGCCCTCGCCTACGACCACGCCGCGCAACGTGATGCGGTAGGCGCTGGGCTTGAGTTCAAGGTTGTCGCGCACATGCACGGCGGGTGGCAAGAAGCCCACCTCCTGGGCAAACTTGCGCCGCACCCCCTTGATGCGCGTGAGCAAATCGCCCTGGCGGCTCTTGTCCACCAGTGCGATCAGGCGGTAGCCCAGCTCCAGCCCCAGCAGGTCGATGGGCTGCAGGTCGTCCCAGCTGGCTTCGCCGTCGCTTGCCGGGGCCGGCGGGGCCTCGGTCTCGGTGGCGGCCGCGGCAGCCTGCTTTTCACGCTGCACCAGCAGCCAGGCGCCGTAGCCGAACAGGCTGCCCATAGCGAGGAACACCACGTGCGGCATGCCGGGGATCAGGCCCAGCAGGATCAGGATGGCTGCGGTGACGCCCAACACACGCGGCGACATGAAGAGCTGGCGCACGATCTGGCCACCCATGTCCTGCTCCTTGCCCACGCGGGAGATCACCATGGCCGCGGCCACGGAGATCAGCAGGCCGGGAATCTGCGCCACCAGTGCGTCGCCCACAGCCAGCAGGATGTAGCTGTTGGCGGCCTCGCTGGCCGACAGGCCGTGCTGCGCCATGCCGATGGCGAACCCGCCAACGATGTTGATGAGCAGGATCAAGATGCCGGCGACGGCGTCACCACGCACGAACTTGCTGGCGCCGTCCATGGAGCCGAAGAAGGCCGCTTCTTCCTGCACCTCGGCGCGGCGGCGCTTGGCCTCGTCCTCGTTGATGAGGCCAGCGTTCAGGTCGGCATCGACCGCCATCTGCTTGCCGGGCATGGCGTCCAGGGTGAAGCGCGCGGACACCTCGGCAATGCGCTCTGCGCCCTTGGTGACCACGACGAAGTTGATGACCACGAGGATGGCGAACACGATCAGGCCGACGGCGAAGTTGCCGCCGATCAGGAAGTGGCCGAAGGCCTCGATCACCGCGCCAGCAGCGCCAGGGCCGGTGTGGCCTTCCAGCAGCACCACGCGGGTGGAGGCTACGTTGAGCGACAGGCGCATCAGCGTGGTCAGCAGCAGTACCGAAGGAAAAGCAGCGAAATCCAGTGGCCGGATCATGTAGGCGGCCACCATCATCACCATCAGTGCCACAGCAATGTTCAGTGTGAAGAAGGTGTCTAGCAGCCAGGCTGGGATGGGCAGCACCATGAGTGCCAGGATGGCCACCACGAGCAGCGGGGCTGACAGGCCTTGGACCATGGCGCCGTTGCTGCTGGTCCACTGGCGCAATGCGGTCAGAGAGGTGTTCATGCGGCACTTCCTTCAGGCGTCCGGGGTGCCTGTGTACGGGCGGCTTGGTGGTGCGGATCCAGCTCGGGTGGAACGAAGGGTTCCGCCAGGGCCTCGGGCATGCGTCCTTCGCCGCGCAGTGCAGCCTTGAGGCGGTACACGTAGGCCAGCACCTGTGCCACGGCGGCATAAAGCTGTGCGGGAATGGGCTGGTCCAGCTCGGCGTGCGCGTACAGCGCGCGTGCCAGCATCGGAGATTGCAGCACGGGGATCTGGTGGCTGTTGGCCAGGTCGCGGATCTTGAAGGCGACCAGATCCGTCCCTTTGGAAATCACCTGGGGCGCGTTCATGGTCTGGTCGTCGTAGCGCAGTGCCACGGCGTAGTGGGTCGGGTTCATGACCACAAAGTCGGCTTTGGGCACCGCGTTGACGCTGGCGCGGTCGGCGATCTCGCGCTGCTTTTGGCGGATCTTGCCCTTGATCTGCGGGTTGCCTTCGGCTTCCTTGTGCTCGTTTTTGACTTCCTCGTGCGACATCTTCAGGCGCGACTTGAACAGAAAGGCTTGGAGCGGGACGTCGATCACGGCGACCAGGAAAACAACCAGAAGCAGCAGCGCCATGCCCATCATGAGCCAGTCGGCCACGTGGCTGATCGCCAGCTTGGAGGGTTGCAGCGCCACCACCACCACCTGCTCGATGCCGTTGCTGAAGTATTTCCAGGCGACGAAGGTGAGCACTGTTGTCATGAACAGCATCTTGGCCACGTTGACCAGCTGCTGCTTGGAAAACAGGTTGGCAAAGCCCTGGAGAGGGTTGAGCCGGTTGAACTGTGGGGCAATGGGCTTGAAACTGAAAATCCAGCCGCCAGCGGCGATGGCGCTGGCCACCGTGGCGAAGCTGATCAGCAGCGCGAAAAGCAGGCTGGCGCCGACACCCGTCAGCACCATCTCTTGCATGCGGATGAACATGAATTGAGTGCCCTGGACCGTCTCAGCGTTGAAACGCAACTGTCGCCCCAGCGCAAATTGCAAGTGATCGACCAGGGGACGTGCCAGCACCACCATGGCAACGGCACCCACACCCAGGATGGCCAGGTGCGAAAGGTCGCGCGAACGTGCAGCCTGGCCGTCATCGCGCGCTTTTTGCAGCTTGCGGCCGGTGGCTGGTAGGTTCTTGTCTTGGCTGGAGTCCATAGGGGCACGACACTAAGGGTCGTGCCATTGTCGTGACGCAGTGCCAAAACTAAAGGCCGAATAACGCCCCTGAAGGGGTGCTATTCGGCCTTGGTGGACGGCGTGGAGTGCGGTTAAAAACCCAAACTGGCGAGTAGATCGTCCACCTGCGACTGGTCGGTGACCACATCCGGGGTGTTCTCGGGGTCCACCACGGGGCCAGGCAGGTGTTCACGTTCGGCAGGCTGTGGCGCGGTGGGGGCATAGCTAGCGGGGGCGGTTTGCACCAGCAGCTGCACCAGTTGCTGCTCAATCGTCGACGCCAAGGTCACCACGCGCGCGATCACCTGGCCGGTCAGGTCGTGGAAGTCCTGCGCCATCATGATCTCGGTGAGGTGCTCGTCCGCTTCCTTGGTCACACGCTCCATGTCTACCAGATGGTTGTAGACCTCTCCTTTGGCCACGGCGGCAACGGGGTCCTTCACCAGCGCATCAAGCACGCGCTTGGTCTCGGCCGCGATGTACTCATGCTGGGTCTTGGCCTGCTCCACGCGTCCTAGCACTTTTTCGGCGGCTTCCCCCGTCAAGCGGGCAATGTAGGACAGGCGGTTTTGTGCATCGGGCAGCTCTCCGGCGCTCCCGCGCAGCTTGTCGGCGTAGCCCAGCTGGTTGAGCGCGTCGTGCAGCTGGCGCGTCAGGAGGCCGATTTTTTGGTGTACGTCGGGTGTGCTGTTCGATGGTGTTTCCGGGGTGTCCATGGTTTCATAGCCCCATCTTCTTGAGAATCAAGGTCACTTTCTCTTCCAGCGTGGCCTTGGTGAAGGGCTTGACGATGTAGCCTGCGGCACCACCTTGCGCAGCCGCCACGATGTCTTCCTTGCGTGCTTCGGCCGTGACCATCAGCACGGGAAGGTGCTTGAGCTTCTCGTCCCCCTTGATCTCGGCCAACAGTTGGAAGCCATTCATGTTTGGCATGTTGATGTCTGTCACCACGAAATCAAACTTGCCATTGCGCAGTTTCTGCATGGCAGCGACGCCATCCTCTGCCTCGTCGGCATCGGCAAAGCCGCTTTCCTTCAGTAGGTTGCGGACGATGCGCCGCATGGTCGAGAAGTCGTCAACGATCAAGAAACGAAGGTCTGCCACGTGGGACCCTTTCGGTCGGTATTTATGGTCAATGGTCTCATGGGCGCAGCCGCTGTGACAAGTGGTTACGGCTGCTTACCCGGTGAGGGATTGTCCTGCTTTTCAGGAAGCAATTGTTCAATCGGGACTTCGAGGGGCTGTTTGCCCAGCAGACGTTCCTCGGCCTCCCGGGTCAGGATGGTGATGGTAATGCGCCGATTGATGGCCGCGCGCGGGTTGGTCGGCTCCAGTGGGTCACTTGCGGCCAGGCCCACCACGCGGGCCAGCTTGGCGTCGGGCATGCCGGCGGCCACCAGCTCGCGGCGCGAGGCATTGGCCCGGTCGGCGGAAAGCTCCCAGTTGCTGTAGCCGCGCTCGCCGTTGCCGTAGGGTGTGGCGTCGGTGTGGCCTGCCAGGCTCACGCGATTTTCCACGCCCCCCAGGGCAGATCCGATAGCACCCAGAATGTCGCGCATATAAGGCTTCACCAGTGCGCTCCCGCTGTCGAACATGGGGCGGTTCTGGTCGTCGACGATCTGAATCTGCAGGCCGTCGGGCGTCACATCGATGCGGATCTGCGAGCGGTACTCATTGAGCTTGGCGTTCTCCGTGATCATCGCGTCAATCTTGGCGTGCAGCGCGCGGATCCGTGCCGCATCCTGGCGTGCGCGTTCGGCGCGGGAGCTCAGGTCCATGCGGCGGTTGGTGTCTTCCGCGGAGTCGGAGCGGCGCACCTGGCCATGCACTTTGGAAAGATCCGTGCCGCCGCCCGGAATCACACTGGAGCTGTTGCCCGCACCGTCGCCGCCTGCCATTGCCACTTTGAGCGGCGAGGCGAAGTAGGCAGCGATGCCCTGCAGGTCGCCCTTAGCCGTCGAGCCCAGCAGCCACATGAGCAGAAAGAAGGCCATCATCGCCGTGACGAAGTCGGCGTAGGCGATTTTCCAGGCCCCGCCATGCGCGGCATGCGCGGTTTTCTTGACGCGCTTGATGATGATGGGCTGGAGCTTCTTTTCGGCCATGGCGTTGCGTAGTGGCGGGCTTAGGGCGCAGACACGTGCTTACTTCTTGCCCTTGACGTGGCTTTCCAGCTCGATGAACGTAGGACGGTCAGTGGAGAACAGCACCTTGCGCCCGAACTCGATGGCCGTTGCCGGGTTGTAGCCCTGCATGCTGGCGAGCAGGGTGGACTTGATGCATTCGAACTCCTTGGCGGCGTCCTCGGCCTTCTGCTCCAGCAGGCCAGCAAGGGGCTCGACCAAACCATAGGCCAGCAAGATGCCGAGGAACGTGCCCACCAGCGCGGAAGCGATCATGCCGCCAAGTACAGCGGGCGGCTGGCCCACCGAGCCCATGGTGTTCACCACACCCAGCACTGCCGCGACGATACCGAAGGCGGGCAGCGCACCGGCCAGGCGCGTGAGCGCTGCCACCGGGGCATGGGCTTCCTGGTGGTGGGTCTCGATTTCGCTGTCCATCAGCGCCTCGATTTCATGCGCGTTGAGGTTGCCCGACACCATCATGCGCAGGTAGTCGGTCATGAACTCCACCACATGGTGGTCGGTGCCGACGCCCGGATATTTAGTGAACAGCGCCGACTCCTTGGGGTTCTCAACGTCTCCCTCGATCGCCATCAGCCCTTCCTTGCGCGCCTTCTGCAGGATGTCGTAGAGCAGCGCCATCAGGTCCATGTAGCGTGCCTTGGTGTACTTGTTGCCCTTGAGCGCTGCAGGAATGGCAGCCATCGTGGCCTTGAGCACCTTGGGCTGGTTGTTCACGATGAGCGCCCCCAGAGCTGCGCCGCCAATCGTGATCATTTCAAACGGCAGCGCCTCCAGCAGCACGTTCACGTTGCCGCCGTGGGCTACGAATACGCCGAAAACGCACCCAAAAGTGATGAAGTAGCCGAGAATGACGAACATGATCCACCAATTGTGTCAGAGTAGAACGTACTCTAACTCCAGATTAGGGTCGGCATACGTGCTCAGTTCCTGTGAGGCGCCTGCAGTGATGACTCCTTTGATGTGTGTTGAGCTGTGCTGGGCAGCCATCCGGCATCGGTTCGAAGATGCGCGGCTAGGAGAGTTAGGGTGTGTCTGATTCACTATTTTATCTAGATATTGGTTTTTAAATTTTATCAATCAGTTATTCTGGTTTTTGGTGGTTGTTTGGGTGGGTTTTGTTCTGAAAACTCTAATATATTACAATATTTTTTCATGGTCTTGGGGGTAAATTGTCTATTCCTGAATTCGAAGCTTTGCGTGAGGCTGCCTATTTGGATTTTTCTGAAGGCCGCTTGGAGGATGCCTTGTGGCAACTTCAATCTCTAAACGAAAAATGGGGAGGGGCTGATTTCCGGATTTTGAATGATCTGGCTGTTGTTGCTTTCCGGTTGGGGCGCGTCGGCGAGGCTGCTGGATATTTCCTTCAGGCTCATCGTCAGCAGGCGGAGGCGGGGGAGCTGCTTATTGATAATCTGGTGGAGGCCGTAAAGGGGTTGAGCGCTGAATCTTCTCTGGAAGTTGGCAACCAGGTAACGATTTCTTCAAGTCAGGCGAGCGAATGGCTGGCGCAGTGGCTGGGCGATAGTGCATCCGCGCTGCATGCCGATGCGCAGCGGCTGAGCGACGCACAATGGGCGTCGGTACTGTTCGATAGCGTCGCCGGAAAGCCATTCAACGGACACCTGCTGCCTGCCTTCATCGGCGAGGATGCGCAGCGCATGTTTGTCGGATCTTCAGGGGTTGCCGCGCTGCAGGAGGCTCAGAGATTCATGCAGGTACTGTTGGCGCAACTGAGTAAGCATGGCCTCTCGCTGTCGGATGACAGTGTCGCCGTGGACTTCGGTAGCGGATGGGGGCGTTACACGCGCTTCATGCTCAAATACGTGCATCCCGACAACCTGTATGGGTTGGAGGTCAATCAGGGCATGGTCGAGCATTGTCGCAAGGCCTTTGGCATGGCTAACTTCCTCAAGGTCGGAACCTTGCCGCCCTGTCCACTGCGCAGCGGCATGGTGGATCTGGTGTTTGGCTATTCCGTTTTCTCGCACCTGGCGCCGCACTGCGCCGACGCATGGATTGCAGAGTTCGCTCGTGTCACCAAACCTGGCGCTTTGGTGCTTATGACCACCCAAGGGCGCAGTTTCATTGATTTTTGTCGTGATGTGCGCGAATCCGGTGATCGATCCCATCCTTGGTTTATCTCCCTGGCAAAGGCTTTTGCTGATTCTGAGCAGGCTTTTCGAGATTACGATGTTGGGCAATTTTTGCATTTTGGGGAGGGGCAGTATGGGGGTACCTACGGAGAATCGCTGATTCCTCGTGGTTACATCGAGCGCTGTTGGGGGCGATATTTTGATCTGGTGGATTTTATCGATGATCGTCAGGTATTGCCTCAAGCGTTGTTTGTGCTTCGGCGCAATAGTTTGGTTTGCGCGGCTTGACTGACTGCATTTTTGATTAATCGGGCGCTAACTAAGTGTGAGGCATCGCATATGGAGTCGGATTTCAAGGAGTATCCGAAAAAGTGCTTTCCTACAGATTTTTGGGGTCAGGTTAAGCGTACGGTGAATGGGCAACCTGTTTCGGAGTCGCAGATAGCACTGATCGTTGATGCCATCAGGCAGGCGCTACACCTACAACCGGATGACCGCCTGCTCGACCTAGCGTGCGGGAACGGTGCGTTGTCACATCACTTTTTCGGTGAATGCAGTGAGTTCCTAGGAGTGGACTTTTCAGATGTGCTGATTAATGTTGCGCGCCGGAATTTCGAGCAGCCCGGGCGAAAGTTCGTGCTCGACGATGTCGGGCGCTATATCGTGCGTGAGCTGGAACCCGAGCGGTTCACCAAGGTACTTTGCTACGGCAGTTTTTCATATTTTCCTGAGATGACGGCGAGGCGGGTGCTCACACAACTGTGCACCGCGTTTTTGAACGTGGAGCGTGTCTTCATCGGCAATCTGCCAGACCTGCGATTGCACCAAGCCTTTTTCACTGATGGGCGGGATCATGCCAGGGAGCTCAAGGATCCAGAGTCCAAGATCGGCATCTGGCGCAGTGAACAGGAATTCCAGGCCCTGGCGGCCGATTGCGGCTGGTCAGCGTCGATACAAAGGATGCCTCAGGCGTTCTATGCGGCGCATTACCGCTATGACGTGCTGTTGACTCGTGTGGCCTAGGATATGTCTACCTCGTGCGAAAAAAACCATCGAAACGACCTCGCGTTGTTCGGAGGCTCGCCTCTGTTCGAGCGCCCTCGGTCGACGTCTAGCTTGGCTGCGCCGGATTTTGAGTGTTTCCTGACATATTCGCGTGTGTTTTACGAGGCCCGCCAGTTTTCCAACAACGGCCCTCTGGTGCGGCAACTCGAGCAGCGCCTCGCGCAGTTCCACGGAACGACCCATTGCGTAACGTTCTGCAGTGGCTTCTGGGCGTTGGTGCTTGTGATCAAGTGCCTGGCCCTGCCGGGACGCAGGGAGGTTCTGATGCCCTCCCTGACGTACCGTCGCATGGGGGACGTAGTGTCCTGGGCGGGATTGGTGCCTCGCTTCTGCGAAGTCGATTTACGGACGCTGGCTGTGAGCGCAGAGACAGCTCGCCCGCTGGTTAACGAAGATACGGCGCTGCTGTTGGGCGTGCACCCCATCATAAATTGCTGCGATGTGGCGGGGCTTGAGCGCTTGTCCGAAGAAACTGGGGTTCCGTTGTTTATCGATGCCGTCGAGTCGGTTTATGAAACCTTCCAGGGTCGCAAGGTGGGCAGCTTCGGCCGTGCCGAGTGCTTTTCATTGCATGCCAGCAAGCTGCTCAACGGCTTCGAGGGGGGGTATGTCACGACCAACGACGCGTGTTTGGCTGGCCGACTGGTGCGTATGCGCGGTTTCGGCTTCTATACGCCCGATATCGTGCAGGAGTTCGGCATGAACGCCAAGCTCAACGAGGTTCATGCGGCCATGGCCCTCGCTGGACTGGACAGCCTTGAGGTGCAAGTGGCGCGTAACCGTGGGCGCTACCAGGCTTACCGGCAAGTGCTGGCGGGGCTTCAGGGGATGCGCCTAGTGCCCTTCGACGAGAGTGAGCAAAGTGGTTATAAGAGCATTTTGGTCGAACTTCGGGGCGACTGGCCACTCACCCGCGAGCGAACTCTGGATCTGCTGAATGCAGAAAACGTGCTTGCACGTGCCTATTACGCACCACCCCTGCATCTGCGGCCCACCGATTACCCCACGCTGAGCGGCCCGTTGCCCCTGACGGAGCGGCTCGCCGAACGCTTCATGCTGCTGCCATGCGGGCATTTTGTGGACGAAAACGACATCCGGCGGATCGGGGCGCTGTTGCGGTTTATCCATGCGCACGCGTCTGTGCTGCAGGGGGAGGTTTTTGTATGAGCGAAGGCACGCTTGCGCTGTTGGGGGGCGCCCCAGCGTTCGAGAGTGCTGTGCCTGTGGGGCAGTTGTACTTTCCCGACTGGCCGGACTACGTGGAGGCGATGCGGGGCATCTTTGTGCGCCAGTACTACACCAACCAAGGGCCTCTGGTTCGGGAACTGGAGTCCGCGCTGCAGGAGCGCCTGGGCGTGCGTCATGCGATCTGCGTAGCGAATGCCACCATCGGCCTCATGATGGCGGCAGATGCGCTGGGGCTCAGGGGGCGGGTGATAACGTCCGCGTTTTCGTTCATCGCCACGAGTCAGTCCCTGACGTGGGCCGGGCTTGATCCCCTGTTCTGCGATGTGGACGCTAGCAGCCACCACCTCGACCCAGATCGGGTTGAGCACGCGCTGCGGCAGGAAGATGTGAGCGCGGTACTGGCTGTCAACCTCTGGGGCGACGTGTGCGACCATGAGGCACTCAGCCGCCTGGCGGCGCGGCGCGGCGTGCCCTTGTACTTTGACTCGGCCCATGCCTTCGGCTGTGAAGCAGGCGCGCGTGCGGTGGGCGGCTTCGGTGCGCTCGAGGTTTTTTCTTTCCATGCGACGAAGGTGCTGAGCGCGGCGGAGGGGGGCTGCGTCTGCACCAACGACGACATGCTAGCTGCGCGTCTACGCAACATTCGCAGCAGCTATGGCGCCGGGGCGCCCGTGCACGTACGCCGTACGGCTAACGGGCGCATGTCCGAGGCCCAGGCCGCCATCGCCCTGATGAGCCTCAAAGGATTCCCCTCGATCCTTGAGCGCAACCGTGCGCTGTTTGCGGCCTACGAGGCAGGGCTTCAGAGTGTGCAGGGGCTGCGGCTGCTGCGTCCCGCTGCAGTCAATCGGACCAACTACCAATATGTCGTCTGCGAGATCGATGCCGGGGTGTTTGGTTTGGACCGTGACCAATTGCATGCGGTCTTGCGTGCCGAAAATATATTGGCTCGACGCTATTTCTATCCGGGCATCCATCGATGCATGCCGTATCGGGAACAGTTCCCGAGCGCTCCGGCGGATTTGCCCGTCACCGAGGTGCTTTGCAGTCGCGTGCTCCAGTTACCCATCGGTCAGGCTGTCGATGAAGCCGCCGTAGCGCGTATCACCGCGGTCGTACGGGCTGCACAGACGAATGCGCAGCTTGTACGGGCTGTGCTGGCGGGACAGGGGGAGGTGCACGCGTGAGATTAGGCATTATGCAGCCTTATTTCTTCCCCTATGTGGGGCATTTTGCGCTCATTGCCCACACGGATCGTTGGATAGTGTTCGATGCCAGTCAGTACACCCCACGGTCGTGGATGAACCGCAATCGAATCTTGCATCCGCAGTCGGGGTGGACTTATGTGAATGCGCCTCTGGCGCACTCCTCGATCACCCTACGTATATGGCAGGCGCGAGTAGGGGCGCCGCGCGAAGTGCGCCGCAGCCTGCTGGGCAAGCTTAGCCACTACCGGCGGCGTGCTCCCTACTATGAGCGGGCTATTGCGCTGGTCGAGGAAAGCTTCGAGCGCTTGGGAAGCGACGATTCCCTGGTCGCGCTGGATGTCTGCGGCTTGTCCTCAGTGTGTGACTACCTGGGGCTTGATTTCAATTGTCAGGTATGCACACGGCTTGGCCTTGATTTACAAGACGTCGATGGGCCAGGAGGGTGGGCGCCCGAGATTGCACGTCAGCTTGGAGCGCAATCTTATCTTAACCCAGCAAATGGCAGAGAACTATTCAATCCCGAGGACTTTCGCCGCCATGGCATAAACCTAGAGTTTCTGGAATTCAGCGAATTCACCTATGACGCCGGCGCCTATGTCTTCGAGCCGGGGTTGTCGGTGTTGGATGCTGTAATGTGGAATTCGCCTGAGAGAATCCGCCAAGCAATTTTCGACGGGACGAGGATTGTGAGATAGGTAACGGACATTTAGTGGATACGCGATGGAAAGACGGATGAATCATTATCAGGACAACCGAGCTCGCTTAGATGCCCTCGTGGTGCAGGCTCAGCAGGCCGTGGCTACAAGCGCGTTTGGTGACGCGATTGCCTATCTATCAGCAGCCGCCACGTTCGCGTGGAAAAACCATACAGGCGTTTTTCTTGACCGCCGTATGGAGTCGCTCATTGAACAAATTGCCCTGCATGTGAATGCCCGCTACGCCACCACCCCGCTTTGCGGGGCACAAGTTGGCTTCCTGATGACCAGTATCCACACTTATGGTGGGCACTCCAAGATTGCTTGGCGTTGGATGCAGCTTGATCAGAAACATAGTTTCCAACTGGTGCTGACAGCGCAAAAAGGGTGTTCAGTACCGGAGCAGGTTAACGAACTTGTGCGAATAGGGCGAGTTGTTTGTACAGAGGTTTCCGATGGGGATGATGCCTTGACTCGCATCCGTCACGCGCGTGACCAGCTTGCCGGGGCAACATTCCTCATTGCCAATATCCATCCGGACGATGTGACTAGCGCTGTTGCGCTGGCGTGCCTGCGCGATACGCTTCAAGTGGTCTACATCGACCATGCCTTTTTTTCATTCTCGCTTGGCATGCCAAGTGCCCATGCCATCTGCAGTACCAGCCCGGCGGCGGTGGCTATCGCGACTCAAGAGCGCATGGTGTCTCCAGAGCACCTCGTGTGGTACAGAAATTCGCCCGAGTGGCTGGGGCAGGAAGCTCCCCCGGACAGCAGAGCGCTGCGCGAGAAATTAGGCGTGCCTGAAGGAGCGCCACTGCTACTGTCTTCGGGTAGCGAGCACAAATACTACCCGGTGCGTGGTATGGGGCTGCTGGATTTGGTCGCCCCCGTGTTGGATCTCGCGCCGCAGGCGCATCTTGTCGTTGTGGGCATCTTGCGGCCAGAGCGGTTCCAGGACTCCCTGGCCGAGCGTTTCGCGCAGCGCTTGCACTGGCTAAGCCCGGTCAGCGAACGTGAGTTGCTGCAATACATCGCGGCGTGCGACATCTACCTAGATTCTGTTCCGAACCATTCCGGTGGCGCGGCGCAACAGGCCATGCTGCTGTCCAAGCCCACACTGGCTTACGTCGACGCCCTGACCTTCCGTGCTCATCTGGCGCCACAACTCTTCAGCGTGGACGATTTCAGCTGGATTCATTTTTCGGCGAGCTCTTACCGGGCCGACTTGGAGTCGCTCATCGGGAACCACGAATTGCGGCTAGGGCGGGGACGCACCTTACAAGCACAGGTGTCTTCACGCATCAGCGAAAGGGACAATCTGGAGTCGATCCAGGCTAGCTATCGCAAGGCTCTGCAGACGCCACTCGTAGCCCAGACGTTGCTGGACGAAGCCTGGCGCGTGGAGAATCCTGCGCTGCACCAGGTGCAGTACGAGATCACGCGGGGCCTAGATGCCTACAGGAAGCCAAAGGAAGTGGGGCGTCCTTCGATGCAGGTTGCCGTGCGCGCCATTGCCTTCCATCTGCCCCAGTTCCACGCTATCCCCGAAAACGATGCCTGGTGGGGAAAGGGTTTCACCGAATGGAGTAATGTGCGCGAAGGGCGGCCGCTGTTTGACGGCCACTACCAGCCGCGTGTGCCGGCGGAGATGGGTTACTACGACCTTTCCGATGTCGATGTGCTGGATCGTCAGGCCCGCTTGGCGCGCGAGCATGGGCTGGAAGGCTTTTGCTTCTATTACTACTGGTTCGATGGCCAGCGGTTGCTGGAGAAGCCTGTCGATCAACTGCTGAACCGCCCCGATATCGACCTGCCGTTTTGCCTGTGTTGGGCCAACGAGAACTGGACGCGCCGCTGGGACGGTGGCGAGCAGCAGGTGCTGATGCGCCAGAGCTATTCGCCGGAGCTTGACGAACGCTTTGCGCTGGACTTGATGCCTTACCTGCGCGATGCGCGCTACATCCGCGTGAATGGGCGTCCACTGATTATGGTTTACCGGCTCGACATCATCCCGGACGTGGCTCGTTCTGTCGCCGTATGGCGGGAGGTCTGGCGCCGCGAGGGGCTGGGTGAGGTCTACCTGGTTGCTGTGGACAGTTTCAAGTCGGTGCCTCCGGACGCGGCAGGCTTCGATGCAGCGTGCGAGTTTTTGCCGCACCAGGTCAATTTCTCTGCCCTAGCGCCTGAAATGGCGCTGCGCGATCTGCGTGACAAACAGATGAGCTTGGTGGACTACACACAGTTGCCAGATTATTGGCTGGGCAGGCCGCGCCCCGCCTACAAGCGCTTTCGCGGCATTGTGCCCGCGTGGGACAACGCGGCTCGTCGGCGCAAGGGTGGCGCAACAGTCATCCATGGCTCCACGCCCGAACTCTACGAACAATGGCTGCGCCGCACCGTGGCTCGTACCCTCGATGAGCAAGCGGGCGATGAGCGCATCGTCTTTATCAACGCATGGAACGAATGGGGCGAGGGTTGCTATCTGGAACCGGATGCTAAGTTCGGTCGTGCCTATCTGGAGGCCACGCGGCGCGTTCTGCAAAGCCCGCCGCAAGCGCTGCTGGAGGACCTGCGGCGCGAGCGGGAGGCCACCTCGTCTCGGCACGATGCCTTCGCGCAATGGCTGGAGCGGCGCGACCCCGAAGGCGCGCGCCTTCGCATGTCGCAGGAGGTGGGCGCAGCAACTGTCCACATCGTCATCGAAGGTGAGGAGGGTGAGGCGGCAGAATCCACGCGGCGAAGCCTGCGTGGGCTGGATGGGGGCTATCCGCCCGGCGTAGCGGTATCGGTGCTGCCTGAGGGTAGTTACGCCTACCTCATGGTCTTGATGAAGCAGCATGCAGAGCAATGGTGGTTGCGCGTGCCCGCAGGGGCGCAGTTCCTGCCTTCAGGGGTGGAAATGGTGCGCCAGGCGTTGCTGCAAACGCCCGCGTTCAAGGCCGTCTATGCGGACGAGGTGGTTCCAGGGAGCAAGGGGGTGCTGCCCTTGTTCCGCCCGGACTTCAATCTCGACCTGCTCGTGAGCTTTCCCGGGGTGATGGGCCGGCACTGGCTCTTCCACCGCGAGGCACTTGAGGCCATAGGCGGGTTCGACCCCGAGGATGGCGGTGCGTTTGAATTAGGCGCCTTACTGCGCATGGCCGAAAGTGGTGAATTCGGTAGCCTGGGGCATGTACCGGAGCCATTTCTCATCGCTCCTGCCACCGTGTCCGCTAGCGAGGATGCTCGGCGGGCAGTGTTGTCCCACCTGCACAGACGCGGGTACGTCAACGCCCGAGTGGTGGATGGCGCACCAGGCACCTTCCGTGTGCTGTATGGGCATGAGCAGGCACCGCTGGTTTCGGTCATCATTCCGACCAAGGATCAATTGCCGATGCTTCAGCGTTGCGTGGAGACCCTGCTCGGCAATACCGCCTATCGCAACTTTGAAGTGCTCATCGTGGACAACGGCAGCAGCACTCCCGAGGCGCAGGCCTGGCTGGATGGCATCGAGCGCATGGGTGTGGACCAACTGCGCGTTCTGCGCTATCCGCACCCGTTTAACTATTCGGCCATGAACAACCTGGCAGCACGACAAGCGCGAGGCGAATACCTGCTGCTGCTCAACAACGACACGGCGGTGCTGCAGGAAGACTGGCTCGACGCGATGCTCAATCACGCGCAGCGCCCCGAGGTGGGCATTGTCGGTGCGAAGCTGCTTTACCCTGATGGGAATGTGCAGCACGCCGGGGTGGTCTTGGGACTGAATGGGCCTGCGGACCATCCTTACAACGGTGCTGCGCTGGATGCACCGGGCGACATGCACAGATTGCTGGTGGATCAGAATCTGAGCGCCGTGACTGGCGCATGCCTCATGGTGCGCAAGTCGCTTTACGAGGCAGTGGGTGGTTTGGATGAGGGTGACTTTAAAGTTTCCTACAACGATATCGACCTGTGTCTCAAGATAAGGCAGTCAGGTCACCTCGTGGTGTGGACGCCGCACGCGCTCATGATGCATGTAGGCAGCGTGAGCCAGAAAAGCGTGGGCTCTGCTGCCGATGAGGCTAAGCGCCAACGGTTTGCCGCCGAGCAGGACGCGATGTACGCGAAATGGCTCCCGGCGCTAGCACACGACCCGGCCTACCATCGGCACTTCACCTTGTACGGCAAGGGCTACGAGATCGAGCCGCATCTTCGTATGCCCACAGGAGCTCCTTCATGCGGCCCGCGGATACTGGCGCATCCTGCCGATGTGCAGGGCAGCGGGCATTACCGGGTCATCCAGCCATGGCGGGCATTGCATGCTGCCGGACGCATTGAAGGGGGTTACGCGGTGGCCCCGTTGGATCCGCCTGAGCTCGAACGCTATGTGCCTGACGTGATCGTGCTTCAAAGGCAGATTGGCGAAAGGCAGATCGAAGCCATGCGCCGAATACATACTTTTTCGCGCGCGTTTAAGGTGTATGAGCTCGATGACTACCTACCCAATCTGCCTTTGCAGAATGCGCATCGCCACGCTCTGCCGCGCGATGTGCTTAAAGCACTGCGCCGGGGGCTGGGCTATGTGGATCGTTTTGTCGTTTCCACCGACCCCCTGGCGGAAGCCTTTGCGGGCTTGCACGCGGACATCCGGGTGGTGGAAAACAGGCTTCCTCCTTCGTGGTGGAGTGCATTGACACCCATGCGCCGCCAGTCCGCAAAGCCCCGGGTGGGCTGGGCTGGCGGTGTGGGACATTCGGGCGATTTGGCCTTGGTGATAGATGTTGTGCGAGAGTTAGTGCAGGAAGTGGAATGGGTCTTCTTTGGCTTGTGCCCCGACGCTTTGCTGCCGTACGTTCACGAGTACCACCGAGGTGGTCCCATAGGCCGCTACCCCGCGCGTCTGGCGGCCCTGAACCTGGATCTTGCGATTGCGCCTCTGGAGGACAACCTTTTCAATCAGTGCAAGAGTCAGCTCAAGCTCCTTGAATATGGCGCTTGCGGCTATCCAGTCGTTTGCAGTGACGTGGGGCCGTATCGGCGCACGAGCTTGCCGGTAACAAAAGTGCGTAATCGGTTCAAGGATTGGGTGGATGCTATTCGCATGCACGCTCGCGATCTCGATGCGGCCGCCAAGGCGGGGGACGCCCTGCACACTGCCGTCCGCCGGCAATGGATGTTGGAGGGTACAGGGTTGGACGTTTGGCTGGATGCTTGGTCGATCTGAATCGTCCAGGATTTTGGGGTGGCTCCTGACGGTAATCCCCCCGCAAATCCAGTGCACAGAGAAGTTGAACCGCCCATGGTTTTGAGGAGGCTCCAACTCTTGAGAAGATGGAGCCATGAACAAGTCACCGAAGTTCTCCCCGGAAGTGCGCGAGCGCGCCGTGCGCATGGTGCAGGAGCACCGAGCCGACTACCCGTCGCTGTGGGCAGCCATTGAATCGATTGCACCCAAGATTGGCTGCGCGCCGCAGACCTTGAACGACTGGGTCAAGAAGGCCGATGTCGACAGCGGCCAGCGCCCCGGCACCACCACTGCAGACGCCCTGCGCATCAAGGAACTGGAGCGTTAGGTCAAGGAATTGCGCCGGGCCAACGACATCCTGAAGACGGCCAGCGCGTTTTTCGCGCAGGCGGAGCTCGACCGCCGACTCAAATCGTGAAGGCCTACATCGACCGCCACCGTGATGACTACGGGGACGAGCCCATCTGCCGGGTGCTGCAGATGGCCCCGTCGTGTTACTGGCGCCACGCAGCCCGACAACGCAACCCGCAACTGCGCAGTCAACGTGAAGTCCCCTTGAAAACCTGAACCAGGTGGAAGTAGAGAATCCAACCCCACGGAGTCTCTACATGAAGAAATCCAGATTCAGCGAAGCTCAGATAGTCGGCATCCTCAAGGAGGTCGAGCTGGGCGCCAAGGTCGCCGAGACATGCAGGAAGCATGGCGTGAGCGAGCCGACCTACTACAAGTGGAAGAGCCAGTTCTCGGGCATGACGGTCTCGCACCTGGCCCAACTGCGCCAGTTGCAGGACGAGAACGCCAAGCTCAAGCGCATGTACGCCGACCTGGCGCTGATGCACCACGCTCTCAAGGATGTCGTTGACCGAAAGCTCTGACCCCGGAGCGTCGCGAGATGGTTGTCCAAGGTCTTATGGTCGAGCACGGCATGAGCCAACGCCGCGCCTGCCAGGCCAGCGGCATTGCCCGCTCCACGCTGCGCTACCGGCCCGTTGCACGCGACGACTCCGGGGTCATCACCTTCATTCAGGCCTACATAGCGCTGAATCCGCGCCACGGCTTCGGGCTGCTGTATGACAGCGCTCGCTACCAGGGCAAGCCGTGGGGCAAGACGGTGCTCTGGCGTGTGTACTGTGAGCTGCGGTTGAACCTGCCGCGGCGTGGCAAGAAACGGCTGCCGGCGCGCATCAAGCAACCGCTGCAGGCTGCAGGCCAGCCCAACCAGGGTTGGAGTTGCGATTTCATGTCTGATGCGCTGTGGTCTGGCCGCAGGTTTCGCACATTCAACGTCATCGATGAATTCAACCGCGAAGGCCTGCGCATTGAGGTCGACACCAGCCTGCCTGCCGCTCGTGTCATCCGAGCTTTGAACGAGTTGGTGGAGGTGCGCGGCGCGCCGCTGTCGATTCGCCTGGACAACGGCCCGGAGTTCATCGCCAATGCGCTGGCTCAATGGGCGCAGAGCAAAGGCATCGCCTTGCAGCACATCCAGCCCGGCAAACCCACGCAGAACGCTTATGTTGAACGCTTTAACAAGACCTACCGCACCGAGGTGCTGGACTGCTACGTGTTCGACTCCTTGACGGAGGTTCGAGACATGACAGCGGACTGGCTGCACCGCTACAACCACCACCGGCCCCATGAAGCCCTTGGCCGCATCCCACCGGTCGAGTACCGTGTCAAACTGTTCCCCAACCTCTACTTCTGACTGGCTCAGGAATTCGAGGGGACTTC
>NZ_CYIG01000037.1 GCF_001298675.1 Paenacidovorax caeni
TCTGCCTTCGGCCAGGGCCTCGCGCTCCTGCCTGTCCAGGCGCTGGCGCGGCGCGGGCACCAGCGTCGCATCGATGGCTTGTCCGCCCCGGGCCATGTAGCCATGGCGGTGCAGTTGCGCATCCACTCCCTGGAACAGCACCGTGGCCCCATCCACGCCCAGCCGCTCGCCGAAGCGCCAGATCGTGTTGCGGTCCGGCACGTTCATCGCATCCTGCAGCAGGCAAAAGCGCTGGTAGCTCGCCCGATCCAGCAACTGGTACTCCATCTGTTCATCGGACAGGTTGTACAGGCGCTTCAAGACCAGGATGCGCACCATCACCTCGGTGGGGTAGGCGGGCCGCCCGCCCTTGCGGCCATCGCCGCGCTCGATCAAGGCATCCACCAGCCCGGCCAGGGCTGCGAAGTCGATGTGCCGCGCGATCACCTGCAGCGGATCGCCCACCTCGTCTCTCTTGTGCTGGCGCGAGGCCTCGGCGAACAGATCGAACTTCAGGGCGCTGCGGGGCGTGATCATGGCAAGGGGCGGGTCAGGCTTCTCGGGTCAGGAAGAGAGCGGATGGGTTTTGAGAAGTTCCCGGTCGGCCCAGTCCTGCATCATCCGGCGGCGCGGTTCCACGTACTTGGCGTGATTGTAGGCCGAACTCACCTTGTTGGGGTCGGAATGCGAAAGCTGCGCGTCCACCCAAATCTTGGGATAGCCGATTTCGTTGAGGGCCGTCGAGATGGTTCCGCGAATACCGTGGCCGGTCAGTTTGTCCTCGTAGCCCATCCGCTTCAAGGCGGCGTTGAGGGTGTTCTCGCTGATGCGCTTCTTGAATTCGCTCCGGTGCGTCAGCAGGTGGCGCTGCGCCGGCCGCATCACCCCGAGCAGATAGCGCACGATCTCGATGGCCTGGACGGAGAGCGGCACGATGTAGGGCGGCACGTCCTGTGGGCGCTTGCCGGCCTTGCGCATCTCGTCCTGCAGCTGCTTGACGATCTGCGGCGGGATGATCCACAGGCCGCGGTCGAGGTCGAACTGATCCGGGGTCGCCAGCCGCAGCTCGCCGGTGCGCACGCCGGTCAAGAACAGCAGGCGGATACCAAGCTGGGTTTGCCAGCCGCGCGGGTTGTAGAGCCTGGGCTTCTGGAGGAACTCGGGAAGCTCAGGCAGATGCAGGTAGGGGTTGTGGGTCACCGCGGGCTTGGGCTCGGCCACCACGTCCAGGTCAGTAGCCGGATTGGCCTCCATGCCCTCGACAATGACCAGCGCGTAGCGGAACAACTGTCCCAGCCAGGTACGGACCTTCTCTGCAGTGGTGAACGCCTCGCGCTTTTCGATCCGCGCCAGGACGCCCAGGAGCTGCGGCCGGCGAATGTCATAGATCGACATCTGCTTGAGGCTGGGCAGCACGTCTTTCTCGAAGATCCGCTTGATCTGCGACAGCGTGCTGTTCCTGCCTTCCTTGAGTTCCTTGGCGCGGTGCTCGAACCAGGCATCGAAGACAGCCTTGAACGTGTAGTCCGAGGCCAACTTGACCGCGTGCCGCTTCTGCTTACGGTCAGTGTGGGGGTTGATGCCTTGGGACAGGAGCGCCCGGGCTTCGTCGCGCAAGGTGCGGGCTTCGCGCTGGCCGATCTCGGGATAGTTGCCCAGGGAGATGCGTCTTTGTTTGCCGAGCCAGTAGTAACGCAGGTGCCACGATTTGCCGCCGGTGGGGGCGACCACCAGGCCGAGGCCATCGGTATCGGGGATGCTGTAGGTTTTCTTGGCGGCCTTGGCTTGCCGCACGGTCAGATCAGAGAGTGCCATCATCAAACTCCTAAGTCGTGAGACTTAGGCTAGATGCTGCTGGCCATCCCGATCCAACCCCAGCAACAACCCGGAACCGGCACCACCCGCATTCTTTGGCCTTGATTTTGACCTCAAAAACGCTGGCTGTAGGTGGATTTCCGTGGCTTTTGCTGGAATGAAAAAAGGAGCCGAAGCTCCTCTTTTCAATGACTTACAGACGTCAGTGGAAGTCTGCAGACCATAAATTGGAGCGGGAAATCGGTCTCGAACCGACGACCTCAACCTTGGCAAGGTTGCGCTCTACCAACTGAGCTATTCCCGCAGACAACCCAATCAAATGAGTTATTTATTTTAGCACAACATCAAAATGTCAGCTACAAATTTTCAAAAAACTAACGCAATAACGCATATCTCTCTTGGAGGCGCGGCCCGGAGTCGAACCGGGCTAACCGGATTTGCAATCCGGGGCATAACCGCTTTGCTACCGCGCCAAGCCTTTGCCGCCTTAAAAAACGAAATCGTGAAATCTCATTTTTAATTTTCTGGAGCGGGAAATCGGTCTCGAACCGACGACCTCAACCTTGGCAAGGTTGCGCTCTACCAACTGAGCTATTCCCGCGCTTACCGAAGCTCTACATTCTACAACGTTTGCTGCGATGGAGTAAATTGTAGCGCAAATTTCTCGCCTGTTCCCGAATTTTTTGAATTCAGTGCTTCAAGGTATCGGCTGCAGCTACCTTCTGCGTGGCAGCTGCTGTAGCTGCAGCCACTTCTTCATCCGTCAAAGGCACAGGCTTGGACTCGAGCGCCACGTCGAGCACCTTGTCGATCCACTTGACCGGGACGATCTCCAAGCCGCTCTTCACGTTGTCGGGAATCTCCTGCAGGTCCTTCACGTTCTCCTCAGGGATCAGCACCGTCTTGATGCCGCCACGCAGTGCTGCGAGCAGCTTTTCCTTGAGGCCACCGATCGCCGTGACCTCGCCACGCAGCGTGATTTCGCCAGTCATGGCGACGTCAGCGCGGACAGGAATTCCCGTCAACGCGGACACCAGCGCAGTCGCCATGGCAATGCCTGCGCTAGGGCCATCCTTGGGTGTGGCGCCGTCAGGAACATGGATATGAATGTCGCGCTTTTCAAAAGCCTCGTCCTTGATCCCTAGCACCCGTGCGCGGCTACGCACCACAGTGCGCGCAGCCTCGACGGATTCTTTCATCACATCACCCAGCGAGCCCGTGCGTGTAATGTTGCCTTTGCCAGGCATCGTCGCCGTTTCGATCGTCAGAAGGTCCCCTCCAACCTCCGTCCAAGCCAGACCGACAACCTGCCCCACTTGATTCTGCTGCTCTGCCCGGCCATAGCTGTACTTGCGTACGCCAAGATAGTCAGCCAGATTTTCGGCAGTCACTACGACCTGCGGCTCCAGTTTCTTCAACTGCAGCCCCTTGACCACCTTGCGACAGATTTTCGACAGTTCGCGCTCCAATGAGCGGACGCCCGCTTCACGCGTGTAGTAGCGCACGATGTCGCGCACAGCGGCTTCGGTAACCTGCAGCTCCGCGTCCTTCACGCCGTTGTTGCCCATTTGCTTGGGCAGCAGGTACTTCATGGCGATGCTGGTTTTCTCGTCCTCGGTGTAACCCGAGAGGCGAATGACCTCCATACGGTCTAGGAGTGCCGGAGGAATATTCATCGAGTTGCTGGTGGCAACGAACATCACATCCGACAAGTCGAAATCGACCTCCACATAGTGGTCAGCAAATGTGTGGTTTTGCTCTGGATCCAGTACTTCCAGCAACGCGCTTGAGGGATCACCCCGAAAATCCGTGCCCAGCTTATCAATCTCATCGAGTAGGAACAGCGGGTTGCGCGTTCCTACCTTGTTGAGGCTCTGCAACACTTTTCCGGGCATGGCACCGATATAGGTGCGACGATGACCACGAATCTCTGCCTCATCGCGCATGCCTCCAAGCGCCATGCGGACGTACTTGCGGCCCGTGGCTTTGGCGATGGACTGACCCAGAGAAGTCTTGCCGACACCCGGTGGACCGACGAGGCACAAGATGGGCGCCTTCACCTTATCCACGCGCTGCTGTACCGCGAGGTACTCCATGATGCGATCCTTGACTTTTTCAAGGCCGTAATGGTCTTCGTTCAATACCAATTCCGCGTTCAGCAGATCGTGCTTGATCTTGGTCTTCTTGCTCCACGGCAAGCCTGTGAGTACGTCAATGTAGTTGCGTACCACCGATGCTTCCGCTGACATCGGCGACATCAGCTTGAGCTTCTTCAACTCGGCCTCGGCTTTCTTACGCGCCTCGGCGGGCATGCGCGCAGCCTTGATCTTTTTCTCGATCTCCTCGACATCAGCGCCTTCCTCACCTTCGCCCAGCTCCTTCTGAATGGCCTTGACCTGCTCATTCAGGTAGAAGTCACGCTGGCTCTTTTCCATCTGGCGCTTAACGCGGCCGCGGATGCGCTTATCCACGTTAAGGATATCGACCTCGCGGTCAATTTGTTCAAACAGGTTTTCCAGCCGCTCCTTAACCAGGGCAAGGTCGAGTACAGCCTGTTTGTTCTCAAGCTTGAGCGGCAGATGGGCTGCGATGGTATCGGCCAAACGGCCCGGGTCATCGATACTGGCAATCGATGTCAGGATCTCGGGCGGGATCTTCTTATTCAATTTGACGTATTGGTCAAACTGCTGCATCACCGCACGGCGCAATGCCTCAATCTCGCTAGGCTTGCCATCATCGTCTCCAGACACCTCTGCAACGGGCAAGACGCTGGCTACAAAGTGCGTCTCCTCGTCAGCAATGCCCTGTACCTGCGCACGCTGCTGCCCCTCGACCAGCACCTTCACCGTGCCGTCTGGCAGCTTGAGCATCTGCAAGATCGTCGACACACAGCCCATGTCGAACATATCGGAGGCCGAAGGCTCGTCCTTGGCAGCAGCCTTCTGGGCCACCAGCATGATGCGCCGGTCAGCTTCCATGGCAAGTTCCAGGGCCTTGATGCTCTTAGGGCGCCCCACAAATAGCGGGATCACCATGTGGGGAAAAACGACCACATCGCGCAGCGGCAGCAGGGGCAATTCGACAGGCGCGGAGGGCAAGGGGGTATGTCCAGACATGGCAAACCTCATGAGTCGCTACGTGTCACAACACGCAGCGGAAAATTCTTCAACCCGCTGGTACCGAAATACCAGCCATGGCAAGTGAGAAGCACACGCCTCCCTCAGGAGGCATGTACCAAGATGGTGGCGCAAAAGCTTCGCGGCAATCCCGTCAGGCCGTCTTGGCGGCCTCGCGGTACACGAGCAGCGGTGGCTTGCTTTCCTCGATCGTGGATTCATCCACCACCACCTTTTCCACATTCGCAGCGTTAGGCAGATCAAACATGGTGCCTATCAGGGCCTGCTCAAGGATCGAGCGCAATCCACGCGCCCCCGTCTTACGGGCGAGCGCCTTGCGGGCAATTGCCTTCAACGCTGCGGGGCGAATCTCCAGCTCCACGCCCTCCATGGACAGCAGCTTGCTGTACTGCTTGACCAAGGCGTTCTTGGGCTCCGTGAGAATCTGCACCAGTGCGTCTTCGCTCAGCTCGGCCAGCGAGGTCACCACGGGCATCCGCCCCACCAGTTCGGGAATGATGCCGAACTTGATCAAATCCTCGGGCTCGATGTCTTGGAACACCTCGGAGATGGAACGCTGCTGCTTGCTACGCACGGCAGCGCCAAAGCCGATGCCAGAAGCCTCGGTGCGGTTCTCGATGACCTTCTCCAGTCCGGCAAACGCACCACCGCAGATGAACAGGATGTTGGTTGTATCGATCTGCAGGAAGTCCTGGTTAGGGTGCTTACGCCCGCCCTGTGGCGGCACGCTGGCCATGGTGCCTTCGATCAGCTTCAGCAAGGCCTGCTGCACCCCCTCGCCCGATACATCGCGCGTAATGCTTGGGTTGTCCGACTTGCGCGAGATCTTGTCAATTTCATCGATGTAGACGATGCCGCGCTGCGCTTTCTCCACGTCATAGTTGCAGCTTTGCAGCAGCTTGCTGATGATGTTCTCCACATCCTCGCCAACATAGCCGGCTTCCGTCAGCGTCGTCGCATCGGCCATGACGAAGGGCACATCAAGCTGGCGCGCAAGGGTCTGCGCCAGCAGGGTCTTGCCCGAGCCCGTGGGGCCGATCAACAGGATGTTGCTCTTGGAGAGCTCCACCTCATCCTTGCCCGCCTTATCTTTGTAGCGCAGGCGTTTGTAGTGGTTGTAGACCGCCACGGCCAGCGTGCGCTTGGCCTTCTCCTGACCGATGACGTAGTTGTCTAAGTTGGTCTTAATTTCTGCGGGCGTCGGCAGATCGCCGCGCACATCAGCAACAGCGCCGCCTGCAGGCAGCTCGTCACGGATAATTTCGTTGCACTGGCCAATGCATTCGTCGCAAATAAAAACCGACGAACCGGCGATCAACTTCTTCACTTCATGCTGGCTCTTGCCGCAAAAAGAGCAGTAGAGGGTTTTCTCGCTGGAGGAGCCTTTTTTCTCGGCCATGGGGGCAATGCCTTGTCACTGAATACGTTGGTCGGGGGATGATAGCGAAATAAAAACGGCGTTCCCCGCAGGGGAAACACCGCTTGGTGCGCCCCCCCTCAGGCGCGCTTTTCGATGACCTGGTCCACCAGGCCATAGGACTGCGCCTCGGCGGCGCTCAGGTAGTAATCACGCTCGGTGTCCTGTTGGATCTTTTCTAACGGCTGGCCCGTGCGCTCTGCAAGGATCTGGTTGAGCTGCTCACGCGTCTTCAGGATTTCGCGCGCATGGATCTCGATCTCGGTGGCCTGGCCCTGCATGCCGCCAAGGGGTTGGTGAATCATCACCTTGGAATTGGGCAGCGCGAAACGTTTGCCCTTGGTCCCGGCCGCCA
Organism: Paenacidovorax caeni; assembly: GCF_001298675.1. Classification (GTDB taxonomy): domain Bacteria; phylum Pseudomonadota; class Gammaproteobacteria; order Burkholderiales; family Burkholderiaceae_C; genus Paenacidovorax; species Paenacidovorax caeni. Next base: position 6,704 of record NZ_CYIG01000037.1, read on the forward strand.
GCAGGAACGCGCCCATACTGGCCGCCATGCCCGTGCACAGCGTCGAAACATCGGGCTTGATGAAGTTCATGGTGTCAAAAATCGCCAGGCCGGCGCTGACCGAACCGCCCGGAGAGTTGATGTAAAACGAAATATCCTTGTCCGGATTCTCGCTTTCCAGGAACAGCAGCTGTGCCACCACCAGGTTGGCAGACTGGTCATTGACCGGCCCAACCAGGAAGACCACCCGCTCCTTGAGCAGGCGCGAGTAGATGTCGTACGACCGCTCGCCACGGCCCGACTGCTCAATGACCATGGGAATCAGGCCCAGGTTCTGTGTATCCAATGCGCTCATGTTTTCTCCAGTCCAACCAGTACGGCGCGTACTGTACCCAGAAATGAATTGGGGCTTGTGCGCCAAAGCACAAGCCCCTGGAAACAACAAGAATCCGGGGACAGCGCCTGTTGCGACCGTCCCGGGCTTCTCAAGACTCAGCCCTGCTGGCCCATCAGTTCTTCGAAGGAAACGGCCTTGTCGGTGACCTTGGCCTTGCCCAGAACGAAGCTGGTGACGTTGTTTTCCACCACGACAGCCTCGACTTCGGCCAGACGCTGGCGGTCGCCGAAGTACCAGCGCACCACGTCCTCAGGCTTTTCATAGCTGGCGGCCAGCTCATCAATGTGGGCCTTGAGCTGCTCAGGCGTGGCCTGCAGCGCGTTGGCACGCACCAGTTCCGCCAGTACCAGGCCCAGGCGCACGCGGCGCTCTGCCTGGGGACGGAAGATGTCATCGGGGATCTCGGCCTTATCGGCATCCTTGATGCCGCGCTGCTTCAGATCGGCGCGCGCGCCTTCCAGCAGACGGGCGATCTCGGCCTGGATGGCTGCATTGGGCAAATCCAGCTCGGCCTTAGCCACCAGGGCGTCCATCACGGCCTGCTTGTTGCGTGCCATCAGACGGAACTTCACTTCGCGCTCAAGGTTTTTCTTGATGTCGGCGCGCAGGCCTTCCACGGTACCGTCAGCGATGCCGAGGGTCTTGGCGAACTGCTCATTCACCTCGGGCAGGTTGGCGGCCTCGATCTTCTTCAACGTCACCAGGAAGTCGGCTGTCTTGCCGGCCACATCCTTGCCGTGATAGTCCTCAGGGAAGGCCAGCGGGAAGGTCTTGCTCTCGCCCGCCTTCATGCCACGCACGGCATCCTCAAATTCCTTGAGCATCTGGCCTTCGCCGACCAGAAACTGGAAGTCCTCGGCCTTGCCGCCCTGGAAGGGCTCGCCATCGATCTTGCCTTCGAAGTCCACCGTCACGCGGTCACCATCTTCGGCGGGGGCCGTTTGGGCGCGCTGGGCGAACGTGCGGCGCTGCTTACGCAGGATGTCCAGGGTCTTTTCGATGGCAGCTTCGTCCACTTCAGCGGACAGGCGCTCGACCTCAGCGTCCGACAGGTCGGCAATCTTCACTTCGGGAAACACCTCGAACACAGCGTCAAAGGTCACTTGGCCTTCGGGCGCGCCTTCCTTCTCGGTGATGCGTGGCTGGCCAGCCACGCGCAGCTGGGCCTCGTTGGCAGCCTGCGCAAAGGCCTCGCCGACCTTGTCGTTCAGCACTTCGTACTGCACCGAGTAGCCATAGCGCTGGGCCACCACGCTCAGGGGCACCTTGCCGGGACGGAAGCCATCCATCTTCACGGTACGGGCCAGGCGCTTGAGGCGGGCGTCGACTTCAGTCTGGATGGTGGTCAGGGGCAGGCTCAGCGTGATCTTGCGCTCAAGCTTTTCAAGGGTTTCAACAGTAACGGCCATTTGTGTTCCTAGTATCGGATCGAGGATGTAGATGGTGCCGGCAGCCAAGTGGCGCGCTGCGACTCCGCCAAGTCTCGTGGTGCGCGGGGGGGGACTCGAACCCCCACACCATTGCTGGCGTCAGGACCTAAACCTGGTGCGTCTACCAATTTCGCCACCCGCGCTGGTTTTGCAAACAAACAGGCGGCCATGAAATGCCGCCTGCGTGAATGGGGTCAACCAGTGATTTTAGCTGGTTGTAAGCAAAGCCCCGTAAATTAATGTGCTATCTGCGTGCTGCGCGCTATGGCGACCTCCTCCGGACCGGGTCGGCGCACCCGGAACCACGCCGCATACATGGCTGGCAGCGCCAGCAGGGTCAGCACCGTCGCCACCACGAGCCCGCCCATGATGGCCACGGCCATGGGGCCCCAGAACACGCTGCGTGACAGCGGAATCATGGCCAGCACTGCTGCCGCCGCCGTGAGTACGATGGGGCGCAACCGGCGCACGGCCGCCTCGATGATGGCGTCCCACGCCGGGACACCGCGCGCACGGTCGAGCTCAATCTGGTCGATCAGGATCACCGAGTTGCGCTGGATCATGCCCATGAGCGCGATCACCCCCAGCAGCGCCACAAAGCCGAAAGGCCGTCCCAACACCAGCAACGCTGCGGCCACCCCGGCAATTCCGAGCGGACCGGTCAGGAATACCAGCATCGCGCGGCTGAAGCTGTGCAGCTGCAACATCAGCAGCGTGAAGGTGATGAACAGCATGACGGGGAGCCCCGCCGCGATCGAGGACGAACCCTTGGCGCTTTCCTCGACGGCGCCGGCCACCTCAATGCGGTAGGCCGTGCCACCTGCGGCGTGCCACTGCCCCTCCAGCGCGCGCAAGCCTGGCAGCAGAGCATGGGTCACCGTGGCGCCCTGCAGTCCCTCCACCACGTCGCCCTGCACCGTGATGGCGTACTCGCGGCCCTCGCGCCACATTACGCCAGGCTCCCAGGCCATGCGCGGCTTGGCAATCTGTGTCAGCGGTATGGCGCGGCCGTTGGAGGTGCCTACGTAGGCGTTGGCCAGGTCGGTAATGGCGGCACGCTCGTCCAACGGCTGGCGCAGCACGATGTCAATCAGCTTGTCACCCTCGCGGTACTGCCCCACTGTGGTGCCCAGCACCGTGGTGCGTGTGGCCTGCGCGATGGACTGGCTGGACACGCCCAGCGCGCGCGCCTTGTCCTGGTCGATCTCCAGGCGCAGCACCTTGACCGACTCGTTCCAGTTGTCGTTCACGCCGCGCATCTGCGGACTCTCGCGCAGCATGGACTTGACCTCGTCGGCGCGCACACGCAGCTGCGCCGGGTCGGGCCCGACCACGCGGAACTGCACCGGGTACGGCACCGGCGGCCCATTGGGCAGCAGCTTGACGCGTGCACGCACTTCGGGAAATTCCTGCGCCAGCAACGCGGGCAGGGCCATGCGCAGCGTTTCGCGCGCCTTCAAGTCCTGGGGCAGCACGATGAACTGCGACACGTTGGTCTGCGGAAACACCTGGTCCAGCGGCAGGTAAAAACGCGGCACCCCGGAGCCCACCCAGGCGCTCACCGTTTGCACCCCAGGCTGCGCGCGCAGCACCGTCTCCACGCGCCGCGCCACCTCCTCGTTCGCGGCGAACGAACTGCCCTCGGGCAGCCAGAGATCGACCAGCACCTCGGGACGGCTCGAATCCGGGAAGAACTGCTGCTGCACCTTGCCCATGCCCCACAGGCCCAGCGCGAAAGTCAGCAGTGTGGCGCCGATGGTGAGCCAGCGGTGCTCTACGCACCAGTTCACCAGGCGGCGGAAGGTCACGTAAAACGGCGTGTCGTACATCTCGTGCGGCTCTTCGCGCCCTGCCACCATGTCGGGCACATGCGGCGGCACCTTGAGCAGCAGCGTGCCCAGATAAGGCACGAAATAGACCGACACGATCCACGACAAAACCAGCGAGATCACCGTCACGGCGAAGATGGCAAAGGTGTATTCGCCCACCGTGGATTTGGCGATGCCGATGGGCAGGAAACCCGCTGCCGTGATGAGCGTGCCGGTGAGCATGGGCATGGCCGTGATCTCGTAAGCAAAAGTGGCCGAGCGCACCTTGTCGTAGCCCTCTTCCATTTTGCGCACCATCATCTCCACGGCAATGATGGCGTCGTCCACCAGCAAGCCCAGCGCGATGATGAGCGAGCCCAGCGAGATCTTGTGCAGCCCGATGCCCCAGTACCACATGGCCAGGAACGTGACGGCCAGCACCAGCGGAATGGTGATCCCCACCACCAGCCCAGGGCGCATGTCCAGCGTCCAGCGGCGCCACAGCGGGTGGTTGCCGGGGCGCTTGTGCAGCCCCAGGCTGATGAAGCTCACGGCCAGCACGATCACCACGGCCTCGATCAGCACCTTGATGAACTCGTTCACCGAGCGCACCACGGCCTGGGGCTGGTCCTGCACGTTCACCAGCCGCACGCCGGCCGGCAGCGTCTTCTCGATCTGGGCCGTGGCCTCGCCCAGGGCCTTGCCCAGGCGGATGATGTCGCCCCCCTTGGCCATCGACACCCCCAGCGCCACCACTTCGCGCCCCTGGTGGCGCACCTTCACCGTGGCCGGGTCGACGTACCCGCGCGTGACGGTGGCGATATCGCCCAGGCGCAGCTGTGCCCCCGAGGCGCCGCGTATCGGCATGGCGCGCAAATCCTCCGGCCCGCCGAACTGCCCACCCACGCGCACCTGCACCTGATCGTGCGGCGTCTGCACCGTACCGGCACTCTCCACCGCGTTCTGCTGGCCCAGCTGGGCCAGCACCTGGTTCATGTCCAGACCGAGCTGGGCCAGGCGCTTTTGCGGAATCTCGATGAACAGCTTCTCGTCCTGTACGCCGAACAGTTCCACCTTGGCCACGTCGGGCACACGCAGCAGCCGCTGGCGCACGTCGTCGGCAAACTCCTTGGCCTCGGCGTAGCTGAAGCCGTCGGCCTCCAGCGCGTAGATCACGCCGTAGACGTCGCCGAAGTCATCGTTGAAGAACGGCCCCTGGATGCCCTGCGGCAGCGTGTAGCGCATGTCGCCCACACGCTTGCGCACCTGGTACCAGACGTTGGCCACCTCGCTGGGGCGCGAAGAATCCTTGATCTGGAAAATGATCTGCGACTCCCCCGGCTTGGAGTAGCTGCGGATCTTGTCGGCGTAAGGCACCTCCTGCAGCGTGCGCTCGATCTTGTCGGTCACCTGCTCGGCCACCTGCTGCGCCGTGGCGCCGGGCCAGTAGGTGCGCACCACCATGGCACGAAAGGTGAACGGGGGGTCTTCGTCCTGCCCGAGCTGGAAATAGGCGGCGATGCCCAGCACCATCAGCACCACCATCAGGTAGCGCGTGAGCGCGGCGTGGTCGAGCGCCCACTTGGACAGGTTGAAGCCCTGCTTGGCTTGCACTGGCGTCATGCGGGCCTCACTGCGGCGGGTTGGCGGGCGCTACCGAATCAGTAGCTGCTGGCGCTTTGCTAGCGGGCGTTGGAGCCGTTTTAGGCTGATAAACGCTGACCTTCTGCCCGGGCGCCAGCACATGCACGCCCGTCGCCACCACCTGCATGCCGGGCGCCAGCCCGCCACGCACCACCACCTCGTTGCCATCGGCCGCGGCGATCTCGATGGGCTGCGAGCGCACCGTGCCCGCCGCTGCGTCGTACACCCACACCGCCGTCTGCTGCCCGTCCTGGCGCAGTGCACTGGTGGGCAGCTTGAGCGCCTTTTGCCCCACCTGCGACAGCGCCGCCGGCAGCGCATACACGGTAGACCCCAGCGCCGGTACCTGCGCACCGGCCACCGCCACCTTGACCAGGTAGGTGCGCGTCACTGGGTCGGCGCTGGCCGCCACGTCGCGTACCTTGCCGTTGAACGGCGCGCCGCCAGACCATGTGCGCACCTGCACGTCCTGGCCCACGCGCACACGCGCCACCTGGTCCTCGGGCACGGAAAACACCACGTCGCGCGCGCCGTCCTGGGCGATGCGCACTACCGTCGTGCCGGCCGACAGCACCTGACCCGGCTCGGCCTCGATGCCCGTCACCACGCCGGCCACGTCGGCCACCAACCGCGTATAGGCCTGCTGGTTGCCCTGCGCGGCCACCTGGGCCTGGGCCTGGTCGAGCTGCGCCTGCGCCGACTTGAGCGTCGCCTCACGCCGCTCCAGTTCGGCACCGCTGATGAAGTTCTGCGCCTTGAGCTGGGCAAAGCGCTTGAAATCCGCCGCCGCCAGGTCGCGCTGGGTCACGGCCGCGGCCACCTGGGCGCGCGCGGCGTCCAGCGCCAGCACATAGTCCTGCGCATCCAGCTGGGCCAGCAGCTGGCCGGGCTTCACAGCCTGGCCCAGCTCGACGTGGCGCTGCACCAGCTTGCCCGCCACGCGAAAGGACAGGCGCGACTCCACACGCGCCCGCACCTCGCCGGCGAACTCGCGCTGCGCCTGTAAGTCCCCCTCGCCCACCGTCAGCAGCTTGACGGCGCGTACTGGCTCGGGCGGTGGCTCCGGGCGCGTACACCCCGTCGCCAGCGCAGCCGCCGCCACCGCACACAGCCAGGCAGCAGCACTGCGGGAGGACCGGACACGGCCCGGCCGTAAAAAAAGCCCCGCACGGGGCCGCACCAACGCGGAGGGAAAACGCATGATGGACAAAGAAGGTGAAATTAATGACTGACTGGTTAGTAATCTAAGTAGCCCCAGCCCCCTTGTCAAGACCAAAGCGGCCACGCACGGCGACAATCCGTGCCGTGAACGCCCCACCCTCATCGCCCCAGACCCCGCCCCCGGCCGTACCCGCCACGGCAGCGCCGGTGACGCATTACGAAAATTTCCCCGTCGCCTCGCTGCTGTGCCCGCCGCACCTGCGCGCGCCCATCGCGGCGCTCTACGCCTTTGCGCGCACCGCCGACGACATCGCCGACGAAGGCGACGCTACGCCGGCCCAGCGCCTGCACGACCTGGCGGCCTACCGCGCCGAACTGGCCGCCGTGGCCGCAGGCGCAGCGCCGGGCACGCGCTGGGCCACCGTGTTTGGCCCCCTGCAGGGTGTGCTGCGCCAGCATGGCCTGCCCGTGGCACTGCTCGACGACCTGCTCAGCGCCTTCGTGCAGGACGTGGAGAAAACCCGCGACGGCGCCACGTACGCCGACCGCACAGCCCTGCTCGACTACTGCCGCCGCTCGGCCAACCCCGTGGGACGGCTGCTGCTGCACCTGTACGGCGTGGCGGACGCCCAGGCCCTGGCACAAAGCGACGCCATCTGTTCCGCCCTGCAGCTCATCAACTTCTGGCAGGACCTGAGCGTGGACATTCCGCGCGGGCGCCACTACCTCACCGACGCCGACTGCGCCGCCCACGGCGTGGACCGTGCCACGCTGGCCACGCTGCAACCCACGCCCGCCACCACGCGCCTGCTGGCCGACAACGCGCGCTGGGCGCGCACGCTCATGGAACAGGGCGCCCCGCTGGTCCACCGCCTGCCGGGCCGCGCAGGCTGGGAGCTGCGCCTGGTGGTGCAAGGCGGGCTGCGCATCCTCGACAAGATCGACGCCCTGCACGGCGCCAACCTGTGCCAGCGCCCCACGCTGGCGCCGCCCGACTGGCTGCGCATGGGCTGGCGCGCCCTGTGCATGCGCCGCCGCACCGGCTGAAGCGCCGGGGCAGAAGTTACTTTCATGCCCCGCAACGGTCGCTGAAGGCGGCATGTTTTTTGAAGGAAAAACAGCCCTGTGGCTTATCCAGCAAGCGCTGGAAGCTATCAATCAAAGAGCATGCAAGCCCGCGGGCCCGCGCCCTTCTCAGGGATTGCCAGCATGGCCGCCCGCGACGCCACCGGTACAACCGGCGGTAGATCCACCACCGCACGCCCCGCCATGTCCGTCAGCATCTTCGATCTGTTCAAGATCGGCATCGGCCCCTCCAGCTCCCACACCGTGGGCCCCATGATCGCGGCGCGCCAGTTCGCCTGCCAGCTCGACGCACTGGGCTTGCTGCCCGCCGTGCAGCGGCTGGAGGTGGAGCTGTTCGGCTCGCTCGCCGCCACCGGCGTGGGCCACGGCACCGACCGGGCAGTGCTGCTGGGCCTGGCCGGGCACCTGCCCGAGCAGGTGGACCCCGACCAGATCGATGCGGCCATCAACGCCATCCACACCAGCGGGCAACTGGCCGTGCTGGGCCGCCACCTGCTGCCATTCGTGCCGCGCACGCACCTGCTGATGCGGCGCAAGAGCCTGCCTTACCACCCCAACGGCATGCAGTTCCACGCCTTCGGTGCCGACGGCGCGATCCTGCTGCGGCGTGTGTACTACTCGGTCGGCGGCGGTTTCGTGGTGGACGAGGAGGGCGCGCGCGTGCTCAACATGGCCGACCCGCCGCCGCCAGACGCCCTGGGCACCGGCGCCGGCCTGCCCTACCCCTACCGCACCGGCGCCGAGCTGCTGGCGCACTGCCAGGCCACGGGCCTGTCGGTGGCGGCCCTCACCCTGGCCAACGAACAGCACTGGCACAGCTCCCCCGAGGTACGGCGCCGCCTGCTGCATATCTGGCACACCATGGCCGCCGCCGTGCACCGGGGCTGTGCGGGCAGGGGGCAGTTGCCGGGCCCGCTGCACCTGCAGCGGCGTGCCCCGGCGCTGCACCAGAGCCTGTGCGCGCGGCCCGAGGAGGCGCTGCGCGACCCGCTCTCCATGCTCGACTGGGTCAATCTCTACGCCATGGCCGTGAACGAGGAAAACGCGGCCGGCGGCCGCGTGGTCACGGCGCCCACCAACGGTGCCGCCGGGGTGGTGCCTGCGGTGCTGCACTATTACGCGCGCTTTGTGCCCGGTGCCAATGACGAGGGCATCGTCCAGTTCCTGCTCACCGCCGGGGCCATTGGCCTGGTGTACAAGCAAACCGCGTCGCTCTCGGGGGCCGAAGTCGGCTGCCAGGGCGAGGTGGGCGTGGCCTGCTCCATGGCCGCAGGCGCGCTGGCGGCCGTGCTCGGCGGCACGCCGGCGCAGGTGGAGAACGCGGCCGAGATCGGCATGGAGCACAACCTGGGCATGACCTGCGACCCCGTGGGCGGGCTGGTGCAGATTCCGTGCATCGAGCGCAACGCCATGGGCGCCATCAAGGCCATCAACGCCGCCCGCATGGCGCTGCGCGGCGACGGCACGCATGTCGTCTCGCTCGACAAGGTCATCAAGACCATGATGCAGACCGGCGCCGACATGAAGACCAAGTACAAGGAGACCTCGCGCGGCGGCCTGGCCGTGAACGTGGTGCAGTGCTGAGCATGGCGCATGCGCCAGGCACGATGCCATTCATCAAAAACAATAGCTGCTTGCGCAGTCTCTACGGGCCTTCAGGGCTGAAAAGACCTTAAAACCCTGTACATGCCGCTGCCGCGCCATGGGACAATCGGCGCACCCCAACGCCAGCCTGCCCCTTTCGATGAGCACCCCCGAGCAATACGTACAACAAAAGGCCGCCGCCTCGGGCAGCAGCTTCTACTACGCCTTCCTGTTCCTGCCCGCGCCGCGCCGCGCCGCCATCACCGCCTTCTACGCCTTCTGCCGCGAGGTGGACGATGTGGTGGACGAAGTGCACGACCCCAGCGTGGCCGCGGCCAAGCTCGCCTGGTGGCAGGGCGAGGTGGCCCAAGCCTTCGCCGGCCAGCCCAGCCACCCGGTGATGCAGGCCCTGATGCCACACGCGAGCGCCTACGGCATCGAGCAGCGCCACCTGCTGGCCGTCATCGAGGGCTGCCGCATGGACCTGGAGCAGACGCGCTACCTCGACTTCGCCGGCCTGGCGCGCTACTGCCACCTGGTGGCCGGCGTGGTGGGCGAGGTGGCGGCGCGCATCTTCGGCCAGACGCAGGACGCTACCACCGTCTACGCACACAAGCTGGGCCTGGCCTTCCAGCTCACCAACATCATCCGTGACGTGGGCGAGGACGCCATGCGCGGGCGCATCTATCTGCCGGTGAACGAGCTGCAGCAGTTTGATGTGAAGGCGCACGAAATCACCAAACGCCAGTACTCCGAGCGCTTCACGGCACTGATGCGCTTCCAGGCCGAGCGCGCGCACCGCTGCTACGACGAAGCGCTGGCCCTGTTGCCCGCGGCCGACCGGCGCGCGCAAAAGCCTGGCCTGATGATGGCCAGCATCTACCGCACGCTGCTGCGCGAGATTGAGCGCGACAACTTCCAGGTGCTGAACCAGCGCACCAGCCTCACACCACTGCGCAAGTTCTGGCTGGCGTGGAAGATGCAGGCGCTGGGCCGCTTCTGAGCATGCGTGTCGCCATCATCGGCGCCGGCTGGGCCGGTCTGGCGGCCGCCATTGAACTGACCGCAGCGGGCGTGCGGCCCACCGTCTTCGAGGCCGCGCGCAGCGTGGGCGGCCGTGCCCGTGCGCTGCACGCCAACGGACTGGCGCTGGACAACGGCCAGCACATCCTGATCGGCGCCTACACCGAATGTCTGCGCCTCATGCGCCAGGTGGGGGTGCGGCCTGAAGACGTGTTCCACCGCCAGCCGCTGGCCCTCACCTTCGCCGACGGCACCGGGCTGCGCCTGCCCGACCTCGCGCCGCCGTGGGACGCGCTCGCAGGCATCGCCGGCGCGCGCGGCTGGCGCTGGCGCGACAAGGCCGCGCTGCTGCGCACGGCCGCCGCCTGGCGCCTGGGCGGCTTTCGCTGCGCGCCGCAGGCCACCGTGGCCCAGCTGTGCGCGCGGCTGCCCCGGCGGCTGGTGGACGAGTTCATCGACCCGCTGTGCGTTTCGGCGCTCAACACCCCGGCGCACGAAGCCAGCGGCCAGGTGTTTCTGCGCGTGCTGCAAGACAGCCTGTTCAGCGGCCGGGGCGGCTCGCATCTGCTGCTGCCGCGCACCGACCTGGGCAGCGTCTTCGCCGAACCCGCGGCACGCTGGCTGGCTGGCCACGGCGCCCGCGTGCACACCGGCACGCGCGTGCAGCACATTGCCCACCAGGGCAGCACTTGGCAGGTGGACGGCACGCCGTACGACGCCGTGGTGCTCGCCACCCCCAGCACCGAAGCCGTGCGCTTGCTGCGCCCGCTGGGCCAGCCCGGGCTGCAGCCCTGGCTGGCCCAGGCCGAGGCGCTGCGCTTCATCCCCATCACCACGGTCTATGCCCAGGTGCCGGGTGCCGCAGGCCCGGTGCTGGCCGCCCCCATGCTGGCGCTGCGTGCGCAGGCCGGACAGCCGGCGCAGTTCGTCTTTGATCGGGGGCAGCTCGGCGGCCCCGCCGGGTTGCTAGCCTTTGTCGTCAGCACCAGCGATGGTGAGCGCGCCGCTTTGGAGGCACAGGTGCTTGCGCAGGCGCGTGCCGTGCTGGGGCTGGCAACGCTGCATCCCGCGCAGACCGTGGTGGAAAAGCGCGCCACCTTCGCCTGTACGCCCGCGCTGCAGCGTCCGCCGTCCGCGCTGCTGCCGGGGCTGTGGGCCACGGGCGACTACATCGACGGCCCCTACCCCGCCACGCTCGAAGGCGCGGTGCGTAGCGGCTGCGCCGTGGCGCAAGCGCTCCTGTCGCCTCACGCCTGTCATACCGACCTGCCAGAGTAGCGGCCCGACTCACCCCGCGATTCAAGGAGCATCCCGTGCGGCCCCACCTCCCCATGCCCACCCTGCTGGCCCTGGCCGCCCTGCTGCCCTGGGGCGCGGCCCAGGCGGCGCGCCCCATGGTCACCGACGACGCGCGCATCGTCGATGCCAAGGCCTGCCAGGTGGAAAGCTGGGCCAGGCGCAACCAGGACAGCACCGAGTACTGGGCGCAGCCGGCCTGCAACTTCACGGGCAACCTGGAGCTTTCGCTCGGCGGCGCCAGGGGCAAGGACGACGGCGACACCCGGACCACCGACATCGTCCTGCAGGCCAAGACCCTGTTCAAGCCGCTGGAGCCGGACGGCTGGGGCTGGGGCCTGGCCGTGGGCAACGTGCGCCACGCGGCCATCCACACCAGCAGCAACCTGGTTGGCGACCTGTACGCCTACGTGCCCGCCACCTTCTCGCTGCGAAGCGACCGCCTGCTGGTGCACACCAACATCGGCTGGCTGCACGAGCGCGAGGCCCGGCGGCACCGCATGACCTGGGGCCTGGGCACCGAGGCCCAGTGGAGCGCGTCCACCTGGCTGATCGCCGAGGTGTTTGGCCAGAACCAGGGCACGCCGTTCTACCAGGTGGGCCTGCGCTACTGGCTGGTGCCCGACCACGTGCAGGTGGACACCACCTACGGCAACCGCGCGGGCAGCGGCACGCAGGAGCGCTGGTTCTCCATCGGCCTGCGCCTGCTGTCGCCAGCATTCCTGCCCTGAGGATTGCTCATCATTCGATAGCTGCCAGCGCTTGTCCAGCAAGCGCTAGAGGCCATTTTGGCTTAAATACTACTTCTCCAGCCACCACTGGATGATGAACTTGGCGACGAAGCCCAGGAAGCCCACGCCCAGGCCGAGAAAGATCACGAAGGTGCCGAACTTGCCGGCCTTGGACTGCCAGGCCAGGTGGCCGATGATGAACACCATGAACAGGATGAACGCCGCCACCCCGTAGGTGAGGAAGAACCCCGCCAGTTGTTCTTCGGTAAACCCAAAAATCACGCCACATTCTCCCCGCGCTCGGGCAGCCCCGAGGCATCGACCAGATCGCGGTAGGCATGCCAGCTGGCATGACCCAGCACCGGAATGGCCACGACGAAGGCAAAAAATACAGTCCCCAGGCCCAGCAGGGTCAGCGCCAGCATCAGCGCGGCCCAAAACGCCATGGGAACGGGATTGGCCAGCACCACCATCCAGCTGGTCAGCACCGCCTGGCTCAGCGTGGCCTTGCGGTCCAGCAACAGCGGCATGGCCACCACGCTGGAGGCAAAGATCGGCGCTACCAGCAGGCTGCCCAAGGCCAGCCACAGCTCGAACAGCCACCCGCCCTCGGCCAGCACGACATGGCGCACGAAGTCCATCGGGTCGTTCACCGGCTCCGGTGCCAGCAGCGTGATGAGCGAAGCGGACACCACAATCCAGCCAAGCGCCGCCAACGCCAGCAGCAGCCCGAACTCCACCAGGCACCAGTAGTCATGCTCGCGCCAGGCGCGCGGATGGCTGCGCTGCCAGCCCAGCCAGGTGCGTCGCACCACGCCCCAGTCGGCACGCTGCTGGCGCTCCAGTGCCCGGCTGAGGGCATAAAAGCTCGTGGCCAGCACCGGCCCTACCACGAGGAAGGCCGACAACACCCCCGCCAGCAGCCAGAAATGCCGGTACGCGAGCACGCTCACCCCCAGGCCGAACAACGCCGCCGCCAGCCCATGGGCCCAGCTGACCCAGCCCGCATGCGTGAGGTCGTTCAGGCCCCGCGCCAGCCAGGTCAGGGGTTGCGCCAGCCCCACGGAGCGCACCGGGGGCAAATAGACAGGTGTGGTCATAGGCTTGGCAAAGGTAGGGCAAAGGTGCAGCGGGCAGAAAACCGGGCGCCGCCAGGGCAGGTGCCGAGAATACCCCAGGAGCCTGCCGGGCTTGGGCATAGCCCGGCAGGCTCCTGGCCACGCTGCGCAGCATTGGCACAATCGCCACATGCCCCTGCCATCCTTCTTTGCCCCCGAGCCGCCCCATCGGCACGGCCAGCCCCAGCGCACCGCCATCCTGCTGTGCAACCTGGGCACCCCAGACGCCCCTACCGCAGCGGCCCTGCGCCGCTACCTGGGCCAGTTCCTCAGCGACCGGCGCGTGGTCGAGATTCCGCGCATCGCCTGGCTGCCCCTGCTGCACGGCATCATCCTGCGCACCCGACCGCGCAAATCGGCGGCCAAGTACGCCAGCATCTGGACCGCCGAAGGCTCCCCGCTGCTGGCATGGACTGCCAAGCAGGCGCAGGCCCTGGGCCAGTCCTTGCAGGAGGCAGGCCTGCCCGTGCTGGTGCGCCATGCCATGCGCTATGGCAACCCCTCGATTGCCAGCCAGCTCGACGCGCTTAAGGCGGAGGGGGCCACGCGCATCCTGGTACTGCCGCTGTACCCGCAGTATTCGGGCACGACCACAGCCAGCGTGTTTGACGCGGTATACGCCTGGGCGGCACGCACACGCCATGTGCCCGAGCTGCGCTTCGTCAACCACTACCACGATGACGCGGGCTACATCGGCGCGCTGGCACACTGCATTGAGCAGCATTGGCAAGCCCACGGCCAGCCCGAGCGCCTGGTGCTGAGCTTTCACGGCGTACCCGAGCGCACGCTGCACCTGGGCGACCCCTACCACTGCGAGGCGCGCAAGACCGCACGCCTGCTGGCCGAGCGCCTGGGCCTGCCGGACGGGCGCTGCCTGGTCACCTTCCAGTCGCGCTTCGGCAAGGCCAAGTGGCTCGAACCGGCCACGGAGCCAACGCTGATTAAGCTGGCCCAGGAGGGCGTGCGCCGCGTCGACGTGGTCTGCCCCGGCTTCACCAGCGACTGCCTGGAAACACTGGAGGAAATCGACCAGGAAGTGCGCGAAGCCTTCCTGCACGCGGGCGGGCAGGCGTTCCACTACATCCCCTGCCTGAACACGCATCCGGCCTGGATCGACGCGCTCCAGCACATTGCGCTGAACCACCTCGCCGGCTGGCCCGTGCAACCCGAGGCCCCGCAGGCGCTGGCCGAGACGCGCGCACGGGCGCTGGCCCTGGGAGCGCAGTCATGACCCCACCCTGCCCCACCCTGGCGCCCAGCCAGCTGCGCTGCACCATTGATCCGCAGACACTGGGCTTCGCCGACACCAGTGAACTGGTGGGCCAGCCGCTGCCCTGGATTGGGCAGGAGCGCGCTTTCGCCGCCGCGCGTTTCGGCCTGGCCATGGACCAGCCCGACTACAACCTGTTCGTGCTCGGCGAGGTCGGCAGTGGCCGTACCTCGCTCATGCGCCAGGCCATGCAGGAAGCCGCCGCCACGCGCCCCGTGCCCCCCGACCTGTGCTACCTGCACGACTTCGACCAACCCGAACGCCCGCGCGCGCTGCGCCTTCCCGCAGGCCAGGGGCGCGCGCTGCGCCAGGGCATGCAGCAGTGGGCCAAGACGCTGGAAGCCGAGATTCCCAAGCGCCTGGCCGCGCCCGACATCAAGGCCGAGGCTGAGCGCATCGCCCGCGCCTTCCAGAGCGAGGAAGCACGGGCCTTTTCAGCCCTTGACGCCTTCGCGCGCGAACGCCGCTTCCGGCTCACGCGCGAGGGCGAGCAAATGGTGTTCACGCTGCTGGGCCAGGGCGGCGAGGCCATCACCGACCAGGAAGCCCAGGCGCTCTCGCCTGCGCAGCGCCAGGCCATCGAGCAGGCCGAGCAGGAGTTGCGCGCCGAAATCGTGCGCTTTCTCGACCGCACCCGGCCGCTGGAGCGCACACGCGACGAAGCCCTGGAACAGTTGCACCGCCAGACCGCCAAGCCCCTGGTGGACCATGCCCTCGACCCGATACGCCAGAGCCTGCGCAAGCAGATCAAGGATGCCGTCAAGCTCAGCCATTGGTTTGATCAGGTACAGCGCGAGGTGCTGGAGAACATTGACCTCTTCCTGCCGCGCGAAGGCGTGCAGCCCGACGACGCCGCCGAGGAAGACCGCCGCGCCGACCTGGCGGACCTGCTCGACCTCTGCCGCGTGAACCTGGCCGTGGACAACGGCGACCTGCGCGGCGCCCCGGTGGTGGTGGAGGACAACCCGCAGCTGCGCAGCCTGTTCGGCAACATCGAGCACCAGGCCGACGGCGAAGCGCCGCGTGCCGATTTTTCTGGCATCCATGCGGGCAGCCTGCTGCGCGCGCATGGCGGCTACCTGCTGCTGTTCCTGCGCGACCTGCTGGGCGACGAGCCGCTGTGGGAGCGGCTGCGCCGCTTCCTGCGCTGCAGCCGCCTGACCATCGAGGACGCGGCGGCGCACGGCCCTGGCGCCGCCGTCGCGCTGCAGCCCGAAGGCGTGGATGTGGACGTAAAGATCGTGCTCGTCGGCTCCACTGCCGAGTACTACGCGCTGCAGGAGGGCGACCCTGACCTGGCGCGGCGCTTTCGCGTGAAGGTGGACTTTGCCGAGCGCTTTGCCGCCACGCCCGACGCGCGCCACGCGACGGCGATCTTCATCGCGCGCAGCTGCGCGCGGCGGGGCCTGCCGCACTGCAGTGCCGCCGCCGTGGCCCGGCTGCTGGAGCATTCGCACCGCGAAGCCGATGACCAGGCGCGCCAGAGCGCGCTGTTCGCCAGCACCGAGGCACTGCTGATCGAAAGCGCCGCCCAGGCACGTGCACGCGGCGCCACGCTGACCGCCCCCCAGGACGTGGACACCGCGCTGCTGGCGCGCCAACAGCGCCACAACGCACCCGAGGAAGCCTTGCATGAAGCCATCATCGAAGGCGAATTGTTGATTTCGCTCGCAGGCATGCAGGTGAGCCAGCTCAACGCCCTCACCCAGATCGACCTGGGCGACTACCGCTTCGGCTTTCCGGTGCGCATCACGGCGCGCACCTTCGCGGGGCAGGAGGGCCTGATCAACATCGAGCGCGAGGTCGAGATGTCCGGCCCCATCCACGACAAAGGCGTGCTCATCCTGCACAGCTACCTGGCCGCGCTGTTCGGGCACCTGGCGCCGCTGGCGCTCAATGCCTCGATCGTGTTCGAGCAGGAATACAGCGGCATCGAGGGCGATTCGGCCTCCTGCGCCGAACTGTACACGCTGCTGTCAGCGCTCTCGGGGTTGCCGCTGCGCCAGGACGTGGCCGTCACCGGCGCACTCAACCAGCACGGCGAGGTGCTGCCCGTGGGCGGGCTGAACGAGAAGATTGAAGGCTGGTTCCGCACCTGCGCACAGGCCGGCCTGACCGGTACCCAGGGCGTGCTGGTGCCCGCGCGCAACCAGCGCCACCTGATGCTGTCGCCGCAGGTGGTGGAAGCCGTGGCGTGCGGCCAGTTTCACATCCACGCGGCGCACCATGTGTCCGAGGGCATCGCCCTGCTCACGGGGCAAGACCTTGCGCAGGTGCTGGGCCGCGCCGAGCAGACACTGCGCGACTACCGCCGCGCCTGCCAGACCGCGGCCTGGGGCCAGCGGCGCGGCGCACGCAGGCGCTAGGGCACGTGCCCCAAGAGCCTGTTCACGATCTTTTCCTAGTGCCCGTTGCCCCGCAAAAGTGGCAGATGCAAGGCGCAAAGCGCAGCCGGGCTGGTGGCCCGGCGAGCATTTGCAACGCCGCAGATGCCACTTTTGCGGGGCAACCCGAAGGGCAAGGCAGCAAAAAAGCCGCACTCGTCGTTGCGCACCTTGGCCAGGCCACCAGCATGGCCTGCGGCGCGCGCCTAGATTGCGGCTTTTTTGCTGCCTTGCGGACACTATGAAAAGATCGTGAACAGGCTCTAAGCTGCCTCGCGTGCCTCTGCCGCCGCCAAGAAGCGCTCCACCAAGGCATAGTGCGCCGGCACATTGAGTGCCGGCGCATGGCCGCAGCCAGGCACCTCTACCACCTGCGCCAGGCCGCGCGCGCCGGGCCCGCGCCGCAGCATCTCGGCCGTCGTCGCGCGCTCGACCAGGTCGGAGTGCTCCCCACGCAGGCACAGCACGGGGATGTCCAACGCGTCGTAGTGCGCCCAGATCAGGTAATCGTTCGCGTGCGCGGTGAACTGCTGGACCATGGCCGGGTCGTAGTGCGGCGTTACGCGCCCGTCGGGCAGGCGGCGCACCGAGGTCTCCGTCAAGCGGCGCCACTGCGCGTCACTGAGCCAGCCGTAGGGCGCATAGACCTGCCGGAAAAAGGACTCCAATTCCTGCACGGTAGCGAACGCCGGCGGCTCGCCAGCGTAGGCACGGATGCGCGCCAGGGCCGCGTCGGCCAGCTGCGGCGCGTTGTCGTTCAGCAGCAGGCTGCGGATGCGCCCGCGCAAGCGCGGCTCGTAGCGCCCGGCGGCGCAAACCGTACCAATGGCTCCGCCCATGGACGTGCCCACCCAATGCGCGCGGTCAATGCCTAACTGCGCGAACAGGTCTGCCGCCAGGCGCGCATAGAACGCCAGGCAGTACTCCTGCGCCGGTGCCCGGCTCCACTGGCTCAGCCCCCGGCCCAGCGTGTCGGGGCAGATCACGCGGTAGCGGGTGCTGAGGTGTGTGGCCAGCTCATCCATGTCGCGCCCCGTGCGCGCCAAGCCATGCCAGGCGATGACCACCGGAGCACCGGGGTCACCCCAGTCCATGTAGTGGATTTCATAGCCGGCACAGGTGGCGTAGCGCGACGAGGGAGACATGGTGGAGGCTTTCTGGGTGCGGTGAGAAAGGCTGACGCAGGCGTCAGCGCGGCACGGTGATGGACGTACCGGCGAAGCCGATCTGGTCCGCCGCTGCGGGCGACGCCACGAACGGCGGCACGTGGGCTGCCGTGATGGCCGGCGCCGCCCCCGGTGTGCCGCCACGCGGCGTGGTGCGCACCACCTGGCTGGCCGGCAGCTGCGCACCGCTCTTCAGGTGTGCCCACATTGCGTCCATGGCCTGGTTGAAGTACGGGTGCAGCGGCACAAAGCGCGTGTCAAAGCCGCTGAACGGCAGAAAGGCGTCGAAATGCTGGCCGTTCGTCACCTCGATGTAGCGCAGCTTGCTCGATGCCCCCTCGATGGTGCGGTTGAGCGCTGTATAGGCGCGCGCATTGTTGTTCACCGGGATCAGCGCGTCGCTGCGGCCGGCCACGATGATCGCGGGCTTGCCGCGCAGGTTGGCGCTGTGCAGCACCTCGGCAATGCCCGAGCGCACCGCGTCGCTCTGCGCCTTGGTCGGCGTGCTCGCGGCCGTGAGCGCCGCGCCCGTAGCCGGATCCTTGCCGCTCACCAAGGCGTACTGGCACAGCGCGTTGTCCAGGCCCAGATCGGCCGCCCCCGTGGAGGGCGATACCGCGAACTGCCATGCCTTGGCGCCGCCCACGGAATCGTTGTAAACCACCGTGGCGGGCGTGCCATTGGCCGTGCCGTTGGCAATGGCAAAGCTCTGCGCCAATGCCGCCGGTGCGACGGCCACCACGTCACCCTTGGCACTGGCTGCCGCGAAGCTGGCACCGCAAAGGTTGGCCTCCACACCAAAGCGGCCGTAGGCCATGGTGTACATGGCCGACAGGATGGGGCCATTGCCGAGCGCATAGTGGGCGTTGTGCATGCTGTCGCTCTCCGCCGTCCAGCCAAAGGCATGCAGCTTGGCCAACGCGTCGGCCGCGCGCTCGGCGGTGGTGGCGCCGCTCACCAGGCCCTTGGCAGCCAGGCCGTCGCAGCGTGCTGCAGCGCGTGCGGTCATGGCCGTGAGGCCGATGTAGTTGTAGATCGATGTCTCGCTCAGCGCCGCATCGGCCGCCAGCGCTGCGCAGGGCTGGTAGATGTTGCCGTAGGTGGTGTACTCGGCCAGCGTCTTGCCGTAGCCCGCCACGGCCGCACCGCCGAACTGGATGCCTTAGCCGCCGGTGGCGGGCATCTCGGTCACGGGTTCGGAAGCCACCACGCCGTCAATCAGGCCCTCACTGTCTTGCTCGGCCGCGCGCAGCGAGGCCGCACCACCATTCGAGGCCGAGCCCGCAATCACGGTGGTGTTGTCCGCTCGGAAGGGCACCGGGTTCTCGGGCGTGCCATAGCGTGCGTTGAGCACGTACAGCGCATAGCGGCCGGCAACCAGCGTGTCGCTGCCCCAGTCCTTCTCGGGATTCTGCTGCGAGTGCGCATGCTTGATGGCGATGCGGTTGGGGAAAGCCGCGTTGTAGGCTGCACGTGCTGCATCGCTCAGCGCAGCAGCGAAGAAACCCAAGGCGCCCGCTGCGGCGCGCGTCGCGCGGGTGCCGTCGATCTTGTTCACGGTGTCGTCGGCCAGGTTGTGCAGGCCCACGCCCTTGCCCGCATCGGTCAGCGCCACGGCACAGCCCTTCTTCAGGCCCCACTCGCCCGCCGTGCCGATGGCGCCGTACACGCCACGCGAACCCGACGATGCCCCCAGCACGATGCACGGGTTGCTGGCGCTGAAGCTGTCGGGCACCTGCACGGCGATCACGGTTTGCTTGCGGCCGGTGCCGTCATCGAGCACCGCCACGTATTCACGCCCAGGAATCAGCCCTTCCCCGCCCGTCACCTGCCCCTGGGCCGTGACGTTGGGACCGTACAGCGTGCCGTAGCCGCCGTTGGCGGACGGGTCGAGGATGCCACGGTAGTTGGAGTAGAGGGCGTTGCGCCGCAGCTCCGCCGCCGTGGGGTTGGTCGGGTCGGCATAGGCCGGCGCGGCGGCGGCACCCAGGCCCGTCTTGCCGATGCCGCCCGTGAGCAGGTCCTGCGTGGCGGCCGTGGCGCCCGCGCCCACGCTGGTCGCGGGGTAAACGGTAGCGCTGATTTCCTTGATGCCGGCGGGCAGTTCGTTACGGGCAGATTCACCGCCGCCACCGCCGCAGGCCGCCAGGGCGGCTACGGCCATGGTGGTCAGGGCCAGGCGTGCCATCACTCGTTCATTCGCTCGCATGTTGTCTCCTTGCTGGGTTGTTATCGACACGAGAAACGCGCCCCCGTCAGGAACGGGGACGCAGGGAACGCAGACGCCCCACCACGCCAGTGGGGAAGTAGTAGACCGAAAGCACGAACAGCAGCCCGAGCCAAAGCAGCCAGCGGTCGGGCGAGAGCAGCGCGGCCAGCCAGGGCAGGCCGGCCGTGGCCTCGTGGCCCAGGCGCAGCAGGTCCTGCAGGTAGCTTTGCGCCACCAGGAACAGCACCGCACCCACGGCCGCGCCGTAGATGGTGCCCATGCCGCCGATGACGACGATGAGCAGGCAGTCCATCATGATCTCGAAGCTCAGCGAGGTTTCCGGGCCGTTGTAGCGCAGCCAGAGCGCCAGCATGCAGCCCGCCGCGCAGGCGAACAGCGCCGACAGCACGCTGGATGTGGTGCGGTACACCACCACGCGGTAGCCGATGGCCTCGGCGCGGAACTCGTTCTCGCGGATGGCCTGCAGCACACGGCCGAAGGGCGAGTTGACGATGCGCAGCAGCGCCAGCACCAGCGCCACCGCCGTGGCGAACAGCAGGTAGTAGCAGATGAGCCGCCCGTCGATGGCCACGCCGAGGAACGGGTCGTCGAAGGGCTCGAAGCTCGGCGACAGCAGCTCGGGCACCTTGAAGGTCAGGCCATCCTCGCCGCCGGTGATGTCCGAGAGCTGCGAAGCCAGCGTCTGGAACGCCGCCGCCACGGCCAGCGTGATCATGGCGAAGAAGATGGCGCGCACGCGCAGCGAGAACAGCCCCACCGCCAGCGACAGCAGCAATGACAGCAACAGCGCCCCGCCCGTCCCCACGGCCAGCGCCCCCCAGGTGGGGCCCATGCGCGTGGTGGCGACGGCGATGCCGTAGGCACCGATGCCAAAGAACATGGTGTGCGCGAAGCTCACGATGCCGGTGTAGCCCAGCAGCAGGTCGAAACTGGCCACCAGCACCACGAACACCAGCACCTTGGCCGCCACCGAAAGCGCCTTGACCCCAGGGAACAGGAAAGGCGCGAACGCCAGGCCGAGCAGGATGGCAACGAGGATGGCCGCCAGCAGCGTGCTGCGCGGGTAGTCGCCGGAAAGAAGACGGTTCAGCATCTGCAGGCGCCCTTTCAGCGGTTTGCCACCGGGTACACGCCTTGCGGCCGCCACAGCAGGATGGCCACCATCAGCGCGATGTTGGAAAACAGCGCCACCTTGGGCACCAGGAAGCCGGTGTAATTGGCCATCAGCCCCACCAGCAGCGCGCCAATGAGTGCACCGCCCGTGCTGCCCAGGCCGCCGATGATGATGACGATGAAGATCAGCACGTTGACCTGCGCGCCCATCTGCGGCACCACGCTCTGCTGGTACAGGCCCCACATCACGCCGCCCAGGCCCGCCAGCGCCGAGCCCGCCACGAACACGCCGACGAACAGGCGGCGGATGCGGTAGCCCAGGCTCTCGACCATCTCGCGGTCCTGCACGCCAGCGCGGATCAAGAGGCCCACCTTGGTGCGCGACAGCGTCCAGGCCAGCAGACCGAAGACCACCAGGCCAACCGCCACCGCAATGAGGCGGTATTTTTCGATGGCCGCGTCCCCCACCAGCAGCGCGCCGCGCATGCCTTCGGGCAGGGGCAGCGGAATCTGCTGCGGGCCCCAGAGGACCTTGATGAGTTCCTCGCCGATGATCATGCCGCCCATGGTGATGAGGATCTGCTTCAGGTGCTGGCCGTACACCGGGCGCACAATGAAGCGCTCAAACGCCAGGCCCAGCGCACCCGCCACGGCCATGGCCACCAGCATGGCCGGCAGCACCGCCACGAGGTTGCGCCAGAGCTCTTGCGAGCCCGTCCAGTCGCCCATGGCGCCCAGCACGCTGGTGGCGACGAAGGCCCCCAGCGCGATGAACACGCCGTGGCCGAAGTTGAGCACGTCCATGAGCCCAAACACCAGCGTGAGGCCCGAGGCGATGATGAAGATGATCATGCCCATAGCCAGCCCGGCCACGGTGAGCGTGAGCCAGGTGCTGGGCGAGCCGATCAGCGGCAGCGTGACCAGCGCCAGCAGGGGCACCAGGGCCAGGGGCTTCCAGTCGAAGTCGCGGGCATTCATGCGCAAGCCCCTCCAGAAACTACATTTTTGATAGCTTGCAGCGCTTGCCTATCAATGGCTGGAGGACAAAAATCCTTGAAATTCCTCATAGCGCCAGCCCCAGCAACGACTGTTGCAATGCCGCGTCCTGCGCCAGCTCGGCCATGCAGCCCGCATGCACTACGCGGCCGTTGTCCATCACGGCCACGCTGTCGCCCAGGCGCTGGGCGAAGTGCAGGTTCTGCTCGACCAGCAAAATGGTCACGCCGCTTTGCTTGAGCTGGGCGAAGGCCTCGATCATGTTGTTGACGATGGCGGGGGCCAGGCCCTTGCTCGGCTCGTCCACGATAAGCAGGTCACGCGGCTCGATGATGGCGCGCGCCACGGCCACCATCTGCTTTTGCCCGCCGCTGAGCTTGCCTGCGGGGTGGTTCCAGAACTTTTCCACCGCCGGAAAGAGCTTGAAGATCCATTCCAGCCGCGCCGCGTCCATCTGCGCGGCGTTGCCCGCCTTGCGCGCGGCCAGCAGCATGTTTTCTTTCACGGTGAGGTCGGCGAAGATGCCCATGTTCTCGGGCACATAGGCAATGTTCAGGTGGGCAATGGCAGGGGTGTCGAGGGCCGTGATGTCCTGCCCCCCGAAGTGGACGCTGCCCTTGGAGGTCCGCCACAGGCCCATGATGGTGCGCAGCGTGGTCGTCTTGCCCGCGCCGTTGCGGCCCAGCAGCATGGTGAGCTGGCCGCGCGGAATGGCCAGATCAACGCCGTGCAGGATGTGGTACGCGCCAATGTGGGTGTGCACGCCGCGCAGTTCGAGCAAATGGCTCATGCGGCCTCCTTGCTCGATTCCTGGGTGATGCCCAGGTAGGCCTCCTGCACCACGGGCGAGGCGATGACCTCGGCGGGTGCGCCATCGGCCACCAACGTGCCGTTGGTCAGCACAATGATGCGGTCGGCCAGCTCGCGCACCACGTCCATCTTGTGCTCTACCAGCAGGATGGTCTTGGTCTTGTCCTGCTTGAGCGTGCGGATGAGGTTGAGGATCACGGGCGCCTCGTCGTGGCTCATGCCGGCCGTGGGCTCGTCGAACATGTAGACCTGCGGCTCCAGCGCCATCAGCAGTGCCACTTCGAGCTTGCGCTGGTCACCGTGCGGCAGGCTGGCCACCAGCGCGTCGCGCCGCGCCTGCAGGGCCACAGCGCACAGGATCTCCTCGGCGCGCGCGGTCAGGCGCTGGTGGTCGCTCCAGACGCTCCACAGGTTGAAGCCGCGGCGGTGGCGCCCTTCGCGCGTCGCCTGCACGGCCAGGCGCACGTTCTCCAGCACACTCAGGCCGGGAAACATGTGCCGCCAGGGCCGCTGCGATGGCACGGCGCTCCAGCTCCGCCACCTGCACGGCCAACGGCCGCAGCAGGTGTGCTGCGTCGTCCGTGCCCGGCGGCACCCCATCCGGCACGGGCGGCGCCAGTTCCACACCCGATTCACGCAGCAGTTGGGCGAGCTGTGCGCCATCTATGGCCTGGGTGTCGCTGCGCATGACGGCCTGCTCCAGCAGGTTGCGCAGTTCGCGAATGTTGCCGCGCCAGCTTTGCGCCACCAGCAGCGCCAGCGCGTCGGGCAGTAGCTCCGGGGGCGCCGTACCGTTGCGCAGCGCCAGGTCTTCGCCCAGCACCTCGACCAGCGCCGGAATGTCACCACGCCGCTCGCGCAGCGGGGGCACGCGAATGGGCAGCACATGCAGGCGGTAGAACAGGTCTTCGCGAAAGCGCCCGTCGCGCACCAGCGCGGGCAGGTCGTGCGATGTGGCGGCCACCACACGTACGTCGAACGACACCAGTTGGTTCGAGCCCAGGGGCTCGATCTCGCCCTCCTGCAGCGCACGCAGCAGCTTGGCCTGCAGGTGGGGCGGCATGTCACCGATTTCGTCGAGAAACAACGTGCCGCCGTCGGCCAGCTTGAACTTGCCGTCGCGCCCGCGCCGATCAGCCCCCGTGTAGGCGCCCGGCGCCACGCCGAAGAACTCGGCCTCCAGCAGCGTATCGGGAATGGCGGCGATGTTGACGCTGACGAACGGCCCGCTGGCCCGGCTCGATGCCGCATGGATGGCATGCGCCAGCAGCTCCTTGCCGGTCCCGGTTTCGCCGAGCAGCAGCACCGGGCTCAGCGACTGCGCGGCCCGGCGCGCCTGGCGCTTGACCTCCACTGCTGCGGCGCTGCTGCCGACGAAGCTGGCGAAGGTGTATTTGGCGCGGCGCCCGCCACCGGCTTGCTCCAGCCGCGAGCGCCCGCGCTGCACCGCCAGCTCGCGGCGCGCGTCGTCCAGGTCCCGCTGCAGCAGTGCGAACTTGCTGATCAGGGGCTGCAAGGTGGTTTCCGGATGGTCAAACAGCACGATGCCGATGGCGCCGATGACCTGCTGCGCTTCGTCGCGCAAGGGAATGCGGCTGACTACAAAGGTTCCGGCGCGGTTGGTCAACAGGTCGATCAGCACCGGCTGGCCGGTTTCCAGTACGCGCCGCATCTGGGTGTTGGGAATCACCTCCTCCACCATGCGGCCCACGAACTGCTCCACCGAACCGAGTCCCAGATCAGGCAGGAAGCGACGGTAACCCTCGTTGACCCAGACGATGCGGCCGGCCCGATCCACCAGGAACATGCCCTGGCTGACACTGGAAAAAAGCTGGAACATGGAACGCGCGGCAAGCGCCAGGATGCCGTCGGCATCCAGGGGCAGCACCGGCGCATCTTCGGTGGACTGGGACATGGCGCGATGGTAGCGCCCGGCCCGGGCTAGGGCACAATCGTGCCCATGACGCCCCCGGAATCGATGCGCCTGGACAAGTGGCTCTGGTGCGCCCGCTTTTACAAGACACGCAGCCTGGCCGTGGAAGAGATCGGCAAGGGCCGCGTCACCGTCAATGGTGCCAACGCCAAGGCCGCGCGCGAACTGCGCGTGGGCGACACGGTGGCACTGCGCCAGGGCCCAGTCGCCCGTACCGTCGTGGTGCAAGCGCTCAGCGCCATGCGCGGCCCTGCCCCCGTGGCTCAGCAGCTTTACACGGAGACCGCGGAGAGCCAAGCCGCGCGCGCGCAGGCGGCAGAACAGCGCCGCCTGGCACCCGAGCCAGCCGCCAGCCTGCACGAGGGCCGCCCCACGAAACGCGACCGGCGCGACATTGAGCGCGTGCAGCGCGACTGGGGCAGCCGCTGGAGCGCTTCCATCGATGACTGAACGTGTACCGATGGAATCTCTGCGCGTGCAACGCCCCCCGCGCAACCTGACCTCTGCCACTGGTGTGGGCGTGGGCGTGGGCGTGGTGGGTTGGCACCCCGATCTTCTCAAGCAAACGCTGCGCCGCCAGTTACGCTCCGCAGCGAGGGAGTAAAAACAGTGAACAAGAAGTCTCTGGGATGGATATTGGTAGTCACTGCCTTTTCGGCGGCTGCCGTTGCCTGGTGGTACCAGGGCCAGCGCGACCGATTGCCGCCTGGCGTTTTGAAAAGCAATGGCCGGCTGGAAGTTGAACGTATAGAAATTTCAGCCAAATACCCTGGCCGCATTACCGAGATTGCGGTCCATGAAGGCGACGAGGTGAAAGCTGGAGATTTGATTGCACAGCAAGATCTGACGGAAATCTTGGCCCAACGCATGGCCGCAGAGGCGGCGCGTCAGCGCGCCACTCAGGCCATCGCCCGGGCGCAGGCGGAGACTGATGCACGCAAGGTCCAAGCACGGCTCGCCCAACTGGAACTGGACCATACGGCTCACCTGCGCCAAGACAACCTCGTCTCCAGCGCAGAAGTGGAACGCCGCCAAGCCCAGCGTGACGGTGAGCATGCGGGTGTGCGGGCTGCAACTGCGGCCATTGGTGAGGCGACTGCAGCCCGCAGCGAAGCCGAGGCACAAATCCAGCGCATCAACGCGGTCATCGCCGACATGAGCCTGCGCACACCGGTCAGTGGCCGGATTGAATACCGCGTGGTCGAACCGGGATCGCTCCTGCCGTCCGGTGGACGTGTGGCGACTTTGCTCAACACGTCAGATGTTCATATGACGGTATTTCTGCCCACTTCGGTTGTCGGACGATTGAAAGTAGGAGACGACGCCCGCATCGTCCTGGATGCCTTGCCCAACTACACGTTCCCCGCCCAAATTTCCTTCGTGGCGGCAGAGGCACAGTTCACGCCTAAATATGTCGAAACCAGCGTTGAAAGAGACAAGCTGGTCTACCGGGTCAAATTGAAAATACCCAAAGAAGTTACCCATCAGTTCACCCCTTATGTCAAGGCTGGCCTGACAGGCAATGGCTACGTGCGTACAGAGCCTACCGCCACTTGGCCGCAACGCTTGACGATCAAACTCCCAGAGCTTGAAAAAGCAACGGCACAGTAGAAAATGCCCGAAGGCCGCTCTGCAAATACCGCATCCAGCGCACACCCTGCACTGGAGATAGTGGGTGTAACGCATCGCTACGGCAAAACCTTGGCACTACAGCCAACCCATCTGGCACTTCCGGCGGGCCACACCATCGGTGTGGTGGGACCAGATGGCGTAGGCAAATCGACCCTGCTGTCACTAATTGCCGGTGTCAAAAGACTGCAAGCGGGCCATATCCGTGTTTTAGGGTTGGATATCGGCCAGCCCAAAGACCGTGCACAGTTGGCCCCCAGGATTGCATTCATGCCTCAAGGGCTGGGACGCAACCTCTACCCAACGCTTTCGGTTGAAGAAAACATTGATTTTTTTGCGCGTCTTTTTGGCCACACGGAGATGGAGCGCACAAGTCGCACGCAGCGCCTTATGGATGCCACGGGCCTCACGCCATTTCGCGATCGTGCTGCAGGCAAGTTATCTGGGGGCATGAAGCAGAAACTGGGGTTGTGCTGTGCCCTGGTTCACGACCCCGATCTTTTGATCCTGGATGAACCCACTACGGGAGTCGACCCGCTCTCACGGCGGCAATTCTGGACATTGGTTGAGAGCCTGAGGAGAGAGCGCCCCGGCATGACCGTGATCGTTGCCACGGCATACATGGAGGAAGCTGAGCGGTTTGACTACCTTGTGGCCATGAACGACGGCCAGATATTGGTTTTTGACCGGACCGATGCGGTCTTACAGCGCACACCAGCCCACACACTGGAAGCAGCATTTATCGATCTGCTGCCTCCCGATCAGCGAGGCATTACGGATGCACTCGTGATTCCAGCACATCAGCCATCCGATGGCACCTATGCTATCGAAGCCACAGGTTTGACGCGGCGATTTGGTAATTTTGTCGCAGTAAGAGATGTTAACTTCGCGATTGAGCGTGGAGAAATTTTTGGATTTTTAGGCTCCAATGGGTGTGGAAAAACCACCACCATGAAAATGCTCACGGGCTTACTCGACATCAGCTCTGGTGAGGCCAAACTACTGGGAAAGCCGATTGATCCCAAAGACTTGAAAACCCGCCTAAAAGTGGGCTACATGTCGCAAGCATTCTCTCTTTATGAAGAGCTGACTGTAAAGCAAAACTTGATGCTGCACGCCAAAATTTACGGACTTGAAGGTGACGCCGCTGCCAACGCCGTAAAAAATGGCTTGACCCATTTCGAATTAGCGGAATATGCTGAATCTCGACCGCTATCCATGTCACTCGGCATGCGACAGCGTTTGCAACTGGCGGCAGCGTGTCTACATAGGCCTGAGATTCTTATTCTCGACGAACCCACGTCGGGAGTGGATCCCGCGGCACGTGACATGTTCTGGCGCTATTTGATAAAGCTATCCCGCGAGGATCAAGTCACAATTTTCATTTCGACCCACTTCATGAATGAAGCGGAACGGTGCGATCGAATTTCACTGATGCACCGAGGCCAAGTCCTTGCCGTTGGCAAGCCCCAAGACTTGTGCACACAGCAAAACGCTCCTACGCTGGAATCCGCTTTCATCGCCTACCTGGAAGCGGCAGACGACACGGTGGAAGCCGCCGCGCAGGCCTCCCAGGCTCACTCCAACACGGAGTTAGAGAGCCCGAACCATCAAGCTGTGGCATTCAAGACACATGGAGGACTAAACGCCTGGACAGCCCGTATGTGGGCCTTTGCCCGGCGCGAAGCAGTGGAATTACTGCGCGATCGAATTCGACTGGCTTTTGCTGTCATAGGCCCCATCATTTTGTTGCTGGCAGCTGCCTTGAGCATTTCTTTTGACATTGAAAGGGTAGGCTTCGCTGTTTTGGATCGTGACCAGACCTATGACAGCCGGCAACTGATTGAGCATTTCACGGGTTCACACTACTTCACCCAAAAACCGCCTCTACAAGAAACTGATGCAATCAACCGCCGACTGCAACAGCATGACGTTTCGCTCATAATTGAAATCCCCCCTAACTTCGGCAGAGATTTACAAGCTGGCAGACACCCAGAAGTTGGCCTCTACATTGATGGCGCACAACCCTTTACCGCAGAAAATGTTCGTGGTTATGCACGTGGTATTTTGCTGGAGCATGCAGCGCAATTCATGCGTGAAAACACCAGCCTTCCATCGCTGATTTTGCCTGCCCGCGTAGAGCCTCGGTTCACCTACAACCAGGATTTCCGCAGCATTTATGCATCAACGCCAGGCATCCTGATGCTATGCCTGATCATCGTCCCTGCCATGTTGACCGCCCTCGGGGTGGTTCGCGAAAAAGAAATGGGGTCGATCATCAATCTTTACGCCTCACCAGCTAGTATCGGAGAGTTCCTAGTCGGCAAACAATTGCCCTACATCGGATTGGCCATGATAAGTTACTTGACACTTGTTATATTGGCCGTTGCCTTATTAAAAGTCCCACTCAAAGGAAGCTTTATCGGGTTAAGCCTTGGCGCACTGTGCTTCGTATTCGCCACCACTGCACTTGGCTTGTTGATCTCCGCCTTCCTACAATCACAAGTTGCCGCATCGTTTGCCTCGGCCATCATTTGCCTCATTCCTTCCGTGAATTTTTCTGGCCTGCTCTATCCAGTTTCTACATTGACGGGAGCAAGTGAATGGATAGGACTTGGCTTTCCTGCATCTTGGTTTCAGTTGATTAGCCTAGGCACTTTCACCAAAGGATTGGGAATCAGTAGCTTCTGGAGCATGTATGTGGCTCTATGTGGCTTTGGGCTAAGCTACCTGGTGCTAGCACGCTTGGCGATCCGCAAGCAGGAAAACTGAGATATGTGGATTTGGATTCGCAACGTAAGCCGCCTGACCGCCAAGGAGTTGCGCAGCCTGCTTGGTGATGTGCCACTCATGGCTTTGATATTTTTTGCATTCACGGCAGCGATCTACACCACCGCCAAGGGCGTGAAAGCTGAAGTGGCGAATGCTTCAGTGGGCTGGATCGACGGAGATCGATCTGACTTGTCCTATCGCCTCCGGGACGCCATTCGCCCCCCCTACTTCAAACCCCCAGTAGACATTACAAACGAGGAAGCAGATCCAGCGATGGATCGTGGCGACCTGATTTTTGTCATCGATATACCACCGCGCTTTGAAGCAGATGTACTGGCTGGACGCACACCCGCCATACAGGTGCGGGTTGACGCCACAGCCATGACCCAGGCCGGCCTGGGCGTTTTGTACCTCAACGAAATATTTCTTCAGGAACTACTCGAGTTCTTTCATCAAAGAGGTCTCGAGTCAATGCTCCCCTCGCAAGCATCCATTCACTTGCTTTTCAACCCCAATAACCAGTCCCACTGGTTCACTTCAGTCATGCTGATCGTGACCAATGTGACGGTCTTGTCAATTATCCTCGTGGGAGCTGCCGTAATCCGTGAACGCGAACACGGCACGATTGAGCACTTGCTTGTGATGCCGATTCGCCCCAGTGAAATTGCAATGGGGAAAATTCTTGCCAACGGGGGCGTCATTTTTTTCGCCTCCCTTTTAGCTTTATGGCTTGTCATTCATAAGGCGCTGCAGGTACCCCTGAACGGATCTATACCGCTGTTCGCCCTAGGAACAGCCCTGTATCTGTTCGCAGTGACATCATTGGGTGTCTTGCTCGCCACAGCGGCTGCGTCCATGCCACAGTTTGGTTTACTGGCAGCTCCAGTTTACGTAGTGCTTTACTTGCTCTCCGGCGCCGCTACACCCGTGGAAAGTATGCCTATCGCGATTCAGGATTTCGTTCAAATCTCCCCGACCACACAGTTTGTCAAGCTCACCCAAGCCGTTCTATACAGAGGTGCTGGCATTGATGTTGTGTGGCCTCAGTTGCTCAGCGTAGCGGTTGCAGGAGCTATTTTTTTGGCACTGGCATTGCACCGCTTCCGCTCTATGCTGGCACGTCAAGGCTGACACGAACCTAGTGCCGGCAAGGCAGTCACCACGCAAGCGCGTCACAAATGAGAACACTCCTCCCCTTCCCTCTAAGCACACCCCTGGCTGCTCTGACCCTTTGCATGGTTTTAGGTGCATGCTCTACCGTGTCGGTCAATATGCCAGCAACGCCTGTCATACCGCCGGTTTTCACGGAAGTGCCCAGTGCCAATGGAGACTCTCAAACGCCCGCCACCAATTTGAAGCAGTGGTGGCAAGCGGTGCCAGACCCTACTTTGCAGACGCTGATTGAACAAGGTCTACGGCAAAACGCCGACATTCGCGTGGCCTTAGCTCGGATCAAAGAAGCCCGCGCGGTCATTACACAAGCTGAATCTGCGCTCTACCCCACCTTGAAAGGTTTTGGTGCCACTGGCCACATAAAACCTGAAGACTTGCAGGGCCTGGGCATGAATGCAACTCCTGTTGCCCCGGGTATGGTGATTCCGCCCATTCCACAACTGATCAACAACCCACCCAGCACCGATATGAATGTATTTGGTGTGGCTGCAGCCTGGGAAATTGATGTCTTCGGAGCGCGACGCAGTGATGCGGACGCCGCCAGACAAGTAGCCCTTGCCTATGAAGAAAAGTTGCACGGTACGCAACTTATGGTGGTTGGCGATATCGCCAATAATTACATTGAAGCACGCAGCATTGAGCATCGACTACGCTTATTACAACGCAGCCTCGAAATCGCGACGCAGCTGCGAAGCTACGCACAAGGCCGATTTGATGCGGGCCAAGCGACACGCTTCGACATAGACCGTGCCAGCAGTCAAATAGACGCACTGGCAGCGATGCAAGCCCCACTCAATGCCTTGCTCAAAACACGGCTACGACGCCTCGCTGTGTTGACCAGCCAAAGTCCGGATGTGCCCCTCACTCTACCGGCACCTACCGCATCGGCCCCAGCCGATGCCTCGGTCATTCCGGTGCAGTTGCCCATCGTGCTTCCCTCAGACGTCCTGGAACAACGACCCGATGTCCGAGGGAGCGCCAATCAAGTGCGCGCCCTGGCTGCACAGTTAGGCAGCGCCAAGGCTGATCTTTTACCTCGTTTCTATCTGGGTTTTTTGGCTGGGGAAGGTCGTGTGGAACTCGGCAGCCTCGCCCCCAGCACAGGCCGCTTTACTGCCTGGGGGGCAGGCGTGCAGTTACCTATTTTTGAGGGCGGACGTATCAGAGCCAATATTCGCGCAGCCGATGCCAGACTTGAAGCAGCCGGGCTTCAATATGAGCAGATCGTGATGCATGCACTGGAGGATGTAGAGAACGCTTATGCGATCCGCCACTCTTTAGATGCTCGCACCACCCTGCTGGCAAGTGCCTTAGGAAACGCCACCGAAGGCGCCAGACACTCGCAACATCTTTATGAGGAGGGGCGCAGCGTACTCGCCCCGGCACTGGAAGCCCAACTGCTCGCCCTTCAACGCGAAGACGAGCTGGTGCAGGCACAAACTGCTCGAGCGCTGAGCACTGTCATGCTTTACAAGGCCACGGGCGGTGGTTGGCAAAATGCCTCTCTGTAAATCGCCCCGCGCTCCTACGCCACTTGAAGTCCCCTCGAATTTCTGAGCCAATCAGAAGTAGAGGTTGGGGAACAGTTTGACACGGTACTCAACCGGTGGGATGCGGCCGAGGGCTTCATGGGGGCGATGGTGGTTGTATCGGTGCAGCCACATGTCACGCACCTCCTGCAGGTTGTCAAAGACGTAGCAATCGAGCACCTCGGTACGGTAGGTCTTGTTGAATCGTTCGACATAGGCGTTCTGCGTGGGCTTGCCAGGCTGGATATGGTTAAGGGCAATGCCCTTGGACTTCGCCCATTCGGACAGGGCATGGGCGATGAACTCGGGGCCGTTGTCCAGGCGAATCGACAGCGGCGCACCACGCACCTCCACCAGTTCGTTTAGGGCCCGGATGACGCGAGTAGCCGGTAGGCTTGTGTCGACCTCGATGCGCAGGCCCTCGCGGTTGAACTCGTCGATGACGTTGAAGGTCCTGAAGCGCCGGCCAGACCACAAGGCATCGGCCATGAAGTCGCAGCGTAAGCTCCCCTGTCAAGCAGACAGTTGATTTCCAGAGTCTGCGGCGGTTGTGGTGATCAATCTGGGCATGAACTGCTTGGGCGGCACGCCACCCAGGGCGTCATGCGGTCGGTACTCGTTGTACTGGGTTAGCCAGTCGTCCGCGATGGCCT
>NZ_CYIG01000038.1 GCF_001298675.1 Paenacidovorax caeni
ATGGTGGACGACGAAGAACTGCTGGAACTCGTCGAAATGGAAGTGCGCGAGCTGCTGTCCAAGTACAGCTTCCCTGGCGACGACACCCCCATCATCCGTGGTTCGGCCAAGCTGGCCCTGGAAGGCGACAAGGGCCCCCTGGGCGAGCAAGCTATCGAAAAGCTGGCCGAAGCCCTGGACACCTACATCCCCACGCCTGAGCGCGCTGTGGACGGTGCCTTCCTGATGCCCGTGGAAGACGTGTTCTCCATCTCGGGTCGCGGCACCGTGGTGACCGGCCGTGTGGAACGCGGCGTGATCAAGGTCGGCGAAGAAATCGAAATCGTCGGTATCCGTGACACCCAGAAGACCACCTGCACCGGCGTGGAAATGTTCCGCAAGCTGCTGGACCAGGGTCAAGCAGGCGACAACGTCGGCCTGCTGCTGCGCGGCACCAAGCGTGAAGAAGTCGAGCGCGGCCAAGTGCTGTGCAAGCCCGGCTCCATCAAGCCCCACACCCACTTCACCGCTGAGGTGTATGTGCTGAGCAAGGACGAAGGCGGCCGCCACACTCCTTTCTTCAACAACTACCGTCCTCAGTTCTATTTCCGTACCACCGACGTGACCGGCT
This sequence comes from Paenacidovorax caeni, assembly GCF_001298675.1. Classification (GTDB taxonomy): domain Bacteria; phylum Pseudomonadota; class Gammaproteobacteria; order Burkholderiales; family Burkholderiaceae_C; genus Paenacidovorax; species Paenacidovorax caeni. The sequence continues at coordinate 611 of NZ_CYIG01000038.1, forward strand.
CCATCGAGCTGCCCGCCGACAAGGAAATGGTGATGCCTGGCGACAACGTGTCGATCACCGTCAAGCTGATCAACCCCATCGCCATGGAAGAAGGCCTGCGCTTCGCTATCCGCGAAGGCGGTCGCACCGTGGGTGCTGGCGTTGTGGCCAAGATCATTGAGTAAATTTGCTCATTCGTAGGGGTATAGCTCAATTGGCAGAGCGTCGGTCTCCAAAACCGAAGGTTGTAGGTTCGATTCCTACTGCCCCTGCCACCTAAAGTGGCAACCAGAAAGCCCGCCAGAGTCTGGCGGGCTTCAGTGTCTTGTGCATGACACCTTCAAGTGTCAATAACGATCCGATATGGCCACTACTCAGATTGATACCGTCAGCACGGGTGCCGATAAGGCAAAGCTCGCCGCCGTTGTTGCGTTGGTGGTGGCATCCCTTGCTGGTTACTACCTGTTGGGTAAGCAAGGTGCATTGGCCCAGTGGGCGGTTCTGCTGTTGGGCTTGGCGGCTGCGGTCGGTGTATTTCTCACGTCCGAGTGGGGGCGTCAGTTTGTCGGCTTTGCGCGTGATGCCGTCAAAGAGGTCAAAAAGGTTGTGTGGCCTACCCGCAAGGAAACCTTGCAGATGACCGGCTACGTATTCGCCTTTGTCGTCCTGATGGCGCTTTTTCTCTGGTTGACTGACAAGACCCTGGAGTGGGTGTTGTACGACTTGATTTTGGGCTGGAGGAAGTGATGAGCGAATCCCTCGTGACTGGTGAGTCGCAGGCGCCGGAGGCGGCTGCTCAGGCTGCAAATCCAGATCTGCGTTGGTACATTGTGCATGCCTATTCCGGTATGGAAAAGGCGGTCGAGCGCAACATCACCGAGCGCATTACGCGTGCTGGAATGCAGTCCAAGTTTGGGCGCATTCTTGTCCCGACCGAAGAGGTCGTTGAGATGAAAAATGGTCAGCGTAAGACCACCGAGCGCCGTTTGTTCCCGGGCTACGTCTTCGTCGAGATGGTGATGGACGACGATACCTGGCACCTTGTCAAGCACACGAGCAAGGTTACGGGCTTCGTGGGTGGTGCCAAAAACCGTCCAGCACCGATCTCTGAGGAAGAGGTGCAGAAGATCGTCAGCCAGATGCAAGAAGGCACTGACAAGCCGCGCCACAAGATCGAATTCATGGTGGGTGAAATGGTGCGCGTCAAGGAAGGTCCGTTCACGGACTTCAATGGCACGGTCGAAGAGGTCAACTACGAAAAGAACCGCTTGCGTGTGTCTGTGATGATCTTTGGCCGTTCCACCCCTGTGGAGCTGGAATTCGCGCAGGTGGAAAAAACCTGAGCATGAGCAGGGGCGGCTAGTCCCTGCAATAATCCGCGCTTTTCGACTCGGCGCAAATCACATCAATGAGTCGGTAACCCCGGGGAGCCCGTCGCATTTGCGTGGCGTGGCGTTTGTACCCGCAAGGAGCTTTCAATGGCGAAGAAAATCGTCGGCTTCATCAAGCTGCAAGTGCCAGCTGGTAAGGCCAATCCCTCTCCCCCGATCGGTCCCGCACTGGGCCAGCGCGGCCTCAACATCATGGAATTCTGCAAGGCGTTCAACGCCCAGACCCAAGGTGTCGAGCCGGGTCTGCCGTTGCCTGTGGTGATCACGGCCTTTGCTGACAAGAGCTTCACTTTTGTTATCAAGACGCCGCCAGCCACCGTGCTGATCAAAAAGGCTATCAAGCTGGACAAGGGCTCTTCCAACGCGCTGAGCACCAAGGTTGGCAAGATCACGCGTGCGCAGCTCGAAGAGATCGCCAAGACCAAGCTGAAGGACATGAACGCTGCGAGCGTGGACGCTGCCGTGCGTACGCTGGCTGGCTCCGCCCGTTCCATGGGCGTGACGGTGGAGGGCCTCTGAAATGGCGAAGCTGACCAAGAAGCAAAAGGCCCTGCAGGGCAAGGTGGACTCCAACAAGCTGTACCCCTTCGCCGAGGCCGTGGTGCTGGTGAAGGATGCGGCTACGGCCAAGTTCGATGAGTCCATTGACGTGGCTGTGCAGCTCGGCGTGGATGCCAAGAAGTCTGACCAAGTGGTGCGTGGTGCTGTTGTGCTGCCGCACGGTACGGGCAAAACCACGCGCGTTGCCGTGTTCGCCCAAGGCGCCAAGGCTGAAGAAGCCAAGGCCGCCGGTGCCGACATCGTTGGCATGGACGATCTGGCAGCCCAGGTCAAGGCCGGTGATATGCCCTTCGATGTGGTGATTGCTGCGCCCGACGCCATGCGTGTGGTGGGTACGCTGGGCCAGATTCTCGGCCCGCGTGGTTTGATGCCGAACCCCAAGGTGGGCACGGTGACTCCGGATGTGGCTACTGCCGTGAAGAACGCGAAGGCTGGTCAGGTGCAGTTCCGTGTCGACAAGGCTGGGATCATTCACAGCACCATCGGCCGTCGTTCTTTCGATAACGAGAAGCTGCAAGGCAACCTCGCTGCCCTGATCGATGCGTTGAACAAGGCCAAGCCGGCTACGAGCAAGGGGCTGTATCTGCGCAAGGTGGCGGTGTCCTCGACCATGGGTGTCGGCGTTCGCGTCGATACGCAGTCCATCGCAGCCTGATTGCGATGAATCTTGAAGTGCTCGCAAGAGTGCTTCGGTGGTGGGCTGGTGCGGCATTGCCGCATCGGGCCATCCAAGACCGCTGGTGTGCAGTCATTGCACTTAAACACACCAAGCCAGCGTAGATGGCGATCCCGCTGCAGATGGAATGTTTTCCACAACAGTTGGTCGCTGCAACAAGAGCGCGCACGGAAGGTTTCTGAAGTGCGCATATGAAGGAGTAGACCTTGAGTCTTAATCGCAGTGAGAAAGAAGCGGTCATCAATGAAGTGACCAGCCTCGCCGCTAAAGCTCAAACGCTCGTGATCGCGGAATACCGTGGCATCACGGTGGCCGACATGACCAAACTGCGCGTTGCCGCACGCAGCCAAGGCGTTTCGCTGAGTGTTCTGAAGAACACCTTGGCACGCCGCGCTGTGGCTGGCAGCCAGTTTGACGTAGTCGCCGACCAGATGACCGGTCCTCTGATCTATGGCTTCTCCGAAGATGCTGTGGCCGCCGCCAAGGTGGTGGCCGATTTCGCGAAAACCAACGACAAGCTGGTGATTCGCGGCGGCGCTTTCGGTGGCAAAGCCCTGGACGTGAACGGCGTGAAGCAACTGGCCAACATCCCTTCCAAGGAAGTGCTGCTGGCTCAGTTGTGTGGCTTGCTGATGTCGCCCATTTCCCGTACCGCCGTGGTGCTGGGTGCTCTGGCGACGAAAAAAGGCGAAGGCGAACCTGCTGCCGCTTGATGCGGTCTGGCAGATGTCCCTCTCTTAAACCAATTGTTAGGAAATCAAAATGGCATTCGATAAAGACGCATTCTTGACCGCGCTGGACAGCATGACGGTTCTGGAACTCAATGACCTGGTGAAGGCCATTGAAGAGAAGTTTGGCGTGAGCGCTGCCGCCATGGCCGCTCCTGCCGCTGCTGGTGGTGGCGCCGCTGCCGCTGCTGCGGAAGAGAAGACCGAATTCAACGTGGTTCTGACCGACGCTGGCGCCAACAAGGTGTCCGTCATCAAGGCCGTGCGTGAAATCACCGGTCTGGGCCTGAAGGAAGCCAAGGATCTGGTGGACGGCGCGCCCAAGAACGTCAAGGAAGGCGTTGCCAAGGCTGACGCCGAAGCCGCTGTCAAGAAGCTGGTGGAAGCCGGCGCTAAGGCCGAACTCAAGTAATTGGGTTTTTGCCGCCGGGCTGGAGGTCTTGTTAAAGGCCTCCAGCCTTTGGTGCTTATGGGTCATGCAATGCGCATGGAGCCCCAGAGCACACCAAAAAGTAGCCCCGAGGCTATTTTTTAGTGTCTTCTGAACCGTCCGACAGCGGAAGACGCCTTGGTTCGGGCGATGTGCAACGCATCGCCGTCCGCCATGGTTGGTAGTGGCCAACCGCCAAGCCCGCAGAGCATGCCGTTTCTGTGGGGCAGTCGTCGAAGACCTCATCCCATGTCTTTGTCCGGAGATCTCATGGCCCAAACATCCACGTACAGCTACACCGAACGCAAGCGCATCCGCAAGAGCTTCGGTAGCCGTGATAGCGTGCTCGAAGTGCCTTACCTGCTGCAGATGCAGAAGGACGCATATACCGCCTTCCTGCAGGCCGACACTCCTCCCAAGAAACGCAGCATCGACGGCCTCCAGGCCGCGTTCAATTCCGCGTTCCCGATCGTCTCGCACAACGGCTTCGTGGAAATGAAGTTCGTCGAGTACAACCTGGCCAAGCCAGCGTTCGACGTGCGCGAATGCCAGACACGCGGACTCACGTTCGCGTCGGCTGTGCGCGCCAAGGTGCAGCTCATCATTTACGACCGCGAGTCCTCGACGTCGCAGTCCAAGGTGGTGAAGGAAGTGAAGGAGCAGGAGGTCTACATGGGCGAAGTGCCCCTGATGACCGACAAGGGCTCGTTCATCATCAACGGCACTGAGCGCGTGATCGTCTCGCAGCTGCACCGTTCGCCTGGCGTGTTCTTCGAGCACGACAAGGGCAAGACGCACAGTTCGGGCAAGCTGCTGTTCAGCGCGCGCATCATCCCTTACCGCGGTTCGTGGCTGGACTTCGAGTTCGACCCCAAGGACATCCTGTACTTCCGCGTCGACCGTCGCCGCAAGATGCCGGTGACCATTCTGCTCAAGGCCATCGGCCTGACGCCCGAGTCCATCCTGGCGAACTTCTACGTTAACGACAACTTCCGCCTGATGGACAGCGGCGCACAGATGGAGTTCGTGGCCGATCGCTTCAAGGGCGAGGTGGCGCGTTTCGACATCACCGACAAGTCGGGCAAGGTCGTCGTCGCCAAGGACAAGCGCATCACTGCGCGCCATACGCGCGAACTGGAACAGTCGGGCACTACGCACGTGAGCGTTCCGGAAGATTTCCTGATCGGCCGTGTGCTGGCACGCAACATCATCGACGGTGACACTGGCGAAATCATCGCCAAGGCCAACGAGGAACTGACCGAGGCGCTGCTGAAGAAGCTGCGCTCCGCAGGTGTCCAGGAAATCCAGTGCATCTACACCAACGAGCTGGACCAGGGCCCCTACATTTCGCAGACCCTGCGTATCGACGAAACCGCCGATGAGAACGCTGCGCGCGTGGCCATCTACCGCATGATGCGCCCTGGCGAGCCGCCGACGGAGGACGCCGTGCAGGCCCTGTTCCAGCGCCTGTTCTACAGCGCCGACACGTATGACCTGTCGCGCGTGGGCCGCATGAAGTTCAACGCCAAGATTGGCCGCGACGAGGCCACGGGCCCGATGGTGCTGTCCAACGACGACATTCTGGCCGTGGTGAAGATTCTTGTGGATCTGCGCAACGGCAAGGGTGAAGTCGATGACATCGACCACCTGGGCAACCGCCGCGTGCGTTGCGTGGGCGAACTGGCCGAAAACCAGTACCGCACCGGCCTGGCACGTATCGAGAAGGCCGTGAAGGAGCGCCTGGGCCAGGCCGAGCAAGAGCCGCTGATGCCGCACGACCTCATCAACAGCAAGCCGATCTCGGCCGCGCTGAAGGAGTTCTTCGGTGCCTCGCAGCTGCCGCAGTTCATGGACCAGACCAACCCGCTGGCCGAAATCACGCACAAGCGCCGCGTCTCGGCCCTTGGCCCGGGCGGTTTGACCCGCGAACGCGCTGGCTTCGAAGTGCGTGACGTGCACGTGACCCACTATGGCCGCGTCTGCCCTATCGAAACGCCGGAAGGCCCGAACATCGGCCTGATCAACTCGCTGGCTTTGTATGCCCGCCTGAACGAGTACGGCTTTATCGAAACTCCGTACCGCCGCGTGGTGGACGGCAAGGTGACGATGGAAATCGACTACCTGTCGGCCATCGAGGAAGGCAAGTACGTCATCGCCCAGGCCAACGCCGCGCTGGATGCCGAAGGGCGCCTGACGGGCGAGTTGGTGTCTGCGCGCGAAAAGGGTGAATCCACGCTCGTCTCTGCCGACCGCGTGCAGTACATGGACGTGTCGCCGGCGCAGATCGTGTCGGTGGCCGCCTCGCTGGTGCCGTTCCTTGAGCACGATGACGCCAACCGCGCACTGATGGGCGCCAACATGTCGCGCCAGGCCGTGCCCGTGCTGCGTCCGGAAAAGCCCATGGTGGGCACCGGCATCGAGCGCGTGGCGGCCGTGGATTCGGGCACCGTGGTGGTGGCCAAGCGCGGTGGCGTGGTCGATTACGTCGATGCCACGCGCATCGTGATCCGCGTGCACGACGCCGAGGCCGTGGCCGGCGAAGTGGGTGTGGACATCTACAACCTCATCAAGTACCAGCGTTCCAACCAGAACACCAACATCCACCAGCGCCCCATCGTGAAGCGCGGTGACGTGCTGGCCAAGGGTGACGTGATTGCCGATGGCGCTTCGACCGACCTGGGCGAGATCGCCATCGGCCAGAACATGCTGATCGCCTTCATGCCCTGGAACGGCTACAACTTCGAAGACTCGATCTTGATCTCTGAGCGCGTGGTGGCTGAAGACCGCTACACCTCGATCCACATCGAAGAACTCGTGGTGATGGCGCGCGACACCAAGCTGGGCGCCGAGGAAATCACACGCGACATTCCGAACCTGTCGGAACAGCAACTGAACCGCCTGGACGAGTCCGGCATCATCTACGTGGGCGCTGAAGTGCAGCCTGGCGACACGCTGGTGGGCAAAGTCACGCCCAAGGGTGAAACCACGCTCACGCCAGAAGAAAAGCTGCTGCGCGCCATCTTCGGCGAGAAGGCTTCCGACGTGAAGGACACCTCGCTGCGTGTGGACCAAGGCTCGTCGGGCACCGTGATCGACGTGCAAGTGTTCACCCGCGAAGGCATCCAGCGTGACAAGCGCGCCCAGCAGATCATCGACGACGAGCTCAAGCGCTTCCGCCTGGACCTGAACGACCAGCTGCGCATCGTCGAGGCCGACGCGTTCGACCGTATCGAGAAGCTGCTGCTCGGCAAGGTGGCCAATGGCGGCCCGCAAAAGCTGGCCAAGGGCACCAAGATCGACAAGGCCTACCTTGACGGCGTGGAGAAGCATTACTGGTTCGACATCCGCCCCGCGGATGAAGCCGTGGCCGCGCAGCTCGAATCCATGAAGAACGCGATGGAGCAAACGCGCCACAGCTTCGACCTGGCCTTCGAGGAAAAGCGCAAGAAGCTCACCCAGGGCGACGAGCTGCCGGCGGGCGTGCTGAAGATGGTCAAGGTGTACCTGGCCGTCAAGCGCCGTCTGCAGCCTGGCGACAAGATGGCCGGCCGCCACGGCAACAAGGGTGTGGTCTCCAAGATCACCCCGGTGGAAGACATGCCTTACATGGCCGACGGCACCCCCGCCGACATCGTGCTGAACCCGCTGGGCGTGCCTTCGCGTATGAACATCGGTCAGGTGCTCGAGGTCCACCTGGGCTGGGCCGGCAAGGGCCTGGGCCAGCGCATCGGTGACATGCTGCGTGACCAGGCGGCCGCTGCCGAAGTGCGCCAGTTCCTGGAAGAGGTGTACAACAGCCGCGGCCGCAAGGAAGACCTGAGCCAGCTGTCCGACGCCGAGATCATGAGCATGGCCGGCAACCTGACCAACGGCGTGCCGTATGCCTCGCCGGTGTTCGACGGTGCCTCCGAGCAGGAAATCAAGGACATGCTCAAGCTGGCCTACCCCGACGAGCTGGCCAAGCGCAAGGGCCTGACCGAGACACGCACCCAGGCGTATCTGTACGACGGCCGCACGGGCGAGCGCTTCGAGCGCCCGACCACCATCGGCTACATGCACTACCTGAAGCTGCACCACTTGGTCGACGACAAGATGCACGCCCGTTCCACCGGCCCGTACTCGCTGGTGACGCAGCAGCCGCTGGGCGGTAAGGCCCAGTTCGGTGGCCAGCGCTTCGGTGAGATGGAAGTGTGGGCGCTGGAAGCCTACGGCGCGTCCTACGTGCTGCAGGAAATGCTGACGGTGAAGTCCGACGACGTGCAAGGCCGTACCAAGGTGTACGAAAACATCGTCAAGGGCGAACACGCGATCGAGGCGGGCATGCCCGAGTCGTTCAACGTGCTGGTCAAGGAAATCCGTTCCCTGGGCCTGGACATCGAGTTGGAACGTTCCTGAGCAGGATCGAGTTTTTAAAAAAGTGAGCGGCTGGCGCTCACCCCATCAGGGTTTGCAAGTGTTTAGTGTTGCAAACCCTGATGCAGCAAGCGCTAGCAGCTATGTTTTTAGGTGAAAAGGAAAGAGTCACATGAAATCGCTACTCGACCTGTTCAAGCAATTCACGCCCGATGAGCATTTCGATGCCATCAAGATCGGCCTGGCATCGCCCGAGAAGATCCGCTCCTGGTCTTTCGGTGAGGTGAAGAAGCCCGAAACCATCAACTACCGCACGTTCAAGCCCGAGCGCGACGGCCTGTTCTGCGCCAAGATCTTCGGCCCCATCAAGGACTATGAGTGCCTGTGCGGCAAGTACAAGCGCCTGAAGCACCGCGGTGTGATCTGCGAGAAGTGCGGCGTTGAGGTGACCCAGACCAAGGTGCGCCGCGAGCGCATGGGCCACATCGATCTGGCCGCGCCCTGCGCGCACATCTGGTTCCTGAAGTCGCTGCCGTCGCGTCTGGGCCTGGTGCTCGACATGACGCTGCGCGACATCGAACGCGTGCTGTACTTCGAAGCCTACGTGGTGACTGACCCCGGCATGACCCCGCTGAAGAAGTTCAGCATCATGAGCGAGGACGACTACGACGCCAAGTGCCGCGAGTACGGCGATGAATTCGTCGCCAAGATGGGCGCCGAAGGCATCAAGGACCTGCTCGAAGGCATCGACATCGATACCGAGATCGAGCGCCTGCGCGGCGATCTGACCGGCTCCGAGGTCAAGGTCAAGAAGAACGCCAAACGTCTGAAGGTGCTGGAAGCGTTCAGAAAGTCCGGCATCAAGCCCGAGTGGATGGTGCTCGACGTGCTGCCCGTGCTGCCGCCGGACCTGCGTCCGCTGGTGCCGCTGGACGGCGGCCGTTTCGCCACGTCGGACCTGAACGACCTGTACCGCCGCGTCATCAACCGCAACTCGCGTCTGAAGCGTCTGCTGGAGCTCAAGGCCCCTGAAATCATTGCGCGCAACGAAAAGCGCATGCTGCAAGAAGCCGTGGACAGCCTGCTGGACAACGGCCGCCGCGGCAAGGCCATGACGGGCGCCAACAAGCGCGCTCTGAAGTCGCTGGCCGACATGATCAAGGGCAAGAGCGGTCGCTTCCGCCAGAACTTGCTGGGCAAGCGCGTGGACTACTCGGGCCGTTCGGTGATTACCGTGGGCCCCACGCTCAAGCTGCACCAGTGCGGCCTGCCCAAGCTGATGGCGCTGGAGCTGTTCAAGCCGTTCATCTTCTCGCGCCTGGAAGCCATGGGCATCGCCACCACCATCAAGGCTGCGAAGAAGGAAGTCGAAGCCGGCACGCCGGTGGTGTGGGACATCCTGGAAGAGGTCATCAAGGAGCACCCGGTCATGCTGAACCGGGCGCCTACGCTGCACCGCCTGGGCATCCAGGCGTTCGAGCCCATCCTGATCGAAGGCAAGGCCATTCAGCTGCACCCGCTCGTTTGCGCGGCCTTCAACGCCGACTTCGACGGTGACCAGATGGCCGTGCACGTGCCGCTGTCGGTGGAAGCGCAAATGGAAGCACGCACGCTGATGCTGGCCTCCAACAACGTGCTGTTCCCGGCTTCGGGCGAGCCCTCCATCGTGCCGTCGCAAGACGTGGTGCTGGGCCTGTACCACGCCACGCGCGACAAGATCAATGGCAAGGGCGAGGGCCTGGTGTTTGCCGACACCGGCGAAGTCCAGCGCGCGCTCGACGCGGGCGAGGCCGAGCTGCACGCCAAGATCAGCGTGCGCCTGACCGAGTGGACCAAGGACAAGGCCACGGGCGAATTCGTGCCCGAAACCAAGCTCGTGGACACCACCGTGGGCCGTGCGCTGCTGAGCGAGATCCTGCCCAAGGGCCTGCCTTTCAGCAACCTGAACAAGGCGCTGAAGAAGAAGGAAATCTCCAAGCTCATCAACGCCAGCTTCCGCAAGTGTGGCCTGAAGGAAACCGTGGTGTTTGCCGACAAGCTGCTGCAAAACGGCTTCCGTCTGGCCACGCACGCCGGCTTCTCGGTGGCCATCGACGACATGCTGGTGCCACCGCAAAAGGCCGACATCCTGGCCCGCGCCGAGGCCGAGGTGAAGGAAATCGAGCAGCAGTACGTCTCCGGTCTGGTGACGTCGGGCGAGCGCTACAACAAGGTGGTGGATATCTGGGGCAAGGCCGGCGACGACGTGTCCAAGGTGATGATGGACCAGCTCAAGGTGCAAAAGACCATCGACCGCCACGGCAACGAGGTCAACCAGGAGTCGTTCAACGCCATCTACATGATGGCCGACTCGGGCGCCCGCGGTTCTGCCGCCCAGATCCGTCAGCTCGCCGGTATGCGCGGCCTGATGGCCAAGCCAGACGGCTCGATCATCGAAACGCCTATCACCGCGAACTTCCGCGAAGGCCTGAACGTGTTGCAGTACTTCATCTCCACCCACGGTGCCCGTAAGGGCCTGGCGGATACGGCGTTGAAGACCGCGAACTCGGGTTACCTGACGCGCCGCCTGGTGGACGTGACGCAAGACCTGGTGGTGAACCAGGAAGACTGCGGCACCAGCAATGGCTCGCTGATGCGCGCCATCGTCGAGGGCGGTGAAGTCATCGAGTCGCTGCGCGACCGTATCCTGGGCCGCACTACGGCCGAGGAAGTGCTGCACCCCGAAACCCGCGCCGTGCTCGCCCCGGCGGGCCGCATGCTCGATGAAGACCTCATCGAAGAGCTGGAAGCCGCGGGCGTGGACGAAGTCAAGGTGCGCACGGCGCTGACCTGCGAAACCCGCTTTGGCCTGTGCGCCAAGTGCTATGGCCGCGACCTGGGCCGCGGCGGGCTGATCAACCTCGGCGAAGCCGTGGGCGTGATCGCCGCGCAGTCCATCGGCGAACCCGGCACGCAGCTGACCATGCGTACCTTCCACATCGGTGGTGCCGCCTCGCGCGCCGCCATCGCCTCGAGCGTGGAAGCCAAGTCGAACGGCCTGGTGGCCTTCAACGCCACCATGCGCTACGTTAGCAACACCAAGGGTGAACTGGTCGTGATCGCGCGTTCGGGCGAGATCATCATCCAGGACGACCATGGCCGCGAGCGCGAGCGCCACAAGGTGCCGTACGGCGCGGTGCTGACCGTCAAGCCCGACGAAGCCATCAAGGCCGGCAAGATCCTGGCCAACTGGGATCCGCTGACGCGCCCGATCATCACGGAGTTCGCCGGCCAGGTGAAGTTCGAGAACATCGAGGAAGGCCTCACCGTGGCCAAGCAGGTCGACGACGTGACCGGCCTGTCCACTCTGGTGGTGATTGACCCCAAGCGCCGCGGCTCCGCCAAGGTGGTGCGCCCGCTGGTCAAGCTGGTGGACGGCAACGGCCAGGAGGTGAAGATCCCTGGCACCGACCACTCGGTGGCCATCGGCTTCCAGGTGGGCGCGCTGATCCAGGTGCGTGACGGCCAGGATGTGGGCCCCGGCGAAGTGCTGGCGCGTATCCCGGTCGAAGGCCAGAAGACGCGCGACATTACCGGCGGTTTGCCGCGTGTGGCCGAGCTGTTCGAAGCCCGCACGCCCAAGGACAAGGGCACGCTGGCCGAGATGACCGGCACGATCTCCTTCGGCAAGGAAACCAAGGGCAAGGTGCGTCTGCAGATCACCGACCCCGACGGCAAGGTGTGGGAAGAGCTCATCCCCAAGGAAAAGAACATCCTGGTGCACGAAGGCCAGGTGGTCAACAAGGGCGAGCACATCGTGGACGGCCCGGCCGACCCGCAGGACATCCTGCGCCTGCTGGGCATCGAAGAGCTGTCGCGCTACATCGTCGATGAGGTGCAGGACGTGTACCGCCTGCAGGGTGTGAAGATCAACGACAAGCACATCGAGGTGATCGTTCGCCAGATGCTGCGCCGCGTCGTGGTCGAGAACCCGGGCGAGTCCACCTACATCGCTGGCGAGCAGGTGGAGCGGTCCGAAATCCTCAACACCAACGAGGCGCTGCAGGCCGAAGGCAAGATCCCTGCCACGTACTCCAACGTGCTGCTGGGTATCACCAAGGCCTCGCTGTCGACCGACTCGTTCATCTCCGCCGCGTCGTTCCAGGAAACGACCCGCGTGCTCACCGAGGCGGCCATCATGGGCAAGCGCGACGAGCTGCGTGGCCTGAAGGAGAACGTCATCGTGGGCCGCCTGATCCCCGCCGGTACGGGTCTGGCTTACCACCAGGCACGCAAGGCCAAGGACGCCATGGACGAGGCCGAGCGCCGCGCCATCGCCGATGCCGAAGCCGCCGAGATGGCTGCCGTCACTGAAGGCGCCGACGAGCCCGAGGTGAATGCCCACACGGGCGACGCTGCCGAGTAAACCGCCGCAGCGCTGCAACGCTCCCGCCCTGCCTGGCAGGCCGGGAGCTTTTTTTTGCCCTTCACGACGCCATGCCGACCTCTCCCGTTTTCTGGGGCCTGTGTGCCCTGATGCTGTTCTGGGCCGTGGGTGCCTACAACCGCCTGGTGCGGCTGCGCTCGGCGGTGGTGCAGGCGTTTGGTGGGCTGGATGCCCATCTGGTGCGTCTCATGGCCTTGCTGGCCGAATGTGGTGCCGCCCACGAGGCCGCGCATCCTGCGGCGCAGGGCGCCGTGGGCCAGGCGTGCGCCGCGCTGCAGGCCGCGGCCACGCAGTTCGGCGCCTCGCTCGCCGTGGCGCGTGCGCGGCCACTGCAGTCCGACGCTGCCGGCGCGCTGGCCGCAGGGCGCGAGGTGCTGGCCGCTGCCTGGCAGGCCTTGCTGCGCGCGCGCGAGGATGAGGACGGCCCCGCCGCCTGCGCGCCGTGGCGCCAGCAGTGGGATGCGCACCAGGCGCAAAACCTGTTGGCCCTGCAGCAGTTCAACGATGCCGTGGCGCGCTACAACGCCGCCATCGCGCAGTTTCCGCCATGCCTTCTGGCCTGGCTTTTTGGCTTCAAGCCCGCACGGCCGCTATGAGTCCATCACACCCCCCAACGCCTTCCTCCGTGCCGCTGTGGCAGCAGCTGGCCGCTACCGCCACCGCGCTGCAGGCCGTGCGCGCCGGGCAGTCAGCCACGACCGCGCTGGACGCGCTCGGTGGCCCGCTGCGCCCCGGTGTGCAGGCGCTGCTGTTCCAGGTGCTGCGCCAGCTGGGCCGGGCCCAGGCGCTGCGCCGCCAGCTCGCGCCGCGCAACCCGCCGCCGCGCGTCGATGCCCTGCTGTGCACCGCGCTGGCGCTGGCCTGGGACGAAGGCAGCGCGCCCTATACACCGTTCACCCTGGTCAACCAGGCCGTGGAAGCCGCCAAGCGCGGCGCGGCTGCGGCGCAGGCCGGGTTTGTCAACGCCTGCCTGCGCCGCTTTCTGCGCGAGCGTGATGCGCTGGTGGCCCTCACCGACGCAGACCCGCAGGCGCGCTGGAACCACCCCACCTGGTGGATCGAACGTCTGCGGCAGGACTGGCCGCAGCAGTGGCAAGCAATCCTCGAGGCGAACAATGCACACGCGCCCATGGCCTTGCGTGTTAATCAGCAAAAAGTGGCTTTAGCCCAATACCAGAAAGCGCTAGCAGCTATCAATATAGAAGCGCATGCGGTGGGCGACAGCGGCCTGCTGCTGCGCCAGGCCCTGCCGGTGCAGCAGTTGCCAGGCTGGAGCGAGGGCTGGGTGTCGGTGCAAGACCTTGCGGCCCAGCGCGCCGCACCGCTGCTGCTGGACGGTCTGCCGCGCCCGGCAGGGCGCGCGCTGCGCGTGCTCGATGCGTGTGCGGCGCCGGGCGGCAAGACGGCGCACCTGCTCGAATGCGCGCGCCCCGAGGCGCCCATCGCCGCCACGGCGCTGGATGTCGATCCGCAGCGCTGTGAGCGCATTCACGGCACGCTGCAACGCCTGGGCCTGCAGGCCCAGGTGCTGGCGCTGGATGCGGGACGCCCGCAGGACTGGTTCCAGGCGCACTGCGGCGGCCAACCCTTCGACGCCATCTTGCTCGACGCGCCGTGCACGGCCTCGGGCATCGTGCGCCGCCATCCAGACGTGCGCTGGCTGCGCCGTCCTGGCGATGTGGCGCAGCTCGCTGCCATCCAGGCGCGCCTGCTGGACGCCCTGTGGCCGCTGCTGGCGCCGGGCGGGCGCATGCTGTACGCCACATGCTCGGTGTTCAAGGCCGAGGGCGATGCGCAGATCCAGGCGTTTGTTGCGCGCAACACCGACGCCCGGTGGCAGCCGTCTCCTGGGCATTTGTTGCCCGGCGGCGGCGGTGCGGGCGGCCCAGTCCGGGACAATCCAGCCTGTGACCACGACGGTTTCTATTACGCACTGCTGGACAAAGCGCCGGCCTGAGCCCGCCAGGGCGCTGGCCTGGCTGAGGGCCGCCCTGCTGTGCCTGCTGCTGGGCTGGGCGCTGCCCGCGCCGGCCCAGGTGCCGGGCGATGTGGTGCAAATGCAGCTCGAACGCTCGGAAGAGGGCCTGCTGCTCAGTGCCAGCCTGAATTTCGAGCTGCCCGAACTGGTCGAGGACGCCCTGCGCAAAGGCATCCCCATGTATTTCACGACCGAGGCCGAGGTGCTGCGCGAGCGCTGGTACTGGTCGGACAAGACCGTGGCCCAGGCGCACCGTTACCTGCGCCTGTCGTACCAGCCGCTGACGCGCCGCTGGCGGTTGCAGGTGGCGTCTGCGCCGTTCACCAATGCCGGTCTGGGCGTGGCGCTGGCGCAGCATTTCGACGACTACGACGAGGCACTCGCGGCCATGCAGCGCATCGGGCGCTGGAAGATCGCTGAACCTTCCGAACTGGACAGCGGTGTGGGCCATGTGGTGCAGCTGCGCTTTCGGGTGGACATGTCGCAGCTGCCGCGCCCGCTGCAGATCGGCGCCCTGGGCCCGCGGTCGGGGTGGAACCTGCTGGTGGCCCGCAGCCAGCGCCTGCCAGCGGAGCATCCTGCACCATGAGCGCACAGCCTCCGACCGATTCCCACGGCGCCGCGCGCCCTTCGCGCACCGTGCGCTGGGCATTGGCGGTCGGCGTCGCCGTGATGTGCGCCATCGGCCTGGTGCTGCTCTTCCTGCTCACGCTGGCGACCAACAACCGCGTGCTGTACGAGCACAACTACGCCTGGCTGTTCGGCGTCAACGTGCTCGTGGCGGTCCTGCTGGCGGGGGTGCTGCTGTGGGTGGCGGCGCGCCTGGCGCTGCGCCTCAAGCGCAAGCGCTTCGGCAGCCGCTTGTTGGTCAAGCTGGCGGGCATTTTTGGGCTGGTGGGCCTGGTGCCGGGGCTGCTGATCTACGTCGTGTCGTACCAGTTCGTCTCGCGCTCGATTGAGAGCTGGTTTGACGTCAAGGTCGAGGGCGCGTTGTCGGCCGGTGTGAGCCTGGCCCGGGTGACGCTGGACACCATTGCCTCCGACATGGCAAGCAACACGCGCCAGGCCAGCGCCCAGCTTAGCCAGGTGCCCGATGCCGCAGCAGGCCTGGTGCTGGAGCGTATCCGTGACCAGATCGGCGCCACGGACCTCGTGCTGTGGAACGCGGCGGGGCAGGCCGTGGCCGGCGCGGGCCAGTCGCGCTACACCATCAGCCCCGAGCGCCCCAGCCCGCAACTGCTGCGCACGGCACGCCAGCAGGGCCAGGTGGTTCAAATCGAGGGACTGGACGATACCACCGACCCCACCGCACTGCAGAGTGCCCGTGTGCGTGCTTTGGTGCAGGTCAGCAGCACGCAAGTCGGCCTGCTGTCCGAGGCGCGCTTCCTCCAGGCGACGCTGCCGCTGCCGGCCGCCCTGGTGGCCAACGCCGTGGCGGTGCAGGAAGCCAACCGTGAGTACCAGGAGCGTGCGTTGGCGCGCGGTGGGCTGCGGCGCATGTACATCGGTACGCTCACCCTGAGCCTGTTCCTGGCCGTTTTCGGCGCCGTGCTGCTGGCGGTGCTGCTGGGCAACCAGCTCGCGCGGCCGCTGCTGGTGCTGGCCGAAGGCGTGCGCGAGGTGGCGCAGGGCAACCTCAGCCCCAAGGCCGTGCTCCAGGGCCGCGACGAACTGGGTGGCCTCACGCGCTCGTTTGCCTTGATGACGCAGCAGCTCGCCGATGCCCGCTCGGCCGTTGAGCGCAGCATGCGCGACGTGGACGCCGCGCGGGCCAACTTGCAGGCGATGCTCGACAACCTGACGGCGGGCGTGGTGGTGCTGGACCGCCAGGGCACCATCCAGTCGGCCAACCCGGGTGCCACGCGTATCCTGCGCGTGCCCCTGGCCGCTTATGCCGGACGCGGGCTGGGCGAGGTGCCAGAGCTGGCCGAATTCGCTGCCGCCGTGCAGCAGCAGTTTGACGCCTTTGCCGCGGACCGCAGCGTGCTGCATGGCCTGGACCACTGGCAGCAGTCGTTCGTGCTGCACGCGCCGCCCAGCAGCAACGCGCACAGCGGCACCAGCCTGGTGGTGCGCGGCGCCGAGCTACCCGATGGCTCGCGCCTGCTGGTGATCGACGACATCACCGAGATCGTCTCGGCCCAGCGCACCCAGGCCTGGGGCGAGGTGGCCCGGCGTGTGGCGCACGAGATCAAGAACCCGCTCACGCCCATCCAGCTCTCGGCCGAGCGGCTGCAGATGAAGCTGACCGGCAAGCTGCCCGAAGCCGAGGAGGCGGTGCTCGCCAAGTCGGTGCGCACCATCGTCGACCAGGTCGGCGCCATGAAGCGCCTGGTCAACGAGTTTCGCGACTATGCGCGCCTGCCTGCCGCTGAACTGCATCCGCTGGACCTGAACGCCCTGGTGACCGACGTGCTCCAGCTGTATGGCAGCGAAAACGCCACGGTGCCCGTGGCGGTGGAGCTGGATCCGCGCTGCCCGCCGGTGGCGGGAGACGCGCAGCAGCTGCGCCAGGTGGTGCACAACCTGCTACAGAACGCCCAGGATGCCACCGAAGAGGCTGCACGCAAAGGCCAGGTTCCGGCCGAGCCGGTGCACATTAGCACCCACTGGAGCGAATCGTCGCGCCGTGTGCGCCTGACGGTGAGTGACCGCGGCAGCGGCTTCGCGCCGAACATCCTGCAGCGCGCGCTGGAGCCTTACGTCACCACCAAGTCGGGCGGCACAGGCCTGGGGTTGGCGGTGGTCAAGAAAATCGCAGACGAGCACGGCGCGCGCGTCGATCTCGTCAACCGTATGGAAAACGGCATGGTGCGAGGTGCCCAAGTGTCGCTATCATTCGCGCCTGAGCGCGCGGTGGCGCTTTAACAACACCGCATCGCAAGACAAGGCGCTTCACAGACATGGCAAACATATTGGTGGTGGACGACGAACTCGGCATTCGGGATCTTTTGTCCGAAATCCTGAACGACGAGGGACACAGCGTGGACCTCGCTGAGAACGCGACACAGGCCCGCAGCGCCCGCATGGACGCCACCTACGACCTGGTGCTGCTCGATATCTGGATGCCAGACACCGACGGCGTCACGCTACTCAAGGAGTGGGCGGCGACGGGGCTGTTGACCATGCCTGTGATCATGATGAGCGGCCATGCCACCATCGACACCGCTGTTGAAGCCACACGTATCGGCGCCTTCTCCTTCCTGGAGAAACCCATCACCCTGCAGAAGCTGCTCAAGGCCGTGGAGCAGGGGCTGGCGCGCAGCCAGGCCAATGCCGCGCCTGCCGCGCTGGCGACGCACAAGCCTCTGGCCGCAATGAGCGACGGCGCGGTCGTCAGCCTGCCACTGCACAGCCCGGTGATGCCGGCCGACATGGGGCCGCTGGCACACCAGGGGTTCGATCTGGATCGACCGTTGCGTGAGGCGCGCGATGGCTTTGAGAAAGCCTATTTCGAGTTCCATCTGGCGCGCGAAGGTGGCTCCATGACGCGTGTGGCCGAGAAGACCGGCCTGGAGCGCACCCACCTGTACCGCAAGCTGCGCCAGTTGGGCGTGGAACTGGGGCGCAACAAGCGCGGATAAATTTCGCAGAAAGAGCCAGGAGGCTTTTTTTCTGGCTATAATTTGAGTCTTGGCTCGGTAGCTCAGTTGGTAGAGCAGCGGATTGAAAATCCGCGTGTCGGTGGTTCGATTCCGCCCCGAGCCACCAAATCACAGTTCGCAAAAGTCCGTGAACGCACAAAGCCCTAAGGATTCAAAAACTTAGGGCTTTTTTGTTGTCCGCCAAAGTGCAGTAACTTCCGCGTGCATCCGGGCCATTGTGCAGTAACTTTTACAGTAACTCGCCCGAGGCCGTTTGCTGCTGCAAAAGTTACTGCATCTGGCTGGCGCTGTGGCGAGGCATCGAGCAGAAAGCGGAACCCCCTTATGAGGTGCTGTGAGTAGAGGGGCATCGGGGTACGAATTACCCGTGCAGATATCCCCCAGGACCACCAAATCAAAGTTCGCGGAAGTCCGTGAACGTACAAAAGCCCTAAGGATTCAAACACTTAGGGCTTTTTTGTTGCCTTCTGCAGTCGCAGGGTCTGCTTCTGAATTCATAGCTTGCAGCGCTTGCCTGGCAAGCGCTGGAGCCATTTTTCATTCGCTGTCTTCGTGCTTCAGCGCCAGGGCCGCGGCGTACAGGGCGTTGCGGGGCTCGCCTGTGATCTCTGCCGCCAGTCGCACGGCGGTTTTCACGGGCAGTTCTTGTAGCAGCAGGCGCAGCACGCGCAGGCCCTCGCCGGCATCTCCCGCCGTGGCGGCAGGGTGCAGCAGCACCACGAATTCACCGCGCGTGCGCTGCGGTGCTCCGGCGAGCCAGGCGGGCAATTCGCTGGCGGGTTGCGTCACGACTTCCTCGAACTGCTTGGTCAGCTCGCGCCCGAGGGTGACAGGGCGCGCGCCGAGCGTTGCCAGAGACTGGGCCAGCTCGGCGATGCGGTGCGGGGCTTCCAGCAGCACCACGCAGCGCGGCTCTTGCGCCAGCGTTGCCACGGCCTGGGCTCGCTCCCCTGGCTTGGCCGGCAGGAAGCCGGCGAATACGAAGCCCGAAGCCTCTACGCCCTGCGCCACGACGCCCGCCACGCTCAGTGCGGTCGTCACGCTGCTTGCGCCGGGTAGCGGCAGGGCGCGCAGGCCTGCAGCGCGTACCGCCGCCACCAGGCGTGCGCCGGGATCGCTCACGCCCGGGGTGCCTGCGTCGCTCACGTAGGCGATGCGTTGGCCCGCCTGGAGGCGTTGCACCACGGTTTGCGCGGCCTCCTGCTCGTTGTGCTGGTGCACGGCCAACAACTGGCTACCGGGGCGCTCCAGCCCGTACGAGCGCAGCAGCGCCTGGGTGTGGCGCGTGTCCTCGCAGGCGATGGCATCGGCAAGCTGTAGCACGTGCAGCGCGCGCAGCGTGATGTCGGCCAGGTTGCCGATGGGCGTGGCCACCACGTACAGCGCCCCTTGCGGATAATGCTGCGCAGCCGCCGCCTCGCGGGCGGCGCCAAGGGCGGAAGCGAAAGAGGCGCTCAATGGATTTCCTTGAAAAAATGGGGCTGCGCGGCCGTACCACGCGGGCCGTGGGGCAGGCGGCTGAAGACTTGGCGCTGGCCCATTTACAGGCGGCCGGCCTGCGCCTGCAGGCGCGCAATTATCGGACGCCCGGGCGCGGCGGCGGTGAGATTGACCTCGTGCTGTGCGCGCCCGACGGTACGCTCGTCTTCGTCGAGGTACGCAGCCGCGCCCAGGCAAGCCATGGCGGCGCGGGGGCGAGCATCGGCGCCGCGAAGCGCCGGCGCATCGTTCTGGCGGCGCGCCACTACCTGCTGCGCTGGCCATCGCCGCCGCCGTGCCGCTTTGATGCCGTGCTGGTGGAGGGTGGCCAGGTGCAATGGGTGCGTGCCGCCTTTGACGCCGACGGTTGACCGGCGGGGCACACACCAACGCTTTGCTACAGGGCCTGTGGCAATGGGCCGCTATCATTGCCGCCCATGCTTGAGCAACGCATCCAACAGCATTTCATCGACAGCGCCGACCTGAAGTACCAAGCCGCGCAGGTACTGAGCCAGCCCATCGCGGCAGCCGTGCAGGCCGTCTTGGCGTGTGTGACCAGCGGCGGCAAGCTGCTGGCCTGCGGCAGTGGCCCCTCTGCGGCACAGGCGCGGCAGTTCGCCGCGCTGTGTGTGGCGGGGTTCGAGCGCGAGCGCCCGGAACTGGCGGCACTGGCGCTCAGCGCTGACGCGGCGTTGCATGCCTCGCCGTCGGGCCAGATCGACGCAGAGCAAGGCTTGGCACGGCAGGTGCGCGCACTGGGGCAGGCGGGTGACGTTTTGCTGCTGTTGTCGGTGGCGGGCAACGATCCTGCACTCCTGGCAGCGGCCGTGGCGGCGCATGAGCGCGACATGAGCGTGGTTGCCCTTACGGGGCAGGCCGGTGGCGCTTTGGCGGCCATGCTGCGCGAGACCGACGTATGGATTGCCGTGCCACACGAACGCCCCGCGCGCGTGCGTGAGGTTCACGGCTTGGCCCTGCACTGCCTGTGCGATGGCGTGGATGCACAACTACTGGGTGAACAGGAGGTACCGCTATGAAATTTGAACGATCCCGCAGCGTTTGTATGCTGCTCGCTACCGCCGCGCTGGCGGGGGGGCTGTCGGCCTGTGTGCCGCTGGTCATGGGCGGTGCCGCCGTGGGCACCCTGGTGGCGGTCGACCGCCGTACCTCGGGCACGCAGCTGGAGGACGAGGGCATCGAATTTCGTGCGGCCAACCGTCTGCATGGCCTGTACGGCGATCGGGCCCACGTCAACGTGACCAGTTGGAACCGCCAGGTGCTGCTGACCGGCGAAGTGCCCACGCAGGAAGACCGCCAGAAGGCGGAGCAGACCCTGCGCGAGGTAGAGAACGTGCGTTCCATCGTCAACGACCTGGTGGTGGCGCCGCCTTCGTCGCTGTCACAGCGCTCGAATGACACCCTTATTACCGGCAAGGTCAAGGCCAGCTTTGTCGACGCCAAGGATTTGGTCAGTGCCGCCTTCAAGGTCGTGACCGAGCGCGGCGTGGTCTACCTCATGGGCCGCGTGACCCAGCGTGAGGCGACGCGTGCCACCGAAATTGCCCGTGGCGTCAGCGGTGTGACCAAGGTGGTGCGCGTGTTCGAGATCATTTCCGAAGAGGAGCTGCGCCGCAATTTCGCCAATCCCCAGCCCGCGCCGGTGACGCGCGACCCCGACCGCACGCCCTGATACGGAGGCCTACAACCTTGCGTGCGGTGGGTTCGCCCCAGCCGTGCTTTAGATCGGCACCCTCCGCATAAGCACGGTCAGCGGCTTTCTTGCTGGCTATCAGGGTAGAGGCCAACCCATAGGCGCCGGGTTGGCAGATCGCCCCTTACTTTGTCAGGCGTGCGATCAGGCTGGAGGTGTCCCAGCGGTTGCCGCCCATGCGCTGCACGTCGCCATAGAACTGGTCGACCAGTGCCGTGACGGGCAGGCTTGCGCCGTTGCGCTGTGCCTCGGCCAGCACCAGGCCCAGGTCCTTGCGCATCCAGTCCACGGCGAAGCCGAAGTCGAACTTGCCTTCGACCATGGTCTTGCCGCGGTTGTCCATCTGCCAGCTTTGCGCTGCGCCCTTGCCGATGACGTCGAGCACCAGAGGCATGTCCAGCCCCGCCTGCATGCCAAACGCCACGGCTTCAGACAACCCCTGTACCAGCCCGGCGATGCAGATCTGGTTGACCATCTTGGTGAGCTGGCCTGCACCGCTGTCTCCCATGCGCGTAAAGGCGCGCGAGAACGCCATCGCTGTGGGGCGCACCGCCTCGAAGGGTGCCAGGTCTCCGCCGCACATCACCGTGAGCTGGCCATTCTGTGCGCCCGCTTGACCGCCCGAGACCGGGGCATCGACGAACTGCAGGCCCAGGGTGCGCGCGGCGCGGTACAGCTCGCGTGCCACTTCGGCCGAGGCTGTGGTGTGGTCTACAAAGATGGCACCAGGCTCCATGCCGGCGAACGCGCCATCAGCGCCGAGCGTGACGGCGCGCAGATCATCGTCGTTGCCAACGCAGCAGAAAACGATGTCGGCCCCTCGCGCGGCTTCACGCGGGGTTGCCGCCTGAGCATGATTTTTGCCTCCAGCGCCTGCGTAATCTGCGCACCAAGCTATGGATTTAGTAGCGGTTCGGTTGTACACCGTGACCTGGTGACCCGCCCGCGCCAAGTGGCCTGCCATGGGGTAGCCCATGACCCCGAGGCCGAGAAAAGCCACCTTGCGTGCGGGCGTGGGTTCGTAGGTGCGGGAAGGGGTGCTGGACATGGCGGGCTTTCAGGGGGAAGGAAAGGAAAACGCCCCTTGCGGGGCGGGCGTACAGGGCTTGGAACGGGGCCGCTCAAACGATAGCGAAGTTCTCGGTGCCAGAGGCCAGGTCAATGGTCTTGGCGCGCTGGCTGCTGAGCTTGATCTGCAGCCGCAGATCGTTGAGCGAGTCGGCGTTGCGCAGTGCGTCTTCGTAGCTGACGATGTTGGCCTCGAACAGGTCGAACAGCGCCTGGTCGAAGGTTTGCATGCCGAGGTTGCGGCTCTTCTTCATGATCTCCTTGATCTCGGCGACCTCGCCCTTGAAGATCAGGTCAGCGATCAGCGGCGTGTTCAGCATGACCTCGACCGCTGCGGCACGGCCTTTGCCGTCCTGCTTGGGCAGCAGGCGCTGCGACACCATGGCACGCAGGTTCAGCGACAGGTCCATCAGCAACTGCGCGCGGCGCTCCTCTGGGAAAAAGTTGATGACCCGGTCCAGCGCCTGGTTGGCGCTGTTGGCGTGCAGTGTCGCCAGGCACAAGTGGCCGGTTTCGGCAAAGGCCACGGCATGCTCCATGGTCTCGCGGTCGCGGATCTCGCCCATCAGGATCACATCGGGCGCCTGGCGCAGCGTGTTCTTCAGCGCAGCCTCCCAGCTCTCGGTGTCCAGCCCCACCTCGCGCTGCGTGACCACGCAGTTCTTGTGCGGGTGGACGAATTCGATCGGGTCTTCCACGGTGATGATG
Organism: Paenacidovorax caeni; assembly: GCF_001298675.1. Classification (GTDB taxonomy): domain Bacteria; phylum Pseudomonadota; class Gammaproteobacteria; order Burkholderiales; family Burkholderiaceae_C; genus Paenacidovorax; species Paenacidovorax caeni. The sequence continues at coordinate 23,704 of NZ_CYIG01000038.1, forward strand.
TGGCCGAACGAGTTCTCGTTGCGCCAGTCCACCATGGCGGCGAGCGTGGTCGATTTGCCCGAGCCCGTAGCACCCACCAGGATGCACAGGCCGCGCTTGGTCATGGCGATTTCCTTCAGCACCTGCGGCACGCCCAGGCCGTCGATGGTGGGCAGGGTCAGCGGAATCGTGCGCAGCACCATGCCCACGCGGCCCTGCTGGATGAAGGCGTTGACGCGAAAGCGCCCGATGCCCGAGGGCGAGATGGCGAAGTTGCACTCCTTGGTGCGCTCGAAGTCCGCCACCTGGCGGTCGCTCATGATGGAGCGCGCCAGCGTCATGGTGTGGGCCGGCGTGAGCGGCTGGGGCGACACCTTGGTCACCTTGCCGTCCACCTTGATCGCCGGGGGGAATTCCGCCGTGAGGAACAGGTCGCTGCCGCCTCGGCTCACCATGAGTTTGAGCAGGTCATTGATGAACTTACTGGCCTGGTCGCGTTCCATCAGCGCTTCTCCGTGGGGTGCCCTGGGGGCGGGTTATTGGCGGTGCTCGCTCAGGCGTGCGCTCACGACGCGCAGGCGCAGCGACAGCTTGCGGGCCAGCAGCGCGATCAGGCTCGCGGCGAGCTGGGGATCTTTGCTCATCATGTCGTCCATGGCCTCGGCCGAGAGCACGGCGATCTCGCAGTCGGTCAGCGTGGTGCAGGCCGAAAAGCGGATGCCGCTGTCCAGCAGCGACATTTCGCCCAGGATGTCACCTGGCCGCGTCTCGGCCAGGCGCAGGTGCTCGCCCCAGGGCTGCACGCGGTCCACGGCGATGGTGCCGGTGAGCAGCACTACCATGAAGTTGCCGTATTCGTCCTGGCGGATCACGTCGCGGCTCGGCGCGATGGCGGCGAACTCGAAGAAGCGCTCCATGCGCTCCACGGCGTCCTTGTCCAGGTGTGCCATGTACTTGTCTTTGGACCACAGCGCCTGCAGCAGCTTGCCGCCGCGGCTGGTGGGCAGGCGCTTGGCGCCGATTTCCACGGCGCGGGCCTCCCAGGGCACAAGCAGCGAGTCGTCCACGCCCTGTCCGGCGAAGGCGGTGGTGAAAAAAACCGAGTCGCCACTCTCCTCGGAGGGCTTGTGCGCAGTGGTTTTCGCGCGCAGAAGGCTCAGAATGCCTTTCATAAGGTGCTCCTGGGCGGCCGCCGGGGCCGCGGTAAGGGTGAATCAGGCTCAGCCGGGGAAGTTTTCCGGGATCTTGGCCTTGCTGCGGGCCTCGGCGGGGCTGATGATGTTGCGGCGCACCAGATCGGTGAGGTTCTGGTCCAGGGTCTGCATGCCCACGCTGTTGCCGGTCTGGATGGTCGAGTACATCTGTGCCACCTTGGCCTCGCGGATCAGGTTGCGGATGGCGCTGGTGCCCAGCATGATCTCGTGCGCGGCCACGCGGCCCGAGCCGTCCTTGAGCTTGCACAGCGTCTGCGAGATCACCGCCTGCAGCGACTCGGACAGCATGGCGCGCACCATTTCCTTTTCTTCGGCGGGGAACACGTCGATGATCCGGTCGATGGTCTTGGCCGCGCTGGAGGTGTGCAGCGTGCCGAACACCAAGTGGCCCGTTTCGGCCGCCGTCATGGCCAGGCGGATGGTTTCGAGGTCGCGCATTTCGCCCACCAGGATGGCGTCCGGATCCTCGCGCAGCGCCGACTTGAGCGCGGCGGCGAACGACAGCGTCATCGGCCCGACCTCGCGCTGGTTCACCAGGCACTTTTTCGACTCGTGCACGAATTCGATCGGGTCCTCGATGGTCAGGATGTGGCCGTACTCGGTCTCGTTGAGGTGGTTCACCATGCCCGCCAGCGTGGTGGACTTGCCCGAACCCGTCGGGCCCGTCACCAGCACCAGGCCGCGCGGCTTGAGCGCCAGGTCGGCAAAGATCTTCGGCGCGTTGAGCTGCTCCAGCGTCAGGATCTTGCTCGGAATGGTCCGGAACACCGCGGCTGCGCCACGGTTCTGGTTGAACGCATTCACGCGGAAACGCGCCAGCCCTTCGATTTCGAAGGAGAAGTCCACTTCCAGGAATTCTTCGTAGAGCTTGCGCTGGGCGTCGCTCATGATGTCGTACACCATGGAGTGCACGGTCTTGTGGTCCAGCGGATCGACGTTCAGGCGGCGCACGTCGCCGTGCACGCGGATCATGGGAGGGAGCCCAGCGGACAGGTGCAGGTCGGAAGCTTTGTTCTTGACGCTGAAAGCCAGCAATTGGGTAATGTCCACGAAATCCCTCTATCGTTTGGTACGCTGCCAAACATTATGACCACGATTGCCAACAACCTCCAAAAGGTTCTGGGCCAGATGGCGCAGGCCTGCCAGGGCGCCGGGCGCGCACCCGCGAGCGTTGCGCTGCTCGCCGTATCCAAGACCTTCGGCCCCGAGGCGGTGCACAGCGCCGCACTCGCAGGCCAGCGTGCCTTTGGCGAAAACTACATCCAGGAAGCCGTGGAAAAAATGGCTGCGCTGCGCGCGCTGGCGCCTGAACTAGCTGCGACCCTTGAATGGCATTGCATCGGCCCCATCCAGAGCAACAAGACGCGGCTGGTGGCCGAGCACTTCGATTGGGCGCAGACCGTGGATCGCCTCAAGATCGCGCAGCGCCTGTCCGACCAGCGCCCCGCGCACCTGCCGCCGCTCATGGTGTGCATCCAGGTGAACGTGGACGGCGGCGCCACCAAGTCCGGCGTGGCCCCTGAGGAGGCGGTAGCGCTGGCCGAGGCTGTCGCCCGGCTGCCGCGTCTGGTGCTGCGCGGTGTCCTGAGCATTCCCGATGATGCTCCTGATTTTGAAGCGCAACGCGCTCTCCACGCAAGGGCTGCAGCCATTTTTGAACGCATTAAGGCGCAGGGCTTCGCGGGCCTGGAGCGCTTCGATACCCTGTCCATGGGCATGACTGGCGACCTGGAGGCCGCCATCGCCGCTGGCAGCACCCTGGTGCGCGTGGGGCGGGGCATCTTTGGCGCGCGCACGTATTCGTGAGCGTCGCTGCGCCACGCTGCGCCAAGTTGGGCGGGGGTGCATCCCTCACCCCCTGTGCTTTGCCTAAGGTAAGTTGGACCAGCGTGTCCAGCAGGGCGCCAAGTTCCAGCATTTCATGAGTTTCTCGCGATGCCATCACCCTCTGACAAGCCCCCATTGCAAGGGTTGAGTGCCAGCGAGGCCGCAGCCCGTCTGGGCACGGAAGGCCCGAACCTGCTGCCAGGCAGCGCCCCAAAATCCACGGCCGCCATCGTGCGCGATGTGCTCACCGAGCCCATGTTTCTCATGCTTCTGGCCGCCGGGGGCATCTACCTGGCGCTGGGCGACCGGGCCGAGGCCTTGTTCCTGCTGGGCTTTGTCTTCGTGGTCATTGGCATCACGCTGGCGCAGGAACGCAAGACGCAGCGCGCCCTGGAGTCCCTGCGCGATCTGTCGGCGCCGCGTGCCCTAGTGATCCGCGACGGCCAGGAGCAGCGCATCGCCGGGCGCGATGTGGTGCGTGGTGACCTGCTGGTGCTGCATGAAGGCGACCGCATCGCCGCCGATGCGGTGTTGGTCGATGGCCAGCTGGAGGTGGATGAATCCTTGCTGACGGGGGAGGCGGTTCCCGTTGCCAAACAGGCTGCGGCACAGGGCGCCGAGACACCAGACAACGCCAGCCGCCTGTTTGCCAGTACGGTGGTCACCCGGGGCGTGGGCGTTGCCGAGGTGCATGCCGTGGCGGCCCAGACCGCTGTGGGGCGCATCGGTGCAGATCTGGCCACGACGGTGGAGCCACCGTCGGCGCTCCAATCAGGCTCACGCAAGCTGGTACGCGCCCTGGGGCTGGCGGCGGTGGTGCTTGCATCGGCCCAGGTGCTGCTGGGCTGGTGGTGGAACGACCACCCGTTGCTCGACAGCCTGCTGTCGGGCATTGCCCTGGCCATGGCCATCCTGCCGGAAGAGATTCCGGTGATCTTGACCGTGTTCCTGGCGCTGGGGGCTTGGCGTATTTCCCACCAGAAGGTGCTGACACGGCGCGTCACCGCGGTGGAGGCGCTGGGTGCCATCACCGTGCTGGCGGTGGACAAGACCGGCACCCTCACCGTCAATCGCATGGCCGTGGCCGAGCTGGCGACGGACGGCCCGCATTTCCGCGCAGAGGGCGCCAGCGAGTTGCCCGAAGATTTTCACCGGCTGGTCGAGTTCGCCATGCTGGCCACACCGGGCGATCCGTTCGACCCGATGGAAAAAGCCATCCAGCATTTCGGCCGCCAGTGGCTGGCCGGCACCGAGCATGTGCACGTGGGGCGCGAGCCGGAGTTTGAGTACGCCCTCTCTGGCGATATTTTGGCCATGACCCGGGTGTTCGCCAGCGGTGAGCCGGATGTGCACCTGCTGGCCACCAAGGGCGCGCCCGAAGCGGTGGCCGACCTGTGCCACCTGGACCCCGAGCGGCGCAGCGCCATCCGCTGCCAGGTGGAAGCCATGGCCGAGCGTGGCCTGCGCGTGTTGGGCGTGGCGTGCGGGCGCTGGAAAGGCGCCGCGCCAGGCAGCAACCAGCCGCCGCCATGGCCGTCCAGCCAGCACGATTTCGACTTCGATTTTCTGGGCCTGGTGGCGCTTGCCGACCCGCCGCGCCCCGAAGTGCCTGCTGCGCTGGCCGAATGCCGCCGCGCGGGCGTGCGCGTCATCATGATGACGGGTGACCACCCGGCCACGGCCCGCGCCATCGCGCGCCAGGTGGGGCTGTCCGAGCGTCCGCAAACCCTCACGGGGGCGGAGCTGGAGGCGCTGGATGACGCGGCGCTGGCCGCTCGGCTGCGCCATGTCGATCTGTGTGCGCGCCTCAAACCCGAGCACAAGCTGCGCCTAGTGCGTCTGCTGCGCGCCCGTGGCGAAGTGGTGGCGATGACTGGCGACGGGGTCAACGACGCCCCGGCGCTCAAGGCGGCCGACGTGGGCATCGCCATGGGCGAGCGTGGCACCGATGTGGCCCGCGAGGCCGCCGCCCTGGTGCTGCTGGACGACAGCTTTGCGCGCATCGTGGCCGCCATTCGCCAGGGGCGCCGCATTGACGACAACGTGCGCAAGGCCACGCGGTTCGTCTTCGCCGTGCATATCCCGATCATTGGGCTGGCGCTGGTCCCTGCGGTGCTGCACTGGCCGGCGCTGCTGCTGCCGGTGCACATCGTGCTGCTGGAGCTCTTGATCGACCCGGCCTGCTCCATCGTCTTTGAAGCCGAGCCGGAAGATGCCGACACCATGCAGCGCCCGCCACGGCCCGTGGCCGACTCCCCGTTTGCCGTTGCGCCCCTGCTGTGGTCGGTGCTGCAGGGCGCGGGCATCGCGGCGGTGCTGCTGGCGGGCCAGGCGTGGCTGGTGGCGCGCAAGGCTGGCAGCCCGAACAAGGCCGCGCGGTGGTGTTGGTGGTCCTGGTGTCGTGTGTGCTGCTGCTGATCCTGGCCAACCGGGATCTCGCGCGTCCTGCCCTGTGGGGGGTGACCGACCCGAACCCGTGGCTGTGGCGCATGGCTGCCGCCATGGGTGTGCTGTTGGTGTCTGTGCTGGGGCTGCCGTGGCTGCGCCAGGTCATGGGCCTGGCCTGGCCCGGGCTGCAGGGGCTGGCGGTCGGGGCCTGTTTGCTGGCGCTGTGTCTGGTGTGGCTGGAGCTGGTGCGAAGGATCAGCCGCAGCGGCAAGGTCAGCCGCTGATTTTCTGCCGGAGGCTCAACCGCGCGTGCTGGCCCAGCGCGGCCTGGCCCAGGCGTTCAGGTGCCGCCCAGCGCCTGGTACAGCGTGGCGTGGTTGACCAGCCGGTTGAGTCGGTTCTCGGCCAGTGCGATCTCGGCATTGCGGCGCTTTTCCTGGGCGTCGAGCCACGGCTTGAGTGCCACGGCGCCGGCGCGGTAGCGCACTTCGTACAGCCTTTCGGCGCGCCGCGCGTCGGCCAGCGACTGCTCCAGCTGCACGGCCTGCTCAGCGTACTGGCGGCGTGCCGAGAGGGCGTTGTCCACATCCGCCAGCGCCTGGTATAGCGTCTGGCGGAATTGCACCACCGCGCGCTCGTAGTCGGTCTGCGCGATGGCGGCGTTGGTGCGCATTTCGGTCTGGTTCAAAAACGGTAGCACCAGCCCCGCGCCCAGCGTGGCCACAGGGTTGGCCAGCACGCTGCCCAGGGCGCTGCTGCTGCCGCCAAGCGCACCGGTGAGCGAGAGCTGCGGGTAGTACGACAGGCGCGTGGCGTCGCCGCTGGCCAGCGTGCCGCGCAGCCGCAGCTCGGCCGCGCGCAGGTCGGGGCGGCGCGCCAGCAGTTCGGCGGGCAGGCCGGGGGCCACGCCGGGCAGCGCGCCATCGGGCAGGGCCTGCGGCGCGCGCCAGCCCGGCGCGGCGGGGCCGGTGGCGGCGCCGTCGAACAGCAGTGCGAGCGCGTTGGCGGTTTCCACGGCCTGCTGCTGCAGTTGCGCCAGGGCGGCGCGCTGGCTCGCCAGGCTCTGGCGCGATTCGGCCAGCTCCAGCGACGACACCGCGCCCGCCTCGTACTGCGTCTGCACCAGCGCAAGCGTGCGCTCGGCGTAGCCGATGCTCTCGGTGGCCAAGGCCAGGCGCTGCCGGGTGTAGGCCACGCGCCAGTACAGCGTGGCCGTGGTGCCGGCTAGGGCCTGGGCCGTGGCCTCGCGGTCCTCGGCGCTGGCCTGGGCTTCCCAGCGTGCGGCGTCGTGCGCTGCGTCCAGGCGGCCCCACAGGTCCAGCTCGTAGCTCACGCCGAGCGAGGCGCTGTTGGCGCGCGTGATGTCGGCGCTGCCTTCCAGGGCGCGCGCCGCGCTGGTGCTGAGGCTGGCGTTGACGTTGGGCCGGTGCTCGGCCAGCCGCGCCTGCAGCTGCGCACGCCGCACCTGCAGGGTGGCTGCGGCCAGGTCGTTGTTGTGCGCCAGTGCGGCGTCAACCAGGTCGTCGAGCACCGGGTCGCCGAAGGCGCGCCACCAGCCGCCGGTGGCGCTGTACGCGTCGCGCGCGCTGGCCTGGGTGTGCGGCCACTGCGTGGGCACGGCCACGGCGGGCGCCTCGTACGGCGTGCGCGGCGTGGTGCAGCCGGCGAGCCCCAGGGCCAGCGCCAGTGCGGCGGTGCGAAGGTGGGCGGTCTGTGTCATGGGTGGTTCGCAGAAAATACTAGCAAAATCAGCCTCTAGGCCAATACCATCAAGCGCTAGCAGCTATTAAAAGAGTAGCTATTCACGCGCCAGCGCCTGCACCGGGTCGAGCCGCGCGGCGCTGCGCGCGGGCAGGAAGCCGAAGACCACGCCAATCAGCGTGGCGCAGGCGAAGGCCGCCAGCATGGAGCTGGTGGAGTAGGCCATCTGGAAGTCCTTGCTGGCCTGCGCGAAGGCGGCACCGAAGGCCAGCGCCAGCAGGATGCCGAGCACCCCGCCGATCAGGCACACCAGCACCGCCTCGATCAGGAACTGCTGCTGGATGTCGCCCTGGCGCGCCCCCACGGCCATGCGTACGCCAATCTCGCGTGTGCGCTCGGTCACGCTCACCAGCATGATGTTCATCACGCCGATGCCGCCCACCACCAGCGAGATCACGGCGATGGAGGAGATCAGCAGCGTCATGGTGCGTGTCGTGGCCTCGATGGTCTGGCGGATGCTGTCGGTGTTCAGCACAAAGAAGTCCTTGCGCCCGTGGCGCCGCTCCAGCAGCTGGTTGATGCCTTGCTCGGCGGCGTCGGTGGGCGCGTCGTCGCGCACGCGCACGGTGATGGAACGCAGGTAGTTCTGGTTGACGATGCGGCTCATGGCCGTGGTGTAGGGCACGAAGATGTTGAGCGCCTCGCTGTTGCCGAAGGCCGAGTCGCTCTTGGCCGCCACGCCGATCACGCGCACCGGCACGCTGCCCAGCAGCAGCACTTCGCCCACCGGAGAGGGCGTGTTTGGGAACAGGGTCTTGCGCGTGTTGTCGTCGATCACGGCCACCTGGTCGCGGCGCCTGACGTGGTCGGCGTCGAAGGCCGTGCCCTGGGCGATCTTCACGCCCTTGACGCGGAAGTACTGCGCGCCGGCGCCCAGCACCGTGGCCGAGGCCTCGACGTTGCGGTAGCGCGCCGTGACGGCGCTGCTGAGCGTGGGCGTGACGCTGTCCACGTAGCCCTGCTGCGCCAGTGCGTCGGCATCGGCCGGCACCAGGGTGCGCACGGCGGCGGCGCGCCGGTCGCCGAAGCCCGTGCCCGAGAACACCTCGATGGTGTTGGTGCCGATGGCGCTGATGTTCTTCAGCACCTGCTGGCGCGAGCCTTCGCCCAGCGCCACCACGGCCACGACCGAGGCGATGCCGATGATGATGCCGAGCATGGTCAGGAAGGTGCGCAGGCGGTGCGCGTTCATGGCGATCAGCGCCATCTGGAACGCTTCGAGGAAGCGGTCGCGCAGCGCGCCCAGGCCATCGCGTGCGCCGGGCTGCCGGGGGGGCGCAGCCGTGGTGGTGGGCGGCTGGCCGGCCATGCGCGCGGTGGGCCGGTCGTCGATGATGCGGCCGTCACGGAGTTCGAGGATGCGCTCGGCGTGCTCGGCCACGGCCATGTCGTGCGTCACAAGGATGATGGTGTGGCCCTCGGCGTGCAGCTCCTGCAGGATCTTCATCACCTCCTTGCCGCTGGCGGTGTCGAGTGCTCCGGTGGGTTCGTCGGCCAGGATCACGCTGCCGCCGTTCATGAGCGCACGCGCGATCGACACGCGCTGCTGTTGCCCGCCCGAAAGCTGGCCCGGGCGGTACTCCATGCGGTCTTCCAGGCCCAGCCGGGTGAGCAGTGCGGCGGCGCGTGCGCGGCGCTGCGGCGCGGGCACGCCGGCGTACATGGCCGGCACCTCGACGTTGCCGCGCGCCGTCAGGTCGCCCAGCAGGTGGTAGCGCTGGAAGATGAAGCCGAAGTGGCCGCGCCGCAGCGCCGCGAGCGCATCGGCGTCGAGCGCGTGCGTCTCGCGCCCGGCCACGCGGTAGCTGCCGCTGGTGGGCCGGTCCAGGCAGCCCAGGATGTTCATCAGCGTGGACTTGCCCGAGCCCGATTGGCCGACGATGGCAACCATCTCGCCCGCACGGATGTCGAGGTCGATGTCCTGGAGCACGGCCACCGTGCCTTCGCCGGCCGGAAACGCGCGGCCCAGCTGGCGCACGGAGAGCAGCGGCGTGTCTGCCGCGTTCCACGCCGGGGCAGAGTCGTCACCGGCGGAGGGTGGGCATTCCTGCTTCATCGCGCAGCCCTCACAGGCGCATGGGCGGGCGCGCCATGCCGCTCTGCGCTGGCGCTCCGGCAGCGGCCTCGCCCAGCACCACCTTGTCGCCTTCGGCCAGGCCCTCGGTGACCTCGGCGTTGACGTTGTTGTTGATGCCGACGCGGATGTGGCGCGCCGTGGGCTGGCCATTTGCGCCCAGCACGCGCACGCTGTAGCGGCCATCCTGGCCGCGCGGGCCCAGTGCCGACGCGGGGATGATGACCACCCCCTTGGCCTGCGCGCGCACGATGGTGACCTGCGCCGTCATCGAAATGCGCAGCTTGTTGTCCGGGTTGGGCACGTCGAACAGGCCGTTGTAGTAAATGGCCGTGGTGGTGCTGGCGCTGGTGCTGCTGGACGATACGCCCGTGCCCTCGGTGAGGATGGCGTCGGTCGCCGGCTCGATGGTGCGCAGCTGGGCGTGGTAGCGCTGGTCGGGCTGGCCCAGGATGGTGAAGTACACCGGCAGGCCGGGCTCCACCTTCACCACGTCGGCCTCGGAGATTTGCGTCTTCACCGTCACCGTATCGAGCTGCGCCACCTTGATGATGGTGGGCGTGGTCTGGTTGGCGTTCACCGTCTGGCCCTGCTGCACCACCAGGGCCACGACGATGCCGTCGATGGGCGAGACGATCTTGGTGTAGCCCAGGTTCACCTTGGCCGTATCGGCGGTGATCTCGGCCTGCTTGATCTGCGCCTGCAGCGCGGCGATGTTGGCGCGCGTGGTGGCGAGCTGGGCCTCGGCCGCCTCGTAGTCGGCGCGCGCGCCCGCCTCGTTGTCGAGCAGGTGCTTTTGGCGTCGGTAGCCGAGTTCGGCCTGGACCAGCGCGGCCTTCTGCGCCGCGAGCTGGGCGCGCACGTTCTCCAGCGCCGCCTCGGCGTTGCGCACCGTGTTCTGCTGCGTCGTCGAGTCGATCTCGGCCACGGGCTGGCCCTTCTTCACGCGCTGGCCCAGCTCGACGAACAGCGTCTTCACCTGGCCCGACACCTGCGCCCCCACGCTCACCTGCTTGAAAGCCTGCACGGTGCCTGTGGCCAGCACGGCATCCTCCAGGTCGCCGCGCGTGGCGGTGGCGGTGACGAAGTGCGGTGCAGGCGGCGCGGAGAAAAACAGCAGCTTGGCGCCGATGGCGGCAGCGGCCAGCACAGCCGCCAGGGCGGCGATGCGCGCCGGGGTGAAAGACTTGCGCGTCAGGAGCATGGTGCGAGGGAGGAGGGCAAACAGAAGCCAGGACGCCCGGAGTGTGCCAAGGCCGTGCGGACAGGCGGTGGCGCAGGCGTAAAGTTCCGGTAAACCCGGCAGCTTACCCCCGTACCGCGCGGGGCCGCAGCCCCAGCGCCTGCACGATCTGCTGCAGGGTGGGTTTGGCGTAGCTCGGGGCGGTGCTCAGGGCCCGCGGCGGCTGCGGGATGCGCTTGGCGTTGCCGCCTGGCGCGGCAGTCCGTTGGCGCACGCAGGCAGGGGCAGGGCGACAGAAATGCCTGGCCAGGTGTCAGGTGTCAGGCGTCAGGTGTCACGCGGGCGATATCTCTGTCTATGGTTGTGTTACCAATCGGTATATTGTGGCGAAGCCATGGTGCGGCGCCGCGCGGACGGCCCCGGCGCCAGCGGCGACAGAACACCCCGGGAGACATGCCATGACCGCCTTCGCACCGGTGCCAGACGCGCGGGCCTTCGTCGCGCGCCGGCCGGGCCAGACGCTCGACGCCGAGGCCCTCGTTGCCTGGTGCCGCGACAGCATGGCGCCCTACAAGGTGCCGCGCGCGGTGCGCTTTCTCAATGCCCTGCCCGCGACCGGCGCCGGCAAGGTGCTGCGCGACATGGCATGAAAATCGCCTCTGCCCCTTTGCTGGCAAGCGCTGGCAGCTATTGAATCGAAAGCACTATGTTCCAACGAGTCTTGGTCGCCAACCGTGGCGAAATCGCGCTGCGCCTGGTGCGAGCGCTGCAGGAGCTGGGCGTGGCCAGCGTCGCCGTGTACGCGCAGGACGACGCCCAGGCCCCGCATGTGGCCGCTGCCGACGTGGCCGTGCCGCTGCAGGCCAGCGGCCCCGCCGCCTACCTGGACGGCGCGCAGCTGCTGCGTATCGCCCATGCCCAGGGCTGCGACGCGCTGCACCCGGGCTACGGCTTCCTGAGCGAGAACGCCGCCTTCGCCCTGGCCTGTGCCGATGCCGGTGTGCGCTTCATCGGCCCCACGCCTGCGCAGCTCGCGCTGCTGGGCGACAAGGCGCGCGCCCGCGCGCTGGCACAGGAATGCGGCGTGCCGCTGATGCCCGGCAGCGCCGAGGCCGTGACGCTGGACGAAGCCCGCGCCTTCCTCGCCGCGCAGCTGGCTGAGGGCGCCAGCGGCATCATGGTCAAGGCCGTGGGCGGCGGCGGCGGGCGCGGCATGCGCGCGGTGTGCAGCGCTGCCGAGCTGCCCGCAGCCTACGCGCGCTGCCGCAGCGAGGCCAGTGCGGCCTTCGGCGTCGACGGCGTGTACGTCGAGCGCCTGATGGCCGGTGCGCGCCACATCGAAGTGCAGGTGCTGGGCGACGGCAGTGCGCGCCCCCTGGCGCTGGGCGAGCGCGAATGCACGCTGCAGCGGCGCTTCCAGAAGCTGGTGGAAATCGCCCCCAGCCCCAGCCTGCCGCAGGCGCTGCGCGAGCGCATCACGCGCGACGCCCTGCGCATGGCGGCCGCGCTGCGCTACGAAAGCCTGGGCACCTTCGAGTTCCTCGTCGATCCGGCGTCCGAGGCGCTGCCCTACGTCTTCATCGAGGCCAACCCGCGCCTGCAGGTCGAGCACACCATTACCGAGGAGGTGTTCGGTGTCGATCTGGTGCAGACGCAGATCCGCCTGGCGGCGGGCGCGCGCTGGGCCGACCTGGGGCTGGACCCCAAAGCCCCGCCCGCGCCGCGCGGCTACGCCATGCAGTGGCGCATCAACGCCGAGACGCTGGCGGCCGACGGCAGCGCCCAGCCCGGCGGCGGCCGCATCGGCGCGCTGGCCTGGCCCGCCGGGCCGGGCATCCGCATCGACAGCCACGCCACGCCGGGTGCCAGCCCCTCGCCGCACTACGACACGCTGCTGGCCAAGCTCATCGTGCACAGCCCGGCGCCGCGCTTCACCGACGCGCTGGGGCGCGCGCGCCGCGCGCTGGCCGAGTGCCGCATCCCCGGCCTGGCCACCAACCTGGCGCTGCTGCGCGCCCTGGCAGCGCGGCCCGAGATGGACACCCAGGCGGTGCACACGCGCTGGCTTGAAGAGGTGCTGCCCGAGCTGCTGGATGCTGCACAAACCATAGCTGCCAGCGCTCACCATGAAAGGGCTGAGGGTACTTTTGACGTAAAGCCTGAAGCGGCGGCCCCGGTGCCCGAGGGCGCCGTCACCGCCCCCATGCCTGCGCGTATCGTGCAGTGGACGGTGGCCGAAGGCGCGGTGGTGGTCGCCGGGGCCGAGCTGGGCATTCTCGAAGCCATGAAGATGGAGCATGTGCTGCAGGCCCCGCAGGCCGGTGCCGTGCAGGCGCTGCTGGTGCCGGCGGGCAGCTACGTGGCCCAGGGCCAGCCGCTGCTGGTGCTGGCCGCCGCGCCGCAGGAGGGTGCACAGGCGCAGGCGGCAGAGGCGGCGCTGGACCCTGCGCACATCCGCGCCGACCTGCAGCGCAGCATCGACCGCCATGCCTTCACGCTCGACGCCGCGCGCCCCGAGGCCATGGCCAAGCGCCACGCCCAGGGCAGCCGCAGTGCACGCGAGAACATTGCCGACCTGTATGACGCGGGTAGTTTCATCGAGTACGGCGCGCTCGCCATTGCCGCGCAGACGCGCCGGCGCAGCATCGACGACCTGGTGGTCAACACGCCGGCCGACGGCATGGTCACCGGCATCGGCAGCATCAATGGCTCGCGCTTCGGCGAGGAGAAGTCGCGCGCCGTCGTCATGGCCTACGACGCCACCGTGCTCGCCGGGACGCAGGGCATGCGCAACCATGCCAAGACCGACCGCATGCTGGGCATTGCCCTGGCCCAGAAGCTGCCCGTGGTGCTGTTCGCCGAAGGCGGCGGCGGGCGCCCCGGGGACACCGACATCCCCGTGGTGGCGGGGCTGCACGTACACACCTTCGCGGCCTACGCGGCGCTGTCCGGCCAGGTGCCGGTGGTGGGCATTGCCCACGGGCGCTGCTTTGCGGGCAACGCGGCGCTGCTGGGCTGCAGCGATGCCATCATCGCCACGCGTGCCAGCACCATCGGCATGGGCGGCCCGGCCATGATTGAGGGCGGCGGTCTGGGCGTGTTCACGCCCGAGCAGGTGGGCCCCAGCGGCGTGCAGCATGCCAATGGCGTGATCGACATCCTGGTGGACGACGAAGCCCAGGCCGTGGCCGCGGCCAAGCAGTACCTGGCCTTCTTCCAGGGCCGCAGCGCCGATTGGGCTGCACCCGACACGCGCCTGCTGCGCCAGGTGGTGCCCGAGAACCGCCTGCGCGCCTACGACACCCGCGCCGCCATGGCGCACCTGGTGGACGTCGGCAGCCTGTTGCCGCTGCGCACGGGCTTTGGTGTGGGCATTCACACCGCGCTGGCGCGCATCGAAGGCCGTCCGGTGGGGCTGCTGGCCAACAACCCGGCGCACCTGGGCGGCGCCATCGACGCCGACGCGGCCGACAAGGCGGCGCGCTTCATGCAGCTGTGCAACGCGCACGGCCTGCCGCTGGTCAGCCTGGTCGATACACCGGGCTTCATGGTCGGCCCGGACACCGAAAAAACCGCCCAGGTACGCCACGTCAGCCGCCTGTTCGTCACGGCCGCCAAGCTGCGCGTGCCGTACTTCAGCGTGGTGCTGCGCAAGGGCTACGGGCTGGGCGCCATGGGCATGACGGCGGGGAGCTTTCACGCGCCGGTGTTCAACGTGGCGTGGCCCACGGGCGAATTCGGCGCCATGGGGCTGGAGGGCGCCGTGCGCCTGGGCTTTCGCAAGGAGCTGGAGGCGCTGCCCGAGGGCGCCGAGCGCGACGCGCTGTTCCAGAAGCTGCTGGCGCGCCAGTACGCGCACGGCGAGGCGCTGCACATGGCCAGCACGCTGGAGATCGATGCCGTGATCGACCCGGCCGACACACGCGCCTGGCTGGCGCGCGGGCTCGCGGGGAGCCGGGTGCGCGAGGTGGGGGCGGGGTTTGTCGATACCTGGTGAGGTGGTGCTTTTCCGGTTTGAAGCCTATGCTTTTCAAGGTTGTTGGCTGCTCTCGTTTTTGTAGTGTTTTTATGGTTTTGCTTCCCGGGGCCGGGACTCGCCCCGGCGGGCGACTCCCTTTTCTTGCTCGTGCAAGAAAAGGAAGCAAAAGAAGCACGCCCCTGCTGTCCGTATCCCCTGTGCTTCGCTCCGGGGCAGCCTGCGGTGCTCGGGCATGGGGCGGTGCCGCGTAACTCACTGCGCGCTACGCGCTCCGTTCAAACAGACGCGGCAAGTCAGATCACGAAGCGCGTGTGTCCTGCGGCACACGCGCCCGCCCCACGCCCTG
>NZ_CYIG01000039.1 GCF_001298675.1 Paenacidovorax caeni
AGCGATCAAGGCACAGCTCGATGATCTGGAGAGGCAGATGGTGGGCCATGTGCGCGAGCACTTCGGTGAGCTCGATGGGCTGCTGCAATCGACCAACGGCATCGGCCCGGTGGCCAGCGCAACGCTGATTGCTCAGTTGCCCGAGTTGGGCAGGCTCAACCGCCGCGAGATCGCCGCCCTGGCGGGCGTGGCGCCCGTGGCCAATGACTCGGGTAACAGGAAGGGGCGACGCAGGGTGCAGGGTGGGCGCTTTGAGATACGGCGTGTGCTGTACATGGCCACGCTGACTGCAGCGCGCTACAACCCGGTCATCCGAGCGTTCTACGAGCGTTTGAGGGCTGCGGGCAAACTGCCCAAGGTCGCCTTGGTGGCATGCATGCGCAAGCTGCTGACCACGCTCAACGCAATGGTCAGAACCGGCAAACCTTGGGACCCGTCGCTTCATCGTGCTTGACTTTGAAGACGGTTACTCAGGGGGGTGTTCTTCAGTCATACACCTCGGCTTCGGGGTCGGTGGCCTCCAGCTCGTAGCTGGCGGCGAGCATGGCCAGGCGCGCCACCACGCCGTACATGTAGAAGCGGTTGGGCGCGCTGGCGCCGGGGCGCGCGCCCGGCTGGGGCAGTTGGCCGCCGTGGGCGAAGGCCAGCGGCACGAAGGCCGCGCCCGGGGCGTTGAGATTTTCTTCGTCGCCGCGCTCGGCGTGCACGCGGTAGAAGCCGCCCACCACGTAGCGGTCCATCATGTAGACCACCGGCTCGGCCACGGCCTCGTGCATGCGTTCCTGGGTACGCACGCCTTCCTGGACGATGACCTCGCTCACCGTCTGCCCGTCCTTGATGACGGCCATCTTGTTGCGGCTCTTGCGGTTGAGCTGCTCCAGCTCCTTGGCGTCATGCACGGTCATGATGCCCATGCCGTAGGTGCCGTTGTCGGCCTTGACGATGGCAAAGGGCTTCTCGTTGATGCCGTATTCCTTGTACTTGCGCCGCACCTTGGCCAGCAGCCCGTCCACGTGGCTCTGCAAGCTTTCCAGGCCCTGGCCCTCGGCGAAATCCACCGCGCCGCAATGGCTGAACAGCGGGTTGATGAGCCAGGGGTCGATGCCCAGCAGCTTGCCAAAGCGCTTGGCCACCTCCTCGTAGCTCTTGAAGTGGCGGCTCTTGCGGCGCACGCTCCAGCCCGCGTGCAGTGGCGGCAGCAGGTACTGTTCGTACAGCTCTTCCAGGATGCCGGGCGCACCCGCCGACAAATCGTTGTTGAGCAAGATGGTGCAGGGGTCGAACCCCTTGAGCCCCAGGCGGTGCTTGGTGCGCACCACGGGCTCGATGGTGATCTCCTCGCCCCCGGGCAACTCGACACGCATCGGCTTCTTCACCTCCGGGCTGATGGAGCCGATGCGCACATGCAGCCCCGCCATGTTGAAGATGCGCGCCAGCTGGGCCAGGTTGGCCAGGTAGAAGGTGTTGCGCGTGTGGTTCTCGGGAATGATGAGCAGGTTGCGCGCCTCGGGGCAGATTTTTTCGATCGCCGCCATGGCCGCCTGCACGGCCAGCGGCAGCATCTCGGGCGTCAGGTTGTTCCAGCCGCCGGGAAACAGGTTGGTGTCCACGGGCGCGAGCTTGAAGCCAGCGTTGCGGATGTCCACCGAGCTGTAGAACGGCGGCGTGTGCTCCATCCACTCCAGGCGGAACCAGCGCTCGATGGCGGGCATGGAATCGAGGATGCGCTGCTCCAGCTCGTTGATTGGGCCCGTGAGCGCGGTGATGAGGTGCGGAACCATAAATGCCCTGGTGTAAAGGTCAACCGGGCCATTTTAGGGACGCGCGGCGCGGCTTATGCGCATCGCGGCATATGAAAATTCCGCCGCGCCGCAGCCGCCGGGCCTCAGCGCTTCCAAAACGCGGGCGAAAGCATGGCCATGAAGCTCAGAATTTCCAGCCGGCCCAGCAGCATGGCCAGGGTGCACACCCAGATTTGGAAATCGGTCAGCACCGCGTAGTTGGAGCTGGGGCCGACGGCGCCCAGCCCCGGCCCCATGCAGTGCACGCTGGCGAGGATGGCCGAGAAGGCGGTCAGCGGGTCAATGTCGGTCAGCAGCAGCACCATGCTGAGCACGATCACGGTGGCACCGTACACCAGCATGAAGGCCAGCACCGAGAAGATCATGCGGTTGTCCACCACGTGGCCCCCCAGCAGCACCGGCTGCACGGCGCGCGGGTGCACCAGGCGCGTCAGCTCGCGCCGCGCCTGCTTGATGAGGATGAGCATGCGCACCATCTTGATGCCGCCGCCCGTCGAGCCCGCGCTGGTCGCCACGCCCGACAGCAGCAGCATGAACACCGGCGCGAACACCGGCCACTGCAGGTAGTCCTGCGTGGCGAAGCCCGTGGTGGTGGCCACGGAGACCACGTGGAACATGCCGTGGCGCAGCGCCTGCAGCGGCGCATACACGCCCTTGGCCCACAGCAGCAGCGCCACCAGCAGGCCACCGCCGATCAGCGCCACCATGGTGGCGCGCATCTCGGGGTCGCGCCAGAAGCCGCGCCAGTGGCCTTTGCGCAGCGCGATGAAGTACAGCGCGAAGTTGCAGCTCGCGGCCAGCATGAACACCAGCGCGATGCCTTCGAGCAGCGGCGAGTTGAAGTAGGCAAAACTCGCATCGTGCGCCGACAGCCCGCCCAGGCTCACGGTGGTGAACATGTGCATGAGCGCGTCCATGAACGACATGCCACCGGCCCAGAACGCCGCAGCGCAGGTGACCGAGAACACCGCGTACACGCCCCACAGGCCCTTGGCCGTCTCGGTCATGCGCGGGGTCAGCTTGGTGTCCTTGATCGGGCCAGCCGCCTCGGCCTTGAACAGCTGCGCGCCGCCCACGCCCAGCAGCGGCAGCACGGCCACGGCAAGGATCAGGATGCCCATGCCGCCCAGCCACTGCAGAAAGGTGCGCCACACGTTCACCGACAGGGGCAGCGCATCGACCCCGCTGAGCACCGTGGAGCCGGTGGTGGTCAGGCCCGAGACGGCCTCGAAGTAGGCGTGCGTGAACGTCACCGGGTGGTTCACCCACTGCAGCGCCAGCCACAGCGGCAGCGCCGCACACAGCGGCAACAGCACCCAGACCAGCGTGACCAGAATCACCCCGTGGCGCGGCTGCAGCTCGCGCTTGTAGCGCCGCAACCCCCACGACAGGCCCGCCCCCGCGCCCAGCGCCACCAGCATGGCCAGCGGATAGGCCTGCCACACGCCGTCGTCATGCCCCAGCGAGACGGCCAGCGGCAGCCCCATGGCCAGCGCGAACATGCACAGCAGCACGCCAAGCACACGCAAAACGGGAAAGAGGTCGCTCATGGCCGGGCCGTAGGGGTCAGAAGAACGTGGCGCTGACGCGGAACAGCTTCTCCACCTCGCGCACCAGGCGCTTGTTCGGCAGGAAGAACACCACGTGGTCGTTGTGCTCGATCACGGTGTGGCTGCGCGGCAGGATGACCTCGGGCTCGCTCGCCTGCAGCGGCACGATGGCACCCTCGGGCGGCGGCGGTGCCTCGGGGTCGGGCAGGCCGCGGATGATCAGGCCCATGTGCACGGCGGGCGGCAGGGGCAGGTCCTCCACCTGGCGCCCCACCACGCGCGAGCTCTTGCGGTCGCCGCGCGCCACGATCTCCAGCGCCTCGGCCACGCCGCGGCGCAGGCTGTGCACGGCCTGCACGTCGCCATGGCGCACGTAGGCCAGCAGCTCGCCCAGCATGGCCTGCGCGGGCGACAACGCAATGTCGATCTGCGTGCCGTGCATCAGGTCGGCGTAGGTGTGGCGGTTGATGAGCGCCAGCACGCGGCGCGCACCCAGGCGCTTGGCCAGCAGGCAGGCCATGATGTTGTTCTCGTCGTCGTCGCCCAGCGCCAGGAAGAAGTCCACCTCCTCGATGCCTTCCTCGCTCAGCAGCTCCTCGTCCGAGGTTTCGCCCTGCAGCACCAGCACGCCTTCCGGCAGGGCCGAGGCCAGCGCCACGCAGCGCTGCGGGTCTTCCTCGACGATCTTCAGATGAAAGCGCCCGGCCTGCTGCGCCAGCCGCCGCGCCAGGCGCTCGCTGACCTGGCCGCCGCCGGCCATCATGATGCGCCGCACCGGCCGCGCAGGCTGCCCCTCGGGGCGGTGCAACGCCGCCAGCACCTGCGGAATGCGCTCCTGGCTGGCCAGCGCGAAGACTTCGTCGCCCGGCTCGATGCGCGTGCTGCCGTCGCAGGGCACGAAACGGTCGGGCTCGTCGGCAAAGCGCCGGTAGATGGCCACCATGCGCACGGCCACGTCGGGCATCTGCTGGCGCAGCGCACCAATCTGCAGGCCCACGGCCGGCGCGCCGGGGCGCGCGCGCACCGACACCAGGCTGGCGCGCCCGCCGGCAAACTCGCGCACCTGCAGCGCCTCGGGGTACTCCACCAGCTTGGCGATGTAGCGCACCAGCGAGTCCTCGGGGCACAGGATGTGGTCCACCGCAAAGCCGTCGGGCGCCAGCAGCGCGCTGCCGTCCTCGAAGCTGGGCGAGCGCACGCGCGCAATGCGCGTGGGCACGTTGAACAGCATCTGCGCCACCTTGCAGCACACCAGGTTGGTTTCGTCCTGCGCGGCGCAGGCAATCAGCAGGTCGGTGTCGCGCGCGCCGGCCTCGGCCAGCACCTGGGGCTCCATGCCGTTGCCCACCACGCCGCGCAGGTCCAGGCGCGACTCCAGCTCGCGCAGCCGCGCGCCATCGGTGTCGATGACGGTGATGTCGTTGTGCTCCGACACCAGGCTGTCGGCCACGCTCTGGCCCACACGGCCCGCCCCCAGGATGATGATTTTCATACCAAATCAGGCCCTAAGCCAACGCAGACAAGCGCTAAAAGCTATCAAATAAAGAGCGAATCAGGTCCGAATCTCGCCCTCGCCCAGCACCACGTACTTGAGCGAGGTCAGCCCCTCGATGCCGACCGGGCCGCGCGCGTGGAACTTGTCGGTGCTGATGCCGATCTCGGCGCCCAGCCCGTACTCGAAGCCATCGGCAAAGCGCGTGCTGGCGTTCACCATCACGCTGGCCGAGTCCACGTCGCGCAGGAACTGCTGCGCGTGCTGGTGGTTGGTGGTGAGGATGGCGTCGGTGTGGTGGCTGCCGTAGCGGTTGATGTGGGCAATGGCCTCGTCCACGCCCGCCACCACCTTCACGCTGATGATGGGCGCCAGGTATTCCTCGCCCCAGTCCTGCTCGGTGGCGGGCACCAGCTTGGCGCCGGGCACGGCGGCCAGCAGGGCCAACGCCTCGGCGTCGCAGCGCATCTCCACGCCCTTGGCGGCGTACACGGCGCCGATGCGGGGCAGGAAGTCGGCCGCCACGCCGCGCGCCACCAGCAGGCCCTCGCTGGCGTTGCAGGGGCTGTACTTCTGTGTCTTGGCGTTGTCGGCCACCGTCACCGCCATGGCGATGTCGCAGGGGTCATCGACGTAGGTGTGGCAGTTGCCGTCCAGGTGCTTGATGACGGGCACCTTGGCCTCGGCGCTGATGCGCTCGATCAGCCCCTTGCCACCACGCGGGATGATCACATCGACAAACTGCGGCATGGCAATGAGCTGGCCCACGGCGGCGCGGTCGGTGGTCTCCACCAGCTGCACGCCATGCGCGGGCAGGCCGGCCTGGGCCAGCGCCTGCACCACCAGGCGCGCCAGCGCCTTGTTCGACTCGATGGCCTCGGAGCCGCCGCGCAGAATGCAGGCGTTGCCGCTCTTGATGGACAGGCTGGCGGCCTCGATGGTCACGTTCGGGCGGCTCTCGTAAATCATGCCGAACACGCCGATCGGCACGCGCATCTGGCCCACACGGATGCCGCTGGGCTGCTGCTTCATGCCCAGGATCTCGCCAATGATGTCGGGCATGGCGGCGAGCTGCTCGCAGCCCTGGGCGCAGGTCTCGATCACCTTCGGCGTGAGCTTGAGGCGGTCCACCATCGGCGCGTCCAGCCCGGCGGCCACGGCGCGCTCCAGGTCGCGGGCGTTGTCGTGCTGCAGGGGCTGCACGTTGTCGCGCAGCAGCTGCGCCAGCGCCCGCAGCGCTTTGTTTTTGATAGCTGCTGGCGCACGCGCCATCAGGGCAGAAGCCGTTTTTGCTTGGGAACCAAGGGTATGGGTGTATTCAGCGATGTCGAGCGCGGTCATCGCCCGATTCTGACGCAGTTCCCCTGATGCTGCGCTGACAACCCCCTTGGCGCTACGCTCACGCCCCATGCCCACCGAACTCGCCACCCACCAGCTCCAGACCTTGCAGGACGACCTGCACGCCCTGCGCGACCAGCGCCTGGGCAACCACGCCTTCAGCACGCGCGCGCGCGCCCACAGCGCCTTGCTGGCGGCGCTGCCGCCGCGCTACACCGAAGTGCTGCACGGCCTGCTCGACCGGCTCGAGGCCGGCGCCCTGTTCACCGAGGAAAGCTGCTCGTTCAGCCACCAGGACCTGGTGGACAGCCTGCAGCTGTGGCTGGACAAGGCGCGCGCCACGCTGGCGGCGGCCTGATCCACCCAATTTTGAACAAAATTAGGCCCCAGGCCTTATGCAGTAAGCGCTAGCAGCTACTGATACATGAGCAAACCTACTGCGGCAGCTGCGCCAGGAACTGCGCCAGCGCCGCGTTCACCGGCTGCGGGTGCGTGAGGTTGGCCGCGTGGCCCGCGCCGGGCACCACCACCATGCGCGCGTGCGGCAGGCCCGCCGCCATGGCCTGGGCGCGCTCCAACGCGATGGCGTGGTCGGCGTCGCCGTGCAGCACCAGCGCGGGCGCGGTGATGCGGCCCAGTTCGCCGCTGATGTCGTCGCGTGTGGCCAGCGTGGTAAAGCATGCCAGCAGGTCGGCCGGCTGCATGCGCTGCCACGCGGCGCGCCAGGCAGCGGCGCCCTCCCAGCCATCGCCAAGGATGATGTGCTCGATGGTGCGCGCGCGCTCGTCCGACAGGCCGCGCTCCAGCCATTCTTGGATGATGACCTGGTGGCCCGCCATCTTCTCGGCCTCTTCGGGCAGCGCCTGGGTGTCGATCAGCACCAGCGCGCGCACCACCTGCGGGTGGCGCAACGCAGCGCGCAGCGACAGGTAGCCGCCCTGCGACATGCCCGCGAACACCGCGCGCCCGATGCCCAGGTGCGCCAGCAGCGCCACCACGTCGTCGGCCGAGTCGTAGTAGCTGAACGGCGCGCACGTGCCCGTGGCGGTCTGGCCGTGGCCGCGCTCGTCCCAGGTAATGCAGCGCCACGCACCGCGCAGCGCCTGCACCTGGGGCGCGAACATGCTGCCGTCCATCAGCAGCCCGTGCGAGAAGACGATGGCCGGGCCGTCGCCCCCGGTGTCTTCGTAGTACAGGCGCTGGCCGTTCACGTGCGCGTAGGGCATGGTGTCTCCTTGTCGTTGGTTGGAAGTCGCCATACTGAAAGGGCTCTGGTCACGGCGCTGCCACCTGGGAGACAGCCGCACCGCCGCGCGGAAGGCGTGCACGGCCTCAGGCCGCAGGCGCTGCAGGGGCAAAGCGGCCGGTGCCGACTTCCACCAGGGCGTCGCCCCGGCGCAGCAGCCACAGCGCCTCCAGCGCCTGGCGCTGGGCCAGCGCCAGGCCTTCGCCGACACCGGCCACGAGCAGCGCAGTCGCCCAGGCGTCGGCCTGCATGCAGGTGCGCGCCAGTACGGTGACCGAGGCCACGTCGTTGCGCACCGGAGCGCCTCGGCGGGTGTCCATGGAGTGGGCGAGGCGGGCGCCCCCCACCTCCAGGTAGTGCCGGTAGTCTCCCGAGGTGGCCACCGCCAGGTCTTGCAGGGCCAGGACGCCCTGGACGGCGCGCAGCCCGGGCACTGGCCGCTCCAGCGCCACGGCCCAGGGCGTCCCATCGGCCTGGGCACCCAGCGCGCGCAGCTCGCCATCCAGCGCCACCAGCGCGTGGGCCAGCCCATGCGCCTGCAGCACGGTCGCCATGCAGTCCACGGCATAGCCCTTGGCAATGCCACACAAATCCAGCTGCCGTGGCGCGTGCTTGCGCACGCGGGCACCAGCCTGGTCCAGCTCCAGTGCTTCGTGGGTGGGTGTGCGCGGCGCTTGCGCGGCCGCGCGGATGGCCTGCGCATCAGGCGCTTGGCGCGCCGCCCCAAAGCCCCATGCATCCACCAGCGCCCCGGCACCGGGGTCGAAAGCCCCCCGGCTCAAGCGGCTGATATCGAGCGCGCAAGCCAGCACCTCCAGCAGAGGCTGCGGTACGGCCACCCAGGTATGGCACGGCGCTTGGTTGATCCGATTCAGGTCGCTATCGGGCTTCCAGGGCGACATCTGGGTGTCTACGGTGTCCACCGCCGCCGCCAGCGCCGCGTGCAGGGCGGCGGTATCGGTACCCGCTGGCATATCGCAGGTGACCGACCAGCGTGTCCCCATGGTGGGGCCGTGCAGCGTCTGCCGCTGCGGGTCAGAACAAGTCTTCGGCATAGCGTCCTTCGGCCTTGAGTTGCGCCAGGCACAGGCCCAGGGGGGCCAGCAACGATTCCAGAACCTGCGCCACGCCGTGTGCCATGGGACGGCTGCCGCAGACCCGCACACAGGCACCCTGGGCCAGCAGCGCACGCACCTGGGTGCCGTCACGGCGCAGTGCGTCTTGCACGTAGCCGCCGCCGTCCGGCAGGCGCGAGAACGTGGTGTGCAGGCCGCTCAGGCGGCCCTCGGCCTGCCAGGCTTGCAGCGCGGTGCCGAAGTAGAAGTCCCGTGCCGGGTCGCGCGCACCGTAGTACAGGTGCATGGGTCGGTGGGCCGTGTTGCCACGGATGAAGCCGGCCAGTGGCGCCACGCCGGTACCTGCGCCAATCAGCAGCACGGGCGTGTGGCCCGCCGGCAACACAAAGCCCGGATTGGGCCGGATGAATGCCTGCACACTGTCGCCCGGCTGCAGCGCATGCAGGTGGTTGGAGCACACGCCGCCGGGCATACGGCGCACGCAGATTTCGACAAAGCCGTCGCGTGTGCCGCTGGCCAGCGAGTAGTAGCGCGGCACAGCCTGGTCTGGTGGAACCACACCGACCAGGTCGCCCGCGGCGAAGCGCGGCAGGCTGCGGCCGGGCAGGGCAAAACGCAAAATGGCTGCGGGCTCGCCCGCACCGCCTGCAAAGTCCTGCCGCGCCACGAGGGTGAGCGCCACGGTTGGCGGCAGGCGCGGCCGGTAGTCGATTGCAAGTTGCTGCCCCAGGGCCTGCGCCAGCGCCTGCCCCCAGCGGGCAAATTCCTGGGCGGACTGCTGGTGCACGCGCTCCAATGGCAGCAGCGCGAGCCAGCCCTGGCGGCGCAGCGTTGCTTCCAGTGCCTCGGCAAAGGCGCAGAAGGCAGGGAACTGGCGGTCGCCAAAGCCCAGCACGGCGACCTGCGCGGCCGTTGCCGGTTGGCGCGCCATGGCTTCCAGCGCGCGCGCCGCATGGGCAGGCGGCTGGCCGTCGCCATAGGTGGCGGCGAGCACATAGACCTGGCGCGCCGTGGGCGGTACGCGCCAGTGCTCCAGCGCCGTGGTGTGCACGCGGTGGCCCGCAGCCACCAGCGCGGCATGCAGGGCCTGGGCAAAGCCCCAGGTGCTGCCGCCTTCGCTGGCGACAAAGACCAGGCTGTCGGCCTGCGCCAGCGGGGTGTTGTTGGCAATGCGCGGGCGGCTGCGGCGTGCCTGCCACCACAGCAGCGCGCCTGTGCCCCAGAAGAGCGGGATGCTCACCCCCATGGCGCCCAACAGCAACGCCCAGGCCCAGGCGCCCTCGCCGGTGTGCAGCAGCAGCGTCCAGTCGTGCACGCGCTGCGCGGCCGCGGCGTCCTGCCAGGCCAGCATCTGGCCGCTGTAGCGGTCCACCCAGCCCTGGCCCTGGGTGGTGGTGACCTGCCAGGTGTCCTGCGGGTCGGCGGCGGCGGGCAGGTTGAGCTTGCGCAGGTCCTGCACGCGCACGTCCTGCAGCAGGGGCAACTGCGCGGCCAAAAGCGGTGGCTGGCGGCCTGGCACAGAGGCGACGTCGGGCTCGGGCGCCGCGTCCAGCGGCATCAGACCGAAGGTGGCCGCGCTCATGACGAGCGCCGCAGCAGCCGACACCGCCAGCACCGGCAGCGCCACCCGCCCAGCCAGCACATGCAGGCGCTGCGCCAGCGTGCCGCGTACCGGGCCCGCGAGGTGGCGCCAGCCGCCCATGCGGCGCAGCAGCAGCACCAGACCCGAGACCGACAGCCCCAGCATGGCCAGGGCCACTGCGGCGGCGACCATGCGCCCGGCATCGCCCAGCAGCAGGGCGCGGTGCAGGTTCTTCAACCAGCGCGGCAGCAGCGAGGGCTGGTAGCCGCCCAGCACGCGGCCGTCCGCCGGGTCCACGCGCAGGGCCTGGGCCTGGCCGTTGTCGAAGGCATGGACGACGATACCGCCCGAGGGCAGGCGGCGGATTTCCTCCGCGCCGGGCACGCTGGCCTGCACGCGCTGCACCAGCGTCGCCACCGGCAAGTCCTGCGCTGCCGGGGCTGCCTGCCAAGCGTTGCGCAGCGGGTCGAGCGCCAGCAGCGTGCCCGTGATGCCCAGCACCAGCGCCAGCGTGCCCGCCACCAAACCCAGCCAGCGATGGAGTTGCCGCCAAACCATGGGAGCTCCCTTTGTTTACTTGAGTTGGTAGCTGAACGCCTGGATGTACTGCTTGCCCGCCTGTGGTTTGCCCGCCTGCGCGGTGGACAGCGGCACGCGGATTTCCGAGGGGCTGTCGCGCATGTCCTCGGCAGCAGCGTCGATGCGGATCTCGTAGCCCGCATCCAGCAGTGCGTCGGCCAGGTCGGCCGTCACCTTGAGGGTGCGGCCCGCGCCCACGCTGGCGCCGGTCACGCCCTGCAGGCGCTTGCTGTCGCTGGCGGACAGGCGGTTCCAGTCCGCCAAATGCTTGTAGTACTTGGCCTTGCCACCCGCCACCCAGAGCGTGCCGGCGTAGGCGCCCTTGGGGTCGGTGAGGTACACGGCGAGGTAGGCGCCGTCACCGCCATAGTTCTTGAGCTGGGTGGTGAGCGTGACCTGCCGGGCTTGCGCCAGGGCAGGCACGGCCAGCGCACAGGCAGCGGCCAGGGTGGTCAGCAGGGGTTTGGTGGTGGACATGGACGGTCTCCGGAAAAAAAGGGGTGGGGGTTATTCGATCTGGCCGCGCGGCGTGGTGCCCGGGGTCAGCACGGGGCTGTGCGCCGGGGTGGGCGCAGCACCCGGGACGGCGTCTTGGACGGGCGCGTTGGCCGGTGCGGCGTTGCGTTCGCGGCGACGCTCACGCTCATGGTGGTCGTCGCTCCGCAGTTTCATCTTCACCACGCGCAGCGTCTGGGGGTCCAGCTTGGCTTTGAAGCTGCGGCCCTGGGCGTCGCGGCCACGGATTTCGTAGCAGCCGTCGTCAATCTTCAGGCGTTGTATCTGCCAGCCCTGGGCTGCCGCGTGCTGCATCACGGCGTCGCGCGATTGCCATTTCTGTACCGGGGCTTCGCAGTCATCATCGGCCAGTGCCGGAGCGGCAGCGAGGGCCAGGGACAGCGCGAGAAGAGAGGCCGTGTGTTTCATGGAAATCTCCTTGGGGTAAATCAACGCATGGCAAACGATTCGCGGTGCAATCGCCACGGGCGGGGGCCGCTGGCGTGCGCTTGCAGCGCATTGCCCAGGCCCTGGGGGCCGCAGAACCAGATGTCCAGCGGGCCGGGAATGGCCTCCAGGTCCTCGGGGCGCAGGCGCTGGCCCTGGGCGTCGCCATGCACCGTCAGAACCACGGGCGGCTGGGCCTGCGCGCACAGCGCGCGCAGGCGGGGCAGCAGCGGGTCGGTGGCAGCGTCGCGGGTGCAGTAGTGCATGTGCACGGGTTGCAGCGTGGCGGCGGCCGGTGCCGCGCCCGGCTGGCGCGCCTCCAGCAGCGCCAGGAAGGGCGTGATGCCCACGCCCCCCGCCACCCACACCTGCTGGCACTGGCGGCGGCCCCGGCCGTCGAAGCGGCCGTAGGGGCCTTCGATGTCCACGCGCTGCCCGGCCTGCAGACGCAGGCCCAGGGTGCGGGTGTAGTCGCCCAGCGGCTTGATGACCAGGCGCAGCAGCGGCTCGCCCGCATCGCTCCTGCCCAGGCTGCCCGGTGCGCTGGCGATGGTGAAGGGGTGGGCACCCTCCGAGGCGTCAAAGCGCACAAAGGCAAACTGCCCCGCGCGGTGGCTGGGCCAGAGGGCAGGCAGGGCACAGATCACCTCGATGGGGGCCGCCGCGCCGCCGTCGCCCAACACCTGCACGGCGTGAATGCGGCCTGCGTAGCTATGGGCGCGGCCGATCCTGCCTGCCAACGACCACACCGCCGCCAGACTGCCCAGCGCCAGCAGCGTGCCCATGAGCAAGCCCAGCGGCAGCCTCCAAAAGGTCAGCGGCATCAGCGCCACGGTATGCAGCGTGAGCGCCAAGAACACCAGCGGCATGGCGCGGTGCAAGAAGCGCCAGGGCTTGTAGGGCAGCAACCGGGTCAGCAGCGTGATGGCCACCATGGCCAGCAGCAGGTAGAACGCCATCTCGCCCAGGTCCTTGGCAAAGCCCCGCGCGTCGGTGAGCCAGGGCAGCACGGCTTCGCGCGCGGGCCGGCCGGCGCGCCCCCACAGGCCCTTGATCCAGTCGCTGGACTCATCGGCAGCCCAGTGCAGGAGGGCCGCCAGCGCCGCGCTGATGCCAGCCCACTTGTGCAGGCGATAGACCTGGTCCATGCCGCCCAGCGGGCGCTCCAGCCACGGCAGGCGCAGCGCCAGAACCATGGCCAGCGCCATCAGGCCGATGCTCCACAGCCCGGACAGGTACACGGCCTGCTGGCGCAGCTGCCACCAGCCGGTGGCCGCGCCCTGGGCGTCCACCAAAGGCGAAACGCCCAGGTCAGCGGGTAACACGGCCATCCATGCCAGGGTGATGGCCGACAGCCAGATACCGATGACAGCTTTGGTACGCATGGGAGCCCCTTCTGATCGTGAGCGCAGGATCATTGTGGTGCTGTGTGCCATGGCCCGGCTTCAGTGGGCCAGGGGCCGGAAGTCGGGGTCGGCGAAGTAGCGCGCGTAGCTGTCGAGGGCAGAGACCACCTGGAGCGCACCGTTGCGCGGCTTGCCACGCTGGCCGGTCATTTGCTCGGCGCCCTGCAGCAGTTCGGCGACGACCAGGTGCAACTGGGCATCGGCCTCGGGCGGCAGCTTGCACTGGGCGACGATGTCGGCCACGGCGGCTTCAACCTCCCGCCCCAGGCGGGCGTATTCCGCCGCGGGCAGCCGCTTGGCATGGATCGGGCCAAGCGCTGGCGCCATGTGCTGGCGCAGCCGGGCCATGGCCTGGCGCAAGGGGGCATCGGTCTCCCACTTTTGCCCGGCATTCAGGTGCAGCGCCGCCGTGGGCGCTGCGTGGCTCTGGCTGTGGCCGTGGTCATGTGCAGCCGTGGCGGCCTGGGCAGGCACCAGGGCGGCGACAGTAAGTGCCAGGGCGGCGGCGATGGGCGTGAATTTCATGGAGGCGCTCCTCAAAGCGGGTGGCAAAGCACGATGCCTGGCCTGGCATGCATTCTGAAAACACCCGCCTGAACCCCAGCTGAAGGCGGTGTTCATGCGCCATTCATGCGATCGGAGGTATAAAAACCGCCATGTTCACTCCCCGCCCACGCCCCTTGCACCGCCTCGCTACGTTGGGTCTGCTGGCCTGCGTGCTGGGCCTGGGGGCGACTGCACACAGCCCGGCGCATGGCGAAAGCGATGACCACGACCTGGCGCGCCAGGCTCTGGAACAGGGGCAGGTGCTGCCATTGCGCACCGTGCTGGACCGGGTCGAGCGCGAGTACGACGGGCAAGCACTCAAGGTCGAGTTCGAGCATGAGGATGGCCGCTTCATCTATGAAATCCGCCTGCTGCAGCGCGACGGGCGGCTCGCCAAGCTCAAGGTCGATGCGGTGAACGGCCGTGTGCTCGGCATCAAACGCAAAGGCCCCTGATGCGCATCCTGGTGGTGGAAGACGAACCCGTGCTGCGCACCCAGCTGGCGCAAGCGATTGCCGCCGCCGGCCACACGGTGGACTGCGCCGCCGATGGCGCCCAAGCGCACTACCTGGGCGAGGTGGAGGCGTTTGACGCGGTGGTACTCGATTTGGGCCTGCCCGTGCTCGACGGGCTCTCGGTGCTGCGGCGCTGGCGTGCCGCGGGACGCAACATGCCGGTGCTCATCCTTACGGCGCGCAGCGCCTGGCAGGAAAAGGTGGCGGGCATCGACGCCGGGGCGGATGACTACCTGGCCAAGCCTTTCCACATGGAGGAGCTGATGGCGCGCCTGCGCGCGCTGCTGCGCCGCCAGGGCGAACACGCCAGCGCGCAGTGGCACTGCGGCGCCATCTCGCTCGACACCCGCCAGGCGCGTGTGCTGGTGAACGGGCAGCCGCTGGTTCTCACCAGCCACGAGTTCAAGCTGCTGTCGCAGCTCATGCAGCGCAAGGGCGAAGTGCTGTCGCGCACGGACCTGTCCGAACACATCTACGCCGAAGGCAGCGACCGTGACTCGAACACCATTGAGGTCTTCGTCGGGCGCCTGCGCAAAAAGCTGCCGCCCGGCAGCATCGAGACCGTGCGCGGGCTGGGCTACCGGCTGGTGGAGGCCAGCGCCACACCATGAACACGCCGCCCCCGCCCGGTGAAGCGGACAGTGGCGGCTCGCTGCGCCTGCGCCTGCTGGCGGGCACGCTGGCGTGGATGCTACTCACCATTGCCCTGGCCGGCTGGGGGTTGCGCGCGCTGTTCCAAGACCACATCACGCAGCAGCTGCAAACCCAGCTGGTGATGCAGCTCAACCACCTGAGCGGCGCGGTGGACTGGGCACCGGATGGCCGCGTGAGCCTTGCCCCCATGGGGACCGATACCCGGCTGGGCCAGCCCCTGTCCGGCCTGTATTGGCAAATCGACCGCCTGGGCCCCCAGCCCCAGGTGGGGGTGGCGCGCTCGCGCTCGCTGTGGGACCAGACCCTGACCATCCCGGCCTCGCAAGACGCCGCCCAAGGCGAGCGTGTGCTGGTGCAGTGCGACGCCCTGGGCCACGACCTGGTGGCCGTCGCGCGCACCCTGCAATTGCCCGACGACGACGCGCCGCCACTGCGCCTCGTGGTGGCCGCCGACAAGGCCCTGGTTGCCGAACCCATTCAGCGCTTCACCCACATGCTGCTGCTGGCGCTGGGCATGCTGGGGCTGGGGCTGGCGGCCGCGGTGGCCATGCAATTGCACTTGGCGCTGCGCCCGCTGCAACTGCTGCGCGCACGCCTGGCGGATGTACGCGGCGGCCAGGCCGCGCAACTGGCGGGGCGCTTTCCGCAGGAGCTGCAGCCGCTGGTGAACGAGTTCAACCACGTGCTGGCGGAAAACGCCGACATGGTGCAGCGCGCCCGCACCCAGGCCGGCAACCTGGCGCATGCCGTGCATACGCCGCTCTCGATCCTGGCCAATGCGGCGGCGCAAGACAACAGCAGCGCGCTGGCACAGCTGGTCAACGAGCAGGTCGCCATTGCGCGGCGCCAGGTGGACTGGCACCTGGCACGCGCCCGCGCAGCCGCTGCCGTACGCGCTACCGGCCTGCGCACGCCGGTGCTGGCACCCGTGCAGGCGCTGCTGCGCACCATGGCCCGGCTGCACGAGGCACGCGGCGTGCACTTCGCGCTGGCCGCCCAGGCACAGGATGGGGCTTTCCGCGGCGAGGCCCAGGATCTGTACGAACTGCTGGGCAACCTGATCGACAACGCCGGCAAATGGGCGCGCACGCGCGTGGTGGTGGACGTACAGCGCGAAGGCGCGCAGCTGTGCTTCACCGTGGACGACGACGGCCCCGGCATTCCCGAAGCGCAGCGCGAGCGCATGTTCCAGCGCGGCGTGCAGCTTGACGAGCAGCGCCCCGGCGCAGGCCTGGGCCTGGATATCGTGCGCGCCCTGGCCGAGACCTACGGCGGCAGCGTGCAGGCGCTGGCTTCGCCGCTCGGCGGCGCGCGGCTGCACCTGTGCCTGCCGGCCTGTGACTAACAAGGCCTTGGCAGGCCCCTGGGCACGAAATCCTCAAAAAACATAGCTGCTCGCGCTCACTGGGTATGGCCTGGTGCCTTTTTTCTTTCACGTTTTTTCCTTGCAGCGAGCGCTTGCGCCGGGCACGCGGCACCGCCTGGCTCAAGGCGTACCCAGGGCCTGGTACAAGGCGACGCAGTCGGCCAGTTGCTGTGCTTGGGCCTGGGCCCGCAGCAAGGTCGCTTGTGTCGCCTGCTGCTGGGCTTGCACCAGCTGCACGTAGCTGGCGGCACCCAGGGCATAGCGGCGCTGCACGGTGTGTGCGGAAGCCTGGGCCGCCGCATCGGCTTCGCGCAGGGCCTGCAGCGCCTGCGCGCCGTGGTCCAGGGCACCCAGGGCGTCGGCTACCTGGCGCAAGGCCTGCAGCACCACGCCCTGGTACTGGGCGCTGGCCGCTTGCAGCGCGGCCAGCGCCGCAGCCTCCTGGCCCTGTTGCGCCGGATTGAAAAGCGGCTGTACCAATTGCCCGCCCAGTGCCCACACCGCCGCGCCCGCACCAAACAAGGCGCCACTGGTCAGGGCCTGGCTGCCCAGGTTGGCGCTCAGCTGCAGCTGCGGGTAGCGTCGTGCCACGGTAGCGCCGTGTTCGGCGTGCGCGGCGTGCAGCAGCGCCTCGCTGGCCTGGATGTCTGGCCGTTGGCGTACCAGTTGCGATGGCACACGCAGCGGCAACTGGGTCGGCAAGGTGAAGTCGCCCAACGCGAAAGCATGCAGGGGCTGGATGCCGGGAGGCTGGCCTGCCAGCACGGCCAGTACGTGCTCGGCCTGCTGCAGCTGCTGGCGCAGCGGGGGCAGGCTGGCACGGGTTTGTGCCGCCAGGGCCTGCAGTGCCAGGGCTTCGTCGGGCGTGGCTTGGCCCAGGCGCACGCGCGCCTGGGCGATGTCCGCCAGGGCCTGCTGTTGTTGCACGAGGGTGTGCGTAGCCTCAACCTGCGCCGCCCAGCGCGCCCGCGCGATGGCGGTGGCGGCAATCTGGCCGGCGAGGGCCCGCCGCGCGGCGGTCTGCTCGTGGCGGCGCCATTCGGTGCGCGCTGCGAGGGCCTGGAGCGTGTGTTGGCTGGCACCCGATAGATCAAACAGGTAGCGCACCTGCAAACCCGCGCTGTACAGGCTGAAACTGCGGCCCTCGCCGCTTTGCCCCAGGGCTGCCGGGGAGGTGTGCTGGCGCTGCGCGCCCACGGTGGCGTCGAGCTGGGGCTGTGCGGTGGTGGCCGCTTGGGCGTTTTGCAGCGCCTCGGCCTGGCGCAGCGCCGCCTCGGCGGTGGCCAGCGTGGGGCTGGCCGCTTGGGCCTGGGCAATCAGTGCACTCAGCGCTGGCGACTGCAAACTTTCCCACCAGGGGCCGGGCAGTGCCAGCCCCGCGACGCGCGGGGGCGTGGCGGCTGACTGGTGCGGACCGTCGCTCCAGGGTGCCGGGGCGTCATCGGATGCCACAGCGGCAGGAGGTACCAGCTCCTGGCGGCTGCTGGCGCAGCCGGTCAGCCATGCCGCAAGCAGGCAGCCCAGGGCCATGGCGGCAGCACGAGTACGGGCGCCCCCCAGAGGGGGCAAGACGGCGGGGGCTAGAGGACGCATGGTGAGACGTGGAAAGCGTGGTTAAGCCAAAGGCCGGGCTTGGCCCGCCTCTTCGTGCGTGACCCCGTCGCGGATGTGGTACAGCCGCCGGAACGTCGGGATGATTTTTTCGTCGTGGGTGACGACGACGATGGCGGTGTGGTACGCGCGCGCCATCTCGCCCAGGATGCGCATCACCGCGAGCGCGCGCTCCGAATCCAGTGGCGCCGTGGGCTCGTCGGCCAGGATCACAGGCGGGCGGTTGACCAGCCCCCTGGCGATGGCAACGCGTTGCTGCTCACCGCCTGACAGCTGCGCGGGCATGGCACGCGCGCGGTGCTGCACGTCCAGCGCACGCAGCAGCTCCAGCGCCCGCGCACGCGCCTGGCCGTTGGGTAGGCCCGCCAGCATGGGCAGGAGCGCGACGTTATCGGTCACGTCCAGGAACGGAATCAGGTACGGTGCCTGAAAGACGAAGCCGATTTTGTCGCGCCGCAACGCACGCAGATCACGCACCTGCCAGCCGTTGTCGTAGATGGTCTGGCCGCCCAGCGTCATGCGGCCCGCAGTGGGATCGGTGACGGCACCCAGGCATTTGAGCAGCGAGCTCTTGCCCGAGCCCGAGGGCCCGATCAGGCCAACCACCTCGCCGGGGGCAACCTGCATGTTGACGTCCTTGAGCGCGAGCACTGCGGTATCGCCGCTGCCGTAGCGCTTGGACAGGCCTTGTATGTGAATGCCGTGGTGCGGCTCGGTCATGGCCATCTCCTGTCAACCACCGATGGCTTCGGCGGGGTCGATGCGCAGCGCCACGCGGATGGCAATGACACTGGCCAACGCGCACAGCGCCTGTACCGCGAAGAACCCGGCCAGTGAGTCCTGCGGCACCAGCAGCACGTATTTGGGAAAGAACGGCGCGGCGAACGTAGCGCTGATCTTCCCTACGGCAAAGCCGATCAGGCCCAACGCCAGCGCCTGCTGCAGGATCATCGCGGCGATGGTGCGGTTCTTGGTGCCGATGAGCTTGAGCACCGCAATTTCGCGGATCTTGTCCATGGTCAGCGAGTAGATGATGAAAGCCACGATGGCCGCGCTCACCAGCGCCAGGATGGCCAGGAACATGCCGATCTGGCGCGCCGAAGTGGCGATGAGCTTGCTGACCAGGATTTCTTGCATCTGCGCCCGCGTGTAGACGCCCAGGCGCACGTAGCGGCGAACCGTGTCGGCAACGGCCTGCGCGTCGGCCCCGGGCGCCAGGCGCAGCAACACCGCGTTCACGGTGCTGCTGTTGGTTTGCGACGCATCGATCGCTTCGCGCAGGCCAGGCACTCCGGGACGATTGAACGCCGGGTTGGCCGCCGTGCGCTGGCGCTGGCGGTGGATGGCATCGTTGTCCTTGAGGAACTGCGCCTGCTGGGCGTCCTTCAGCGGGATGAACACCATCGGGTCGCCACTGGAAGACACCATGCGCCGCGTCAGGCCGACCACGGTGTACTGGTTGCGCCGGATCGTCAACCGCTCGCCCAGCGCGACGCCGGAGGCCATGTCGGCCACGGCCTCGTAGTGGCCCCGGGTAATGTGGCGCCCAGCGACCAGCGTGGGGGGATAGCCAGGCGCGCCCCAGGCTGCGCCTGGGGTAATGCCCACCACCATGGCGCGTACGTCCTTCGGCACCGGCGTGTCGCGGCGCACTTGCATGGTGAAGTAGGTCACATTGGCCGCTTCGGCCACACCTTCGATGCCACGCAGCGTACGGTAGGCGTCGTCGCTCAGGCTGGAGGATTCAGCGTACGGCCCCTGCGTATGCTGCTGCACCACCCACAGGTCGGCGCCGCTGTTGTCCAGCAGGGCCTGACCGTCGTCAACCATGCCCCGGTACACCCCCGCCATGACCAGCGTGACGCCGATGAGCAGCCCCAGGCCCACCCCCGTGAAGACAAACTTGCCCCAGCTGTGCAGGATGTCACGGCCCGCAAGCGAGATCATGGCTGGGCCTTCACCAACTGGGACTCCACACGCACGCGCGTGCGCGGGGTCAGCGCCTTCTCGCTGTAGACGATGATGCGATCCCCGGCCTCCAGGCCCTGCAGTATCTGCACGTTGCCCTCCAGGTCGGCGCGCCCCGTGGTCACCGGGGTGAAATGCAGGCCACCCGGGCCATGGCGCCACACCCCCCGCAGGGCACCCAGCCGCTGGAGGGCAGCGTTCGGCACCACTGGCGTAGCCGGCAACGCAGGCAGGTCGACCGAGACCTCGGCCAGCTCACCCAACGGCGGCAAAGGCGTGGGCAGTTGCGTGAAAACCACCTTGGCCAGCGTTTCCTCCGTCACGGCGTCTGCCTTGGGCTCCACGCGCAGCACCCGCCCGGGCAACGGTGCACCAGGGTGCGAACGCAGATGCACTTGCGCCGGCAAGCCCGCAACCAGGCCCGCGGCGCTGGCCTGGTCGATGCGCAGATGCACCCACAGGCTGTGCGGCGCCACTACTTCCAGAACCGCCTGGCCTGCCAGCACAGTGCTGCCAGGCTCCGCGTCGCGCACGGTCACCACACCGTCCGCAGGTGCCAGCAGGCGCAGGTGGCTGCGCTGGCTGCGCAGGGCCGCCGTATCCGCCTGCACCCGGGCAGCCTCCTCGCGCGCGGCAGCCAGGGCAGCGTCAGCCACGGCCAGCTCCTGGCGCTTGAGCTGCACGGTCTCTTCACTGGTCGAGCGCGCGACTTCCAGTTGGGCGTAGCGCTGCGCCTGGGCTGCCGCGAAGGCCTGGCGGGCGCTGGCTTCACGCACAGCCGCTTCCGCGCGTTTGTACGCGGCTTCCTGGGCGCGGATGCGTTCGTCCAGATCCACCGGATCCATCGCGCCCAGGGTCTGGCCTGCGCGCACAGCGTCCCCCACGTCCACGGCCAAGTGCTGTAGCCGCCCGGCTGCGGTGGGACCGATGCGGTATGTCTGCCGCGCCTCCACAGTGCCGATGCCGAACAGCGCGGGCCGCAGCACCTGGCTGCGTACCTCGGCTTCGGTAACAGCCACGGGAGCCAGGGGCCCCGAACGCAGAGCCACATAGCCCAGCAACCCGGCCAGGGGGAGCAGCAGGGCTGCCAGCGCCACGGTGCGCCGTTGCAGTGTGGGGAACGTCATGGGGCATCTCCCGCTGGAATCGCCATGACCGCGCGTCGGTACAACGCGAATACCGGGGCTGCCTGCCGGCGCATGTGCAGGACGTCGCCAGCCAGCATCGATTGCATGACAAGGCCCTGGAGCGAGCCAATGAACAGCGTGACGGCTGTAGCGCAGTCCAGGGCGCCAGCGACCTGGCCCTGGGCCTGGCCTTGGGCCAGCCATTGCTGCAGGCGTGCACCGTAGTGGCCCAGCAGCGTTTGCACCACGCGCTTGGGGGCAGTCATTTCACTGCGCTGCAGCTCACCAAACAGCATGCGCGGTACGCCAGGATGCTCCACCACGAAGTCTACGTGTGCGAGGAATATGGCCTCCAGCGCCGCTAATGCCCCGCCATGGGCCTGGACAGAGTGCGCCGCCTCGTCCACCCGGCTGAGCAAGTGCTCGGCAACCCAGACCATGACGGCCTCCAGGATCGCCTCCTTGGTCGGGAAATGCTTGAACAAGGCGCCCTGTGTCACGCCCATGTGCTGGGCAATGGCCGTGGTGGTGATTTCGCTCGGAGGCGTCTGCGCAGCCAGTTGGATGACCGCCTCGACCGTCGCAGCCCGGCGCGCTTCGGCCGACAGGTATTTGGCAGGTGAGTTCATGCCACGAAAGATAGTAACTTATTACTATCTTGTCAATGCCACGGCAGTCCCATGGGCGCCCACCAAGAAGGCGCTGGCACAATCCTTTGCTTTGCAGCTTTCCGCCGACCGCCCATGTTCACAGGCATCGTCCAAGCCACGGCCACCATCGCCGCCATCCACGACCGCGCCGGCCTGCGCACCTTCACCCTCGACTTTCCCGAGGGCTTCTGCCAGGACCTGGCCATCGGCGCCAGCGTGGCGACGGACGGCGTGTGCCTCACGGTGACCGAGATCCTCTCGCCCACGCAGGCCTGCTTCGACGTGATGCTGCAAAGCCTCAACATCACCACGCTGGGCAGCTACCGCGAGGGCGGCCGCGTGAACGTGGAGCGCGCCGCCAAGGACGGTGCCGAGATCGGTGGCCACCCGCTGTCGGGCCACGTGGATTTCACCGGCACGCTCGTGGAGCGCCGCGAACTGGAGAACAACCTCGTCTGGCGCGTGGCCGTGCCCGAGGCCTTCCGCCGCTACGTGTTCGCCAAGGGCTACATCGCGCTGCACGGCGCCAGCCTCACGGTGGCAGAGGTGAACCGCGCCGAGGGCTGGTTCGAGGTCTGGCTCATTCCCGAGACGCGCCGCGCAACGGTGTTTGAGGCCGTGCAGGTGGGCGACCGCCTGAACATCGAAATCGAGCGCAGCACCCAGGTGGTGGTGGACACGGTGCGCGAGGCCGTGCAGGAAAGCCTGGGGCGCCTGGCACCAGTGCTCGAAGCCTTGCTGCAGGAAAAAGGCCTGTCGCTGGACGACTACCTGCCGCGCCCCCAACGGCCCCAATGACCGCCCTGCCCCGCCCCCTCGCGGCGCAAGACCTGCCCGGCCTGCTGGCAGTGCAGCAGGCGTGCTACGGCGCGGCGTTTGCCGAAAGTGCCGACGTTTTCGCGCGCCGCCTGGCCAGCCCGGCGCAGTGCTCGCTGGTCATCGTGCAGGATGGCGAAGTCGTGGCCTACCTGGCGGCGTACCGCTCCTGCCTGGGCAAGGTTACGCCGCTGCACGGCGACTTCACGGCCTGCGCGGCCCCCGACACGCTGTACCTGCACGACATGGCCGTGCTGCCCCGCTGCGCCGGCCAGGGCCTGGCCCGCGCCCTGTTGGCACCCCTGTGGGCGCGCGCCCGGGCCGAAGGCCTGCGCCACAGCGCGCTGGTGTCCGTGCAGGGCTCACAAGGCTACTGGGAACGCCAGGGCTACGCCGCGCACGCCGTGCCCGATGCGCACCAGCGCCAGCACCTGGCCAGCTATGGCGCAGGCGCGGTCTACATGGTGCGTACGCTGGCGGCGCTGTAGCGTTTTAGAGCCAAAATCGGCTCTAACCCTTACCCAGCAAGCGCTAGCAGCTCTCTTTTCAAGAGCACCAAACCAGCTTCAGGCCGAGGCCCCCACGGGCCTTGCCGCACGCGCCGCCACGCCAGCGCCCACCAGCCCGGCCGAGGCCACGCCCAGCACCAGCGCCAGGGCTGAGCCGTAGAAGATGGCGGCGGTCTGCCCCCGGTCGAGCAGCGCGCCGAACAGCGGCGCCGCCACGGCGAAGCCCAGGTCCAGCCCGGAATACACCGTGCCATACACGCGCCCCGTGGCGCCGGGTGGCGCGGCGCGCTTGATGAGCATGTCGCGCGACGGGCCGGCGATGCCGATGCCCGCGCCCGCCAACGCCACCAGCGCCAGGGCCGCCGCGCCCGGCAGCCAGCCCAGGGCCACCAGCGCCAGCAGCGCCGCCGAGGCGAGCAGGCAGGCGCTGATGGTCTTCTCCAGCCGCACCACACGCCCGACGATGAAGCCGCCCACCACCATGCCGGCAGCGCTGCACAGCATGTAGCCCGTGACCACCATGGCCGTCAGCGACAGCGGCATGGCGTACATCTGCTGCAGCGCCGGGCTGGCGAAGCTCTGGATGGCACTCAGCGAGCAGGTGCTCCAGAAGAAGAAGGAAAAGCACAGCCACACCGACGGCAGGCGCAGAAAGGCCAGCGGATGCTCGGGCACCGCTGCGGGCGCGGCCTTGCCGCCCGGCCCGGCGGCCACGGCCTGGCGGTCGTCCAGCGCGTCGCGGTGCCACACCATGGTGGCCAACACCAGCAACGCCAGGGCCGCGCCACTCAGGCAAGCCACGCGCCACGAGCCCGTGGCCGTGGCGATGCCCGCCATGAACACCGGCGCCGTGGCCCAGCCCAGGTTGCCCGAGATACCGTGCACCGCGAAGCCGTGGCCCAAGCGCTGCGGCGACACACGCTTGTTCAGGATGGTGAAGTCCACCGGATGGAACGGCGCGTTGCCCAGCCCCGCCAGCACCGCTGCCAGCACCAGCCCGGGGTAGCCGCTGGCGCTGCCCGCCACCAGGCCCGAGGCCACGAAACTGCCCAGCGCGCCGAACAGCACCGGGCGTGCGCCCACCCGGTCCACCAGAAAGCCTGACAACGCCTGGCCCACGCCAGAGACGACGAAGAACACCGAGAGCAGCAGCCCCAGTTGCGAGTAGCTGTAGCCGAACTCGGCGATCAGGAACGGGAACAGCGGCGGCAGCAGCATGTGGAAAAAATGCGAGGAGCCGTGCGCCAGGCCAATGAGGCCGATGGTGCGCGCATCCTGGCGCAAGGCAGGCAAGGGGGCAGATGTCGTCATGGCAGCGATGGTAGGCATGGACGGCGGCGGCTGGTTAGCGACAGCCTGCCAATTAATATCGCAAACATGCCAAACCCTGCCCCGCTGCGCGCACCGCCTGGTGCCAGCGCCCCTTCGGTGGACGCGCTCACGCCCCACCTGTTCGAGCCCACTGCGCGCCGCCCGCTGCGCGCCAAGACGCGCTACCTCCCGGCAGACACGCATGTGCTGCCCCACAGCCATGCCTGGGCGCAGATTGCCCTGTCCACCGAGGGCGTGGTGCGGCTCACCGCTGCGCGCGGCACCTACATCGTGCCGCCCTCGCGCGCGCTGTGGATTCCACCCGGGGTGGAGCATGCCGTGACCATGGTGGACGCGGCGCACCTGCACACCCTGTACCTCTACCAGCCGCGCGGGCGCAGCGGGCCGGGGGGGCCGGGCACGCCCGGGCAGACCTGGCAGCAGTGCCGGGTGCTGGAGGTGTCGGCGCTGCTACACGCCCTGGTGCGCGCCCTCGACACCACGCCCGACAGCGCCGCCCCGCCCTCGCCCGAGGCGCTGCGGCGCGAGCGCCACATCAGCGCCCTGGTGCTTGACGAGCTGCGCCGCGCCCGTGCCGTACCCCTGGGCGTGGCACTGCCGCGCGACAAGCGCCTGCGCCAGCTGTGCGAGGCAGTGCTGGACGACCCCACGCGCCACGCCACACTGCAGGGCTGGGCGCAGGACTCGGGCGCCAGCCCGCGCACCGTGGCCCGGCTGTTCCGCCAGGAGCTGGGCAGCAGCTTCACCCAATGGCGCCAGCAGGTGGTGCTGGCCAAGGCGGTGGCCCTGGCGGCGGCGCGCACGCCCATGGGCCAGATCGCGGCTGAGCTGGGCTACAACCCCAGCGCCTTCAGCGCCATGGTGCGCCGCACGGTGGGCATGCCGCCGGGGCGCTTCCTGGGGCAGCAGCGGGGGGAGGCGGCGGTGCAGGCAGCGCCCTGAAGCCAGGGGTTCTTTTGGCCTCTAACGCTTATGTAGCAAGCGCTACCAGCTATTCATTTAAGAGCACACGCGAAGGCCCATGACCGCGCCAGCGTTTTGCCGCACACTGGCGCGATGCGCACCACCGACATCCACAGCTACCAGCCCCGCCAGGGCCACGGCCTGCCGCACGATCCGTTCAACGCCATCGTGGGGCCGCGCCCCATCGGCTGGATCTCCACCTGCAACGCGCAGGGCGCAGCCAACCTGGCACCCTACAGTTTCTTCAACGCCTTCAACTACGTGCCGCCCATCGTGGGCTTCGCCAGCATCGGCCTCAAGGACACGGTGCGCAACGTGCAGGCCACGGGCGAGTTCGTGTGGAACCTGGCCACGCGCGACCTGGCCGAGGCGATGAACACCACCTGCGCCGCGGTGCCACCCGAGGTGGACGAGTTCGTGCTGGCGGGCCTCACGCCGCGGGCCTCCACGCTGGTGCGCCCGCCGCGCGTGGCCGAAAGCCGCGTCACCTTCGAGTGCCGCTGCACGCAGGTGCAGCAACTGCATGGCGCGGACGGCACGGCGGTGGACACCTGGCTGGTGCTGGGCGAGGTGGTGGCGGTGCACATCGACAAGGCGCTGCTCAGGGACGGCATTTATGACACCGCCAACGCCGGCCACATCCTGCGCGCGGGCGGGCCGGCGGACTATTTCACGGTCGGGCCGGAGCAGCTCTTCAAGATGCATCGGCCGCGCTGACGCCGGGGCCGCACAGGCCGGCCTGCGGGGCGCGGGCCCATTGCTCCACCCAGGCCCACACCTGCTGCACGCCGTCGCTGCCGTCCGGGCGCTGCAGGCCGTGGTCGGCGCCGCCGATGCGGCGTGCGCAGTACGGCACGGTGCGCCGCGCGGCCAGATGCGCGAAGTGCGCGTACGCAGCGGCGGGCACCAGGGCATCGTCGCCGCCCCACACTTGCAGCAGCGGCCAGGGGCTGCGCACCAGCGGCAGCGCGAGCGGCCAGCTCCACAGGTCGCGCCAGTAGCCCAGGCTGCGGCCCTGCACCACGGCGCTGTCGGCCCAGCGGCTGGCCTGGATGCGGCCCAGCGCCGCCCAGGCGGCCTGCGCGCCCAGGCGCTCGGCCTGCAGGGCGCCGGCCTGCTGTGGGTCCAGCCCGCTGGAGCCGATTAGCACCAGGCCTGCGAGCTGCGGCACCTCGGGCGCCAGGGCCGGCAGCAGCTCGGCGCCTTCGGAGATGCCCACCAGCAGCTGCGGCACGGGCGGCTCGCCCTGGCGCCGCAGCGCATCGGCCTGCAGCGCGGCGCGGGCGTGCGCCAACCAGGCCGACAGGCGGTCCTGCTGCACGAAGCCGCTGGCGCAGTCGCCGGGCGCGGTACGTGCCTGTGGGTCCACGCCGGGCTTGTGCAGCACCAGCACCTGCGCATGCAGCAGCCCGGCGAAGTAGCGCCCGGCAAACGCTCCCATGCCAGCACAGCCGGACCCGGGCACGACCACGACGCGGTAGCGCAGCGGCGCCACGCGCGCGCCGCGCTCCAGGGCCTGCAGCGTGGCGCCATCGCGACCGGGGAGCACCAGGGTGCGAAAGCCCGGGGGCGCGGGCAGCTCAGGCGCCCCGGGCAACTGCGCGCAGCCCCCGAGTGCCAGGAGCACGCCCAGCAAAAAGGCCAGCCTGGGGCTGGCCTTGCGCGGGGTTAGCGCGGCGGGGTGCGTCACTTCAGGATCAGCACCTGCTCGGGCTGCTGCGGCGCCATCGGCTGGCCCGCCGGGTAGGGCATGGGCGGCTGGCCCGGGCGCACGCCGCGCGCCAGGTTGGGGTCGGAGTAGCCCAGCTGCATGGTCAGCTGCTGGTACACGTCCTGCGCCAGCGAGAGCGAGGTTTCGCGCATCACCTTGGCCCGGTTGGGCGGCGCAATGTCGCCGCGGTTGGACAGGATCTTGGTGTCGTTGCCCGCGCCCTGCGCGGAGAAGGCGGCCTTGATCTCGTAGGTCTTGGTGTTGATGAGCGAGAAGTCGGCCAGCAGTTGCAGGCCGTACTGGCGCGTGGCGCTGGTGGTGCCCTGCAGGGGCGAGAGCGCGTCGGTGAAGTCGATGGAGCTCACGGAGCCGAACAGCACGTAGTCGGCGCCATTGAACTCGCCCTTCTTGATGCGCGCGATCACGTCGGTCACCTGCAGCTGGGCGCGCGGCGTATGCATCTTGCCGGTCTGCACCTGGTTCAGCACCTGCTCGGCCTTGCTGGGCTGCGGGGCGCCGGCGTCGAATGCCTTGCCCTGCACCAGCTTGAAGTAGGTGCCCTGCAGGATGGCGCCCTTGATGTCGTTGGTATAGCCCGCCAGGTCGCGCTGCTCGATGTAGCTGTAGCGCCCGGCCACGTAGGTGCCGCTGGCCTGCGCCGAGGCCTGCATGGACTGCTGGCCCGACGCCGAGCCCGAGCCGCCGTACATGCCGTGGCTGTGGCCGCTGCTGTAGCTGCCCTGCGCGCTCATCTGGCTGCTTTCCTGGTACGTGCCGGCCACGAAATACTCGGACACCTGCTGCGCGTACGCCAGGTTGGTGACAGCGATGCGCGGCGCGGCGCCAGGCTGCTGCGCCTGCGCGGCCACGCCCCAGGTCAGGGCCGTGGCGGCCAGCAAGGCGCAGGCGGCGCCCAGGGTGGTTCTGCGTTGCATGGAGTGCTCCTGGTTCAGCGCTTGCTGGTCTTGCGGATTTCTTTTTCGTCCTGCCACTCCACCGTGCCTTCTTCCACGTCGAAGAGCTGGAGCGTGAACTTGTAGTACACGTCCTTGGTCGTGCTGCTTTGCTTGACGATGCTGGTCAGCTCGCCTTCAAGCTGGTACTTGGCGGCGGTCATCTGACCGACCTTGGCAGTGGTTCCCTGCTTGTACAGGCCGCTCTGGTTCTGCCGCTGCAGTTCATCGACGCCCTGCTGCATCTGGCTGATGGAGCGCACGAAACGGACTTTGCCCGACTTGGTGAGCGCCGTCTGGATGGAGCTCATGACGTTGGTGGTGTCGATGTACTCGCTGGTCTTGTTCTTCACGGTGGAAATGGTCACCGTGGGGCGGCCCTGGAAGATGCCGGTTTCGAGCAGGCTGCCGGTCATCTTCTCGGCGATCATCTGCAGGTCACTGGAGCCGAATTCGTTGGTGACCAGCTCGACGCCCTTGGCATCGCCGTAGTTGACCTGGCGGTCGAAGCGGATCACGGGCGAGGACAGGTTCTGGCAGGCGCTCAGCGCCAGGGTGCTGGCGGCAAGTGCCAGGGCGAAGG
The DNA here is from genome assembly GCF_001298675.1 of Paenacidovorax caeni. GTDB lineage: Bacteria > Pseudomonadota > Gammaproteobacteria > Burkholderiales > Burkholderiaceae_C > Paenacidovorax > Paenacidovorax caeni. The sequence continues at coordinate 28,318 of NZ_CYIG01000039.1, forward strand.
CGCGGCGCCGGGTGGTTTGCTGCATGCTGGTTTTCTCCTTTGCTGTGCGCTGCATCAGCGCGATTCCACGTTCATTTCCAGGCGCAGATCAACGGCGGCATTGGTCGGCGCCACGCTCTTGATGGTCTGCATTCCCAGGCCCAGCACGCCGAGCTGTTTCCACGATTCGCCGTCACCGACCTGGTTGCCTACGCTGTCGAGCCAGCGGAAGCGGTAGTACACCGTGCGGTCGCTGCGGCCGCTGTTGGAGAGATCCGCCTGCACGGTCAGGATGTCGTTCTTGCGCACAAGGCGCATCTCGCGCACGGCAATGCCGTTGGCCTCACCGCGCAGCGCCACCTTGGCGGCGACGGCAGGGGGCGTGGCGGGGTCGTGCTGCTGCGCCATGGCAGGCATAGCCACCAAGCCAGCCGCGAGAAAGCCGGCGGCCAAGGAGGTACGAAGAAGGTTCATGGGTAAGACTCCGGGTTCTGAATACAACGCCGTCAGTTCGCGGCCACCTTGGGGGCGCGCTTGCGTGGTGCGGGTTTGGTGGCAGGGGCCGGCACGGCGGCAGGAGCCGGTGCGGCAGCGGGCGCGGGCGCGGGGGCCAGTTGGCCCATCACCGCCACCTGGCCGACGAGCACGCGGTCGCCATAAAAGCGCAGCGGCACCAGCGCGTACTGGCCGTCGATGGTGACGGTGCCTTCGAGCGGGCGGCCATCGATGGTCAGCTGGTGCTCGCCCGGCGGCAAATAGCCACGCGCCACGTAGACGCGGCCGGGCAGCATGCGCCACATGCGGTCGTCGGCCTGCTCGGTGGCCACCGAGGCCACGGCGCCAACCAGGGCGCCGAACAGCCCGGCATTCTTCTGCAGCTGGTCCTGCACCACGCCCTTGGCCACGGCGCGTGTGACACCGCGCAGCACCATGCCGGGCATTTCGTCCTTGAGCACGCGGCGCGCCATCACGTTCACGTCAACCACGCGCTCCAGCTTCAGGTCCTGCCCGCCCGCAGACACCTGGGTCAGCAGCGGGTCGTTGGAAGGCTCGATCACCGGGTACGAGATGCTCGCCGTCACCATGCCCCGCCCCGTGGGCACGGGCAGCGTGAAGGCCCGGGGCTTGCGCGCCGGGGCATCGCCCGCCTCGACGAGGAAGAGCACATCGGTCATGCGCTGGCGGCGCTTCCAGGTGAAGCTGGTGCGCTTGTCGAGACCGCGCAGCCCCTCCTCCAGCACCGCCGTTTCCGGTTTCAGCTCAATGGCCTTGCGGTAGCCCGGCGCGGCCAGGCCCGGCTCGTTCATGACTTCGTACAGGTAGCCCGAGAGGTAATGGCTCAACGCATTCTGGTAACCATTCTTCAGCGCCAGCACCTCGGGGTCATTCAGGGTTTCGACGGGGTAGCCGTCCAGCTCTTTGCCGCCCTTGGTGGCGCCCTTGGACTGCGCCTCCTCCTCGGCCGCGGCCGTTTCCTTGGCGCGGAACTCGGCAATCACGGCCTCGCGCTCGTGCGTGCGCTTGATGTCCACGCGTGCGTTCTCCAGGTCGCCCAGGGCCACGCGGTTCAGCGCCAGGCGGGTGGTCAAGAACACCTTCTCGTAGTCCTGGCCCTCGTAGCTCTTTAAGCGTTCGCTGATCAGGGCCGCACCCATGGTGCCCATGAGCTTGCTGGGATCAAGCTTGGCGGTCTCCTCCCACTCCTTGACGCGCGCATCGGCCACCATGAACGACTGGATGCTGTCCTCGTAGCGGTTGTCCAGGCGCAGCAGCTCGCCGCGCTCCAGGTTGTAGAGCAGCGCCTTCTTGTCGTCGTCCGACTTGGCCGACGCGTCCAGGCGCGCCAGGGCGGCGGGAATGCCCTCGGCGCGGCTGGAAGCCTGGACTTCCGTGGCCAGCTTGTCGTGGCTTTGCATGGTGGCGCAGCCGGCGAGCGACACGCTCAGCGCCAGCGCACCCCACAGGCGGGTGCGCAACAGGTTTTTTGGATGCATGGATTCTCCTCCCGGGTAATAGAAAGTACGGCCGTCCGACGCACACCCGCCGCCGATCCACCGCGTGCCAGGTAGCCACGGCGAGCCGCGGCTAGGCGCGTTTCTCACCAGGAAAGAAGCCGGTTCCTTCATGCACCCCCTCTCCGATGCGCTGAATGAATCCGGCGATAGCGTCCCGTTACGATTGGTTTTATGGTCTGTGACGGCCAGTTTGGAATACCGGGCGTTACTGTAGCAAACCATTTTTCACAACCCGTGTGAAATTTGTCTACACCCGTAACGGCAAGCAATAAACCCACACCATGCGGCCGCCCTCGCGCACAGGCCATTGCGCCTGCGGCGCCACGCCAGGCAGAGGAAACTCCAGGCTCACCAGCCAGCTGCCTGGCGCCATTTCGCCGGCCTTGACCAGGGCACGGGTCATGCTCTCGGGCCGCTGGAAGAGATAGACCAGCTGGTAGCTGCTCCAGTCGGCGAGCCAGATGTCGCCCTGCCGCACACGCGCCCAGGGACAGCGCAGCGCGCACAGCCAGCGCAAGGGCCAGCTGCGCTCCAGCCCATCCAGCCGGGCCAGCGGATAGGCCTGGCGCAGCGCGCGCAGCCCATCGCCCAGACCACACCCCGCATCCAGCACACGCGCCTCCGGCGGCAGCGGCGCGATCGTCTCCAGTCCCTGCAGCGCACCCGCAGGCGTAGGGAACAGCGGGGCATCGCGCCAGGCGTTGAGCGGGTACACCGCGAGCAGCAGGGCCAGCGGAATCAGCCAGGCCCAGGCGGGCAGTGCGGCAGCCCCGGTCAATGCCAGCGACAGCGGAAAGCCCAATGCAATCAGCACCCGGCGCCACCAGCGTGTACCCCAGAGGCTGGCCAGCGTACCCAGCGCACAGCCCGCCAGCAGAGCCGCCAGCGGGCCCGCGCGCGGCAGCAGCAGTGCGTGCAGCGCCCAGGCGCCGGCCCAGGCGATGAGTGCAGGCGCAGGCCAGGGCAGGCGCATGGGCCGGGGCGAAGCGTCAGTCAGAACGTGTGAATGAATCCGGCGTGACCGAGCAGCGCGCCAAAACGCGGCCCATCAAGGCGCAAAGCGCAGCCATAGTGCGGGCTATGGCGAGCATTTGCAACGCAGAGGGGGCGTGTTTTGGCGTGATGAGCGGGCATGGCGGATTCGTTCACACGTTCTCAGCGCGAAGGCGCTCGATCAGGCCGTTGAGCGCATCGAGCGAGCCGAACTGGATGGCCAGCTCACCCATTTCCTCGGTGCGCCCGCCGCGCTTGACGCGCTTTTTCACACGCACCTCGACCTCGGCCATGAGCAGGTCGGACAGTTCTTCTTCGACGCGCTTCAAATCGCGTGACTTCTCTTTTTTGGGCTTTTGCGGCACGAGCTGGAACTCGGCCCCCAGCTTTTTCACCAGACTTTCGGCCTCGCGCACCGAGAGCTTTTTGGCGGCGATCTGGTTGCCCGCTGTGATCTGCGTGGCCCGGTCCAGCGCCAGCAGCGCGCGCGCATGGCCCATGTCGATGTCGCCCGCCATGAGCATGGTCTGCACTGGCTCGGCCAGGTTCAGCAAGCGCAACAGGTTGCTGGCCGCGCTGCGCGAGCGGCCCACGGCCTGCGCGGCCTGCTCATGCGTCAGGCCGAATTCACGCACCAGGCGCTGCAGGCCCTGCGCCTCTTCCAGCGGGTTCAGGTCTTCGCGCTGGATGTTCTCGATCAGCGCCATGGCCGCAGCGGCCTCGTCGGGCACCTCGCGCACCAGCACCGGTACCGTGTCCAGGCCTGCCAGACGCGAGGCGCGGTAGCGCCGCTCGCCGGCGATGATTTCGTACTTGCCGGCATGCTCGCCGCCGGTTAGCTTGCGCACCAGGATCGGCTGCATGATGCCCTGGGCCTTGATGCTCTCGGCCAGCTCGTACAGCGCACCTTCGTCCATGCGCGTGCGCGGCTGGTAGATGCCGGGCACGAGTTGGTTCAGCGTCAGCGTGCTGGGCAGGCCCGCTGGCGTGGCCTCGGCCGGCGCGGCCTTGTCCTCGACTTTGGGGCCTAGCAATGCTTCGAGGCCGCGCCCGAGGCCCTTGGGTTTCTTGGTGACCATGCGTGTCTTTCAGTCCTTGTCTGTCAGCGATTCGAGCAGTGCCCGCCCCTCGGGCCACGCGCCCAGCCCTGATTCGGCATTGATGTGGCCGCACGCACCGGCATCGACAAAGCGCGCGCCCCAGTCCGACGCCAGCGCCTGCGCGCGCTCAAGGCTGCAATACGGGTCGTCGCGGCTGCCCACCAGCACCGCCGGGAAAGGCAGCCGCTGGCGCGCGATCGGCGCCCAGCCGGCGAGCTGCGGCGCCAACGCGGGCCGCTCCACGTCGCCCGGCGCCACCAGCAGCGCGCCGCGCACCTTGTGCGCATGGCGCGTATGCGCTGCCCACCAGGCCGTGAGGATGCAGCCCAGACTGTGTGCCGCCAGCACCACGGGGCCGGGGATGTCGGCCACCACCTCCTCCAGCCGCGCCGACCAGTCGCCGCGCAGCGGGCGTGCCCAGTCGTGCTGCTCCACGCGCTGGTCGCCGTGCAGGCGCTCCCACGCAGTCTGCCAATGGCCGGGGCCGGAGTTTTGCCAGCCGGGCAGGAGCAGGATGGTCGGTGTATTCATCGCTATTGATTCGGTAGCTGTTAGCGCTTGCTGGATAAGGCTTAGGCCCTCTTTTTTATAAAAATCATGCGTTACATGGCCCCTATGCGTTCGACCATTTCCTTGGCGAACTCGACGAATGCCTGGCTGCCCTTGGCTGCAGGGTCAAACACCACCCCGGGCAAGCCATAGCTGGGCGCCTCGGCCAAGCGCACATTGCGCGGGATGACGGTATTGAACACCTTGTCGCCAAAGTGCCCTTTGAGCTGCTCGCTGACTTGGGCCTGCAGCGTGATGCGCGGGTCGTACATCACGCGCAGCAGGCCAATGATCTGCAGCTCGGGGTTGAGGTTGGCGTGCACCTGCTTGATGGTGTTAACCAGGTCCGTCAGCCCCTCCAGCGCAAAGTACTCGCACTGCATGGGCACGATGACCCCATGCGCGCTGCACAAGCCGTTGAGCGTGAGCATGGACAGGGACGGCGGGCAGTCGATCAGTACGAAGTCGTACTCCGCCTGCACCGCATCGAGCGCAGTCTTGAGGCGTTTTTCGCGCCGCTCCAGCTCGACCAGTTCCACCTCGGCGCCGGCCAGCTCGCGGTTGGCACCCAGCACGCGGTAGCCGCCCGGCCCTGACGCAACCGCAGCTTCCTGCACCGAGGCGGATTCCAGCAGTACGTCGTACACGGACAGCGCCAGGCCGCGCTTGTCCACCCCGGAGCCCATGGTGGCGTTGCCCTGTGGATCGAGATCCACCAGCAACACGCGCTGGCCAATCTTGGCCAAGCCCGCTGCGAGATTGACGGTGGTGGTGGTTTTGCCAACGCCGCCTTTTTGGTTGGCGATGCAGAAAATCTTGGCCATGCGATGGACTTATCTGGAAATGGCCAGCTTGACGCCGAAGCCGATGAGAAACACGCCGGCCGTTTTTTCCAGCACGCGCGCAATGGTGGGATTGGCGCGCATGCGCTCGGCCAGGTGGTGCGTGAGCAGCACCACGGTCAGGCTGTAGAAAAACGTCAGGACGGCGATGGTCACCGCCATGACGCCGAACGTCAGCAGCCCCTGGTGCCGCGCCGGATCCACAAACAGCGGGAAAAACGCCATGTAAAAGACGATGGCCTTCGGATTAAGCAGCGTGATGATGGCCCCCTGCTTGAAGTAATGGCGCGGGGCAATGCGCAGCACCGGCGCACTGCCCGGCTTGGCCGTGAGCATTTTGAAGCCGAGCCACGCCAGGTAGGCGGCACCCAGCCATTGCACGGCATGGAAAGCCGCCGGATAGGTGGCCAGCAGCGCTGCCACCCCCGCCACCGCAGCCCACATGAGCACTTGGTCGGCCGCGATCACGCCTAACCCAGCGGCCATGCCCGCGCGCACGCCCCCCTTGCCGGTGGAGGTGATGAGAGCCAGGTTGCCAGGACCGGGAATGGCCAGGAACAGGATGATCGCGGCGACGAACGCGCCGTAGTCAGCGATGCCGAACATGATGGGGAACCCTTCGAGCGCTGCAGGGCAGCAACGGGCGAGTTTACGCCACGGCCTCGCTGGCGGCAGGCCGCATCCAGACGATGCAGCGCTCAGCGTCCAGTCCCGGCACGGTGAGCGGTTCCACGTGGAACACCTGCACCGTGGCCGGCAGCGCGGCGATTTCGTCGCTTGGGTGCCGGCCCTTCATGGCCAGCCAGACAGCATGCGGCGCCAGCGCCTGACGCGACCACGCGGTGAAGTCGGCCAGCGCCGCAAAGGCGCGGCAGCTCACCACGTCGAACGGGCCGGCCAGTGTTTCCACACGCGCGTGGATGCCGTGCAGGTTGGGCAGCTTGAGCGCCGCGGCGGCCTGCTGAATGAACGCGGCCTTCTTGGCCACGGTGTCTACGCAGCTGACATCAACCTCAGGACAGCAGATAGCGAACACCACGCCGGGCAAGCCACCGCCAGAACCCACGTCGAGCAGACGGGCGCCCTGCCCCACTGGCAGCCCAGCGAGGTGGCGACGCAACGGCGCCACGGCCGCCAGGCTGTCGAGCAGGTGGTGGGTCAGCATTTCCTGCGGGTCGCGTACCGCCGTCAGGTTGTATACCTTGTTCCATTTCTGCAGCAAGGCCAGGAAGTCCAGCAACTGGGCAATCTGCCCCTCGTTCAGCGCCAGCCCGAGGGCCTGGGCGCCTTGGCGCAGCGCGGCCTCCATCATGCGGCCTCCACGGCGAAGCCCTTGAAGCCGCCCTTCTTCAAATGCACCAGCAGCAGCGAGATGGCCGCCGGAGTGACGCCCGAGATGCGGGACGCCTGCCCCAGTGTCTCCGGCCGGTGCTTTTGCAGCTTCTGGCGCACCTCAATCGACAGGGCCGCCACCTGCATGTAATCCAGCTCCTCCGGCAGCCGCAACCGCTCGAAGTGGGCCGCGCGCTGCACCTCGTCTTTCTGCCGGTCGATGTAGCCCGCATACTTGGCGGCGATCTCCACCTGCTCAATTACCGACGCGCCCAGGTCGCCCAGCGTTTCACGTGAAACATCGCTGCTCGCGTACTTACCACCGTCCAGCGACATGAGCGCCTCGTAGCCGACGCCCGGGCGGCGCAGCAGGTCGAACAGGTTGTACTCATGCTCGATGGCCTTGCCCAGCACGCGCTCGGACTCCTGTGCCGCGAGGATGCGCGGATTCACCCAGGTGGACTTCAATCGTTCAGTTTCACGCGCAACCGCATCGCGCTTGCGGCTGAACGCATCCCAGCGCGCATCGTCGATCAGGCCCATGCGGCGGCCCTGTTCGGTCAAGCGCATGTCAGCGTTGTCTTCGCGCAGCTGCAGGCGGAACTCGGCGCGGCTGGTGAACATGCGGTAGGGTTCCGTCACGCCCTTGGTCACCAGGTCGTCCACCAGCACGCCCAGGTACGCCTCGTCGCGACCAGGCAGCCAGGGGGCCTCGCCGCGGCATTGCAGCGCCGCGTTCAAGCCAGCAAACAACCCCTGCGCGGCGGCCTCTTCGTAGCCGGTGGTGCCGTTGATTTGTCCCGCAAAGAACAGGCCCTGGATCTGCCGCGTCTCGAAACTGCTCTTGAGCGAGCGCGGGTCGAAGTAGTCGTACTCGATGGCGTAGCCAGGGCGCAAGATGTGGGCGTTCTCCAGCCCCTTCATGCTGCGCACCAGGTCGTACTGGATGTCAAACGGCAGGCTGGTGCTGATGCCGTTGGGGTAGAACTCGTGCGTGGTCAGCCCTTCGGGCTCCAGGAAGATCTGGTGGCTGTCCTTGTCGGCAAAGCGGTTGATCTTGTCTTCCACACTGGGGCAATAGCGCGGGCCCACACCCTCGATCTTGCCGGTGAACATGGGGCTGCGATCAAAGCCGCTGCGGATGATTTCGTGCGTGCGCTCGTTGGTGTGCGTGATCCAACACGGCACCTGGCGTGGGTGCATCGCCGCCGAGCCCATGAAGCTAAACACAGGCAACACACCTTCATTCACACCACCGGGCATGCCGTCGCCGGGCTGCTCCTCGCACTTGGAGAAGTCGATGCTGCGCCCGTCAATGCGCGGCGGCGTGCCGGTCTTGAGGCGCCCTTGCGGCAGCTTCAATTCCTTGAGCCGGCTGGACAGGCTCACGGCCGGCGGGTCGCCCGCGCGCCCGGCCGCGTAGTTGTTCAGGCCGACATGGATCTTGCCGTCGAGGAAGGTGCCCGCCGTCAGCACCACGGTGCGGCTGCGGAAGGTGATGCCGACCTGCGTCACCGCCCCCACCACCCGATCGCTTTCGACCACGAGGTCATCCACCGCCTGCTGGAACAGCCACAGGTTGTTCTGGTTCTCCAGCATGCGGCGGATCGCGGCCTTGTACAGCACGCGGTCGGCCTGCGCGCGCGTGGCGCGTACCGCAGATCCCTTGCTGCTATTGAGTGTGCGGAACTGGATGCCGCCCTCGTCCGTGGCCAGCGCCATGGCACCGCCCAGCGCATCCACCTCCTTGACCAAGTGACCCTTGCCAATGCCGCCAATGCTGGGGTTGCAGCTCATTTGCCCCAGCGTCTCGATGTTGTGGGTCAGCAGCAGCGTTTTGCAACCCATGCGCGCAGCCGCCAACGCCGCCTCCGTGCCGGCATGGCCGCCACCGACAACGATGACATCGAATTCCTGGGGATACAGCATGGGACAAGGCTCCGGTGGCGCAGGGAAACTCGTAATTTTCCCACCTTTGGCCGTCCAGTGTTTCACGTGAAACCCCGCCCGGATTTTTTTGCACCTCGCGTCATACCCGCGCCAGGTTGCACCCTGAAAGCCCCCACAATGAACCAAGCATTCGCCCCACTGCTGGCGGGGTTCTTGCTTCACAAAAAAAGCCACGCCTACAAGGAGAAAAAGTTCATGTCGTTCTTTCGCCAACTCTCGCTGCGCACCCAGATGCTGACGGTGGTGGCATGCATCATCCTGGCGGGTTTTGCGCTGACTCTGTCCATCCTCACCTGGCAGGCAGGCCAGATGCAGCGTGACGCCGCCCTGCAATACGCCGGCGAATTGGCCGCCCACAATGGCCGTGCCGCGGCAGTCCCGCTGCAGCAGGGGCTGGAGGCCGCACGCACGCTGGCCGCCGCCATGGTGGCGCTCAAAGCATCGGGCCACGCCGACCGCCAGACCGCCAACGCCATCCTGCGCTCCGTGCTGGAAAAGAACCCCCGCTTCGTCGGCGTGTGGACGGGCTGGGAGCCGAACGCCTTCGACGGCCGTGACGCCGACTTCGCCAGCGCCATCGGCCACGATGCCACAGGCCGCTACGTGCCTTACTGGAACCGTGGCGGGACCAATGGCAGCGCCACCGTGGAGCCCTTGGCCGACTACGACAAGCCCGGCCCGGGCGACTACTACCAGCTACCCAAGTCCACGGGTGGCAATGTGCTGGTGGAGCCCTACCCCTACCAGATCGGAGGCAAGAGCGTGCTCATCACGACCTTGTCGGTCCCGATCCAGATCGACGGTCGCTTTATGGGCGTCGCGGGCGTAGACATCCCCTTGGACGGTATCCAGGAGATGGTGCAGTCCATCCGCATCTACCAAAGCGGCTACGCCAGCCTGCTCTCCAACCAAGCCCTCTACGTGGCTGCCAAGAACCCTTCCCAGATTGGCAAACCCATGGTGGCCGCAGACGGCTTTGCAGAAGAGCAGCTCCAGTCCATGCGCGAAGCCATCCGCAGTGGCCGCCGCCTGGAAACGGTCTTCCACGACACCCAGGCCAACGCCGACGCCACGCGCATTCTGGTGCCGCTGCAGCTCGACGGCATCACCACACCCTGGTCGTTCGCCGCCACCGTGCCCACCGATGAAATCCTCGCACAGGTGCACCGCCTGCAATGGACTTCCGCAGCCCTGGGCCTGCTCAGCATCGCGCTCGTCTCCATCGTCCTGGCCTTTGCCATGGACCGGCTGGTGCTGCGGCCCATTGGCGGCGAGCCCAGCGAAGCGGCGGCTCTGGCCGAGCGCGTGGCCCAGGGCGACCTGAGCCGCACCATCGCCCTGCGAGAAAACGATCGCAGCAGCCTCATGTTCCAGCTCAAGACCATGCAGGACAGTCTGGCCTCCGTCGTCGCCCACGTGCGTGAAGGGGCGGAGGCCGTGGCCACCGCCAGCGCGCAAATCTCGCAGGGCAACCACGACCTCTCCGGCCGCACCGAATCGCAGGCCAGCGCCCTCGAAGAAACCGCCGCCTCGATGGAGCAGCTCGGCTCCACGGTGCGCCAGAACGCCGACCACGCCCACAATGCCAGCACCCTGGCGCGCCAAGCCTCCGACGTTGCCGCACAAGGCGGCGAGGCCGTGGCCCGCGTCATCCACACCATGCAGGGCATCAACGACAGCAGCCGCAAGATCGCAGACATCATCGGCGTGATCGATGGCATCGCCTTCCAGACCAACATCCTGGCGCTGAACGCCGCCGTCGAAGCGGCGCGCGCCGGCGAGCAGGGCCGGGGCTTCGCCGTGGTGGCCAGCGAGGTGCGCAGCCTGGCCGGTCGCAGCGCCGAGGCGGCACGCGAGATCAAGACCCTCATCAGCGACAGCGTGGGTCGCGTGGAAACCGGCAGCAACCAAGTCCACGAGGCCGGAGAAACCATGCAGCGCGTGGTCGATTCCATCCAGCGTGTGAGCACGATCGTGGCGGAGATCAGTGCCGCCAGCCGCGAGCAAAGCGCTGGCGTGGCGCAGGTGGGAGAAGCCGTCACCCAGATGGACCAGGCCACGCAGCAGAACGCCGCGCTGGTCGAGGAAATGTCCGCCGCCGCCCAGAGCCTGCGCCAGCAGGCCGATGCCCTGGTAGGCACCGTGGCGGTGTTCCAACTGGAGCGCCGACAAACCGCCATCGGACGCGGATAAAGCACGCGGCAGGGAGTACGCCGCGCCGGTGTTTGTTTCACGTGAAACCACGCACATATCCTGCATGCAGGGCGTGGTTCAATCGGCGCCATGAAACTCCTCGCCTTCGCGGGCAGCACCCGCCACGAATCATTCAACCGCCGCCTGGCCGCCGCAGCCGCCCGCATGGGCCGCGAGGCCGGGGCCGACGTCACGCTGCTGGAGCTGTCGGACTTCGACATCCCGCTGTACAACGCCGACCTGGAAGCCCGGGGCACGCCAGCCGACGTGCTCCGCCTCAAGGAGGTGATGGACGCACACCCGGCATGGATCATCTGCTCGCCCGAATACAACGGCAGCTACACCGCCCTGCTGAAAAACACCATCGACTGGGCCTCCAGCCCGGTCAGCGGCCACCCGGTGTGGGGCCAGGGCGACCGCCCGCTGGCCGGCAAAGTGGTCGGCATGCTCAGCGCGTCCAACGGCCGACTGGGTGGCCTGCGCGCACAAAGCCATCTCGCCCCGCTGCTGCTCAACACGCAGTGCTGGCTGGCCCCTCAAGCCTACGCCCTCAGCGCAGCGGCCGAAGCCTTCGATGCACAGGGCGCTCTGCGCCATGCGCACGACCAGGCGGCCGTGCGTGCCGTGGTCACGCAGGTGCTTTGGGCCGCGCAGCGCCTGCAGGGCTAGATGGAATGCCGCCCCGGCTGCGGCGCCTGCTGCACCGCGCCGTCGATTTCCTCGCCCATTCCCGGCATGCCCCAGGGCAAGCCCGCGGGCGTGCCCTGCGTGCAGCTCGGCGCTGGCGCACGCTGCCGCATCTTCGGCCACCCAGAGCGCCCTGCCGTCTGCGCCTCGCTGCAGCCGAGCCAGGCCATGTGCGGTGCCAATCGCACCCAGGCCATGCAGTGGCTCACCTGGATGGAGCAGGCCACCGCCCCAAGCGCCCCAGGAGAAAGCCCCGCGGCAGACAAGCCACCACGCATGGCATAGCATGGCACCCATCCATCCAACCCACTGCAAGGAAGGACCTCGCATGAAGCTGTACTACTCCCCTGGCGCCTGCTCGCTGTCCCCCCACATCGTTCTGCACGAAGCCGGCCTGGCCTACACCCCGGTGCTGGCCAGCACCAAGAGCCACAAGCTGCAGGACGGCACGGACTTCTACACCATCAACCCGCTGGGTTACGTGCCCGTGCTCGAACTGGACGACGGCACCCGCCTGCGCGAAGGCCCTGCCATCGTGCAGTACCTGGCCGACCAGGCACCGCACAAGAACCTGGCCCCGGCCAATGGCACGCTGGCACGCTACCGGCTACAGGAATGGCTCACCTTCATCGGCACCGAGCTGCACAAGAGCTTCGGCCCGCTGTTCACCCCCGGCACCCCCGAGGACTACAAGCCCCAGGTGCGCGAACGCCTGCTGGGCCGCCTGCAATGGGTAGACAGCGAACTGGCGCACAAGCCCTACCTGATGGGCGAGCAGTTCACCGTGGCCGACGCGTACCTCTTCACCGTCAGCAACTGGTGCGGCCATGTCGGCGTGGACATTTCCGGCCTCAAGCACCTCGCGGCCTACCGCGAGCGCATTGCAGCCCGCCCGGCCGTCCAGGCCGCAATGAAGGCCGAAGGCCTGCTCAAGTAAGACGCCACGCCTCCCCCACCCCGCAGGGGGGAGGCATGCCATGCGTCTCCTGGTTGACGCAAGCCAGCGCGCGTGGCGCGCCAAGCCGATACGCTCCCAGGCACCGTTTCCACTACCGCCTCCACGGAGGCCGATTCCATGAATACCCTTTTCGACCCGATTCAAGCCGGCGATCTGCACCTGTCCAACCGCATCGCCATGGCTCCCCTGACGCGCAACCGCTCGCCGCGCACCGTGCCCGGAGAACTCACCACCACCTACTACGCCCAGCGCGCCAGCGCCGGGCTCATCGTTTCCGAGGGCACGCCCATCAGCCAGCAAGGCCAGGGCTACGCCGACGTGCCTGGCCTGTACCTGCCCGAGCAACTCGAAGGCTGGAAGCGTGTGACCCAGGCCGTGCACGCGCGCGGCGGCAAGATCGTGGCGCAGCTGTGGCACGTGGGACGCGTCTCGCACACCAGCCTGCAGCCTGGCGGCGCGGCGCCTGTGGCGCCTTCGGCCGTGACCGCACAGTCCAAAACCTACCTGATCGACGCCGCCACCGGCCAGGGCGGCTTCTTCCCGACCTCGGCACCGCGTGCACTGGACGCCGAGGAGCTGCCCGGCATCGTCCAGGCCTACGCCAACGCCGCGCGCAACGCCGTGCAGGCCGGCTTCGACGGCGTGGAAATCCACGGCGCCAACGGCTACCTGCTCGACCAGTTCCTCAAGGATGGCGCCAACCAGCGCACCGACGCCTGGGGCGGCAGCGTGGAAAACCGTGCACGCCTGCTGGTGCAGGTGGTGCAGGCCGTGGCCGACGCCATCGGCGCAGGCAAGACGGGCCTGCGCCTGTCGCCCGTCACCCCGGCCAACGACATCAGCGACAGCCAGCCGCAGCCGCTGTTCGAGCACGTGGCGCGCCAGCTTGCACCGCTGGGCTTGGCGTTCATCCACGTCATCGAAGGCGCCACCGGCGGGCCGCGTGAGGTCGAAGGCCGCCCGTTCGACTACGCCGCCTTCAAGGCCGCCTACCGCGATGCGGGCGGGCGCGCCGCCTGGATCGTCAACAACGGCTACACCCGCGACATGGCGCTGCAGGCCGTGGCCAGCGGCCACGCCGACATGGTCGCCTTCGGCCGCGATTTCATCTCCAACCCCGACCTGGTGGAACGCCTGCGCCAAGGCGCCCCGCTCAACGCCTGGCAGCGCGAGACCTTCTACGGCGGCGGCGCCGAGGGGTATACCGACTACCCCACGCTTTGAGTGTTTTTGGGCTCCAGCGCTTGCCTGACAAGCGCTGGAAGCTATCAAATCAAGAGCGCTCTGCGGAAAACGCCAGCTGCACGCACAGCCCGTGCCCGTGCGGCGCGGGCAGCACCGTCAGCTGCGCGCCCAGCAGCTCGGCGTAGCGCGCCACGATGCCCAGGCCCAGCCCCGCGCCCTCGCCCAGGCGCTCGCCCTCCCGGCCCTGCACCCAGCGCTGGAGCAGCTCCTGGCGCTGCGGCGCGGCAATCCCTGGGCCGTTGTCGGTCACCGACAGCCGCACCTCGTTGGCGACACGCGCCAGCGCCACCGTCACGCGCGGCGTCTCGCCGTCGGGCGGCTGACCGTAGCGCAGCGCGTTGTCAAGCAGGTTGCTCAACACGCCCTCGATCAGCAGCGGCAGCCCCTGCACCACCACCGGCTGCTCCAGCCCCTGCGCCCCCAAGTCCACCCCGGCGGCATCGGCGCGCGGCAGAAAACGCAGCACCGTCTCCTGCACCAGCACATCCAGCGCCACCGCCTGCAGCGGCATGGCGCTGCGCGCCTCGTCAGCCAGGGCCAGCGCCAGCAGCTGGTCCACCAGGTGGCTGGCGCGCGCCTCGCTGTGCACGATGCCCGCAAGCTGCTCGCGCCACAGCGCCGGGTCGTGCTGCGCCAGGCCGTAGCTGGCCTGCGCGCGGATGCCCGCCAGCGGGGTGCGCAGCTCGTGCGCCACGTTGCCCGCAAACTCGTGCAGCGCACGCACGCCCTCCCCCACGCGCCCCAGCAGCGCGTTCACCGCCTGGCCCAGGCGCTCCAGGTCGCGCGTGCTGGCCTGCACCGGCAGGGGCGCGAGGTCGCGCGCGTCGCGCTGCGCCAGCGCCTGCTGAAACGCCGCCAACGGCTGCAAATCGCGCGCAATGGCGCGGTGCAGCCACCAGGCCAGCGCCCCCAGCAGCAGCAGCTGCGGCAGCAGCGAATACAGCAGCGCGCTGCGCAGCATGGCGTTGCGGCTGTGCACGGTCTGCGCGGTAATGACCTCGAACGCCGCCTGCGCGGGCCGCAGGCGCACCACGCGCAGCGCCTGGCCGCGGAAATGGATGTCGGAAAAACGGTACGGCTCGCCGTCCTGCAAGGTCTCGGCGGCCAGGTGGGCGTTGCCCGCCAGCAGCGAACCGTCGCTGCGCAGCACGGCGAAGTACACCGTCTCCACCTGGTCGAACAGCAGCGCCTTGACCTCGCGCGGGCTCAGCGCCAACTCCAGCCCCTGGCCGCCCTGGCGCACGTTGGCGGCAATGGCGTAGGCGTCGTCGAGCAGCGAGCGGTCGAAGGCGCGCTGCGTGAACAGGTTCGCCACGCCCACCGACGCCACGGTCCCGGCCAGCCACACCAGCGCCAGCGGCACCAGCACGTGGCGCGCCAGCCGCGCGCGCAGCGAGGGCAGCGCGCCGCTCATGGCCCGGCCTGCGGTTGCGCCTCGGCCATGTAGCCCAGACCGCGCAGCGTGCGAATGCCCGCGCCGCTGCCCGCCAGCTTCTTGCGCAGGCGCGAAATGAAGGCCTCCAGCGCGTTGTCCCCCAGCGCCTCGGCAAAGTCCGACAGCTTGTCCGACAGCGCGCGCTTGCTCACCACGCGGCCGGGCGGCGTCATCAGCTCCCACAGCACCTCGAACTCGCGCGCCGGCAGCTCCAGCGCCGCGCCATGCAGCGTGAAGCGGCGCGCGCGCCGGTCCAGCGCCAGCGCGCCCAGCATGGTCACGTCCTGCGCCCCCTGGCTGCGCCGCGCCAGCGCGCGCAGGCGCGCCTCCACCTCGGCCAGCTCGAACGGCTTGCCCAGGTAGTCGTCGGCGCCGGCATCCAGGCCATCAATGCGCTCCTGCGTGCGGCCACGCGCCGTCAGCACCAGCACGGGCGTACGGTCGCCGCGCGCGCGCGCGGCACGCAGCAGCGTCAGGCCGCTGGCCGGAGCGCTGCCCTGGCCCGCATCCTGGGGCAGGTTCAGGTCCAGCAGCACGGCGTCGTAGGGCTGCACGCTCCAGAAGTGGCGCGCCTCGGCCACGCTGGCGGCCACGTCAACGCGGTGGCCGGCGTCGGCCAGGCTGCGCCGCACCACGGCGCGCAGCACGGCATCGTCTTCAACGAGCAGGATTCGCATGGCAACGTATTCCAGGAGGTCAGGCGCTGGTCAGGCACAGGGCGCGATAAACGCGACCCATGAGAATACGACAGTTGTTTCTGATCAGCGCCCTGGCCGCCGCCCTGCCCGGCGCAGGCTATGCGGCGCAGCCGCTCACCCTGGCCCAGGCCCTGGCCGCCGCCCAGGCCAACAGCGATGTGGCGCTGGCGCGCCACGCCCTGAGCGCCGCACGCGCCGACGTGCTCGCCGCCGACCACGCGCCCGCCCCGGTGCTCAGCGCCAAGGCCGCGTCCATCGACCTGCAAAACGGCGTGGGCGGCGGCAACGTGCTCACGCGCAAGCGCATCGACAAATCCATCGGCATCGACTGGACCTGGGAGCGCGGCAACAAGCGCGGCCTGCGCACCCAGGCGGCCCAGGCCGCCGCCCAGGCCGCGCAGGACGATGTGGAAGACACCCAGGTGCAGCAGCTGCAGGCCACGCTGGCCGCCTATTACGAGCTGCTGGCGGCGCAGGAGCGCCTGCGCGAGACGCGCGCCATCGAAGACGGCCTGCTGGCCCTGGAGCGCAGCGCCGCGCAGCGCGTGCGCGCGGGCGACCTATCGGCGCAGGACGGTGCGCGCACGCGCATCGAGGCCGAGCGCGCGCGCGGCGACACGCAGGCCGCCGAACTGGCGCGCACCCAGGCCGCACTGGCGCTGGCGCAGCGCATCGCGCGCGGGCCCGACATCGAGGCCACCCCCGCGGACTGGCCCGCGCGCACCACCCCGCCCGCCCCCGCCACCGACCTGGAAGCCCTGGCCGACCAGCGCCCCGACGTGCGCGCCGCCCAGGCGCGCGTGCAGGCGGCCCAGGCCGCACTGGAGGGCGCGCTGGCCCTGCGCAAGGCCGACGTCACGGTGGGCGCCTCGTACGACCACTTTCCCGGCACCTCGACCCGGCTGCTGGAGCTGCGCGCGCAGTTCCCGCTGCAGTGGGGCTATCGCTTCGAGGGCGAGGTGCAGCGTGCCCAGGCGCAGCTTGACCAGGCCCAGGAGGCCCTGGCGCAGACGCGCCGCGCCGCGCTGCTGGACCTGCAGGCGCTGCAGGCCGCCCTGGCCAGCGCCGCCCAGCGCGCCGCCGGGTACGAGGACGGCATCGTGCCGCGCGCACGCCAGGTGGCGCAAAGCGCCGAGCTGGCCTACGCCAAAGGCGCCATCGGCCTGACCGACCTGCTTGACGCCCGCCGCACGCTGCGCGCCACCCTGCTCGAAGCCATCGGCGCCCGGGCCGACTACGCCAAGGCCCAGGGCCTGTGGCAGCTGCGCACCCAGCCCAACCCGTCCACCCAGCCCTGACCCATTCATAGCCAAAACAGCCTCCAGCGCTTTACCGACAAGCGCAAGCAGCTATAAAAACATGAGCAAATCAACCTTCTCCCTCCCCCGCAGCGGCAGCGCCCTGGCGCTGTGCGCCGCGCTCGCCCTGCCCGGCTGCCAGCAAGCCAGCGCCCCCCCGGCCGAACCGGAGCCCACGCCCCCGGTGCTGCAGGCCGGGCAGCTGCACTACGCCAGCAACCACCCGCAACTGGCCCTGCTGGCGGTGACGGAAGCCCGCCCGGCCAGCGTGCTGCGCGTCGAGCTGCCAGCGCGCCTGGTGTGGAACGAGGAGCGCACGCAGCGCATCGTCCCGGCCTTCGCCGGGCGCGTGGCCGCCATCCGCGCCGACCTGGGCCAGCGCGTGCAGGCGGGCACCACGCTGGCACTGCTGGCATCGCCCGATTTCGGCCAGGCCCAGGCCGACGCCGCCAAGGCCCAGGCCGACCAGCACCTGGCGCAGCAGGCGCTGGCGCGCCAGCGCGAGCTGTTCACCGCCGGCATCGTGGCGCGCAAGGAGCTGGAGCAGGCCGAGGCCGACGCCGCACGCGCGCACGCCGAATCGGCCCGCGCGCTGGCGCGCACGCAGCTGTATGGCGGCGGCACCGGCGTGAGCCAGCAGCTGGCGCTGCGCAGCGGCATCGACGGCGTGGTGGTGGAGCGCAACCTCAACCCCGGCCAGGAGCTGCGGCCCGACCAGGGCGGCCCGGCGCTGTTCGTGGTGACCGACCCACGCTCTCTGTGGGTGCAGATTGACGCGCGCGAGGGCGACCTGGACTCGCTGCGCCCCGGCGACCGCTTCACCCTGCAGGTGGGCGCCTACCCCGGCGAGACCTTCAGCGGCCGCGTCACCGCCAGCGCCGACGCCATCGACCCCGCCACGCGCACCATCAAGGTGCGCGGTGTGGTGGACAACGCCGACCGCCGCCTCAAGGCCGAGATGCTGGCCACCGCGCATGTTGCCGAGAACCGCAGCGGCGGCGTCGTCGTGCCGGCGCAGGCCGTGGTGCTGGCCGGGCGCACGCACCAGGTTTACGTGCAGCGCGCACCCGGCGTGTTCGAGCCGCGCAGCGTCACCCTGGCGCACGAGGGGCCGGGCGAGGCCATCGTCGCCAGCGGCCTGGCGGCGGGCGAGAAGATCGTGGCGGGCAACGTGCTGCTGCTGGCGCAGCAGTGGCAGGCCCTGGCGCAAGACGCCGCGCCCGGCACCCCACCCGCGCGCGCAAAAGACACCCACAAGGACACGCAGCCATGAAGCGCCTGATCCAGTACGCGCTGTACCAGCCGTTGTTCATCATCCTCGGCACGCTGGTATTCGCGGCGGCCGGCTTCGCGGCGTTCAAGCACCTGTCGGTGGAGGCTTTTCCCGACGTGACCGACACCCAGGTCACCGTGATCGCGCTGTACCCCGGGCGTGCGCCCGAAGAAGTGGAAAAGCAGGTCACGCTGCCCATTGAGCTAGCGCTGTCGGGCCTGCCGCATGCCATCCGCGTGTTCTCGCACACGCAGTTCGGCCTGTCGTTCAGCGTGGTCACCTACGACGACGACGCCAACGTGAACGTGGTGCGCCAGCAGGTGGCCGAGCGCCTCGCGGCGGTGGACCTGCCGCCCGGCGTGCAGGCCAACATTGCCCCCAACGCCACACCCGTGGGCGAAATTCTGCGCTACCGCCTCAAGGGCGACGGCCTCTCCACCACCGAGCTGCGCACCCTGCAGGACTGGACCGTGGAGCGCGCCCTGCGCCAGGTGCCCGGCGTGGCCGACGTGGTGGGCATGGGCGGCGCCATCAAGCAGTACGAGGTGCAGCCCGACCTGGACAAGCTGCGCGCCTACAAAGTGAGCTTCCAAAACCTGCTGGACGCACTCGGGCGCGGCAACGCCAACGCGGGCGGCAGCTACGTGGCCCAGGGCGCGCAGCAGTACACCATCCGCGGCATCGGGCTGCTGCGCTCGGCCGACGACATTGGCAGCGTGGTGGTGGCCGCGCGCGGCAACACCCCCATCCTGGTGCGCGACGTGGCAACGGTGAAGACCGGCGCCGTGCCACGCCTGGGCATCGTCGGCCAGGACGGCGACGATGACGCGGTCACCGGCATCGTCGTCATGCGCAAGGGCGAAAACGCCAGCGAGGTCCTCAAGGGCGTGAAGGCCAAGGTGGCCGCGCTGAACGAACGCGGCCTGCCGGCGGGCGTGCGCATCGTGCCGTTCTACGACCGTACCTGGCTCATGGAAAAAACCCTGGGCACGGTGTTTCGCAACCTGGTCGAAGGCGCGCTGCTGGTGTCGCTGGTGCTGTATATCTTTCTGTCCAACCTGCGCGCCAGCCTGGCGGTGGTGGTGGTGATACCGCTGTCGCTGCTGGCCACCTTCATGGGGCTGAAGGTGCTGGGCGTGCCCGCCAACCTGCTGAGCCTGGGCGCGATGGACTTCGGCATCATCGTGGACGGCGCGGTGATCGTGGTGGAAAACATCATGCACCGCCTGGCCGAGCGCGGCGAGGACATGGACGAACGCGACCGGCGCGACACCATCATCAGCGCCGCCAACGAAGTCGGGCGGCCCACGCTGTTCTCCATGCTCATCATCATCGCGGCGCACATTCCCATCTTCGCGCTGCAGCGCCACGAAGGTCGCATCTTCCAGCCCATGGCCCTGTCCGTCACCATGGCGCTGGTCGGCTCGCTGATCTTCTCGCTCACGCTGGTGCCGCTGCTGGCCTACTGGATGCTCAAGCGCCGCCTGCCGCACGGCGACAACCGCGTGGTGCGCGGCGCCAAGCGCCTGTACGCCCCGGTGCTCGACTGGGCGCTGGCGCACCAGCGCAAGGTGCTGGTACTGGCGCTGCTGGGCTTCGGCGCCACGGGGCTGGTGGCTTCGCGCCTGGGCTCGGAATTCCTGCCCGAGCTGAACGAGGGCACCACCTGGGTCAACTTCGGTATGGCGCCTTCGGTGTCGAGCGAGGAGGCCACGCGCATCCTGCGCATGGCACGCCAGGCGCTGCTCACGGTGCCCGAGGTGCGCACCACCGTGTCGAAAGCCGGGCAGCCGGAGGACGGCACCGACCCCAAAACCATTGCCTCGGTAGAGGTGTTCGTCGACATCAAGCCCGAAGACCAGTGGCGTCCCGGCATGACGCGCGAGAAGATCACCGCGGAAATGCAGCGCGCGCTCAGCGCCATTCCCGGTATCGACCCGGCGTTCTCGCAGCCCATCCGCGACAACGTGCTCGAATCCATCTCGCAGATCAAGGGGCAGATCGTCATCAAGCTCGCCGGCGACGACCTGGCCGAGCTCAAGCGCCTGACCGACGCCATTGCCCGCGAGGTGCGCCAGGTGCCCGGCGTGGCACGCGCCGAGATCGACCGCGACGGCCAGGTGCCGCAGCTGCTCATCGAAGTGAACCGCGAGCGCGCTGCGCGCCACGGCCTGAACGTGGGCGATGTGCAGGACGTCATCGAGGCCGCGCTGGCCGGCAAGGCCGCCACCAGCCTGTGGGAAGGCGAGCGCAAATTTGCCGTGGCGGTGCGCCTGCCCAAGGACGAGCGCAGCATCGCCAACCTGCCGCGCACGCCGATTGCCACACCCGACGGCGGCTACGTGCCGCTGTCCGAGGTGGCCGATATCCGCGAGGACATGGGCGCCATGAACATCGCACGCGAAGCCGGGCGGCGCACCCAGGCCATCGGCATCTTCATCGCCGGGCGCGACATGGGCTCGGTGGTGGCCGACATGAAGCACCGCGTGGCGGACAACGTGCAGATCCCCGAGAACTACCAGCTCAACTGGTCGGGGGAGTTTGAAAACCAGGAGCGCGCCATGAAGCGCCTGTCGGTGGTGGTGCCGATTTCGCTGCTGCTGATTTTTGTGCTGCTGTTCGACGCGTTCAAGTCATTCAAAACCGCCGCACTGATCCTGGTAAACGTGCCCCTGGCGCTCATCGGCGGCTTCGTGGCGCTGTGGCTGCTGGCCATTCCGCTGTCGGTGTCGGCGGCCATCGGCTTCATCGCGCTGTCGGGCCAGGCGGTGCTCAACGGGGTGGTGATGCTCTCGGTCTACCGCCAGCTGCAGGAGAGCGGCCTGAGCGTGCGCGACGCCGTGCGCCAAGGCTCCATGCAGCGCCTGCGCACGGTGCTCATGACGGCGCTGCTGGCCATGCTGGGCCTGCTGCCCATGGCGCTGTCGCACGAGATTGGAGCGGAAACGCAGCGCCCCCTGGCCATCGTGGTGATCGGCGGGTTGGTCACGGCCACGCTGCTCACGCTGGTGGTGCTGCCCGCGCTGTACCTGGCCTGGTTCGGGGAGCGTTCCGCCAAGCACGGCGTTTGATGCCTTTTCGGGCTCCAGCGCTTACCAGGCAAGCGCTGGCAGCTACGTTTTTGATACCGCTCGCCAGCCCCATCAACCCGCCAGGCGCGGCACGTCGGCGTGCCCGGCACTGTCGTTCAGCCGGAACTGCGCCACCAGCTGCGACAGCCGCGCCGCCTGGTCGCGCAGCGAATCGGCGGCGGCGGCAGACTGCTCGACCAGCGCGGCGTTCTGCTGCGTCATGCGGTCGATCTCGCCCACCGACTGGTTGACGTGGCCAATGCCCTCGGTCTGCTCGCTGGCGGCGGCGCTGATCTCGCCAATGATGTCGCCCACGCGCTGCACGCTGGCAACGATCTCCTTCATCAAGCCGCCCGCGTCCTCGACCTGGCGCACGCCGCCGTTCACGGCGGTCACGCTGTTGCTGATCAGGCCCTTGATCTCGCTCGCCGCCTGGGCGCTGCGCTGCGCCAGCGAGCGCACCTCGCCCGCCACCACGGCAAAGCCGGCGGCCCTGCT
>NZ_CYIG01000040.1 GCF_001298675.1 Paenacidovorax caeni
GTGGCTGCTCAGCAGTGACCAGATGGGGTGCGCCTCGTCCTGCCCGGGCTCCGTGGCCTTGCCGGGCTGCGGGTCCTTGCCGCCCGAACGCGCGTCCTGCACCATAGCCAGCAGCAGGTCGCCCATGGGTGCGGTGGGCAGCGCGGCACGGTGCATCAGCCCCAGGGCGAAGCAATCGGCCTCGCGCTCATGTGCGCGGCTGTACGACATGGCGGTGAGCAAAGCGCTGCCCGAGGACAACAGGCCCGAAACATCGCCCAGCGCCAGCTCCAGCCCCATCTGCAGCACGCCCTGCTGCACCAGCATGCGCGTGGTGTGGCGGTAGGCCACATGGCCGATCTCGTGCGCCAGCACGCCCACCAGCGCCTCGTCGCCCAGCCCCTGGCGCTCGGCCACCTGCACGATCTCGTCGGTCAGCACCACCGTGCCGCCCGGCAGGGCGAAGGCGTTGGCGCCCATGCCGCGGCGAAACGCCAGCGACCACTGGGGTGCATAGCCGGGGTAGCGCTGCAGCGCGGGCGCCATGGCCAGGGTCTGGGTCAGCCCCTGAAAGCGCGCGCGCAGGGCCTCCTGCCGCGCACGCGGCAGCGCGCTGGGCTTGAGCATGCCGTCATCCATTTGCGCCAGGCCGTGGTTGGCCAGCGCCGTTTCCCAGCCCAGCGGCACCCAGCGCGCAAGCTGTGTCGCCAGCCAGGGGGTGCCGTAGCGGTAGAAAAGCGCCAGGCCGAGCATGCCAACCAGCAGCATGGCCAGGAAGATGCCCCAGCGCGTTTGCATGCGCTGCGCCAGGCGCGGCCGGTCGCCCGCGGCGGCCAGGGCGCTGTGCCATGCGGCCACGGCGTCGATCTCCAGGCTGCCGTGGGCGTGCAGGTCGACCACCACGCGCTGCTGCGGACGGCGGGCGCTCCAGGCCTCGGGCCACCCCACCTCGCGCCAGGACAGGTGCAGTGCCTCGCCCCCCGGTGCCGCGACCGGGTGCACGCTCAGCGACGGCCCGCCGGACGCCGGGTGCAGCCCCACGAGCACGGCACGCGCCTGGCTGCTGCGCCCATCGAACCAGCGCGCAGGCACCAGCGCGGCGGCGGCCGGGGTGTCGCCAGGAGCGGACATCAGACGATCAGCTCCAGCCCCGCGGCGTCGGCCAGCGCGTCGCCGATGCCGCCGGTCTGCTGGCGCGCCAGCGTGCCGGCCACCTGGTCCACCCCGCCCTTGATGTGCAGGGTGACCGATTCCAGCTTCATGCGGTATTCGCTCACCACGGCGAACGGGCGGAACAGCCCCAGCGTGACCAGGGTGAGCAGCATGTTGCGCAGGCGCAGCAGCACGTAGCGCCCCACGCGCAGATCGCATTTGAAGCGCGCGATGCGGCTCACGCCGATGTTGTTCCAGGTCAGGCGAAACAGCGCGGCCTCCCGGTAGGCGCGCGCGGGCGCCGTGGCCAGAAAGAGCAGGAACAGCAGCGCCACGAAGGCAGCGATCAGGAACAGCACCATGCCCACCCCGGGCTGGCCCTGGCCCAGCGCCTTGACCATGGCGAACGAGCCGCCCACCAGCCCCGCCAGCAGCAGCGACAGCACCAGGATCGACGCCAGGAACACCCCCACCGTGGCCAGCCAGAGCCAGACGAAATCCATGTACACCGGCTTCCAGCGCCCCAGCTCGGTGCCCAGGCTGGCGCGCAGCACCAGCAGGCTGCGGTAGTTGAAGTCGATACGGATCAGGCACAACACCGTGAGCACCAGCCCCAGCACCACCAGCGCCACCATGGGGGCGCTGACTTGCGGCAGCTTGCGGCCCGCCGCAGCGCCCTCCAGCGGCGTGGGCGCCAGCGCCTGCAGCCCAAAGAACACGGCCAGCCACACCAGCGCCAGCGCGAACACAGGCCAGCTGGCGCGGTAGACCTCGGGCCAGCTGGCTGTGAATTGCAGCCGCAGGCCGCGCCAGCGCGTGTTGCCCAGGCGAAAGCGCATGGCGCTGCTCCAGATCAGCGGCGCCAGCACCGCCCCGGCCAGGATAAACAGCCCCACGGCCACGTCCTGCCCGGTGCTGGCCGCCAGCTTGTAGGCCAGCGTGAGCAGCACCACCACCAGAAAGCCCACCACCATGCGCTTCTGCTGCGCCGTGAACTCCAGCGGGCTGCCCGCCACCAGCGTGTGGCCAAAGAAATACTGCGCCGTGCGCCGCCGCGCCCAGGGGGTGTAGAAGCCCAGCGTGACGATGGTGAGCAGCACGTTGACGAGCCACACGCGCAGGAACTCGGCCCCGCCGCCAGTGAAGCGCAAGGGGTGCGGCTCGATGTCTTGCGATGCGAACGAGGCGTACATCCGGTCAGCCCCGGGTGGTGTGGAACGTGGCATGGTTTTCTCCTCCCTCTGCGGCTTGCGTAGCCGTGGTGTGTTTTTGGATTTTTATAAGAAAAAGCCCTCTAGCGCCCATCCAGAAAGCACCAGAAGCTCTCTTTTTAGGAGCGCTTAGCGCAACCTAGAACCGCTCCCACGGCAGCGCGTAGCGCCATTGCCCCGCCGGCAGCTTGGCCAGCGGCAGGCGGCCGATGCGGATGCGCTGCAACGCCGTCAGCGCCAGCCCCACGGCGGCGCACATGGCGCCCACCTGGCCGGGGTGCACGCCCTTGAGGGCGAAGCGCAGGCGGCGCTCGCTCTGCCAGCTCACCTTGATAGGGGGCAGCGCCTGCCCGTCCAGGGCTAAGCCATGGCACAGGCGCTGCAAGCCGCCGGGGGCGATGCTGCCGGTCACTTC
The DNA here is from genome assembly GCF_001298675.1 of Paenacidovorax caeni. Lineage (GTDB taxonomy): Bacteria > Pseudomonadota > Gammaproteobacteria > Burkholderiales > Burkholderiaceae_C > Paenacidovorax > Paenacidovorax caeni. Next base: position 2,758 of record NZ_CYIG01000040.1, read on the forward strand.
GGCCAGGCACTCGTGCTCCAGCGTGGCGGCACCTTCAGCAAAGTGGCGCGCCACGCGCCGGTCTTGCGTGTAGACCACCAAGCCGCCGGCTTCGGCAGGCAGCGGCGCTACACATTCAAGCTGGCGAAAATGCCGCTGCAGCACGCGCACCGGCGGGCCGCCGGACTCATGCCGGTGGGCGGGTGCCAGCAACGCCAGCGCGCCCTCGACGTCCAGCCCTGCGGGCTTGTGCAACAGCAGCGTGACGGGCGGCAGGTCGTGCGCCAGCGCGCCCGGCGCCAGAACGACCTGCTGGCCCGGGGCCACGCGCGCGCCCGGGGCTTCGACCACCACGCCATCGACCTGCACCCAGCCGCCCTCGATGTACAGCTCGGCCTCGCGGCGCGAGCACGGCAGCTGCGCCGCCAGGCGCTTGGCCAAACGTTCGCCGGTATCAGTCATTGCCGGGCTCCAGCATGCGGATGCGTTCCACGTGCGCCAGCAGCGAGCGCTGCGCCACCGGCCACAGGCGCGGCGGCACGTCGGCGTAGGCGTGTTCCACCCACTGCTCCACTGTGCCCTCGGGCAGCGCCTGCATGGCGGCGATGACTTTGGCCTCGCGTGCCAGGCGGTGGGCCTTGAGCTGCGCGATGGTGGCGCGTGCCGTGCCCAGCACGTAGCCGTGCGCGGGCAGGATGAACTCCACGCCGTGCGCAGCGCACAGCGCGTCGAGCCGGTCGAGCGAATCCAGGTAATCCGCCATATTGCCGTCGGGCGGGTCGATCACCGTGGTGCTGCCGTTGAGGATGTGGTCGCCCGAGAACAGCAACGCGTCCTCAATCAGCAGCAGGCACAGGTGGTTGGCCGCGTGGCCGGGCGTGTGCACCACCTGCAGGGTATGGGTGATTTCGCCCTCCAGCCCTTTGCCAGAAAGCGTGAGCAGCTCTCCATCTTGTAGCACCCGCTCGGGCGTGAACTGGGCCGCGGCGCGCGCCGTAGGAGCCGAGGGCAGGCCCAGGATGGGCGGCGCGGCCCGCCCGGCCTGCACGCACAGCTGCTGCAGCGGCCAGGCGCCGGGCGAGTGGTCGGCGTGCGAGTGCGTACACACGATCATGCGGATGTCGCCGCCCGCGGCGCGCCACAGGCGCTGCAGGTGCTCCAGGTCCTCGGGGCCGGGGTCGATGGCGATGTAGCCCGTGGCCGGGTCGCCCACCAGGTAGCTGTTGGTGCCGGGGCCGGTCATCACGCCGGGGTTGGGGGCGGTGAGGCGCTGCAGGTTCTTGCGCAGCGCCACGGGGCGCTCGTTCTGCCACTCCAGCGGGTGCACGATCTGCCCGTCGGGGCAGACCATGGCCAGCTCGCCAAACTCGGGCTCGTGCTCCATGTGGCGCGACTCTTTGCCATGGCGCAGGCCGGCGCGCGGGCAGCTCACCCACAGCGGCGCCTCGCCCGCCACGGCGGCCAGCAGCGCGGCGGTGTCGGCGTACGCCGCCAGGCGCTCCAGCGTGCGGATAGTGGGGTAGATCATGAAGAACTGGCCGGCGGCGTGGCGCGCCAGCGCATCGGCCGGGCGCACCCACACGGGCTCGAACTGCTCGGCCTCGTCGGCCACGGGTTCCTGGCCGGGCGGCATGCGCGCCACCAGGAAGGGCACGGCGAAGCGCTTGGGCAGGTCGCGGTCGGCCGTCCAGTGGGCCAGCAGGTACACCGCGTCGGCCGCCAGGCGCAGACCGCGCGCGGCCACCTGCGCGGCGAAAGGGCCACGGCGGTCGAGCGCGGCGATGTCGGCCGCATCGGCCCAGCGGCCATCGGCGTGGCGCGCCAGCAGAATGCCCAGCTCCTCGAAGCTCTCGCGGATGGCGGCGATGGCTTCGGTCAGTTGCCGCTCGCCCTGCGCCGGGCGGCGGTCGGCCAGGGCATGGGCGGCGCTGTCTTGCGCGTCGATGCCACCACCAGGGAACACGTAGGCGCCGGGGGCGAAGCTGGCCTGGGCGCTGCGGCGCGTCATGAGCACTTCGAGCGCGCCGTCGGCCCCGTCGCGCAGCAGCAGCACGGTGGCGGCTTCCAGCGGCCGGGCGGGCTGGCGCGCGGGGTGCAGGTATTGGTTGGTACGGGCCATGGCGTGGCTCACTTTCCAGAACGGGCAGTCAGCACCACCACCAGGGCGCTGACCAGGTAAAAGGCCTGCAGCTCAAGCGCCCAGCCGCCGGTGCGGTTCAGCGCCAGCCAGTCGCCCTGGTGCGCCAACACCAGCGCCACGACCATGTTGACCACGACCACGGCGGCGGCGGGCACCACCCAGAAGCCGACCAGCAGCATCAGCGGCGCCACCACCTCGCCCAGATAGACCGCGTAGGCCAGAAAGCCGGGCAGGCCGCGCTGCACCAGCAGGCCCTCGATCCAGCCCACGCCGTAGCGGATCTTGGCCCAGCCGTGCAGCAGCAGCAGCAGCGCCAACGTGGTGCGCAGCAGCAGCGCGCCCAGGTGGGGATGGTGGAAATGGCTCCAGAACTTCACAGGTTTCCTCGGGTGACGCCGACCAGGGGCGAAGGCGGCACGATAAACCATTCTCTGCGCGGATAATGGGCGCCCATCATGCAGATCCGTTTCACCAAGATGCAGGGCGCGGGCAACGACTTCATCGTGCTTGACGAAACCCAGGGCCGTTTGGGCCTGTCGCCCGCGCAGTACCGCTTTCTGGCAGACCGCCACTTCGGTGTCGGTGCCGACCAGATCCTGAGCGTGCGCGCCCCCGCCCCGCAGGCGGCGGCCGAGGGCATCGACTTCGAGTACGTCATCCACAACGCCGACGGCGGCGAGGTGGAGCAGTGTGGCAACGGCGCGCGCTGCTTTGCGCGCTTCGTGCGCGACCAGGGGCTGACCACCAAGGACAGCATCCGGGTGCAAACCCGCGCCGGCGTGATCGCCCCGCGCCTCACGGCAGACGGGCGCGTGACCGTGGACATGGGGCTGCCGCGCTTCGCGCCCGAGCAGGTGCCGTTTGACGCCAGCGGCCTCACGCCCACGCCCCAGCACCAAGGGGAAAAATGGCCTCTAACGCTTGATGGGATTGCGCCAGAAGCTCATGTTTCAATAGCAATCGCGTCCATGGGCAACCCCCATGCGGTGCTGCTGGTGGACGACGTGGACACTGCCCCCGTGGCGGCCTGGGGGCCGCTGATCGAGCACCACGCGCGCTTCCCGGCGCGGGTGAACGCGGGCTTTCTGCAGATCGTCGACCGCGCGCAGGTGCGCCTGCGCGTGTACGAGCGCGGCGCCGGCGAAACGCTGGCCTGCGGCACCGGCGCCTGCGCCGCAGTGGTCTCGGGCATCCGCCTGGGGCTGCTGGACGGCCTGGTGGACGTGCACACACGCGGCGGGCGCCTGTCCATCGCTTGGGCCGGCGGCGCCAGCGACCCTGTCTTTCTTACCGGCCCTGCCACCACCGTGTTCGAGGGCCAGATCGAACTCCCCGACCTGCTATGACTTCCAAGACTTCTTCCGCCCCGCTACCGCCGCTGTCCGAAGCCGACATCGCCGAGTACCTCATCAACACGCCGGAGTTCTTCCAGCGCCATGCCGAGGTGCTGGGCAGCATCACCATCGCCAGCCCGCACGGCGCGCGCGCCGTGAGCCTGCACGAGCGCCAGACCGAGCTGCTGCGCGAGAAAATCAAGGGACTGGAGCAGCGCGTCATGGACATGGTGCGCCACGGCAATGAAAACGCCGCCATCGCCCAAAAAATCCACGAATGGGCCTGCACGCTGGCGCGCGCCATTGACCCGGCCGACCTGCCGCAGGTGGCGGCCGACGGCATCCAGGCGCGCTTTGACGTGCCCCAGGCCGCGCTGCGCGTGTGGGGCGTGGCACCACAACACCAGAGCGCCGCGTTCGCCAGCGGCGTGAGCGAGGACACGCGCGCCTTCGCCACCTCGCTGACCATGCCGTTCTGCGGCCCCAACCTCGGCTTCGAGGCCACGGCCTGGCTGCCGCAGCCCGAGGTGGTGCAATCGATGGCGCTGCTGCCACTGCGCGAGGGCACCATCGACAGCACCACCCCGGCCTTCGGCCTGCTGGTGCTGGGTTCGCCCGACCCGCAGCGCTTCGATGCCACCATGGGCACCGAATTCCTCTCGCGCATGGCCGAACTGGCGAGCGCGGCACTGGCCCGGCTGCGCTGATTCAGCACCATCAAAAGGAAAGGGCGCCTTGGGCGCCCTTTCTTTTTTGCACTGCAGCTCAGTGCTGCAGGATCTTGTTGAGGAAATCCTTGGTACGCGGCTGGCGCGCGTCGGGATGGCCGAAGAACTCCTCTTTCGTGCAGTCCTCCAGAATCTTGCCGCCCACGTCCATGAAGATCACGCGGTTGCTCACACGCTTGGCAAAACCCATTTCGTGGGTCACGCACATCATGGTCATGCCCTCATTGGCCAGGCCCACCATCACGTCGAGCACCTCGCCGACCATTTCCGGGTCGAGCGCGGAGGTCGGCTCGTCGAACAGCATCACGATCGGATCCATGCTCAGCGCGCGGGCAATCGCCACGCGCTGCTGCTGGCCGCCCGAAAGCTGGCCGGGAAACTTGTCCTTGTGCGCCGACAGGCCCACGCGGTCCAGCATCTTCAGGCCGCGCTTCTTGGCATCGTCCAGGCTGCGGCCAAGCACCTTGACCTGGGCGATGGTCAGGTTCTCGGTCACCGACAGGTGCGGGAACAGCTCGAAGTGCTGGAACACCATGCCGACGTGGCTGCGCAGCTTGGGCAGGTCGGTCTTGGGGTCGTGCACGGCCGTGCCGTTGACCCAGATCTCGCCCTTCTGGATCGGCTCCAGCGCGTTGATGGTCTTGATGAGCGTGGACTTGCCGGAGCCCGAAGGCCCGCACACCACCACCACCTCGCCCTTCTGGATGCTGGTGGAGCAGTCGTTGAGCACCTGGAAGCTGCCGTACCACTTGGAGACGTTCTTCAGTTCAATCATGGTTGAAATTCCTCATTCACACGCCATCAGCGGATGATGGCGATCTTCTTGTGCAGGCGCTTGACGCTCCACGACAGGGCGTAGCACATCACGAAGTACAGCACGGCGGCAGCCAGGTAGGCCTCGATGGGGCGGCCAAAGTTCTTGCCCGCTACCTCAAAGCCCTTGAGCATGTCGTAGGCACCGATGGCATAGACCAGCGAGGTGTCCTGGAACAGGATGATGGTCTGCGTGAGCAGCACCGGCAGCATGTTGCGGAAGGCCTGGGGCAGGATCACCAGCTTCATGTTCTGCCCGTAGGTCATGCCCAGGGCCTGGCCGGCAAACACCTGGCCGCGCGGGATCGACTGGATGCCGGCGCGCATGATTTCGCTGAAGTAGGCCGCCTCAAACGCGACGAAGGTGATGACGGCAGAGCTCTCCGCGCCGATGGGGCGGCCAATGATCAGCGGCACCAGCAGGAAAAACCACAGGATCACCATCACCAGCGGGATAGAGCGCATGCCGTTGACGTAGATGGTGGCGGGCACCACGAGCCACTTCTTGCCCGACAGACGCATCAGCGCCAGCAGCGTGCCGAAGAACACGCCGCCCAGCGTGGCGACGATGGTCAGCAACACGCTGAAGGTAAGCCCCTTCAGCACGAAGTTGGTGATGAGGTCCCAGTTGTAGAACGAAAAATCGATATTGAGGTTCATGTCAGTGCCCCCCGCCGCCTGCAGCGATCAGGCCAGGTACGCGCGAGCGCTTCTCGATGAACGCCATGACGCGGTTGATGGCGAAGGCCGAGACCACGTACAAGCCCGTGACAGCCAGGTACACCTCGACGCCGCGCGCCGTTTCCTCCTGCGCCTGCATGGCGAACATGGTCAGTTCGGCCACGGACACGGCGAAGGCCACCGACGAGTTCTTGAACACGTTCATGGTTTCGCTGGTGAGCGGCGGAATGATGATGCGGAACGCCATGGGCAGCAGCACGTAGCGGTAATACTGGAACGTGGTGAAGCCCAGCGCCATGCCTGCGTAGCGTTGGCCACGCGGCAGCGACTGGATGCCGGAGCGCACCTGCTCGGCGATACGCGCCGAGGTGAAGAAGCCCAGGGCGAACACCACCAGCACGAAGCCCGGCAGCGACTTCATCGCCGGAAATATCGAGGGGATCACGTGGTACCACAGGAAAATGTGGACCAGCAGCGGAATATTGCGGAAGAACTCGACCCAGGCATTGCCCAGGCGCACGGTCCATGGACTGTCGGGCAGCGTGCGCAGCGTGCCGATGACCGCGCCGACCACCAGGGCGATCAGCAGCGAAAGCAGCGAGACAGACACGGTCCAGCCCCAGGCCGACAGCATCCAGTCGAGGTAGGTGATATCGCCGTTCTTGCCGAAACAGCTTGCGCCCACCTCTTGGGTAATGGTGTCCTGGCAGAACACCTGCCATTCCCAGCTCATAGGAACATCCCTTCAATGACCCGCATGCGGCGGGTGACAACAAAAAACGCCCCTCCAACCACGCGGCGGAAGGGGCGGAGCATGGAAACGCCGCTTACTTGATTTCGTAAGCGTCCATCGGCTTGTCGTTAGGGTGCGCCCAGGCTTCCTTGGTGGCTTCGGACAGCGGCAGGCCGACCTTCACGTTGGCCGGGGGAATAGGCTGCATGAACCACTTGTCGTACAGCTTGGCCAGGCTGCCATCGGCGATCTGGCGCTTGATGGAGTCGTCCACGGCCTTCTTGAAGGCCGGGTCGTCCTTGCGCAGCATGCAGGCGATGGGCTCAACCGACAGCACTTCGCCAACGATCTTGAAGTCGGCAGGGTTCTTGGACTTGGAGATGTTGGCCGCCAGGATGGAGCCGTCCATGATGAAGGCGTCGGCGCGACCGGTTTCCAGCATCAGGAAGCTGTCGGCATGGTCCTTGCCCATGACTTCCTTGAAGGTCAGGCCATCAGCGCGCTTGTTCTTGCGCAGCGTCTGCACCGAGGTCGTGCCCGTGGTGGTGACGATGGTCTTGCCGTTCAGGTCCTTGATGCCGGTGATGCCGGACTTGGCGTTCACGGCGATGCGCACTTCTTCCACGTAGGTGGTCACGGCGAAGGCCACTTCCTTCTGGCGCGCCGCACTGTTGGTGGTGGAGCCGCACTCAATGTCCACGGTGCCGTTGGTCACCAGCGGAATGCGGTTTTGCGACGTCACGGGCTGGTACTTGATCTCCAGCTTGGCCAGGCCCAGTTGCTTCTGGATGTCGGCCAGCACGCGCTCACCCATCTCGGTGTGGAAACCAACGTACTTGCCATTGCCCAGGGTGTAGCCCAGGCCCGAGGACTCACGCACACCCAGCGTGACCGCGCCCGAGGACTTGATCTTGGCCAGGGTATCGTTGGCCTGGGCGAAGGCTGCCGTTGCAGCCAGCGCGGTGACGGCCACCGCCAGCAATTGCTTCTTCATACAAACTCCTTATGGGTGAAGCGAAGGGAAGATTGGGGGCACGGGCCTGCGGTTTTTGGCCGCACGGCCCGCGCCTCACAAAACAACAGGAACAGGATAAGAGGTATAGCCCTAAAAGGGGACCTGATCCGTAGGGTATTTCCAGAAGTCCCGTAGCAAATAGCTTACCGGGAGATTCAGCGCCCTGCCCTGCGGGGGAATTGGCTGCATGAACCACTTGTCATAGATGGCCAGGATCTCGCGGCTGGTAATCAGGCGGCGCATTTCCTCGTCCACGACTTTCTTGAAAGCGGCGTCCTGCTTCGGCAGCGCGATGGCCAGGGCCTCGGTAGTCAAAAAGCGGCCCTCGACCTTAAGCGCCTTGGGGTCGGGGCGGCTGGCCGCCAGGCTGTAGAGCAGCACGTCGTCCATGGCGAAAGCGTCGGCCTCGCCCTTCTCGACCATCTCCACGGCGCGTGCGTGGTCCGGCGCCTCCAGCAGCGTGAAGCCCATGAGGCGCTCGCGGGCCGCTTTCTCCGCCACCTTGTAGGCCGTCGTGCCGCGCGTGGACACCAGTTTCTTACCGGCCAGGTCTTCCATGCGCGTGACCTTGCTGGACGCCTTCATCAGCAGGCGTGTGCCGGTGATGAAATGGGGAATCGTGAACGCCACCTTCTCGCGGCGCTCGGCATTGTTGGTGGTGGAGCCGCACTCCAGATCCACCTTGCCCTGCTCGACCATGGCCATGCGGTTTTCCGGCGTGACTTGCAGGAATGCGACGGCCATGTCCTTCATGCCGGTTTTCTTGCGTACGGCCTCGGCCAGCCGCAGGCACAGGTCAACGGCATAGCCCATCGGCTTGCCCTGGTGCACGTAGGAGAACGGAACCGAGGACTCGCGGTGCGCCAGCACCAGCTGCCCTCCGGCAGCGACCCGGTCAAGCACGCCCTGCGCGCCAGCACCGGAGCTACAGCACCACAGCGCGAAGCCCAATGCCATGCCCAAGTGCTGCTTTTTCATGTGACGGCTCCGTACCGAGATCCTGCTTGTAACAAAGGGCCACGTCTTTTGGACGCCCCCTCAAGATGCACTGCGCGCGGCGGCCCATGTGACACACCCTGCCGCGCAGCAAGGTTGCCGACTGTACGAGCACGCCCAGGCAAATGCCAATGCCGATTACAAAACCGGATTATGCAGATTTTTTATGTCCGTATTTACCCTAGGCATGGGGCGCCATGCGCCTGCAGGTGGGCCCACAGCGCCTGGGCTGTGCCCTGGGGCACGTCTTTGCCCACCGGCCGCTCGCGATAGGCGCGCACGTCCATCACCATTTGCAGTGGTTCCCGCAGCTCAGCGGGTGCCGCGCTCACCAGCTTGCCCGCAGCCAGTTCCTTGCGCACGGCACTTGATGGCAGGAAGGCCACGCCATGGCCCTCCAGGGCCATGGCCTTCAGCCCCTCGGCCATGTCGGTCTCATAGACCCGGTCGAGGTGGATCGGAATGCCGGACTGCTTGAGGATCAGGTCGGTCAAATGCCCCAGGTAGGCCCCCGCTGCGTAACCTAGGTACGGCAGCGGTGTCTGGGCGGCCCCGGGCAGACGGTACAGCGGCTGCCCCTGCGCGTCAGGCTTGGCATAAGGCGCCAAGGCCTCCTGGCCCAGGCTCACCATCTCGTAGCGCTCGGCATCCAGCTGGATCGGCTGAGAGGGATGGTGGTAGGCAATCAGCAGGTCGCAGCCCCCCTCGACCAAGCGCATCACGGCATCGTGCACGTTCAGCGCGATCAGGCGGCTCTTGAATGGGCCGAACTGCGCGTGCAGCTCCGACACCCACGCGGGGAAGAACGTGAACGCCAGCGTGTGCGGCACAGCGAAGGCCACCACGTCCTTGCCCGAGCTGGTGTGTGCACGCAGCATGGCGCGCGTGTTGTGCAGGCCCTGCAGCATCTCCAGAGCCTGGTCGTACAGCGTCTTGCCGGCGGGGGTCAGCCGCGTGGGGTAGGAGCTGCGATCGACCAGATCGGTCCCCGCCCATGCCTCCAGCGCCTGGATGCGCCGCGAAAACGCCGGCTGCGTCACATGGCGCAACTGCGCCGAGCGGCTGAAACTGCGCGTTTCCGCCAGGCTGACAAAGTCCTCTAACCACTTGGTTTCCATGCGCGGCATTATCCGCCCGGGACATGGCGGCGCGGAAAAGCCACAGGCCAGCGCCCACGCCGCATAATTGCAACGCGGCGCCTACCCGGCCCCCTTCCCCAGCCCCAGGTGCAAAACGCTGCGGGGCAGCGAGATTCGTATTGCTCTGTTTGCCTTTTCCGACTCACTGCACCCATGTCCCCCACTCCTCCCGCCGGGCCGCAAGACGATGCGCCCCGCACTGACGAGCCGCGTTCGCTGCGCCTCGAAGACTGGCTCACCGTCATCGTGATGGCGCTGCTGGCGCTGATCACCTTCGCCAACGTGATCGTGCGCTACTTCACCGATACCTCATTCGCCTGGACCGAGGAAATTTCGGTGTTCCTGATGATCGTGCTCGCACTCGTCGCCGGCTCGGCCGCCGTAGCGCGCGACGTGCACATCCGCATCGAGTGGTTCGCCGAGGGCGGCTCCGCGCGCCGCCGCCAGGCGCTGGCGCGCTTCGGCGCGCTCATGGTGGCGCTGCTGTTTGGCGTGATCGCCGTGCTCAGCGTGCGCGTGGTATGGGATGACTTCCGCTTCGAGGAAACCTCGCCCGGCATCGGTGTGCCGCAGTGGTGGTACTCGGTGTGGCTGCCGGTGTTCTCGGCGCTCATCACCTGGCGCGCCATCGGCCTATTCATCCGCCGCGGCCGTCAGGCCCCGCCCGCCGACCACCACGGGGATTTCCAAGCATGATCGCCACCTTGTTGTTCGTGGCCTTCCTGGCCATGATGTTTGTGGGCGTGCCCATCGGCGCCGCCCTGGGGCTGGCGGGCGCGGCTTGCATCGCGCTGGCCAATGCCGATGCGCAATGGTTCGGCCTGCTTGCCGTGCCACAGAACTTCTACGCCGGGCTGGGCAAATACCCGCTGCTGGCGATCCCGATGTTCGTGCTCGTCGGCTCCATCTTCGACCGCTCGGGCGTGGCGCTGCGCCTGGTGAACTTCGCCGTGGCCATCGTCGGGCGCGGCCCGGGCATGCTGCCACTGGTGGCCATCGCCGTGGCCATGTTCCTGGGGGGCATCTCGGGCTCGGGCCCGGCCAATGCCGCCGCCGTGGGCGGCGTGATGATCGCTGCCATGAACCGCGCGGGCTACCCCGGCAGCTTCTCGGCCAGCGTCGTGGGCGCGGCGGCGGCCACCGACATTCTGATTCCCCCCTCGGTGGCCTTCATCATCTACTCGGTGCTGGTGCCCGGCGCTTCGGTGCCAGCGCTGTTTGCCGCCGGCATGGTGCCGGGCGTGCTCGCCGGCGTGGCGCTGATCGTGCCCGCAGTGTGGATGGCGCGTCGCCACAAGATGGGCGCACTGGAGGCGGCCATGCCGCGCCCACCGTTCTGGCGCAGCCTCAAGGAAGCCTCGTGGGGCCTGGCCGCACCGGTGCTGATCCTGGGCGGCATGCGCGCGGGCTGGTTCACCCCCACCGAGGCCGCCGTGGTGGCCGTGTTCTACGGCCTGTTCGTGGGCATGGTGATCCACCGCACCATCCAGGTGCGCGACCTGTTCACCATCCTGCGCGAAGCGGGCGAGCTGTCGGCCGTGATTCTCATCGTGGTGTCGCTCGCCGGCATCTTCGCGTTCTCGCTGTCCACGCTGGGCGTGATCGACCCCGTGGCCAACGCCATCGTGAACTCGGGCCTGGGCGAGTACGGCGTGCTGGCGCTCTTGATCCTGCTGCTCATCACCGTGGGCATGTTCCTCGACGGCATCTCCATCTTCCTGATCTTCGTGCCGCTGCTGCTGCCCATCATGCAGCACTACGGCTGGGACCCGGTGTGGTTCGGCGTCATCCTCACCCTGAAGGTCGCCCTGGGCCAGTTCACGCCACCGCTGGCCGTGAACCTGATGGTGTCGTGCCGCATCGCTGGCGTGCGCATGGAGTCCACCGTGCGCTGGGTCGGCCCCATGCTGCTGGCCATGTTCCTGGTGATGGTGGCCGTGATCGCTTTCCCGCAACTCGCCCTGTGGCTGCCGGCCAAGCTGGGCTACTGATTTCTTTCCAAGGAGACTGACCGATGAAACTGCGTACCTTCCTCGCCTCGACCGTGGCTGCTGCTGCGGCGCTCGCCTTCGCCACGCCTGCGCTGGCGCAGAACTACAAGAGCGAATACCGCATGTCGCTGGTGCTCGGCACGGCCTTCCCCTGGGGCAAGGGCGGCGAAATCTGGGCTGCCAAGGTCAAGGAAAAGACCCAGGGCCGCATCAACATCAAGCTCTACCCCGGCGTCTCGCTGATTCAGGGCGACCAGACGCGCGAGTTCAGCGCGCTGCGCCAGGGCGTTATCGACATGGCCGTGGGCTCGACGATCAACTGGTCGCCCCAGGTCAAGCAGCTCAACCTGTTCTCGCTGCCCTTCCTGCTCCCCGACTACGCCGCCGTGGACGCGGTGACGCAGGGCGAGGTCGGCAAGAGCCTCTTCGCCACGCTGGAAAAGGCCGGCGTGGTGCCGCTGGCCTGGGGCGAGAACGGCTACCGCGAAATCAGCAACTCCAAGCACGCCATCAAGACCCCGGCCGACCTCAAGGGCCTGAAGATCCGCGTGGTGGGCTCGCCGCTGTTCCTCGACACCTTCACCGCCCTGGGCGCCAACCCCACGCAGATGAGCTGGGCCGACGCCCAGCCCGCCATGGCCAGCGGCGCTGTGGACGGCCAGGAAAACCCGATCTCGGTGTACCAAGCGGCCAAGCTGCACACCGTGGCGCAGAAGCACATCACCATGTGGGGCTACATGAACGACCCGCTGGTCTTCGTGGTGAACAAGGACATCTGGAACAGCTGGACGCCCGCCGACCGCGAGGCCGTGCGCCAGGCCGCCATTGAGGCCGGCAAGGAACAAATCGCCATCGCGCGCAAGGGCATGGTCGAGGCCGACAAGCCCCTGCTCAAGGAAATCGCTGCCAACGGCGTGACCATTACCCAGCTCACCCCCGCCGAACGCGACGCCTTCGTCAAGGCCACCCGCCCGGTGCACGAGAAGTGGAAGAACCAGATTGGCGCCGACCTGGTGCAGGCAGCCGAGAAGGCCGTCGCCGCACGCAAACCGTAAATTCCATAGCAAAGAAATAGCTGTCAGCGCCTTCACATCAAGCGCTGGCAGTTTTTTCTGCCTGTAGCTTGGGGTAGATCACACCTTCGCCGCTGGGTGAGAACACAACATCCCGGCGCGCCTCCAACAATGCACAGACCCGTTGGGCCATGGCCTTTGGGTCAGCGGCCTGGATGGCATGGGTTTCAATGAAATTGAACAGACCCTTGCGACGCGTTGGCTTGTTCTTGGACATCTTCCTCAGGCTGGCGAGAACGGCCAAGGCTACCTGCGCTGCTGTAGGGGGGGAGGTCTTCTTCGCTGGTGAAAGTGTGCCGGTGGTTGCGGAATTTTCCCTTGCTTTTGCCGCGGACAACGGTGTTGACGTGATCGGGTCAGGCAGATAACTCACCCTATCGCCTTTTAGCACAACGCGCTTCTGCGCCTGCAATTGCGCCAACGCATGGGTCACCCTGGGCGACACCATACTGACTTCACCCAAATGGGTCTGAAGCAGTGCCAGCAGAGCAGCCCGGCATTCTGGGCGCTCCCGAGGCCCCATGGCCTGGAGCAGAAGCGTAAGCCGCTGTACATCCTGGCGCGAGGCTTTGGCAGGATCCGCAGCTTTCCCTGGCACTTTTGGCAACGCCTTTTTCTTGACCGCGACCTGCTTCGGTCGTGCAACAGCGGCCTGCATCGAAGTCGGCACTGGCAAACCGTCCTCAGATACCCCGCCCTGTGTCTGCGTCTGCCGGGCTGGTGAAGTTAGTTTGTAGAACTCACAGCGCTGGGCATCGAACCCCAATTCACGGGCATGCTCCAGCATCGGGTCGTAGCCTTGATCATTGGAGACGACGACAAAGCTGGCACCCGACTGACGGGCCGCGATGTAACCAACGTAATAGGTGAGCTGAAAGTCGAGCGCATTCTTCCCCGCACCGGAGCGCGGGACAAGAGTTACGCTGTCGCCATATACCCGTTTGTGGCTGGTGCCGTCGACCTTCTGGTGCGGACCATAAAACAGCCAAACGTCGGTGCCCCGCGGCACCAGCAGCTTAAGCGCTTCACCCGTGGGCTGGACATTCTCCCAGTCAACCAGCAAATGCACCTTGGCCGGTACGGGCAACTGCACGACTGGCACGTCGGGCGCAGGACGCTTGGCAGGGTGCTTCGCGGCGTTCTTACGCATCTTGCGTACCACCGCCTCTTCGATGTTCACTTCGGTGTGATCGGCCAGTTGCAGGAGGTAAAGCAACACATCGGCAATCTCGTCAGCCACGCGCTCTTTGTCCTGTGCGTTGCGCGTCAAGGCTCGTGACTCAGCCAGCGTCTGCCACTGGAACAGCTCCAGCAATTCCGCCGCCTCCACCATCAGCGCCATAGCCAGGTTTTTAGGAACGTGGTAGGGCTGCCAGTCGCGCGCAGCGGCAAAGGCACGCAGCTCTCGCTGCAGGGCGTACACGTCCATGCTCAACGCTCCATGCTTTAGTTTTGATAGCTATCAGCGCTTACCACATAAGCGCTAGTGCACATTTTGACCATCACTCTGCTGCAGCGCCCACATGCGCGCATAGTGCCCGCCCGCCGCCAGCAGCTGCGCATGCGTGCCGCGTTCGACGATGCGCCCGGCCTCCATGACCAGGATTTCGTGTGCATCCACCACGGTGGAAAGGCGGTGGGCGATGACCAGCGTGGTCTTGCCCTGGGCCACCTGGCGCAATTCGGCCTGGATGGCCCGCTCGTTGGCCGAGTCGAGCGCACTGGTGGCCTCGTCGAAGATCAGGATGGGCGGGTTCTTCAGCAGCGTGCGCGCGATGGCCACGCGCTGCTTCTCGCCGCCCGAGAGCTTCAGGCCACGCTCGCCCACCATGGTGGCGTAGCCCTTGGGCGTGGCGGCGATGAAACCATGGATATGTGCCGCACGCGCTGCCTGCTCCACCTCGGCCTGCGTGGCGTCGGGCCGGCCATAGGCAATGTTGTAGGCCACGGTGTCGTTGAACAGCACCGTGTCCTGGGGCACGATGCCGATGGCGCGGCGCAGAGACTGCTGCGTCACGGCGCGGATGTCCTGCCCGGCAATGGTGACGCGCCCCTGTTGGATGTCGTAGAAGCGAAACAGCAGGCGCGACAGCGTGCTCTTGCCCGCGCCCGAGGGGCCGACCACGGCCACCGTCTTGCCGGCCGGGATGTCAAAGCTCACGCCCTGCAGGATGGGGCGGCTCGGGTCGTAGGCGAAGTGCACGTCCTCGAAGCGCACGGTGGGCTGGTCCAGCCCCGCCAGGTCCACCGCGCCAGGGGCGTCGGCCACCTCGCGCTCCTTGTCCATGAGCGTGAACATCTTGTCCAGGTCGGTCAGGCTCTGCTTGATCTCGCGGTAGATCACGCCAAGGAAGTTCAGCGGGATGTAGATCTGGATCATGAAGGCGTTGACCATGACCAGATCGCCCAGCGTCATGCGCCCGTCGGCCACGCCCTGCGTGGCGCGCCAGAGCATCGCCACCAGCCCGACGGCGATGATGAGCTGCTGGCCCGTGTTGAGCATGGACAGCGTGCTCTGGCTCTTGAGGCGTGCGCGGCGCAGCCGCTCCAGGCTCTCGTCGTAGCGCCGCGCCTCAAACTGCTCGTTGTTGAAGTATTTGACGGTCTCGTAGTTGAGCAGCGAGTCCACCGCCTTGGTGTGCGCAGCCGAGTCGAACTCGTTGGCCTCGCGCCGGAACTGCGTGCGCCATTCGGTCACCAGCACGGTGTAGGTGATGTACAGCGCCAGCGCGGCCAGCGTGATGCCGGCGAACCAGGCGTCGAACTTCGTCGCCAGGATGACAAGCACCAACGCCACCTCGATCAGCGTGGCGAAGATGTTGAACAGCGTGAACGACACCAGCGACTCGATGCCGCGCACGCCGCGCTCAATGTCGCGCGTCATGCCGCCGGTCTGGCGCTCCAGATGAAAGCGCAGGCTTAGCGAGTGCAGGTGCTCGAAGGTCTGCAGCGCAATGCTGCGCGCCGCGCCGTGCGTGGCCTTGGCGAACACCAGTTCGCGCAGCTCGGTGAACAGCGAGGTCGAGAGGCGCAGCAGGCCGTAGGCCAGCAGCAGGCCCACCGGCACCACCAGCAGCGCGGTGGTGCCGCCGGGCGGCACATCCATGGTGTCCACGAGCTGCTTGAGCAGCAGCGGCACGCTGACGTTGGCGAGCTTGGCCCCGAGCATGAAAGCGATGGCTGCGACCACGCGCCACTTGTACGTCCACAGATAGGGCAGCAGGCGCGCCAGCGTGGCGCCGTCGGAGCGCGGCGGCGCAGAGGAGGCGGGTGAAGCAGGGTTTTGCGGGGGGGCGTATTCGCCTTGGCGGCGCATGGGAGAAAATCCGGGAGATCAGCAGAACCAATGATTGTGCCCATGTCCCAGCCCGCAGCGCGCCCCACGTCCGAATTGCCCGCCAACAAGGAGCTGGTGATGAAAGTCATTCCCATGCCCGCCGACACGAATGCCAACGGCGACATCTTTGGCGGCTGGGTGATGGCGCAGGTCGATCTGGCCGGCGCGGTGCTGCCGGCGCGCGTGGTGCAGGGGCGCATGGCCACGGTGGCGGTGAAGGAGTTCATCTTCAAGCAGCCCGTGCGCGTGGGCGACATTTTGTCGTTCTATTCCAGCGTGGTGCGCCTGGGCCGTACCTCGGTCACGGTGGACGTGGAGGTGTATGCCGAGCGCTTCGGCGCACAAGGCCGTTATGCGAAGGTGACCGAAGCACTGCTGACCTATGTGGCCATCGACGCCAATGGCAAGCCCCGGCCGATTCCGCCGCAGCCCGCGTCAGACCCCCTGCCCGCAGGCGCAGCCTGAGCCCAAGGCGGCACCAAACGCTCTTTTTTCAATAGCTGCTAGCGCTTTCATGGAAAGGCTTAGCGGTCCATTTTCCTCAAAATCGGTGATCCGACAGGCGTGCCAGCAGGCACGCTAGAACCGCACGCCCAGGCGCACGTAGTAGGCTGCGCCGTTGTAGCCGAAGGGCGCGTACTGCGAGTACGGGATGATTTTGCCCGCGCCCGTTAGTGCATCGTCGGTTGCACCCCATTGGGCAGGGCGGGCATTGAGCACGTTGGTGCCGCCCACTGTCAGGGTGGTGTTCTTGTTCCAGTGGTAGGAGAACTGCGCGTCCAGCGTCCAGCGGGCGCCAAAGGTCACCTCGGTAGCGCCGTAGGTACTGGCGTAGCTGCCGAAGCGGCTGAGGTTGAATGCCAGGTCATAGCGGGGCGTGCTGTACTGCGTCCAGAGCTTGAAGGCGCTGCGGGGCTGGCCTGACTCCATCGTCACCCGGGTATAGGGGTCGAGGATCAGGTCGGTCATGTCCACCCCAAGCACCGCAGGCGCGCGGTTGACCTGCGTGATGCGCGTGGCTGCGTGCTGGAAGGCCGCGCTCACATGCCAGCGCCGGCCCTGTGGTAGCTCCTGCTTGTAGTCCAGCCGCAGATCCAGGCCGCGCGTACGCGTGCCCACGGCGTTGGTGAAGTAGGTCGCGCCGTCCACATGGTTCTGCTGCAGGATGGCCTGGGCCTGCGGGCTGAGCTGCGCCAGATTCCACCCGGCGATGTAGCCGGTGGCCATGATGCGGTCGCTAATGTCGGTGACGAAACCGTCCACGCTGGCGGTGAGCTGGGGCGTCGGCTGCCAGACCGCCCCCAGGGTGAAGTGCCGTGAGTTTTCGGGCTTCAGGTCTGTGGCGCCCAAGGCACGCGCCACCGGGTGATCGACGCCATAGCTGCCGTATTGCAGGATGTCGTCGCCATCGCGCACCATGGCGGTGGAGGTGAAATGCGACTGCGCCAGCGACGGGGCGCGAAAGCCGCTGCTGACGCTGGTGCGCAGCAGCCAGTGCTCCGCCGGCCGCAGGCGCAGGGCCAGCTTGCCGTTGAGGGTGCTGCCGAAGTCGCTGTAGCGCTCGGCCCGTGTGGCGGCGTTCAGCACCAGCTGCGGTGCCAGTGCGTATTTCAGGTCAAGGTACAGAGCGTGGCTGCGGCGCCAGGCATTGGCCTCGTTTTCGGGAGCGAAGCCGCCGAAGCCCTGTGCGCCGGGGTACCAGGCTGAATCGGCGCCCAGCTGCCAGGACGCTGGCTCGCCCTGGCGGATGCGGTAGTTCTCCACCCGGTATTCGTAGCCGCCCGAGAGGGTGTGCGGCCCGAAGTTGCGGCGCAGGTCGGCGCTGATGGTGTGCTGGGCCAGCGAGGTGGCGCCGCTGTCGAACGCCGTGGGCGAACTGACCCCCAGGGAACGGTTGAGCGAGTTCGCCACGTAGAAGTGGAAGTCGTTGAAGCCGCCGGTGTAGGCCAGATCCCATTCGGTCCCGCTGTCCGACGTGCCCTTGGCGCCCAGCGTGGTAGCAAAGTCCGTGATCCGCGGCTCAATGCGCGGCAGGAATCCCTGCGGGTAAATCTGCGGCAGGTTCCGCTCGTCGTCAGCACGCCGGAAAAAGGCGCCTGCACTGCTGTTGCGCCGGTTGACGTGGCCATGGGCGTACAGGCTGGTGTCGCCGCGCGGCACTTCGGCGCTCCATGCCAGCACGGCGTCCTGCGTATCGGCATCGCCAAAGTGCGTGTTGATGCGGCCACCGTCAAGTGCATCCGGGCCGGCGCGGTTCGTGGCGCCCCGGTCACGCAGTTCGGCCGTCAGGTTAATGAAGCCGTCGCCCGCCAGCGGCGTGCTGTGAAACACTGCCGCCTGGCGCTGCAGGCCATCCCCAGCCGTCGTGCGGCCCCAGCCCAGTTGGGCCTGGCTGGCATGCCCATAGCCTTTGAGCACGATATTGATGATGCCCGCGATGGCATCGGAGCCGTACTGCGCCGCGGCGCCGTCGCGCAGCACCTCGACCCGCTCGACTGCCAGCAACGGGATGGTGTTCAGGTCCGCGCCGGAGCTGCCGCGGCCGATGGTGCCATTGGTGTGCAGCAGGGCACTTTGGTGCAGGCGCTTACCGTTCACCAGCACCAGCACCTGGTCCGGGTTGAGCGAGCGCAGCGTGAAAGGCGGCGCATGATCCGTACCGTCCGCTATGGAGGGACGGGGGTAATTGAAGCCCGGGACGAGCGCCGCCAACGCCTGCGCCAGCCCGCCTGGGCCCACGGACTGCAGTTGCTCCGCGGTATAGACATCGGTAGGAACGATGGCATCGAGCGCACTGTGCGTGCCGTCGCGCGAACCCACGTCAGCCTGCGGAGGAATCTGCACGCGCACCAGCTCATCCAGCGGCAATTCGTACCAATCATTCCTCGGGGCCGGCGGGTCGGCCAGGGCGGCGGCGCAGGCAGTCCACAAGGGCAGGAGACACAGGAGTCGCTTCATGGCTGGCTTCTCCGCAGCACGGTGGCAATGGACAACAGCGGTGCGCCAATGTGCAGCCCAGTTTTCACGGCAGCGTCGTAGTTGATCTTGATCTGCACGTTCTGCTCAACAAAGGTGATCTGGATGATCCCACCCTGCTCGGCGAAGCCCTTGGCATCGCCGATGCTCAGGATGCCGTGGCTTTGTGCATAAGCGATGGCGGCCTGACGGGCGGCCACGGTGGGCAAGGCCACGAAGAGCACCTGCGGCGTGCCGATGTCCTCGATGCGGGCCACGGTGCGGATATGCACCGGCTTGCCCTGGATGAGCTTGTCCGCATACAGCGCCGCCAGCTGCTCGCCCAATGGGTGCGCGCCGAGCACGGTGATATCGAACGCGGATGCCTCCTGCCGAGGCCACTGCACATAGCTGGCAAAGCGCCCCAGGTAGACGGCCTTGAGCTGCAGCTGGGTGTTGGCGGCGTAAGACAGCGGTGCGTGCCACGCAGCGCCCCACAGCCACACCCCTGCGGCCAATCCCCGGAACAACCGCCACATGTCACGCATGCACAACCCGGTTACGCCCTGCCTGCTTGGCCCGGTACAAGGCCTGGTCGGCCAGCTCGATCAGCTGCATTGCCGTCGCGTGGGAGCCCGCACCGGCATAGACCCCCACGCTGACCGTGGTGCGCAGCGTCTGGCCACCGGCCAAGCGGTACACACGGCTTGCCACGGCTGCGCGAATGCGCTCCGCCATGTCGACCGTGGCAGACAGGTCGGCCCCCTCGCACAGCACCAGGAACTCCTCGCCGCCAAACCGCGCCGCCAGGTCGTACGCGCGGACGTTTGCTTGCAGGATGTGCGCAATGTCCCGCAGTACCTGGTCGCCCGCTGGGTGCCCGTAGGTGTCGTTCACCTGTTTGAAGTGGTCGACATCGAGCAGCATGACCCCCATTGCCCCCCCCAGGCGCTGGGCGCGGGTCAACATGGTCTGAAGAGACTCTAGCGCGTGGCCACGGTTGGCCAGGCCGGTCAGCGTATCGGTGGTGGCCAACTGGCTCAGTTTTTCATCGCGCACGCGAATTTCCTGCAGCATGGCGTTGAAGCCCCGGTACAGCTCGCCAAACTCGTCTTGGTGGTGTGTGGCGAGTACGGTGGTGTAGTCCTTGCTGAGCCCGATGCGGCGCATGCTGAAGCGCGGCGCGATAAATCCAGCCGCATCAGCGCGATAAATTAAAGCCACGGGACTTTCTGAGCAGGAAACAAATTTGCAATAACGGCGCGCCGTCAGCACCGTCAGCAAAACTCCTGACTCGCACTTTGCGGGGCCTCAACCTAGAGTCTGACCGCAATGACCGCTCCCCAATCCAAATCATCCCTCGTGCGCGAACACATGGCCGCTGGCCGCTGGGCCGAGGCCGTCCGGCTAGCCGCATCGTTCCCTCGCCTGGACAAGCACCGCACGGCCATCCTTGACGCCCGCACGGCCTACACGAACCCGCGCTGGCTCGCCCAGCTCGGCATTGACCCCGAGACCGCCAAGGAAGCCGGGCACGCCGCCCTGCGCGAGCGCTTCGCCTGAGCGGTATCAGCGCACCGCCCCGCAGGCAGCCGTGGCGCGCCGAGCGTCGCCCTTGACGAACACCAGCACCTGCTGGTGCGTCCGGCCCAGCTTGCGAGACACCTCAAACGCCTTGCCCGCCCGGATCGGCAGCGAACCGGCCGACGTGACTAGGATGGCTTCGTTGTAGAGCTGAGCACCAGCATCCCGGAAGGCTGCGATGGTGTCGCCCACGAAGCCGCGCTGCAGGCCCTTGGTGTCCCGGAAGTCGCCGACCACGAAACAGGCGAAGCGGTCGGGCCGCAGCAGGGCCACGGACTCCTTGATGATCTGGCGGTAGGTCTGCAGGAAGCGGGGATAGCGCATGGTTGAAAGATCGGCCTCGTCGTCGCTATAGCGTTCCAGGTTGCCGTAGGGCGGACAGGAAAACAGCAAGTCGGCCTGCACCTCGGGCAGCGCCTGGCGCACCGTCAGCGCGTCGCCCTGCACCCAGCGCGGCGGGGGCATGCCAGGCTGGCCCAGTGCGGCCCACTGCGCGCGGTTGGCCTGCACCTGCTCGGCGCGCAAGTCAACGCCTGCATAGGCCCGGCCCGTGGCCGCTGCGACGATACCGCGCACGCTGCCGCCTGCGAAGGGGTCGAGCACCAGATGGCCCGGCGCAGAAAACCAGCGGTACACCAGCTCGCACAGCACCGGGTCGAACACGCTGGTGCCCTGGTGCCGGATCTTGTCCGGGTGGGCCTGGGCGAACTCGGCCCAGGTCGCCTTGCGGCCAAGGGCCGCCTCGTAGGCGTTCTTGGCCGCGTAGGTTGCGGGTGGCTGCGCCGAGGTGGGGTACAGCAGGCGGTCACTGCGGCCCAGCTCGGACTGGATGCCGATCGCCAGCCAGGCCGCTTTGCGGTCGCGCCACCAGCCCGTGCGTGCATCCAGCAGCGAGAACGGCACTGCAAGGAAGCGGTCAGCCAGGGAGGGATTGCGCCCGTCGCTGGGGATCGTGTCCGGGCCGGGCGGGGTGAATATGGGAAAAGTTGCTTTCGTCATTCGAGCGTTTCAAAGGTTGGACGCTCGGCTGGCGTTCTGACAAAGAGGCGCTCGTAGCGCTCTGGAACTGATTCAGCGTCCCACAGCGGGGGCACTTGATAGCGAGGCGAGCGAAGATGCCTTCGCCCAGTTTGCGGCCACATGCGCCGCACCTTATTTCTTCCATTGCAAGCCTATTTCCTGTTGCGAAAATGGTAGGCTCGACGCGCTCTCGCGAGAGTGGCGGGTCTTGCCTGACTTGCAGGGCACTTCTGCGGGTCGGGGGCTTGGCCTGGTGTTACAGCACCCGGCCAGGTCGCCCGTCTTTTATCTACCAGCCAACACGCCGGGCAATGAAGCGAAGGGCACCAACTGCGACGCCATCAACCAGCGCGGTTGCAGTCAGCGTGTCGGCATCGTCATTGCCGCCGCCATAAAGTACGGGGTATACAAGCACCTGACATCCAACGGCCCGGGCGACGTGTCCACTGCGTGATACAGCATCTCCCCAGCCCGTTTGCCCGCTTGTGTCGTCACCGCCGCTGCCCTCATCCGCCGTCGAATCCCAGTCAAGCTGCCAGCCCACGCGCTCGGCGGATACGCCTACGATGATGCCGACATAGCACGTTGACAACGGCATCCTGAACAAATCATCAGACACACTGACCTGGCTATTGATCAGCTCGCAACGCCAACCCGGTCCCGCCATCGGTAGCGGCACACCATCGGACTCCTGACTCTTCCAGGGTGTGCCCGTCCAGCCGGTTGTAATCCAAGGCTGCCGCTCCCAAATGCCGCCGTATTTGTGTGCAATGTGCACCAGCCCGTCATCACTGTCTTTGACCTCAAAAACCACATCCCCAGCTTCGTCCCCGCGCAATATTTGCGCCGCAAGGGCCTCGTCCGGCGTGTTCACCCATGACAGTTCTGGCGCAACGGGCATAACCGGCGCTGCTGGTGCAGCAGGTGCAACACTCCTGCGCACCTGCACCGCCACCTCGACACGCTGGCCCGGCACCTGCTGCACCGGCCGTGCCGCAAAAAACCGTCTGCGCTGCATCACACCACCACCTCGACTTCCGAGGCCGGGTAGCCCTGCGCCTCGATCAGCAGCACATGCCGCCCGCGCTGCACCGGGAACGACGCGCGCCCGGCGCTGTCGGCGATGCGCGAGGCGCCGCCGTCCAGCGTGATCTTGGCCCCGGCCAGCGGCCGTCCCTGCTCGTCGCGCGCCGTGAAGATGATCTCGCCGTTGGCGACTTCAACCGTCACGCCCGGCTGGATCACAGGGTCGAACGCCGTCGAAAGCGTGGTCGTTTCGATCTCGGGCACAGGCCCCACGGGCGCCTCCACCGCGCAGGCCAGGCCCGCCGCCGACAAGTCCAGCTCGGCGCTCACCAGCCGGTGGCGGCCAGAAATCGGCGAGAGCGGGTGCGCGATGTCTACCCAGCCGCCAGTGGCCACGTCCGCGAAACTGTGCTGCCAGGTCACGCGCCAGCGCGGCCGGGCCAGCCAGCCCAGCACGCGCTGGCCCAGTTCCTCGGCCTGGCGCGGCGTGCGCAGCCAGGGCGCGGGCCACTCCAGCTCCAGCAAGCCGAAGTCCTTCACCGCCTCGGGCGCCTGGAGCTGTATAGCGCGCCGGTAGCGCTGCGCCGCATGGTCGTAGTCGTAGAGCACGCGCACGGCCGTATGCAGCCCGGCCGCCGTGGTGCTGGCCTGCAGGCCCTGGGCCGTCAGCTTGTCCACGCGCAGCGCGGGCGCCGCGTCGTCGGGCAGCGGCGGCCAGGTGATCGCAACGCCTGGCATCGCCGCCGCCCAGGCGCCGCCGCAGGACTGCAGCAGCCCATCGACGGCCGCCCGGATGCTGATGCTGTTGTCCGCCAGCAGGCCGCCCAGCACGATGTGCGCGGTCTCGGTGCGGTAGTCGTCCAGGTCGGCCCACTGCACCGGGGCGCGCGCCAGGTTCGCCAGCACGTCGTGCAGGATCTCGGCCGGAGTTTGCAGCAGCCGCCCGGTGTCCGGGTGCATGCGCCCGCGCAGGCGCACCGCCAGGCGCTCGCCCTCGGCCAGCGGCATCGCCAGCTCGACAAACGCCACGGCGCGGCCTGTGCTGTCCACGCCGTTGTAGAAGGCCCAGGCATCCGTGGCAACGTCGTCGCGCTTGACTTCATCGACTCCTTGAACCGGGTGGTCGGCCAGGAAGAACACGCGCTGGTCGTCGCTGTACTGGATCGGCGTCAGCGTCACATGGCCCCAGGCCCAGGGCAGCACCTTCACGTCGCGCCATCCGCCCCACACGGCACTGGTGCGCAGCGGCACGTTGTCCGACAGCGGCCGGTCGGCCCCGGCCTCCAGGCTCATGCGCACCTCGCCGCCGAGCTGCAGGCCCACGGCGATGCCGTCGAACAGCACGCCCGCCTGCGTCGCCACGCGCACGGCGCGGCGCACCGGCGGGCATTGGCCCCACAGCCGGGTCAACTGGCCGCCCGCGTTGTCCAGCGTGGCGTCCATGTTGCTCACGGGGGCGGCGGCAATGCCCGGGATGGACAACGGCCGCTGAATGCTCGACAGGCCCGCCAGCAGCGGCAGCGTCATGCCGTCCCGGCCGGGCGGCGCGGCGCTGCCCGGCCGCACCAGGTTGACCTGGCCGCCATCGGCCCCGGCGTCGATCTCAAGCCACGGCGTCATGCGAACACGGGCTCCAGGTCCAGCGCGCCGGACATGAGCCGCCACGCCTCGTTATCCGGCTGGTAGGCGTGTATGTCGCTGATCTGCAGCGCATCGGCGCTCCAGCGCACCAGCGATGCGTCGGCCGCGTGCATGTGGTGCGGCACGAACAGCAGCGGCTCATCGTGCTCCTGCGCCCAGTCGCCCAGGCCCAGCAGCGCAGCCACGTCAGGCTCCAGCAAAGCGTCTTCCCAGGCGAGCTTCCACCCTGTCCCTGCACCTGCGTAGAGCGCGGCGGCATTCGGGCCGTTGCCGCGCGTGGAGGCCCAGCGGCGCAGGCGGTCGCAGGAGCTGGCGTGGTTCTCGGTGGCCAGGGGCTGGCCGCACCAGATCCAGCCGATGCTGCCGCCCGGTGCGTTGGTGACCGAGAGCCGCACGAAGCGCGCGGCCATGAACAGGTGGAACACGGCCACGCTTACCGGCCGCGTGACATCGAGGGCGAGCGGCGCAGACCATACCGCGCCATCCTGCGACACCTCGGCGGCCACGGCCGCGCCGCCTGGCAACTGGTAGCGCGCCAGGGCAATGGCCCCGATCTGCTGCACCGCGCCGAGGTCGATCTCCATCGACGCGCTGCTGCCCTCCCAGCCCCAGGCCGTGGCCTGCGCGTTCTGCACATGGCTGGCCGCCCACGGCTGGTGCACCGCGAAGGCGTAGGCATCCCCCGGAACGAAGGACGGCGCCGCCCCCGCCTCAAACACCACCTGCATGCCATCGGCCAGCGCCGCCTGGCCGCCCGGGGGGATGTCGGCCAGGGCAGACCAGGTGCCGCCGCCCTGCCGCCAACGGAACTGCCCAGCCTCGACCGCGAAGGTGAACGCATCGCCGAGCTGGAACGGGATGCCGCCCAGTGCGAGCCGCAGCGCCACCCCGGCCTGGTCGTACATGGGCGCGGGCGTGCCGTCCGTAGGCACGATGTAGTCGGGCAGCGGCCCGGTGCCGCTGCCCAGCACGCGCCAGGTCTGCACGTCCGTGCCGTCGATGCCCCCGGTCAGCCAGGCCGCGCCCGCGCCGATGGTCTGCAGGATGGCTTCATCGCCGACGCGGTAGGGCCGCTCGCTGTCAACCGACTCGATCCGCAGCGTGATCGAGTCGCCGATCTTGAGGTGGCTCTCGCACGCCACGGCCAGGCCAAAGCCGAACTCGCGCGTGGAGTACGGCTTGCCGTCAGCATCGCGGCGGCTTGAGATATACGGTTTGTTCGTGAATGCGGGCAGGTAGTAGCCATCGGTATCGACCCACCAGAAGGGGTCTTCGTGGTCAATCCAGCACCCGCCCGCGTCTGTGGTGCTGGAATCAGATTTTGGGACGATGCCCGCCAGGGTGCGGCAGTAGTCCATGCGCGCGGTGTAACGGCGCAGGAGCTGGACCCGATCCGCGTCGCCAGTTGTGGGAGATAAGTCTCCTGCCGCGCCAAGACAGGCATAGTCTGCCCAACCGCTACCGTGCTGAACTCTGAAATTGTTGCCGCTTTCATCCCACTCAGGGGATGCCGGATCAACCCAGTTTTCGTCGCCGGGGGAAACGCCGGAACCATTACTCGCATACGCACACACAAAGAGCTTGCCGCTCACCGGGTTCAGCCACACGCTGTTAGGTTTGGCCTGGAGCATCGTGCGCTCAAACGGCTCTTTGCCGCCCAGCGCCAGCAGCACCGCCATATCCGCCACCATCGCCGCATAAGCCGTATCCCACTCGGCCAGCGCGGGCGTGGACTCGTAAATCTCCCCCAGCGCGAGCGCAAAAGCCCCCGCGATGGCATCGGCAAAATCCATATCCACCTTGGAATACGCCGGATTGAGCTGCACCGCCGTATTGCTGGCAGCAAATGTAGAGCGCCACTGGTACAGCGGCGCCAGGCGCATTTGATGCGCCGGATCGAGTGGCATGTCGTCACCTCCTAAACCAAGACATTTATCTGAAACCTTGATAGGCGCCACCTTGCGGCAGTCGCACTGCGCTGGCGGGCGTTTGACGTAGCGGAACGTGACAGTGAGCGGGCGGGCGTTGATGCCCAGCTTCACCGGCCGCAGGCACGCGCTGGGCGTCACTTCGCCCTTGTCTTCGTCCCGCCCCACGGGTGACCACACCACACCCCACTGGCCGCTGCCAACGGCCGCAGGGTTAACTGCGGGGATCGTGAAAAGCGCTGCGTTGCTTGCATACGGCACGCCCGTGGTCGCCCCGGCCAACACGCCAGACACGTCGCCCGACACGCTCCAGCGTTCCTTGCCCACCACGTCCGCGTTGATACAGCGCACCGTCAACGTCTGCGTGGGTGCCTGGTCTGGAACGGTCACATCACGCAGCGCCACCCGGCCCGCCATCGCCATGAGCCACGCGCTGGTGCGCAGCGGCACGTCGATGGCCGCTTGCCCGCCGCTGGTGCGGTCTGCGGCCACTACGCCCGCCACCTCCACCAGCGCCGAGGCGGCCAGTGCGGTCAGCAGGTCATAAAACGTGACGATTGCGGCCTGTGCCGGGGTGGCTTGCGTGTCCCCGAAAGTCTCTGTGGTCACCCCATCGCTTACGGTAACGACATAGCCTCCCGTTACGCTGTAGACCGCCGTGCTTGCGGGCACGTCGCGCTGCAGCGCGGGCGAGAGGCCGAACTGCCAGGCGCCATCCTTGAACTTGCGCCAGGGCCGGTACACCTGGGGGTCGAAGCCAAACGCGATGCGCGGGCTTGCCGCGTCGAGCTCGTCCTTGGGTGACAGCGGCAGGCCGCCGAAGTCCCACTGCGGCCCGGTCTGCGTGGCCGTGCTTGTGCTCCAGGGCGCGAGCAGCGCCCAGGCCGTGGCCGTGCGCGTGAGGGCGGGCTGCACTGTGATGTGCAAGGCATTGCCGCCGCTGCCCGGCGCGCGGGCGCGGATGCGCACCTCGCGCACGTCCAGGCCCGCCGTGGCCGTCTCAATGCCCAGGTCGGCCAGCGTGATGGTGAATTCCTGCAGCGCGGCGGCGGCGTCCACGCTTTGCACCGTGAGCTGTCCATTGCCCACGCCCACGAATTGCGGCACCGAGGCGCGCGGAACGCCCCCGGCCGAGACGATCTCTACATCGACGCTTGCCGCTTCGTGGCCCGTGTAGCTGCCCGCCAGGCGCACTCGGCCGCCGCCCGTGCGGCGCGCGGACACCCGCTCAATCGCCGTACTCGCGCGCACACTGCTGGCCGCCAGGGTTGCGGTACGGGCGAGGTTGTCACGGCCGGAGAGATAGCGCTGTACGGAGGGCATGCAGCGACTGTGCCGCTACACGCCTTCGCGCAGTGATGAAAACGCTTTAAAACTCAGCGCGCGAGCTGGGCGATGCGGCGCAGCTCGGGTTCGATCAAGCGGGCGAGCTTGACTGGGTCGTTGATACCGTTGGCGTGCAGCGTGATTTGCACAGGCGGGCGCTGCTGCATGTCGCCCGGCACCGGACCGCGCGCACCGCCGCCCGTGTCCTCGGCCGTGCGGCCGCCACCATCGGATACCCTGCTGCCGCCGCTGCGGCCGCCGCCTTTCTTCTGGTTCTTCGCGCGATCTGGGGGAAGTAGTGGTTGACGGTTCTGAGGTTGGTAGATTGGCAGTCGCCAAACAAACCGATCCCCTTCCTCTTCCCCGTCATGCGCGATGCTATGTTGGGCGTGGTCTTCTGGGAAGGCCGCCTCGTCGATTCATGCCA
>NZ_CYIG01000041.1 GCF_001298675.1 Paenacidovorax caeni
GGTTTGACGCCACGAATCGCAGATTTGAAAGTGAACAGGAAAGTCAATGAAATCAACGATCTACCAACACCACCTCCGCGCCAGTGCTAGCTTTTCGTACCGTCACTTATTGCACTGAAAACGAGGAGACCCCGTATAGCCACCAAGCAAGCGTTGCAGTGAACAGAGCCTCCAGAGTGAGCATGAGCGACGCGCTGGCACCGCTCGTGTGTTGCAACCCCCACGACAGGGCAACCGGGCCGAGGGCTGCTCCGAATCCGGCCATGGCGATGAGACGCCAGGTATCCGAACTCTGCAATCTTGCTTCTTGGGCGGCAGTCCGCAGAGACAAGACGCCTACCGCAGCGGCACCCGCGTACAGAAGCGCTGCCGTAGTAAACGCTCCGAGCCCTGCACCCAGCCGCTGGACGATGGGGGTACTGATGCCGAACAAGGCCGCCGCCAGCAAGGCCAGCAGGCCGCCTCGCAAAGCTGGCAGATGCAGGGATTGGAGCGCCATTGCTGCCTTACTTCACCGTGAACCGCACCGTGATGCTCTTCTTGCTGCCGGTCGTGAGCACCGCGACAGCCTTCGACCCTTTGGACAGGGTGACTCCCTTGGCCTCTAACTTGTTCGCACCTGCAGGTTTCAGGAGCGCTTCGGACTTATCCGCACCGTTGAGCACTGTCAGCTTGCCCTCGAACCGTGAAACATCCGCATCTTTGCCGTGGTCTTGGATGTAGATATTCGCGCCATCGGGTGTCGCGACTAACTCAAACGACAAATCGGCAGCGGTTTGCACGACTCCGCCATGCACAGGGGCGGCGGCACCATGGGCCATGGCAGCGGGCGCACTTGCCAAGGATGCCATCACGATGGTGGTGGCTGCCATCAGTTGGGAGAAGTTCGTTTTCATGATCATTTGGGTTGCCTTTCGTTGAGTTTGTTTCAATAGAGCGCTTCAAAAGGCAGCGCTCCGAGGCCTCTTTCAAAAAGATGGAAGTAATACAGTCTCAGTGAGGGATCAATAGGCTTCTTGGTCCATCGGCTCGCTTTGGGTTTGAGCGCCGCCGCCTTCAATCAAGCGCCGGGTGGCACCTTCACCAAAAAGCCAGAACATCACGGGCGTCAGCAACGTGTCCAGCAAGGTCGAACTGACGAGTCCACCAAAAATCACGACCGCCACCGGATGCAGGATTTCTTTACCAGGTGCGTCGGCCGCCAACAGTAGCGGGGTCAGCGCAAAGGCAGCCACCAGCGCCGTCATGAGCACCGGGGTCAACCGTTCCAGCGAGCCGCGCACGATCATGGGTTGGCCGAAGGCCTCTCCCTCGAACTTGCACAGGTTGATGTAGTGGCTGACCTTCAAAATCCCATTGCGCGTGGCGATACCCGCCAGCGTGATGAAACCCACCATGGAGGCCACCGACAGGCTCACCCCCGCCAGCCACATCGCAGCCACGCTGCCGATCAGCGCAAGCGGAATATTGGCCATGATGATCCCGGCCAGCACGGCCGACTTGTAGCGTCCATATAAAACGAGAAAGATCATCGCTAAGGACACAAACGACAGACCGACGATCAATTGCATCGCCTGCTCTTGAGCCTGGAACTGGCCTTCCAAGCTCAGGAAGGTCCCAGGCGGCAATGGCGTCTTGGCCATCACTGCCCGAATGTCACCGATGACGCGGCCCATGTCGGAGCCGTCCGTGTTGGCATAAACGACGATGCGGCGACGACCGTTCTCTCGGCCAATCTGGTTGGGTCCATCGGTTTCCTGGACCGTGGCGATGGCGGACACCGGTATCTGTCCCGCAGGCGTGTCGATCAGCGTGCGTGCCAGATCCTGAGGACTGCGTTTGTCATCGGGCAGGCGCAGCACCAGTTCATACCGGCGCAGGCCGTCAACGATTTGCGCACCATGGGCACCATCTGTAAGAGCCTGTAGGACCCGCACCGCCTCGCCAGGAGACAGCCCAACCTGCGCGGCCTTGCGGTGGTCCAGCCGTACCGTGATCTGGGGGATCAGCACCTGCTTTTCCACGGTCAGATCCACCAGCCCTGGAACGCCCGAGAGTCCCTGGCGCATCTGCTCGGCCAGGCCCCGTAGGGTGTCCGTGTCATCGCCGAAGATCTTGAGCGCTATCTGCGCCCGCACCCCTGACAAGAGGTGATCCAGGCGGTGGGAGATAGGCTGGCCAATGGCCACCTGGGCTGGAAGGACGGCCAAACGGGCACGGATGTCTGCCATCACGGCCTCGCGGTCCCGGGCGGACCGCTTCAGGTCCACATCGATCTCGGCCGAATGCACGCCTTCTGCATGCTCATCCAGCTCGGCGCGTCCCGTCCGGCGCCCCACCTGGGTGACCTCGGGGACCTCTGCGATCAGCGTCTCCGCCAACGCGCCCATGCGATTGGCTTCCGCCAGCGCAGTGCCTGGGTTGAACACCATGCCAAGCACCAGCGAGCCCTCATTGAACGCCGGAAGAAAGGCGCGCGGGAAAAACGGGACACTGGCCGCCGCTGCCGCCACCGCCAGTGCGGCGACAGCCATCAGCGACTTGGCGCGAGAAAACGACCAGCTGAGCACTTGCGCATCCCGCCGCTTGAGCCAGGCGACCAGGGTGCTGTCACCATGGTCCAACCGTTTCATCCCCGGCAATAGGTAAAGGCACAGCACGGGCGTAACCGTCATTGAGACCAGCATCGATGCCAGCACCGACACGATATAGGCGATGCCCAGGGGCGTGAACAGGCGACCCTCGATGCCCGGCAGCGCAAACAGCGGCACAAACACCAGCACCACGATGGCGGTGGCGTAGACGATGCCCGAGCGGACTTCCACGCTTGCCCGACGCACGACCTCCAGCATGGACAGTGGATTGCCCTGGGCACGGTTCTGCTTCAGCCTGCGCAGGATGTTCTCCACATCCACCACCGCATCGTCTACCAGCTCGCCAATGGCAATCGCCAGGCCTCCCAGGGTCATGACGTTGATGGACTGATCCAGCAGCCGGAACACCATGGCTGTTACGGCCAGCGACAAGGGTATCGCCACGAGCGAGATCAAAGTGGTTCGCGCGGACAACAGGAAGGCGAACAACACGATGGCCACCATGATGGCGCCGTCCCGCAAGGCCTCGGTCACGTTGCCGATGGACGCCTCGATGAAGTCAGCCTGGCGAAACAACACTTTCGGAGCAGCCAACCCCACGGGCAGCCCCTGCTTAAGATCCCCCAATGCCGCTTCGATGGCGTGGGTGAGCTTGACGGTATCGGCCGCAGGCTGCTTCTGCACACTGACGATGACGGCAGGCACGCCGCTGTATCCGGCGTCGCCGCGCTTCATGGCTGCAGCGAACCGGACATTGGCCACCTGTTCCAGCAAGATGGCCCGGCCGTCCTTCCAGGCTACGGCCACGCCCTGCAGGTCTTCGACACGGCTGGTGCGGCCAATGTGGCGAATGAGAAATTCACGGCTGTTGAGGTCGATGAAGCCACCTCCCGCATTCCCTGCAAAACCTCGAAGGGCCTGCTCGATCTGCGTCAATGTCACCCCGAACTGCGCCATGCGCGCGGTATCAGGCTCCACCCGCAACTGGCGTACTTCGCCGCCGATGGGGATGACCTGAGACACCCCTGGAATCGACAGCAGTCTTGGGCGCAGCACGAAGTCCGCGTACTCACGGGCCTGCATGGGTGTCGCTGCGGCGGCCTTACCATCGCCTGCTGCCAACGGCAGTGCGATGAGCATGACTTCGCCCATGATGGAAGACACTGGCCCCATGACGGGCGTGATGCCCCCTGGGAGTTGCTCCCGCACCAGTGCCAGGCGCTCCGCAACGAGCTGGCGGTTGCGGTAGATGTCCGTCCCCCAATCGAACTCGGCATAGAGGATGGACAGGCCCACCCCTGACGTGGAGCGCACGCGCGTGACCCCCGGCATGCCGTTGAGCGCGGTCTCCAGAGGGAAGGTCACCAGTTGCTCGACTTCTTCGGGTGCCATACCTCCTGCTTCCGTCAAGACGGTGACCAGGGGTTTGTTGAGGTCAGGAAACACATCGACTGGCGTGCGCCATGCGGTGATAGCCCCGTAGACCATCAGCAGCGCCGCGACCGCCAGGACGAACAGGCGGTTGTGAAGGCTGTTCCTTACGATCCAATTGAACATTGCGTGGGCTCCGTTCAGCGGATCTGTGCGATCAGCGGTGCACCTTGCACCACCACGCGGTTGTCAGCGCCCAGGCCCTGCGTGACGACCACAGTGGCGGCGTCCAGAGACCGGTACTGTACCGGCTGGGGAATGTAGCGCTCTGCGCCGGACTTGATCCAGACCACCGGTTCGTTGGCACTGTTGCGCACGACGGCCTGCGCAGGCAGGACGTAGCCTTTGACCTGCTCGTTCAGCGAGGCCACGACGGTGACAGGCTGTCCGACCGCCAGCGGCAAAGCCTTGCCCGATTGCTCCGGGACCGCCCTGAAGGTCATTGGCAGCACGCCATCGCGCAGGCTGCGCGCAGCGCCGATCAGCTGCAACTTGACGCCAGGCACCCCCTGCAAGTGGGCTGTACCCGTGCGTGCGGGCAAGCCAGGATCTGCCGTAGTGGCCTCCACCAGCACGCGTGCAGGGTCAATCACCTCGAACAACACTTCGCGGGCCTCAACCACCTGGCCTTTGGTCGCATCAGCCCTTGCAATCACCCCGGAGACGGGGGCCAGCAAGGCCTCTCGTGCAGCCAGACTCGCGCCAATGCTTTTTTCGCGCGCGCTGAGGCTCTGCAGCTCAGCACGTGCCGCCTCGATCTCCTTGCGTGGCACCGTGCCCTCGAGGGACTGCAGCCGCTGCACACGCTGTGCAGCCAGTTCTCGGCCACTACGCAACTCTGCCAATTGGGCTTGCTGGTTTGCCAAGGCATAGGGCTCTGCGTGGTGAGCCACATAGGCCAGCACCTCCCCCTGGCGCACGGTCTGGCCAGCGGCCGGTAGCCCGCGAGGGGCCGCTTCGATGCGGCCCCCATGGATTGCCTGAACCCGACCGCT
Organism: Paenacidovorax caeni; assembly: GCF_001298675.1. GTDB lineage: Bacteria > Pseudomonadota > Gammaproteobacteria > Burkholderiales > Burkholderiaceae_C > Paenacidovorax > Paenacidovorax caeni. Next base: position 5,021 of record NZ_CYIG01000041.1, read on the forward strand.
CGCATTGGGGTCCACTACCACCCGGCCCGACAACTCGATGGTGGCTGCGGCCTGGGTTTCCGGTGTCAACTGCGTGCGGATGCCCAAGCGCCGTTGGGCGAGCATCGGAACGTTGACACTACCGTCTGGCAACCGCATCAAACCGGATGCGTTGACCGCCGTGGGGGCGTCCAGATGCTCACCGTTCGGGCCATGGGCACCCGGCGCTGCAACGGCAACAGGTGGGAACATCGCCGCGATGCACGTGATGACACTCAAGCCGAAAACATGGAGCATGCTGGTTGCCTTGGTTTTTTGCGTCGATGAGTTCACAGCGCACCTCCTTTAGAGGACGTACCTGCAGCCTTTGGCGTGCGACCAAAGAACCAACCGACCGCCGCCAGGACGACCAGGGCCAGAGCCAGCCAGACCGTTCGGGAGGGCCCATGGGCGTGACCGTCGTCGTGGGAGTGGCCATGGTCATCGAGCGCGGCGCCCGCGACCTTGAGGTTGCCGTCTAGAAGATCGGAGTCATTGCCCGCCAGTACGGTGACCACCATGGGGTGGTCACCGGGCGCCGCCAGGGCCTTGAGCATGTTGGCATCGTCGATGGCGTAGTCGCCCATGTCCGCATGGAACTTGGCAGGGGCCTTGAGATTGCCCGTCTCTACTTCGACCGTGGCGTTGAGCACAGGTTCGTTGGTGGCAAAGCGGTTGATCAGGATGGACAACTCTCCGCCCTGCAGTCGGCCCACCAACTCGAAGGCTTCCGAGCGAGCCTCAAAGCTGGGTACGGTGCCGCTTTGGGCCCCAGCTTGAGCGGGGGCATCCAAGTGCTCGCCATTGGGACCGTGCGCACCTGGAGCGGCATAGCTGGGTGTTCCGGCAAGCACCAGCAAGGCCAAGCCTGTTCCCAGCAATGAGAGGCGGCAACGAGAGGGGAATAGATTCAAGAGATTCATGGAAGGATTCCGAGAGATTGCTGGAAGCGGGCGCGGGCCAAGCCCAGAGCCACTTGCTGGCGCGCGAAGCTGGTGTCGGCCTGGGTAGCTGCAGCGAGCGCGCGCAACAACTCCGGCAGCGGTGTTTCTCCAGCTTTGAAAGACCGATCAATGAGCGTGGCACGCTCCCGCAGGAGTGCCGAGCGCTGGCGCTCTGCCTCCAGTTGCTGCTCGGCCGTGTGCACCGCAGCCTGCGCCATCGCTGCGTCAGCAGCCAGCCGCTCCTCGGTTCGCTGTTTCGTGGTCAGCGCTACGTCCAGCTCACTCAGTGCGGCAGCTTGCAGCGGTTGGTTGCGGCTCGCTGTGCCCAGGGGAATGCGCACGCCGACGCCGATGCTGTTTTGAGCCGACTCACCCCGCCCGGGGGTGTCTTGTCGGATGCGCAGCAAGAGCTCTGGAGGGTCGCGCCGCGTGGCGGCCACCACGTCCAGCCGCTTGCGAGCGCGCTCAACCGTCAGTGCAGCGACACGCGCATCGGGGTGCGTTTCAACGGCGAAGTGCCCCCCGCCTGGTGAAACTGCAGCACCATCAGAAACTGGGACAGACGGGAGATCAGGCGCCAGGGCTATGCCCGTCAGGGTTGTCCATTGAGACAGGCTGGCGCTCAGACGCTGCCGTGCAGCCATCTGTGCAGATTGCGCAGCCAGCGCTTCGGATTGAGCGACAAGCGCATCCGCATGGGCCAGATCACCCGCTTTGACGCGGCGGCGTACGTCGTTGGATATCTCCTGCAGAGATCGCACCTGGGCATCCGCCAGGTCGGACTCGGCCTTTTGCGCGGCAATGCCCCAGGCGGCTTCCCGCACCAATCCCGCGAAATGCAGGCGCCCCGCTTGAACGGCAGCCTGTGACAGCTCTACGTCGGCATCCACAGCAGCGCCGCGTGCATTGCGCTGCCCCGGCAACCACAGCGGCCACGCCAGGCCGGCCTCGGCCTCTCTGCGTCCCGCCGAAGTTTGCCAGCGGTCATCCCTGTAGGAAAACTCCAGTGCTGGGGGGGCCGCCCAAAGGCTGGAGATTGCTACCCGTTCAGCAGCAGCCCGCTGTGTCTGACCTTCTGCTTCTCTCGCCTGCGTGGTGCGCTGCCATGCAGACTCGACAGCTTGTGCCAGTGTGGGAGCCACGGGCGATGCCGTGGCTGAAAGTGATGGGGCGGTATTGGACTGCGCAACCGCAGCGCCACCGAGGACGCAGCTCAAAGCACAGCCTGCGGCACAACGCACCGCAAGCCTGGAAATAACAAAACGCACGTGATTCCTGACCGATCAAAGGCGGCTAACCAGGATCGTTGACGCATCAGCGCCTGATCAAAGCAGTACCGCACCGATGAACAACCCCGCTTTCGTGTGGAAAGCGCGGCGCTAAGGGTGGATCAGGAAATCAGTCGGGGAGGTCGTCGTAAACCGTCCAGATGAGGGGACGGGCTGACGGATTCGGCGGTCACGGCCGGTGGGGGCGAGCGGTCGAGAAGAAGCGACAGCTGGGGGAAGTGGAAAAGTGCTGCGGTCCCTGGGCCTGCCTCCGCCAGCATGTGCTGGATGGACTCCTGGGAATCGTCTTGGTACGCCACACCGTGTTCATCATGGTGGTGGGCGGAGCCTTCCAGATGCATTTCTGCATGCGCAGCCTGGAAAGCTCCCTCGTGGTCGAAAACGACCAACTGACGGGCCGTTGCAAAGGCCTGACAGAAGAAGGAGAGCAGCAGGATGACTGCGAGCAGCCGGCGCATGTATTAAAGAGCTTGCAGGTAAAACTAGCACGCGATCATAGCGACACCGAGTGGATGTGAACTGAAACCCACATGAAACGCGGGCCTTGCTCCCGGACTTTGACCACTAACATCAGCACCTGTGATGAGGACCAATTCAAGAATGATCAGGAGGGACACGGTATGGATACAGATACGAGCGAGGACGCTGGAGGTCCTGCAATTCTGAGTGGTAACGAAGTCATGGAGGCTCAATTCAAGGTTCACGACGCGACTGAAAAAGGTGAGCCGGCTAAGAAGCTGTACCTCAAGACGTTCGAGCTGATTGACCGAGACATTCTTCTTTGGCAAGAGCGCCCTGAATCTGAATGGCCCTTGTTGGCAACGATCCTTCCAAACAGCATCGTCATGTATCCAATACATGCGAACCCGCACACAAAACGCTATCTCACACCGAAACACGGCCGTTTCAAGACCGTGATTTACGAAGATGACGCGGATGGCACGTTGCCAAACGATCCACAAGACGTGGCGGCGCACGTGGCGTTGAGACTGGCATCCAACATTTTTGATCAACCCAGTGAAGGGCTTGGCCTCATCAAGGATCTTGATTCGGTTTGGCAGTCGTTATCGTTGATACCGCAGGCTGACGTCCTTGTGATCGGCAAAAAGATCCGACTACGCTTGGACGGACGGACGGTGTTCATCGACCAGAACAAAGTGGATAGCCTGCGCAGGGCCTTCAACCGGACTAAAACTAGGGGACGGCAACTCATTCAGCATTCCAAGCACAGCTTGGTACATGACCAGGTGCTCGCAGAGATCGCCCCTGACAGGTTCCAGCGGATTGAGCGCAAAGCACCGCCATTGGTGCAGGTACGAAGAGAGAACGCAGTTCAGACCGCGTATCGCGAGCGCGCGGAGCGGCGCGCTAGCATTCAATCCGTACAAACGCAGGTCGATGTGCTGGCTGCCGAGGCGCCTTCTGAGTTACTGAGACTGCACGCGGAAATCGAAAGAGCTACGCTGACCGCCATGATTGGGCAGTACCGGGAAATGCTCAACAAGAGCCTCAAGGAAGCACAGTGGCAACGCTTCTTTGAGAAACACAAGTTCGTCCTGAGCCTGGCTTTCGCTCGGCCCGTCGAGCTGTCTCACACCCAGTTTCACGCCCAAGGATCTACGCTTGCGGGAACGGGAGCACAGATTGGTGACTTTCTATTCAGAGAGCAAGGCCTGGCGCTCGCCATTGTGGAAATCAAAACTCCAGATGCTCCCTTGATGCGTTCCCGAGCCTATAGGCCACCGAATGTATTTGGACCAGACTCGGAGCTGAGCGGCGCTATCACGCAAGTGTTGCATCAGCAAAGCGAGTTGCGCATGCGATGGAAGGAACACGCCTTTGACAATCCGACCTTGCGTTCCTCCCGAGCAGATGTCGTCAGATGCATAGTGCTCGCTGGACGCCGGCCAGTAGAAGAGAAAGAACTGCGTTGCTTTGAGGTGTTCCGCAACGCCTGTAAGGATGTGGAGGTGATCACCTTTGACGAACTGCTGGTCAAGCTTGAATACCTGCAGCAGCATCTGCAGCCAACTCTGGACGACGTACCGTTTTAGGGCTTCGCGTTCAGTGCTCGATCCTGGCGAGTGATCGCGGTACAAAGCCGCCCGAATACACCATGCCCTCAATGCGCAGCCGACTGGTCACACCTGAACGGGAACTCTGACAGGCAAATGCTGGCGGACCCAATTGGATTGAACCAGAGCACGCACCCCGTCGGCATGAACTTGGCGGTTGGCGTCGAGTGAACGTAGGCTTACGACAAGGGCGACATTCAAGGGTTCGGCCAAAGGTGGCTCGTTAGCCCGCAGTAACGCGTCTAGTTGGATGGCCCACTGATCACCTGCCACCCCTTGCGGGAATTTCTTGCGGTGCAGTTTGACCGGAGACCATTTGCCGCCGTGCTCGATTTGAGCGGCTTCGTAACCAGTGGTCCCCGCTTCACCCTCCATGGGAACCTTTCCGGAAATCCGCGAGCCATCCAGCACACCAAAACTCACGTTGACATTGGCACGTACGTACTCGGCCCCGGCATTGGGGTCCAACGGTGGCGAGTAGGCAGCAGTGATGATCACCTCGGCCCTGAGCTTTCCGTTGTGCATCAACGAGGCGGGGATGGGATAAGGAGTTTTGCGCCATTTGAAGCCAGGCACCACCAACGCTTCAAACATCATCGTGAAGCAGTCATCGCTGTCATAAAGGGCGGACAACGCGTCTTGCGGAATACCGCACCCATAGTAGCGCCTTTCTAGAGCGCCATAGTCTGGAGAAGCCAAGCGCGCAGCATGGATCAGCAGTGCCTTCACCATGTGAGGAGCGACTGCTACGTCGGGATTTCCATCGAGGCTTTGCCACACGTGACCGGCCACCGAACTCACAATCGGCGTGGCGAAGCTTGTTCCGAAACTGCCGTACAGCGCGTCAAAAGGGTGGAGCATTTGCAAGCTGCTCGGTCCAGCGTCCCACTGTTCATGCACACCACCTCCAGCGTGGACTAAATCCGGTTTGGGTGTAAATACAGGCCCCGGGCCCCGACGGGAGTAAGGCGCAGGATGGCCTGCTGCCACCATCGCACCGGGCGAATCGAGATGCGCAACGGCACCGACCGTGAGGGCGCGCACGGAGTCGCCCGGACTGCTCAGCCGGTCCTCAAGATGCAGGTCGGCGACTGGCCAGCCTCGGCGAGGCAAGCCTGTATAGTTCCCAGCTGCGACCACGAAGAGGACCTGATGTTCATCGCTCAGCGCATCCAATTGTTGCGCAAAGTAGCTGAACTCATGGTCCCCAATCTGAGCACCTCCCAGGGAGAGGTTCCATACCTTCACATGAGGCGCATTGCGAACCGCTTCCGCAAGGCGAACTATCAGATCCGTCGTGTTGCCTCCAGCCGCCTCCAATCCGCATGTGTCGTGCACTTGGCACCTTGTGGTTGGAAGCCATGCATGGTCCCCGTTGAGGATCTTGGCGCCAGCTACCAGTGACGCGACAGCCGTTCCATGTACATAGTCTGTGTCCGGAGGGAGCACGTACGAAGTCGTGGAAGCGATCCACGGCCTCAGACTCGTCGCGCTGGCGGCAGTCCCGGTATCGAAGACGCCCACGACAGGATGCTCGACACCGGCTGGCGGCTGCGGCAGCGGACCAGGACCAATGCCGAAGGCAGCCGCACTGGTATGTATTCTCGGTTCGGGAAAGATGGATCTCAGACCCGGAAACATGCTCAGCGCTTCCATCGCCTGATCACCGATTGCAGCCAGGTCAACGCGCATGACAGGAGGGCCCCAACGCTGAGGGATCTCCACTGAATGTATGTTGTGTTGCAGCAGAACGGCGCGCAACGCATCCACGTTGCGTGCCGTAGCGTCCGCTGCATGGTAGCGAAATAGGCTCAGCAACACTCGACCACGAGCGCGCAATGCTGCAACCGTGCCCACCATGCGGCGCGTTTTGTCCCAAGCGTGAATTTTCTCAATCGCGGAGAGGTTGGCCTTGATCTGCTGCGTCTCGCGGGTACGGATAACCCGGGCGAGTGCCTGGACGCTAGCTGCGTTTGCAGCAACCAGCATCTCCTCGATACGTCCGACACCGGCAGGTTGGAGACCAGCTTCTGCTGCCAGAGTATTTGGTCGGTGGGATTTTGCGATCGCGGTGTCTCGCAACTTGAGAATCAGCACCCCTGGCGAGTGCGGATAGCGCTCAATCTCCGGGCGTAGCGCACTGGCAGCATTTTCCAATGTGCCCACGAGCGCTTCGCGGTACTCTGCTGTTACGGGGACCAGTTCCCGGAGGCTGCCACCGCCGTTTTCTGGTGCGGAAAGATCCGCATTTTGAAAGGGAATCCGATGAAACGGATTGGTACTTTGCGCGCTAAGTGGCGCTTTCATCTCCTTGGTCGCCATGGCCATCCTCCTCCTCGATTGCATTTCTTATCTGTCGCTGCGACACCCCGTAAGCAGCGGCCAGTACCCTCTGAGAAAAGAACCTGGGATGCCAACGGCGCAGCCATTGGATCTCCGATTTCAAACTATGCAGGCGCTGACCTTCCATCATCGCCATCATCAATCCAAGCCGGCGAAACACCTCTGTCTCCTCGACCTGCGGTTTAGCGGCAAGAATAGCCGCCCGCTTGGCATCCAAACATACTTGCTCAATGGCGGCGCCTGAAAGTCCTGACGAGCGCTGAGCCAGTTGGTCAACGCTCAACTGGGAAGGTACATAAGCTCCGAGGAACTGAGCCCATAGCTGCTCTCGCAATTCCTGATCCGGCATCGGCATGGCGAGCCGGAACGTAAAGCGTCTCCAGATGGCGTAGTCGAGGAGCTGATCGTGATTGGTCGCAGCCAAGAGAATGGTCTCGTCAGGTAGCGCATCAATGTTTTGCAACAGGGCAATCACCACGCGCTGAAGCTCACCCACATCACGCTCGTTGCCGCGTGCGGTCGCTAGCGCGTCGAACTCATCAAGGAAAAGGACGCAAGGAACCTCCTGCGCGTAGTCGAATACGCGTCGAAGGTTGCGGCTGGTCTGCCCCAGTAAACTGCTGATCAAGGTATCGCAACGTACCGTCAGAAGGGGCAGATGCAGTTGGGCAGCGATCCACCTGGCTGTCTGGGTTTTGCCAGTACCAGGAGGGCCATGCATCACCAAACGATGGGGCTGCGAAACCCCGGCCGCCTGCAGCTTGTCATGGTGCAAAACCGACGAAAGGAATTCCTGCAGTCTTGCTTGAAGTCCACTTGGCAGCAGCAACTGGACTTCGCCGACGGAAGGACGACTGACATCTACCGTGTTCAAGCGACTGTCGCCATCCACAGGAAGTCCGCCCAACGACCCAGGGGCTTGTGCGCCGCGCTGCGCTGAAATGAGCGCAGCGGGCACACGCGCTAAACGCTCACGGATGGCGGACGCTTCGCGACGGCTGCCACTGCGTTCGAGCTTGTCTGCCAGAAGGCCCGCATAGTTCGCAGCCATGCTTTGGTTGGACTTCAGGGCGCCATCCAGGATCTTGAGGACTTCAGAAAGGTGTTCCACGGGTCAACATCGTTAATGATTCAGTTTAGTGGAAAATTGAATCACCATGGGCGCCATCTGCTACGCACAGAGACATTTTCATTCGCCATATGAAAAAAATGATCCGCATTCATGTAAGCGAGTGAATCTCACGGGTGCATCCACCCGAGCTTGTGCTCTTTAGAGGTCTGGTCGTGCCGTTTATCGTCTTCCGTGTGGATGTAGATGCTTGTAGTGGCAATGTTGGCATGGCCCAGGTTGTCGCGCACAGCCTTCAAATCCATGTTGTCACTCTGATGGGTGCCTGCTGTATGCCGCATCCAGTGCGCAGAGGCTTTCTCCACATGAGCCGCAGTCGCCTCGTGATCGGGTCCGAGGGCGCGCAAGCGCGTCGCGGTCTCGCGAAACACGTTCTTGATGAGTTCGTGGACGGCACTACGTCCCATAGGTTTAGCTCCTCCAATCAGCGGCAAGAGTAGAGGCAGCGGGTCCCCCTCGCGCGGAAGTGGCGGTAACCCGTTCGCGCTGCGGTATCTCATCAGTTCCAAGACCAACTCATCCGTGGCAGGAATGCTCCGATCTTTTTCTCCCTTGCCGCGCACTGCAAGCCACCAACGCTCTTTGCCATCGGCGCCCCTTCGCCAGTAAAAGTCCCCCATGGTGTGATCGCAAACCTCTGAAATCCGAAGTCCTGCGATGTACAGCAATGAGAACAGCCAGCGGTAGCGAGCCGCCTGTGATGCTAAGCGCGGTGTTGCCGTAGGAAGCATCTGAATCGTTGTACGCACTTGGGCCCAATGTTCGTGCGGCAGGAAGCGGCTCGTCTTAGTCGCCCCAACGACTGTCTTGCGACGCCTAAGGGCAAGGGGATTTCCCGCCAAGTACCCCGCCTGAACCAGCCAGTTGAACAGGCCGTTAAGAATCGAGAGTGCTTGGCGCTGGCTCTGCCGGTCCAGCGGCTTGGCGAAAGGACGCCAGTTGGGCGAGGACCTGGGTGCCTTCTGGGCGACTTGCATGACCCAGCGGTCGGCCGGCTGTGGGTCTCCAAGGAAGCTCTCGTATGCGAGGAAGTCCTCATGGGTCAGATCGGACAGGGCCTTACCGTGCTGGTGCACGCACCAGAGCAACAGCCTTTCCGCCTCCTTGCGGTAGCTGGCCAGCGTGGCCGGGGAATCCCTGTAGCGCGCGAGCCAGGCCAAAACCGCAGTACGGTCGTCATTGGCTGCGACTTGGGGTAGACCCTGCCCCCGATTGCGCCCCCGCTCGCCTGACAGGTGAAGGGGTAGCACCAAGCCCTCCAAAGGCTCAATATGCGCCAAAACGGCTGGTGCGACGATCAAACTGCTCATGAGCCAAATTTTATGGACATTAGAGTAATTATGTCCAGAGATAGGAAATTAAATCACTGATTCATACGTTATACGTTGTATTATTTAAAAATGAGCGAAGAATCCGAAATCCAAGCCGAAGTTGAAGCCCTGCGGGAGCGTTTCAGCGATACGAAAGCGCTGTACCGCGAGGTGTGCGCGTTGCTGTTTTTCCGGTACGGCATCACGCCCACCGCGAGCAAGCTGTATCAGCACGTGCGAAAAGGCTCCATGAGCGCGCCGGCCGAAGCATTGGCCAAATTTTGGGAGGACCTACGCGGCAAAGCTCGGGTGGAAATTGACCACCCGGACCTTCCGGACGCGTTGAAACAAGCTGCAGGCCAGGCGGTCAGCGTGCTGTGGACCCAGGCAACGGAGTTGGCGCGCGAGGAGCTAGCTGTCCTGCGCGTCGAGGCACACGCAGAGGCCCAGAGTGCACAGGCAGGCCTGCAGGAGGCTCTGCAGCGAAGCGCCGTCCTGGAGACCCAGATACAGACCGCACAGACCATAGTCACCGAACTGGAGACCCGAGCTCAGGCCCTTGCTGCAGAGCTTGAGCAAGAACGGCGTGCGCACGCTGCGAGCACAGCGAGAGGTGAGGCTCTGTCCAGGCAGGTGGATGAGCTGAAGCAGGAGCAATCGAAGAGCAGGCAGCATTTCAGTGCTGAACTTGACAAGGGGCGTGCGGCCATCGATGAGGCGGCCTCCCGTGCGGCCGAGGCCGAGCGCCGCGCGCTTCGTGAAATTGATAGGGAGCGCACCGCTCGAACGCAGGTTGACAAGCAACTGGAGCAGCTACGGGGCAAGTTCGCAGAAGTGGAGCGTGATCACCATGCCAAGGTCCTGGAGGCCAACGCAGCCCAGACACGATTGGCCGCAGACCTGGAGAGCGCACGGGCTTCGCTGACCGAGAGCGCCCGCGTGAACCAACTGCAAGGCGTTGAGCTACAGCAGGCACTGCAGGCAGTGGCGCAGCACAAAGCGGAAGCTGACACCCTGCGCGCAATGGTGGCGCAGTTTCAACCACCGCCCAGGCCCGCTCGCAAGAAAAAACCGATGGACGGCCATTGATTGCTTGCACGTCGGCCGTCAGTCGGCGAAAAAGCTCCACACAGTATCTGCATACAAACTAGCGACGATCTAATGGCACGCGACGACTTCACGAAACCGACCAAGAATCAGGCTTACCAGCGGGCGGCAGGTCGTTGCTCCAATCCCGATTGCCGCGCCACCACCTCCGCGCCAGTGGGCGAAGTTGACTTCTCCAATGTGGGGGTCGGCGCGCATATTCATGCGGCATCGCCTGGGGGGCCGCGTTATCTCGCTGCAATGACTGCAGAGGACCGGCGCGGCTTTGGCAACATCATCTGGCTATGCCAGACCTGCTCGACGATCATCGACCGAGATCCCGACTCGTACCCTGCAGAAACGCTCAAAGCATGGAAAACATCGGCTGAGGCAAGGGCTCTGATGGAGCAAGGCAAGCGGCTTCCCGATGAAAAGGATATCTATCGCATGGCGGCCATGGCCATGGGCACCCGAACGCCTGGGTTTTATCCAGAAGCCATAGGCAACGTGCACAAAGCCTTGGTCGATCAATTGGAAGCGGTGGATCCGAGGTTCACTGTTTCAACAGCGTACTCGGGCGGCAACACAACGATTACCGTGGGCGCGAAAGAGACCGTGTCTTTTTCCATCAAGATTGCACAAGAATCGGCTGATCTCTGGCGCAAGGGCCTTCAGGCGTCCATTGACGAGGGCCGTGAAGCGACGCTGCCCCTCGATGGGGTCGTGTTTGAAGGATCAAAACTCTTCGATGTGCTGCACAAAGATGCCGACCTAGCATCGATAACGATCATGCCGATGGCACGTCCAGCCGTGTTGAAGATACTTGCGCCCCAGATCGAACCGGCAATTTTTGAAACCATTGGTGGTCAACTAACAGCTGGGCGCAAGCAAATCCGATTTGCAGGCGCTGGATGTGGCGGTCTTCTGGACGTGGAATTAGCTTTCACCCCAACGAATCGCAATGATGTTCACTCGGTATCGACTCTGACTACCAACTTAAAAGCGTGGCAAGGAAAAGAGGCTGCCAACCCTCCCTACTTGGACGTCCTTATCAACCTGCTTGACGCAATTCTTGATCCATCCGCGTCTGTTACGTTCGTCTTGGAAGTCGATGGAAATCAAGCTGCAGCGGGGAAGTTTCATATACCAAAGCATATAGAGGCGATGAACGAGACCCTCGCATTTGCTCACTACGCAAGACGAGCCAGAAATGTGCTTAGATACCTCAGGAAAAGTGCGCCGATCGATATTTTCGAGAGCATTTCCACTGACGATCATCTGGCCCTGGCGCGAGTCAGCGATATCGTTGAGGGCAAGCTCTCCTACCAGCGCTCTCAGATCACCGGTTCACCGACGATGACTGTCGCGTGTACTGACGGGGGTAAGTCACTGATGGAGGTCGTGCGCAACGGAGAGTTTTCAGTTCTGCAGCAGAAAGAACCCGCATCCATGGTCACCATCTATGGGAAGCAATACGAAGTCCCTCCGACCACAAGCTATTACTCGCCTGTGAAACTGCATATCCTGAGCAAGAAGAAAAAGAAGGAGTGCATTGACTTTCGTCTGCGAATCGAAATGGCAGACAACTTCACAAGCCAAACGGTTTTCGATGTACAGCATTGATAGGAGTTCGCTTTTGAAGCTCGGTTGCCGCTAGATCGTGATCAGCCAGCTACGAGGCCGCTCAGTGGGTTAGCCCTCTATGATGCGGTCCAATCGCTCCAAGAGAGGTGTTCGGTGCCAAAGACGTTGAGTCAAATGAGGAAACGCCTGGAAGAGGCGATGAGCCAGGCCAACGACGCGGAGGAGATCATTCCTCTTTTGAAGAAGGTCATTGCTCAATACGAGTTGATGCCCGGCGATCTGTTTGATCAGCCCTATCAAGCGCCAAAGTTAGCAGCTCAAGAAAACGCTAAGACGCGAAGTACGGAGCCACAGTTACAGGCGGTCTACCAAGACGGCAATGGCAACACCTGGGCGGGGCGCGGGCGACGGCCAACGTGGCTGAACGAAGCGCTTGAACGAGGGCACACCCTAGAGAACTTCAAGGTTCCGAGCAAACGCGTGAGTCGAGCTAAGTGATTGATATCACTTGATTTTTTGCGGGTGATTTCAGGTTTTGCTCAAAAACCGAGATTACCCCTAGATGCCACGGCGTGCCACGCCACCCAGCGCTGCAAAACTGCGGGTGTGCGCATCGAACAGCATCTCGTGGCCTTGGCTGGGGTAGGCCACCAGCCAGAAGGCCCCACTGGCACACAGCTTCATGTGCGAGACCTGCATGCGGTAGTACACCCCGCCCACCAGCAAGCCGTCTTCGCTCCAGTCGAACTGGAAGGCCTCGCCAAGCTCGAAGGTCAATGGCACGAAGGCCTTGCAGGCCGCCTGTTGGCCTTCACCTTGGCGCCACTTGCGCATGAAGTCCGTCACCCGCGTGTAGCCACCTTCGTAGCCCGCTGCCTTGATCTGCGTGAACAAGGCCTTGGCCGTGCGCCGCTCATTCTTGGGCCGCTTGGCATCGGCCTTCAAGGCTTGCTTGAGCTCCGCCTCGTGCGCCGACAGCTTGGTCGCCTTCGCCGCCTCCCGGCGGTACTTGGGCTCGACCGGCTGCGCCTCGTCCAGCCACTTGGCCACCGTGTTCCTCGACAGCCCCGTCTGCCTCGCAATCTCTCTCTTCGTCTTCTTGTCCCGGCGGTGCATCCGCCTGATCTTGCCAATCAGGGGTCGTCTCAGAAAACGGAAAATAAAGCACGCTAAGCCGGTTGCAGCGGCCGTAGCGGCCTGAACTTGCCCGCGCCGATCTTGGCGCTGCTGCGCCAGAGGTAATCGCCGGTCAGGTTGATGTGCTCCCAGCCGAGCGGCGACAGGTACTGCAACAGGCCGTCATCGACGGCTTGACCGTGGCCACGCAAGGCGTTCGCGGCCCGCTCCAGATAGACCGTGTTCCATAGCACGATGGCCGCCGTCACCAGGTTGAGGCCGCTGGCCCGGTAGCGCTGCTGCTCGAAGCTGCGGTCGCGGATTTCCCCCAGGCGGTTGAAGAACACGGCGCGGGCCAGCGCGTTGCGCGCCTCGCCTTTGTTCAGCCCGGCATGCACGCGGCGGCGCAGCTCGACGCTTTGCAGCCAGTCCAGGATGAACAGTGTGCGCTCGATGCGTCCCAGCTCACGCAGGGCGACGGCCAGGCCGTTCTGGCGCGGGTAGCTGCCAAGCTTCCTGAGCATCAGCGAGGCCGTCGCCGTGCCCTGCTTGATCGAGGTGGCCATCCGCAGGATTTCATCCCAATGGGCGCGGACGTGCTTGATGTTGAGCGTGCCGCCGATCATCGGTTTCAACGCCTCGTAGGTGGCATCGCCCTTCGGGATGTAGAGCTTGGTGTCGCCCAGGTCACGAATGCGCGGGGCGAAGCGGAAGCCCAGCAGGTGCATCAACGCGAAGACGTGGTCCGTGAACCCTGCCGTGTCGGTGTAGTGCTCCTCGATCCGCAGGTCGGATTCGTGATACAGCAGGCCGTCGAGCACGTAGGTCGAGTCGCGCACGCCGACGTTCACGACCTTGGTGTGGAACGGCGCGTACTGGTCGGAGATATGGGTGTAGAACGTCCGCCCTGGGCTGCTGCCGTATTTCGGATTGATGTGGCCGGTGCTCTCGGCCTTGCTGCCGGTGCGGAAGTTCTGGCCGTCCGACGATGACGTGGTGCCGTCGCCCCAATGCTCGGCGAAGGGATGTCGGAACTGCGCGTTGACCAGCTCGGCCAGTGCCGCCCCGTAGGTTTCGTCGCGGATGTGCCAGGCTTGCAGCCAGGCCAGCTTGGCGTAGGTCGTGCCGGGGCACGATTCCGCCATCTTGGTCAGGCCCAGGTTGATCGCGTCGGCGAGGATCGTGGTCAGCAACAGGTTTTTGTCCTTGGCCAGGTCGCCTGACTTCAGGTGGGCGAAGTGCCGGGTGAAGCCCGTCCATTCGTCTACCTCCAGCAGCAATTCGGTGATCTTGACGTGCGGTAGGATCATCGCCGTCTGGTCGATCAGGGCCTGTGCGGTATCGGGCACCGCCGCATCGAGCGGCGTGATCTTCAGGCCCGACTCCGTGATGATGGCGTCCGGCAGCTCGTTGGCCAGCGCCATGCGGTTGACGGTGGCGAGCTGCGTTTCCAGCAGCGTCAGCCGGTCATGCAGGTACTGGTCGCAATCGGTGGCCACGGCCAGCGGCAATTCGCTGGCCTGCTTGAGGCTGGCGAATTTCGCGGGCGGCACCAGGTAGTCCTCGAAGTCCTTGAACTGGCGCGAGCCTTGCACCCAGATGTCGCCGGAGCGCAGCGCGTTCTTCAGCTCCGACAGCGCGCACAGTTCGTAGTAGCGCCGGTCGATGCCGGTGTCGGTCATCACCAGCTTCTGCCAGCGCGGCTTGATGAACTCGGTCGGCGCGTCGGTGGGCACCTTGCGGGCGTTGTCGCTGTTCATGCTGCGCAGCACCTCGATGGCGTCGAGTACGTCCTTGGCGGCGGGCGCGGCCCGCAACTTGAGCACGTCGAGAAATTCCGGCGCGTAGCGGCGCAGCGTGGCGTAGCTCTCGCCGATGCGGTGCAGGAAATCGAAGTCCTCGGGTTGCGCGAGCCGCTGCGCTTCGGTGACGCTCTCGGCGAAAGCATCCCAGGACATGACGGCCTCGATGGCGGCGAACGGATCGCGGCCCGCTTGCTTGGCCTCGATCAGCGCCTGGCCGATGCGCCCGAACAGCCGCACCTTGGCATTGATCGCCTTGCCGGATGCCTGGAACTGCTGCTGATGCTTGTTCTTGGCGGCATTGAACAGCTTGCCCAGGATGCGGTCATGCAGGTCGATGATTTCGTCGGTGACGGTGGCCATGCCCTCGATGGCGAGCGCCACCAGGGTCGCGTAACGCCGCTGCGGCTCGAACTTCGCCAGGTCGGCGGGCGTCATCTGGCCGCCCTCGCGGGCGATCTTGAGCAGCCGGTTCTGGTGAACCAGCCGCTCGATGCCGGAGGGCAGGTCGAGCGCCTGCCACGCCTTGAGGCGTTCGATGTGTTCCAGCATGTGCCGCGAGTTCGGTTTGACCGGGGATTGCCGCAGCCAGGCCAGCCACGTCGTCTTGCCGTTGTCGCGGCGCTTGAGCAGATCGTCGAGGCGACGGCGATGCACGTCCGTCAGCGGCTCAGCCAAGGCGTCGTAGAGACGCCGGTTGGCGCGGGTAATCGCTTCGGCGCTCGCCCGCTCGACGGCGTTGAGGGCGGGCACAATGACCGACTGCCGCCGCAGGTGCTCGATCAAGGCTCTGGCCAGCACGATGCCCTTGTCGGTTTGCATGGCCAGCTCGGTCAGCAACTGGACAGCCTGCCGGTAGTGGCCAATCGTGAACGGCTGGAAGCCGAACACCGTTTGCAGCTCGACCAGGTGCTCGCGTCGGGTCTGCTCACGCTGCCCGTACTCGTCCCAGCTTTCGATGCCGACCTTGAGCTGGTTGGCGACCAGTCTCAGCAATGGCGGGAACGGTGGCTCATCAGCGCCAAGGATGACGCCGGGAAAGCGCAGGTAGCAGAGCTGCACCGCGAAGCCCAGCCGATTGGCCGGGCCGCGCCGCTGCCGGATGATGGAGAGGTCGCTTTCGCTGAACGTGTAGTGACGGATCAACTCATCCTTGGTGTCCGGCAACGCCAGCAGGCTTTCGCGCTCGGCGGCGGAGAGGATCGAACGGCGGGGCATGCGGTTTCCTTCTTCTTGAAAACGTAGGTTTGTGACAAGCCCGCCAAGGCAACCGGCGCGGCACGGGAATCAAGGCATTGCGATTCTCGAAAATAGTTCTTGAAATTCTATTCTTGATTGCATATCATCTCAACGAGTTTCGATAAGAAAGGATGCGCATGCGACCGTCTGTTGTGCTTGACATGAAGCGAAGCGCAGTGCGTGAAGCGGTAGGCCGCTTTCGCGCCGCGAACCCGCGCGTCTTCGGCTCGGTGCTGCATGGCACCGACCGGGATGGCAGCGACCTCGACCTGTTGGTCGATGCGCTGCCCGGTGCCACGTTGTTGGACTTGGGCGATTTGGAAGAAGAACTGAAATCGCTGCTCGGCGTTGACGTCGATCTGCTGACTCCCGGCGACCTGCCGCCGAAGTTCCGGGCCAAGGTGCTCGCGGAGGCGCAACCGATATGAGCGAGAACCGCCTGCCCGATTACCTCGACCACATTCAGCAGGCCGCAACCGATGCGCGCAGCTTCGTGGAAGGGATGGCCAAGGACGACTTCTTGGCCGACAAGCGCACCCAGCAGGCCGTCATCATGAGCCTGATCGTCATCGGCGAGGCGGCCACAAAGGTGATGGATGGCTACGTCGAGTTCACCCAGGCGCATGCCGACGTGCCGTGGCGCAGCATGCGCAATATGCGTAATCGCATGGCTCACGGCTATTTCGACATCAACCTCGATGTGGTGTGGGAGACGGTACAGGAATGGCTGCCGGCGTTGCTCCAGCAATTGCCCGCCGTGCGTCAGGATGCCGACGATGAAGACCGTAACGACAAAGGCATGGAGCCATGACCAATCAAGCCGCCGATGTTCGGCCCCTCTGGCGTGTTCGATCCCGCGACCTATGAGCCGCGCTCGGGCAAGACCTTCTGGATGGCCGCAACGGACGTGAGTTCGCTGGTGGGCAAGGAGGCAGCAGCCGACACGCTCATCGGCAACTGCACGACCGCACGACCAGCCTCCCGTTCAAATTCGAGTTAGAACTCATATCCAGCCTGTCTGGGGGCACTGTGAAAGAGGGATCTCCGATGACTGTTGAATCGAGAATATTTTCTGTAGCCGAGTATGTTCAGCCGTCCGAAGGCGAGCCTATTCGTTCCGTTGTGCTTGAAACCCGAGACTCAATTATCGTGGTTTGGCATGTCCATCCCGGGCAGGAAATTGCGGCTCACATTCATCCTCACGGCCAAGACACGTGGACTGTTTTGTCGGGAATGGCTGATTACTTTCAGGGCAATGGGATTGTTCGTGCCCTCAGGGAAGGTGAGATAGCCGTGGCAAGACCGGGCCAAGTGCACGGGGCGCGAAATACAGGTACCGAGCCATTTGTGTTCGTCTCGGTTGTGGCATCAGCCAATGCCGGTTTCGTATTGGCTGAGCGATAGAGCCCAATCTCTGGAGTTGGTCCAATGAGCGGTCGGGGAGATAGGTAACAGACATGCAGCGGACACGGCTGCTAAACCAGGTCGCAAACCTCCTTGCGTCGCAGCGTGCCGCAAGCGACGCGATCAATCGAATGGGGTCGGCATGAGACTGAACACCATCCAGTTCCCGACCGCGTAGCCGCCTGTCCTGCCGATCAGGTCTTGACCATCGACGCCTGGGATCAGTCCTGAATGTTCTTGGAGACCACTACGTTATGAGCCGCAGCCGCCGCAAAACACCCATCGTCGGGCACACGACCTGCGGCAGCGAGCGCGAGGACAAGAAGCTCTGGCATCAGCGCTGGCGCACCCGTGAGCGCACGGCGCTGACCAGCGCGTCGCCCGAAGCCCTGAGCGCCCATCTGCCCCTGCTGGAAAACCAGGCCAGCAGCGTCTGGTCGATGGGCAAGGATGGCCGCTCCTACTGGCCCGTCAAGCGCCAGGCCGCCACGGCGGATCGCATCGCCAATCACAAGGGACGCAACCCGCAAGAACGCGCCTCCCTGAAAAAGCGCCTGCTGCGCAAGTGGATGAGCAAATGAAGCTCTCCTTCCATCAGCACATTGCGCTGTTCTGGATGATCGGTGCTCCGGGCGTCTTCGCGCCCGTGATCGAGAACGCCAAGCGGCCCGATGCCGGCGCCGTCATGGCGTGGGGTGTCGCGATCGTGGCGGTGATGATCCTCTTCACCCCTTTGCTGCTGCGCTGTCCACCATTCCGGCGCTGGTATGGCCGGACGGATGCGCTGTCGGAGCGGCAGCGCCAGGCGCTTGCCGAGCGCGGCCTGCGCCGCTACTACCAGACCGCTTTCGATGACGGCTACGTGCCCCGCGTGATGCCCTACGTGTGGCGCATCATCTGGACGGTCGGCGGGTTGATGGCTGTGACCGCCGTACTGCCTACCAACACCGGACGGCCAGCCTTCGATGCCTTGGTGGTCTTCTCGACCTGGTATCCGATAGGCGTGATGCTGCTGGTTTTCGCGTCGAGGCCCCTTGGCCGGTTGATTCGCCAAAGAGCACAGGAGCGGCGGAAATGAGCACGTCAACCATCGAGGCGCTGGCCAGCGCCTGGGCAAGGATTGCCGAGGAAGCGGAATTCCCCGCTGACTACGAGGGGACTGCCACACCACAAGCGCATCGGGCTAGCGAAGCTATTCAGGAGCAGATTCGGGAGCGCATCGTCGCCACCAACGACATGCGGCTGTTCAGCCTGCTGCACCTGCTGGGTCAGGCGTCGCTGCGCATGGAGCAAGCGCTGTGGCCGGAGGATTACGAGCGGATGACGCGCGAGGTTGAGGAAGCCCTGCGGCAAGCCACCGACGCCAACGCCAGATCGTACACCCACGAAGAAGTGATGCAGGCGATGCAGGAACGCATCGACCGGGCGCGAGACAAGCCATGTTGATTGGCTATGCGCGCGTCTCGACGCAGGATCAGAACCTGGAGCTGCAACGCGAAGCCTTGAGCAAGGCCGGATGTAAAAAGGTCTTCGAGGACAAGGTGAGTGGCACGCGGGCAGACCGGCCTGGCTTGGCCAAGACGCTCGAAATGCTGCGCGAAGGCGATACTTTGGTCGTCTGGAAGCTCGACCGGCTGGGCCGGTCGGTCAAGCAACTGGTCGATCTGGTCGGCGAGCTGCACAAGCACGGTGTCCAGTTCAGGAGCCTCACCGACTCCATCGACACCGGCACACCATCCGGGCGGTTCTTCTTCCACGTCATGGCGAGCCTTGCCGAAATGGAGCGCGAGCTGACCGTCGAGCGCACCCGCGCCGGGCTGGAAGTCGCCAAGCAGCTCGGCCGCAAAGGCGGCCGCAAGCCGAAGATGACCGACAGCAAGATCGAGTCGGCCAAGAAGCTGCTGGCCAGCGGGGTGCCGCCCAAGGACGTGGCCAAGAACCTCGGCGTGTCCATTCCGACGCTGTACCGCTGGGTGCCAGCCTCCACGCACGCTTAGCGTGCTTTATTTTCCGTTTTCTGAGACGACCCCGGAAAGGTTCAGAGGGTTTTTTCCTGCCGGAAATTTCTCCAGCATCTGACAAGCTTGGCGGTTCGACGGCCTACGCCCCGTCCTCAGGCCCCTCCGCGGACTCGGGGGCCGACGCGGCACGAAACTCGTCGTCGTGCAACACGCGGACAACACCGAGCTTGAGTCCGAGCACGCCGAGGACCCGGTTCATTGTTTGGACCGTTCCCTCGCTTTTCTCGCGCTCAATGTCTTGCAGCGTGCGAAACGATATTCCCGCCAACTTAGCCAGCTCTGCCGTGGTGAGATGCATCGTCTTCTTCAGGTGACGCACGGCCTGTGGCAGGCTCCATTGCGGATTCGCCAGCACGTCGTTGATAGCCTTCTTTCTCAGTTCCAGCTGCTGAGGCAGGGTCAAGGTTTCGTATCGCTTGTCCATGACGGCGTCCAGTTCAGTTCAGCGCGGTCAATCGCTGGACTTGCGCCTCGATTCCGAGCTTGAGGTGAGCGTGCACCGCCGGTTCCAAGCCGAAGTCAGTACCGTGGGCTGCAATCTTTTTCAGAGGCTCCGCCATCGAGCGCAAGCCCTCAACCAATGCCGGTCGGCACACCTCGCGCAACGCATATTTTTGCGCAGAAGGCATCCGCTTCTCATCCCTCAGAGTCTGTGCCATCTCACACACCTTGTCGATGACCCTGCTCCAGTCCGGAGCGCCGCCGTCATTGCCCTCCCATCGGATGCGACGGGCGATGCCGTCAGGGTGGAGGTACATTGGCGCGAAGTCGTAGAGGGGGGTCAGGCGGATACCCCCACTGAAGTCGCGCTGGACTGCGGTATTTCGTGCGTGGTTGTCTTTGTTGCCCAGAGCCAGGTTGGCCACGTCCCGCTTGATGTACTCAAGCACTTCCGTAAGAGGGTGGGTGCATTGCCGTAGCAGCTGCCGGCATACTTCGTCATGGCTGGGTACCGTATCGAAGCCAGGGTTGCCCGTCAACGTCGCGATACTCTCTTGCCCCAGGCGAAGAACACCCTCGCCCGTCACTTGGCGGTCGAACCGGGGGATGAAAAGCGCTCGCTTGAGCAGCACGAGCTCCGCATGCACGCGAAGCCCCAGCATTCGAGCCAACGCCATATAAGGGGCTTCATGCCGCAGGATGGACGCCAGAGCCTCGTTGCTGCCCCGTCCGAACTTGACGATGTAGTGCTCCCGCGCCCGCGCATCCTCAAGCGTGTGGTCCAGGTACAGCAGCCCGTCCTCTGCTCTCGTGAGCAAAATCTTGGGCCACTCACCCTGCACCCCAGAAGAGCCGGCCACGAACAGGCCGTGCGAGGCCAGGTACTCAGCGAAGTCATCTCCCCGTTCGGCCACTTCATCGTCTGTGAAGCCCCGTAGCGGACCAGCATTCGCGGCCAGCCAGCTCGCGGCCTCCTTCACGCGCAGGTTTCCTACCGAGTTGCCCGCACCCGCGAGCAGCAGCCGCCAGTCCACGCTTTCCCCCGCCGTTGCAGGTAGGCCCAATTTGCGGAGAAGCTCTTCTCGCCCAAAGCCCTGCGGCAGCATATCGATAAGGAAAACGGGCCAGTGCGAATGCTCGAACTCTTGGAGACCCACTGGGAAGCGACAGGCGAAGGCATGAGCGTCTCGCGCTTTGCCGTGTTCGATAGCCCACTCCACCGAGTAGCCGGTATACGTCTTGCTGCGCCAGCCTTGTGCTTCGGTGCCCAGCAGGCTGACGCTTCCCACGTCGCACCAAGCACCGTTGGCGAACAGTTGGAGGGTGCAGTTTGCATTCATTTGCACAGAATAATATCACTATTAAAGTTGTGTGGCTTTTTATATGTGATAGAAATCTGTGCAATTGATTCGGGACCAGGCTGTGGCTTCCAACCTGCTTCATCAACACTTTTGACCAACGCCTAGCTACTGACCAGGCCTGCATAAGTTCATCGAGGCACGACATCCAGGCGTGGCACCACCGCGTCATCGTCGTCGTCATCGTCGGGCAGCAGCTCAAAGGCATTGAGTACCGCGCGTTCAACGCGCTTGGTCAGGTCATCGTTGCTGAAGACCTCGGGGTACGTCTTCCGCAGCTTGCCGGTGACCTTCATGTTGGTCACCAGGGATCGGATGATCGTCGCATAGTCCTCGTCGCGGCCCTCGATGATTTCCTTGAGGCTGTCACGCGCGCTGTCGTAGCGCAGCAGGTAGACGGCCTCCTCCTTGAGTCCGTGCTGGATTGAGTGCCGGATCACGTCGACCAGGTACTCAGATTGGACAGTAAGGTCGGCATAGCGCCAAGTGGCCAGACCACGGTTCCAGTCGACCACGTGCAGATTGGACTCGACACCATCTTCATATTGCACCTTCGCGCCGAACTTGCACACCGAACGCATTCGGTCCATGAGCGGCCGCGACAGTTGCTCCAAGGCGGTGTCGTAGGCGGCGCGCCGCATGGCGTTCTCGCTGATTACCGCCGAGACTGGCAGGATCACTGGTGCAGGCAGGAAACCATCGCGCCGAAGGATGTCGTTGATCAGGAAGCGCGAGAGCCGGCCATTGCCATCACCCAAAGGGTGGATGTAGACGAAGCCAAAGGACAGGGCCGCCGCGCGCAGCAGCGGGCTTTGCCCACGGGTGCGCTGCTCGAGCGAACGCAGCCCTTCCATCATCTCGGCGACCATGTCATGGTGCGGCGCCAGGTAGTCGATCACGGGCTCGAAGAGCGAGTTGGTGTGCCCGACAAAAACCGGGGACCGGCGAATGCCTAGCCTGGCGCCCACCATCTTCTCTCCCATGATGGCCCGCTGAATCATCAGCATCCCCTCTTCCGTGAGGGCAGAATTGATCTCGCCGCAGTGCGTGCTCATGGCGCGCGCCAAGCGGCTGATGCGGTCCTCTTCCTTGCTTTCGGACTCAATGGCAAAGCTAGCCTTGCTCTCCTTGATGGTTAGCCAGTTGACAGCACGCTCGATCGTCTCGAGCCCGAAATGATCGACCATGCTGTTGATCTCAGCGCGCAGTGGCAGCGGATCAGCTGGCCCCAGTTCCCCAAGGTTGACCATCGGGCAAAAGGCCCTGGTGCCCGGCAAGTTGTTGTTGATGCGCCAGCGGCGCACCTTGTCTGGCACCGTGGCGGTGAGGTATTGGGAGCCGTCGAGCAAGTCGACGTAGTTCCCGCCGGCGGCGCCCACCCCGTCGAGTATGGAGTTCGTGAGCCATTCGTAGAGGAAGCCGCAGCGGCGCGCGTACGCGCCCGTGGGCTCTTCTAGGGCCCATTTTGCGATGGGCTCGGGTCCGGTGACCTCGAAGAGTCGGTTGAGAAAATCCAGCTCGACTCCCTCATACTTGAGTGCAAACGTCAGGTGCGCACTCAGCGTTGCATCCGGCCGGTAGTGTGTCGGGTACGTTTCGACCCTGATGCCATTGGACGCCGCGCTGGAGCGTGCCGAGCCGATGACGCTGCGAACCCTGAAGGGCTGCACGGGAGACACGTCGTACGCCTCCGACAGCCACATATATCCAGCGTATCCATCTCTATTTTGCATACGGCGCCTTTAAAGCGATTATCAGCGCGATTTTTGCTGTCAAAACGTTTACGGTCAACGGCGTACTGCGCTGCCGGCTCATCCCGGCGAGCAGTCCGAAAGGTAGAGCAGGTCTTGGAATGCGAGCGTGGATTTGCTGCCACTGCGGCGCGGTGCATGACCGCGACGTCAACGCAGCTCGCAACATCCTCGCGCTCGGGCATGAGCGTCTCGCAGAGGAATCCTCTTCCGAGCTGCGTAGCGATTTGGTTGGAGAGGATGTCATTTCTCTCGAGTCGCAGAACGGTAGGGCCACGCGTTACCCAAACGGAGATCCCAGCACTTCTGCCATCAATGCCAACCCCTCTGCGGCGCCCAGTGGCAGGCCCACATCCCGCTTTGTCGGCACATCACACTCGCCGGGATTCAGGCGAATCAGTCGGCCGCCATGCTCTTGGATGACTCGGTGGCTGAAATGACGCACTGACGGAATGGTTGTGCCGGCACCCACTTCGATGACCACCGGGCGCTTCGTGTTTGAAAGCCATCGGTCTAGGCGAGCTTCCTGACCCGCACTGCGGTGTTCAATCCATCCTGAATCGTTGAACATCAATATGTTTGGTCGTGCCATCCCTCCACACCGTGGGCAAACGGGCGGCAGGTTGCGAAGCCGGCAGTGCTGATCATCGACGTCCGGGATGAAGTCATCGGCACGCCATATCTCCTCGCAGCAGGGCTCGAGACACTGCAGGTGGTGGATGGATCCGTGGCACTCGTGAATCAGAGCAGGATCGAAGCCTGCTTTCTGGAATTGCCCATCGACGTTGCTGGTGAATACGGCCACACCATGTGACAACCGCTCCCCCCAGCGCTTGAGCATCTCGAAGCCACTGTGCGGCCTTGTTCGACGGTACAAAGCCAGCCGATGCCCGTAAAACCCCCAGGCCACCTCGGGCGAGACATGGAACGCCTGCGGAGACGCGATGCTGTAGAAGTCCAAGCCCGCATGACGCAAAGCCGGATAGGCTCGCCAGAAGCCGTCCTTGCCACGGAAGTCGGGCAAGCCGGAGTCGATGCCCATGCCGGCCCCTGCGGCGACGATGATGGCGTCGGCTTGTTCGATCAAGGCTGCGGCCAATTCAATCGCTGCCTTCTTGTCCACGGCTTGGTTTGCAGTGTTGTGCATGGTGAGAAGTTTGTGGCTGCCGCACGGCGTTGGAACAGAGTATGTGGTCTCTGCAGCCTCATATTGGATGTTGAATTGCCCCCTGGTCCCTCAATGCGCAGGTGTGAGAAGCCCTGAGGATGCCGGTTTCAGTGTAGTAGGCTTCACATTCTGAGAATCTCCGGTAGAGGTTGTGCTGTGCGTTTCATTTTTGCGCCCGATGTCCACATTGACAGCCCCCTGGTGCGCGATCGTCTCAACCTCGTTCGTCTTGATTGATCGGTGACCATGGCACATCTGATTCCGGATATCCGTTCTTTCAAACCGCTCACACCTGGCGAGCACACCGAGCGAGACATCCTGCAGCAGCTGGAGAGAGGTCTGGCAGACAGCTACACGGTGTTCCATCACCTGTATTGGGCAAACGCGCGACCACAAGGCGACCAACACGGCGAGTTGGATGTGGTGGTCAT
Source organism: Paenacidovorax caeni (assembly GCF_001298675.1). GTDB lineage: Bacteria > Pseudomonadota > Gammaproteobacteria > Burkholderiales > Burkholderiaceae_C > Paenacidovorax > Paenacidovorax caeni. The sequence continues at coordinate 29,530 of NZ_CYIG01000041.1, forward strand.
GAACCGTGCTGGTGATCTCGCAGTCTTGGAGATCAAAGCGGGAGAGCTCGATATGAGCGCCCAGGGCTTGTTCAAGCAACACGGTGAGAAAATTCAGGACGTGGGCGTCCAGGTTCAGCGGCAGTTCAGCAACTTGCAAGCCCGTGTCCGCCAGCGAGGCTGGGGCATCCGTCTCTTGCACTTCCTCGTGCTGCCACACCACCGCATTGAGCAATGGGATGACACGATCCAGTTTCCGCGAGAGCGGATCATTGATGCGCAGGCTTGCGAAGATTTGCCGGGAGAGATCTCCCGAACCCTCAGCCAAGGTTTGGATGCGCCGGCCGTGCGCAGTCAGGTACACGACTTCATGCTCGATCAACTGGGCATGCAGTTGGATGTCACTGCCTTGTCAGGACGGTTGAGCCACCAGGTTCGCTCGCTTTCCGGCGGCTTGGCGACTTGGGTTCCGAGGATCACGGAGGGTGTGCAGAATTTTGTGTAAACGGTCAATCCAACGCCGACGCAAGTCGGCCTGTCCGTAAGCACCATGAGTACCAAGAAACACGACGTACCCGAAGAACTGCTGTCTGGCCTGCTGGCTAACTACAAGAAGCCTGAAGACCTCATCGGC
>NZ_CYIG01000042.1 GCF_001298675.1 Paenacidovorax caeni
GTTCGGGCTCAATGAAGACCTGCGCGGTGGCCGTGCGTTCTGTACTCAGGGACGGGCTCGAACACCCCAGCGGCTACCAAACTGCACGGGCCGGTCTGGCTACCTTTACGGCAGTCAAACTCTACCGCGACGGTCTGGATGGAAGATACAAGCGTGTTACTTGAGTTGCCCTCGTCTGTTGACTTGCCTCGAGCGATCGCCTGAAGTTCCCTTGAACTTCTGAAACAGGCAGACGTAGAGGTTGGGGGATTACCTTGTAGCGGTGCCGACCGTCGGCACGGCCTTGTCATCAAGCTGCCAGGGGAGTACGAATGCGGTATAAATACTGTATATTTAAACAGTATTTAAAGGCTGCACCATGGCGCATTCACCCGCTTTCCCCCTGTCCCTGCCGCCCGGCGTCTGGCAGGGGCGGGCCTGGGCTGCGGCGCAGCAGCGCGTGCAGCCCACGGGGCATGCGGCACTGGACGCCGAACTGCCGGGCGGCGGCTGGCCCTGCGGCGCCTTGAGCGAGCTGCTGCTGCCCCCCCATGCCGCTTGCGAATGGACGCTGCTCCTGCCCGCACTGGCCTGCCTGCTGCGGCAGGACGGCACCGGCCGTGCCGTGCTCGTCGCGCCGCCGCAGGAGCCCTTTGGTGCGGCCTTGCACGATGCCGGCGTGGCGGTGCAGCGGCTGTGCTGCATCCAGCCACCTGCGTGCGACCCTGGCGATGGTGCGGCGGCCTGGGCCTGCGAGCAGGCGCTGCGCTGCCGCGACGTGTGTGCTGTGCTGGCCTGGCTGCCCCAGGCCCGGGCGGCAACCCTGCGCCGCCTGCAGCTGGCTGCAGCTCAGCACCAGGCGCTGCTGTGGGTTTGCCGGCCGGCAGCGCAGGCAGCCCAGGCTTCGCCCGCACCGCTGCGCCTGGCGCTGCGGCACCAGGGCGAACAGTTGCAGGTGCAGGTGCTCAAGCGCCGCGGGCCGCCGCTGGACGTGCCGGTGTTGCTGCCGGCACGCAGCCCGGCACTGGCCGCCGCACTGCAGGCCCAGGCACGGCGGCGCGGGCGCATGCAGGCCGAGGCCCGCACGACGGAGGACGTTCGCCATGTACTGGCACGCCTGGCGCCTGCCCCCTGAGCCGCTGCCGCCGGGCGTGCCGGCGGCAGCGCAGGGCTGGTGGGCCCTGCGCTTCACGCCGCGCGTGGCGCTGCTGGATGAAGCCCTGCTGCTGGAAGTGCAAAGCACCGAGCGCCTGTGGGGCGGGCGCGCCGCCCTGCGCGCATTGCTGCGTGCGCAAGCCCCCGGCAGTGGGCCAGAGGCGGCGCAGGACTGGGCCGAGGGCCCCACCGCCCTCCAGGCCCTGGCCCTGCTGCGCCAGTCCCGCCTGGGTGGGCCGCCGCCCCGGCGCCTGCCGCACGATTTGCCCCTGGCCACGCTGACGGCACTGCGCCCGCATGCCCAGGCCCTGCAACACCTGGGCTGCCGCACCTGGGGCGCGCTGCGCGCCTTGCCGCGCGCGGGGGTGGCGCGGCGCTTTGGCGCCGCGTGCCTTGCCGCGCTCGACCAAGCCTGGGGTGATGCCCCCGAGGCGGCTGCCTGGATCGAGCTGCCCGCGCAGTTTGCGCTGGAGGTGGAGCTGCCCGCACTGGCCGAATCCAGCACCGCGCTGCTGCGCCCGGCCGAGCGCCTGCTGCTGGCCCTGCAAGGCTGGCTGCGCGCGCGCCACCAGGGCGTGCTGGCACTGGAACTGGCCTGGCGCCACGACCTGCGCCGCCACGATGGCGTGGAGCTGCCCCCCTGGCAGGCGCTGGTGCTGCGCACCGCCGAGCCGCAGCAGGACATGGCGCACCTGCGCCGCCTGCTGGCCGAGCGCCTGGGCCGCCAGCGGCTGGCCGCACCGGCGAGCCACGTGGCGCTGCGCAGCCTGCAGACCGCGCCCATGCCCGAGGCCAGCCACGGCCTGCTGCCGGCCGATCCGCATGCAGGGCAGGGCGTGCCCTGGCAGGAGCTGGTGGAGCGCCTCAGTGCCCGCCTGGGCCCCCAGGCCGTGCAGGTGCCCCAGCTGCATGCCGACCACCGCCCGGAGTGCATGCAGCGCTGGTACCCGGCGGTGCAGCCGCCACCCGTGGCTGCGCCGGCCCCCCGGGGGGCTTATGGGGGGCTGCTGCCGCCGTGGCTGCTGCGCCCGCCGCGGCCGCTGGCGCTGCGCGGCAGCCGCCCGTGCCTGCATGGCCAGCCGCTGCGTTTGCTGGCGGGCCCGCAGCGCGTAGAGGCCGGCTGGTGGGAGGCCGCCCCAGAGTCTGCGCAGAACGCGGTGCAGGACGCGGCAGGCAGCGCTGCGGCGCCGGGCCTGGTGCGGCGCGACTACTTCGTCGCCCACAACGCGGTGGCGGGCTGGGTGTGGGTGTTCCGCGACCGGGGCACGGGCGGCTGGTTTCTGCACGGGGTATACGCATGACGCTGCCCGGCTACGCCGAACTGCACGCGCTGAGCAACTTCAGCTTCCAGCGCGGCGCCTCGCATCCGGCCGAGCTGGTGCAGCGCGCGCACGCGTTGGGCTACGCCGCCCTGGCGCTGACCGATGAATGCTCGGTGGCCGGGGTGGTGCGCGCCCATACCGAGGCGCAGCGCCTGGGGCTGGCGTTCATTCCCGGCAGTGAATTTCGCTGGGGCCCCGTGTGCGTGGTGGCCTTGCCGCGCGATGTGCAGGGCTGGGGTGGCCTGTGCGAATTCATCACCGCGGCCCGCGCCCGCGCGCCCAAGGGCCGCTACGTGGTGGACGCGCAGTCGCCCTGGGCGCTGCTGCGCGGCTGCGAAGTGCTGCTGGCACCGTGCCGCGAGGCGTTTACCGATGCATCTGATTTGATAGCTGTCAGCGCTTGCCTGGAAAGCGCTAGAGCCCATTTTGACCCTGAACACTGCTGGCTGGCCGTGGCCCTGCACATGGCGTGCGACGACGCCCTGTGGCTGCACACCCTGGCGCAGGCGGGCGAGCGCCTGGGCCTGCCGCTGGTGGCCACGGGCGAGGTGCACATGCACTCGCGCGCGGCCAAGCCGCTGCAAGACGTCATCACCGCCGTGCGCCTGGGCTGCAGCGTGGCGCAATGCGGCCTGGCCCTGCAGCCCCATGCGGAAAAACGCCTGCGCCCGCGCAGCCAGCTGGCCGGCCTGTACCCACCGGCGCTGCTGGCGGCCACGCTCACCGTGGCGCAGCGCTGCACATTTAGCCTCGCGTCCATCCAGTACCGCTACCCGCTGGAGACGGTGCTGCCGGGCATGACCGCACGCCAGACGCTGGCCTGGCTCACCTGGGAGGGCGCCCGCGCACGCTACCCGCAGGGCGTGCCGCCCGCCGTGGCGGCGCAGATCACCAAGGAGCTGGACCTCATCGCCGAGTGCGGCTACGAGATGTACTTCCTCACCGTGCACGACATCGTGCGCTACGCGCGCAGCCAGGGCATCCTGTGCCAGGGGCGCGGGTCAGCGGCCAACTCGGCCGTGTGCTACGTGCTGGGCATCACGGCGGTTGATCCGGCGCATTCGCAGCTGCTGTTCGAGCGCTTCATCAGCCGCGAACGCCGCGAGCCGCCCGACATCGACGTCGATTTCGAGCACGACCGGCGCGACACCGTCATCCGGTACATCTACGGCAAATACGGGCGCGAGCGCGCTGCGTTGGCCGCCGCAGTCACCACCTACCGCACGCGCAGCGCCCTGCGCGACGTGGGCAAGGCTCTGGGCGTGGGCGCAGCGCTGGTCGATGCCTTCGCCAAAGAGCACCACTGGTTCGACGACGTGCTCGCCCCCGACCACCTGCAGGCCCTGGCCGTGCGCCTGGGTGAACCCCTGGGCGCACACACTGCCGCGCTGTGGCTGGAGCTGGCACGCCAGCTGCGCGGTTTTCCGCGCCAGCTGGGCCAGCACGTGGGCGGCTTCGTGCTCACCGAGGGCAAGCTCACCCGCCTGGTGCCGGTGGAGCCCACGGCCATGCCGGGGCGCTCCATCATCCAGTGGGACAAGGACGACCTCGACGACATGGGCCTGCTCAAGGTCGATGTGCTGGCCCTGGGTATGCTCAGCGCGCTGCGCCGCTGCCTGGACGCGCGCGCCGCCCTGCGTGGCGAGCGCTGGGGCCTGGCCGACATTCCGGGCGAAGACCCCGCCACCTACCGCATGATTTGTGCGGCCGACACCGTGGGCGTGTTCCAGATCGAAAGCCGCGCGCAGATGAGCATGCTGCCGCGCCTGGCGCCGCGCACCTTTTACGACCTGGTGGTGCAGGTTGCCATCGTGCGGCCCGGGCCCATCCAGGGCGGCATGGTGCACCCCTACCTGCACGCGCGCGCGCGCCAGCGCCGCCTGGTGCGCGCGGGCCACCCGGGACCGTTTCCGCTCGAATACCCGCAACTGGCCAACGCGCTGGAGCGCACGCTGGGCGTGCCCATCTTCCAGGAGCAGGTGATGCAGATCGCCATCGACGGCGCGGGCTTCACCCCCGGCGAGGCCGACGACCTGCGCCGTTCCATGGCCGCCTGGAAGCGCAAGGGCGGCGTGCACCGCTTCGAGGACAAATTCAAGCAGGGTCTGCTGGCCCACGGCTACCCGCAGGCGTTCGCCGACCAGCTGTTCCAGCAAATCCTGGGCTTTGGCGAATACGGCTTTCCCGAAAGCCACGCCCACAGCTTCGCGCTGCTGGCCTACGCCAGCAGCTGGCTCAAGCGGCACGAACCCGCGTGCTTTCTGGCCGCGCTGCTCAACGCACAGCCCATGGGCTTTTACGCCCCCGCGCAGCTGGTGCAAGACGCGCGCCGCCACGGTGTGCGCGTGCTGCCCGTCGATGTGACGCGTAGCGACGTGCCCTGCACGCTGGAGGAACCGTTGGCCCCCGTGCCCGGCGTGCAGGCGCCGCAGCCCGCCGTGCGGCTGGGCCTGTGCATGGTGGCCAACCTCGGGGGCGAAGCCGCCGCCCGCCTGGTGCAGGCGCGCCAGGCCCGGCCCTTTGCCAGCACCGAAGACCTGGCCCTGCGCGCCCGCCTGGGCCGCCCCGACCTGCAGGCCCTGGCGGCGGCCGATGCGCTGCATGCCCTCTCGGGCCACCGGCGCCAGCAAATGTGGGATGCCGCTGGCCAAACCGCCACCGGGCTGCACGCGCCGCCCCTGCTGCAGGGCACCCCGGTGCACGAAGCCCCCCTGGCGCTGCCCGCCGCGCCCGAGGGCGAAGACATCGTGTTTGACTACGCCGCCACCGGCCTCACGCTGCGCCGCCACCCGCTGGCCCTGCTGCGCGAGCGGCTGCAGCGCCGGGGCGTGGCCACCGCGCTGCAACTGCGCGCCGTGCCGCACGGGCGGTGCGTGCGCGCCTGCGGCATCGTCACCGTGCGCCAGCGCCCCGGCTCGGCCAAGGGCACGATGTTCGTCACCCTGGAAGACGAAACCGGGCCGGTCAACGTCATCGTCTGGCCCGCGCTGATCGAGCGCTGGCGCCCCGCGCTGCTGCGCGCCCGCCTGCTGGCCGTGGAGGGCGTGTGGCAAACCACTGGCGCCCCTGGCACGCCGACCGCCGTGCGCCACCTGGTGCTACAGCGCTGCAAAGACGTGACGCCACTGCTTGGCCGCCTGGCCTAGGCGCTGGACGGCAGCCGTGATTTCCATTGAACATCCCGCACCAGCTGAGCGCCTGTTTACGGTCTTTTCACAGTACCCGCAAGGCATCAAAAAGCCTTCTAGCGCTTGACTGGTAAGCGCTGGCAGCTCCTGAAAAAGGAGCTTTCGGCGCCTCTTGCCGACCACTGCGGCAGGGCCGCTGGGGTGCCGCGTCGTGCATATGCCGCATGGCCATGGGCCACGCCGTCACGGTGGCCGCGCGCGGCGTGCCGTCAGCGTGCAGGGGCCGCGCTGGGCAGGGGGCGCGGTGCGCGCGTGTGGCGCTGGCCGTTGAGCAGCGCGCCCACGGCGCTGTAGCGCACCAGCAGGTGGTAGCTGGCCAGGCTGAGGAGCGAGGTGGCCGCGATGTTGAGGCCGATCTTCGCCCCGGCCGGCCATTCCAGCCCGAACAGCAGCGCGCCGAAGCCGATGGTCATCGGCATGTGCACCAGGTAGACCCAGTAGGAGCTGTCGGCCAGGTAGCCCAGCCAGGCGCTGCGCCGGGGCACATGCGCCAGAAAGCCGCCGATGAGCGCTAGGCTCCAGCACCAGGCGGTGGCGTTGTAAGCCAGGGCCACGCCCAGGCGCAGCGCCTCGGGCAGGCCTTCGGCGGCGTGCGGCCGCGCCTCGAACAGTGCGCCGGTGGCGCAAAACAGCACCAGACCGGCACCGGCGTACCAGGACCAGCGCCGCACGTAGTGCGCCAGCAGTGCCTCGCGGTGTGCGTACAGGGCCAGCCCAAAGCCGTAGAACAGGCCGTTGTGCAGCCACTCGGTCCAGGGCGGCAGGAAGGCGCCGTTGGGCCGTAGCAGCCCGTCGGGGTAGAGCATGCCAGCGCCCGCCAGCGGCAGGGTCAGCAGCGCCAGCCCCCAGGGCGTGCGCCCGAGCCGCGCCATCACCCCGCCCAGCCAGCGCGGCGCTGCGGGCGCGAGGCGCGCCAGTGCGGCGTGGGCCAGGGCCGTACCCAGGCTGAGCCACAGCAGCATCCACAGGAACCACATGTGCATGGTGGAGGGGCCTGCGGGTGTGCTGGGGGCGGTTTGCATCAGCGCCGGGTCCAGGCCCCAGGTGCCGCGCGCCATGCGGTGCATGAAAGCCAGCGCCAGCACGCCGCACAGCGCGAAGAGAGGCGGCCAGAACAGCGCGAACGGCAGCGCCAGGCGCTGCAGGCGGTTGCGCACCATGGCGCGCGTGCCGCGCCGCGCGATCAGCAGGGCCACGAAAAAGCCCGCCAGGATGAAGAACACCGGCATGCGGAAGGCGTGGATGAAGGCCACCAGCAGGTCGGCCGCCGGGGTGGTCTGGTTGTCGCGCCAGGGCAGGGGCGAAGGGCCGGCGAGGTGGATTACCGCCACGTGCAGCACGATGCCGAGCCACATCATGGTGGCGCGCAGGTTGTCCAGGGCGTGTAGCCGCTCGGGGTGGGGCGGGGGGTGGGGCATGGTCGGCTCCGTAGGCATGGGGCCGACTCTAAGGCCTCACGTTGCGTGAGGGTCAAGCGCCATAAGAGTTGGCGGTTGCGGTTGCGGTTGCGGTGGCGCTGGCGACGGCAGCGCGGCGGCATGGCCGATGAAGGCCCGCACTTCCAGGCTCAGCAGGGCGCTGGACTGCAGCAGGGGCTCGGTGGTCCAGGCGTGCAGCAGCTTGGCGCGCAGGGCCGGGCAGTGGCCGCAGAGCTGGTCCATGAGGCGGCTCCAGTGCGCCACGGCGGCGAGCGCGGCGGGGCTGTCGGGGGCTTCGCCACGGGCCAGCAGGGCGGTCACTTCGTCTTCCAGTGCTTGCCAGTGCGCCAGCGGCACGAAGCCGATCTGCGCCATTTCTGCGCGTGTGAGGTGCCGCTGCAGCACCTGCATGCGCAGGGCGATGGCCCGCTCGACATAAGCCATCATGGCGCTGCTGGGGGCGTCGTTGATGTTGTGCGTGCTCGGCTCCTGGCGGTACATGTGGCCCCAGCGGTCCATCAGGTCCATGTCGCCGCCCATCCACTCCAGGATCAGCACCATCCAGCGGTGGGTGAGCTTTTGCACGGTGGGATCGCCAATGGGCAGGCCCTGGTGCATGGCTGCGTCCATCTGCGCGATCAGCGGGCGCCACTCGCTCTCGATCAGCGGCCAGCGCTCAAAAATGCGCCTGAGTTCGGCCGCGCTGAAGTACTTGCCGTAGGTGGACATGAGGGCCAGCGTTTCGAGCCAGTTGCCCATGTCGGGGGCCGCGCCCGCCACCATGCCATCGCGCATCAGGGCCAGGCGGCCGCGCAGTTCGGTGGCCTGCTGGATTTGCACGTCCAGCGCATGGATCTGCTGGGACAGTATGTGCTGAGGATCAAGCCGGTCGTCGCCCAGCAGCTCGCCGATATGGGCCAGCGGCAGCCCCATGTGGCGCAGCGCCTGGATGGCGTGCAGGCGCTGCACGTCGGTCTGGCTGTACAGGCGGTAGCCCGAGTCCGAGCGCTGCGACGGCGCGAGCAGTCCGATCTCGTCATAGTGGTGCAGCGTGCGCACCGTGAGGCCCGTGCGCCGCGCCAGCTCGCCGACCCTCAGCCGCATGCAGCGCTCAGCGGCGCACCGAGACCAGTTCCACCTCGAAGTGCAGCGTGGCGTTGGGCGGAATCACGTTGCCCGCGCCGCGCGCACCGTAGGCGATGGCCGGGGGGCAGGTCAGCTTGGCCTTGCCGCCCGGCTTCATGCGCTGCACGCCCTCGGTCCAGCAGGGGATGACGCGGTTCAGCGGGAACTCGGTAGGCTCGCCGCGCTTGTAGGAGCTGTCGAACTCCTTGCCATCGGGGAAGGTGCCGCGGTAGTGCACCTTCACGGTGTCGGTGGCCTTGGGCGATTCGCCCGTGCCTTCTTGCAGCACCTCGTACACCAGGCCAGAAGCCGTGGTCACGGGCGCAGTGGCGGGCGTGTTTTGCGCCCAGGCAGCGGGCGCGAGGAACAAGGCAGAGAGCAGGAAAGCAGGTAAGCGCATAGCAAACATCCAAAAAAACAAAGGCCCGATGGTAGGGCCTTTGGCGTAAGAAGGTGCCGTCGTCTGGGCTGCAGCAGCCCGCCCTGTTGTGCAACCCCACTCACGCCACAGGCAAACGGCGCGCTGCGCGCCAGGCCTTGCCAATGCGGTACGTGAACAGGGCAAACGCCAGGCACACCCCCACGTACAACAGCGCGTACAGCAAAAATGCCCCCGGCTGCTCAGCCCAGGTGATGTGCGTGGGCGCCGTAGCGTTCTTGGCATACACCGTGATGGCGCCACGCCATAACTGGCCCAGCGTAAACACGGCCATGGCCACCGAAGACGCCAAAAACACGCCCCAAAGCACAAGCAAGGCGCGTGCACCACGCGGCGAACGGGGTTGATGGGCCGAGGCTGGCATACCGCAAGGCATCACCGCCATGACTGGCGTGCGCTGTGTGAGGGGGCCGTGTTACTGCCGGGGCAGGGCGTATTTCATTTGGTACTCATCCGCCCAGGCCTGCACACAGGCCTGTAGGCATTGGCCGTTGGCGTTCTGCGTGGCCGGCACGGCCTTTCTGCACAAGTTCAGCGCCGCCTGCGGGTGCTGCAGCTCTTGGGGGCGTGAGGGATCAAAAACTTTCCGGCCCGCCTGGTGGCACGCCGCCTGATCGCCTTCCGGTGCGGCAGGTGCAGCGGGCGTGCCGCGCGAGGCTTGGGCCGCAGGCGCTGCCTGGGCCGGTGCCGTGCGCGTGGTGGGCTTCAGGACGGATTGCGCATCGGAGGGCGCACACGGCTTCTCTTGAAATGCCACCCCGCCACCGGCCTGCTTGCATTGGTAGATGGTGGCCGCCTGCACCTGGGGCCCGCTGGCCACGGCAAGCACCGCCAGGCCGATACAAAAGAGCTTGCCACGGGCCCGGGGCGGAATACACAGAGGTGCGAAAAACATAGCAGGCAAGGACATGGAAACAAAAAACCGCAGGCAGCCTGCGGCAAGAAACGATGAAACAACGTAGCCTAAAGCGCCCCACGGTTCATGCCGTGCAGCGCTGCAGGAATGATAGCGGCTAGCGCTTGCTACGTAAGGGCTGGAAGCCAAAAAGGGCTATAAAACGACGCAAAGCCAGTAGGCCAAGCCCAGAGAAACGGCAAGACCAGCGCTGAATAGCGCTTGAGAACTTTAATGCAGTTTGAAACAAATGGGGTTGTGGGTTGTGGGTTGTGGGTTGTGGGTTGTGGGTTGTTATTTTATTTAATCTCTATTGAATCTATTGTTGAAATTTATTTCTCGTGGGCTTAATATTTTTGCGAATGAATCCTTGTGCTTGATAAGAAAGTCTCCGAATTGCCTTTTGGACATGTGTGATATTTCTGTGTATAACTCATGAGAATCCCATTCCATGGCGCATATCTCTTTTGATTTTTCGAAAGTGGTTTTAAATGATTCGAGGTAAAGGGTTAGATCGAAATTTACGGGGCGGCCAACCAAATACCAGAATACGTTAATCGTTGCTATGACTTTTTGGTCTGGATTTTTTGGGAAGGTGGTTGGGTCAGGAGTCATCCAGTATTGTGATTTTTTGCTTTTAAATTTCGATGTAATTTTTTTTATTAATTCTTCGTTGATTTTTATTTTTAATGCTTCTTCTGGATCGATGTGTGTCAAATGTTTTGTTTCTTCTATTTTTAGTATTATTTCTTCGTTGTTTGGTGGTTCTTTTTTAATTATTTGGTTTTCCCATAATTCAAGTGCCTCGTTGTATTTTTCGAGTGCATTGAATTTTTTGAAATTTTGAAACCTTGATTTTATTTCTGATATGTATGAATCAATGAAAAATTGCTTGTCTTTGTTGTAAATTTTCAAAATTGTTTCTTTGTTGAGCATGTTTTTCTCAGTTTGTTGGATGAATTAAATTGTAGTCATGTGTGGATGGTTGGTTTGATGGGATTTTTTCCATCCTGGCTTGTGTGTAAAGAAAATTTTGGTTTCATTTTGGATTAATGAGTTGATTTGACAGATCTTTATATTTCTAAAAATCTATTGTCTTTTATTTTTTTGAATCAAAAAATTGCAAAGCGCATATTTATTAAATTTTATAAGTGCTATGAATTATTTTGTGAGGCAAGTTTATATGAGGATTGATCCCGGCATTTTGAGCCCGTTGGATGCGCTGTAAAGCACAAAGGCCCGTTTTCGGGCCTTTGTTGTGGGTGAGGGCTGCGCCCTCACAGCGCTGCTTCGGCGCCTTTACGCCAATTCGCTCACCGGCACGCAGCTGCAAAACAGGTTGCGGTCGCCGTACACGTTGTCCACGCGGCCTACGGGGCTCCAGTACTTGGTGTGGCGCAGGCTGGCCACGGGGTAGGCGGCGGTTTCGCGCGTGTAGGGGTGGGCCCAGTCGCCGGTGAGCAGGCTGGGGGCGGTGTGCGGGGCGTTTTTCAGCGGGTTGTCGTCTTGCGGCCAGGTGCCGTTTTCCACTTGGCGCACTTCCTCGCGGATGGCGATCATGGCGTCGATGAAGCGGTCCAGCTCGGCCAGGGTTTCGCTTTCGGTGGGCTCCACCATCAGCGTGTTGGCCACGGGGAAGCTCAGCGTGGGCGCGTGAAAGCCGTAGTCAATCAGGCGCTTGGCCACGTCTTCGGCCATCACGCCGCTGCTTTCCTTCAGGCCGCGCAGGTCGAGGATGCACTCGTGCGCCACATGGCCGTTGGCGCTGGCGTACAGCGTGGGGTAGTGGTCCTTCAGGCGCGCGCTGATGTAGTTGGCGCTCAAGATGGCGGCCTCGGTGGCGGCCGTCAGGCCCTCGGCGCCCATCATGCGGATGTACATCCACGAGATGGGCAGCACCGCGGCGTTGCCCAGCGGCGCGGCGCTCACGGCGCCGGTGCCACCTGTAACACCTGCCGTGGCGTGGCCGGGCAGGTAGGGCACGAGGTCTGCCACCACGCACACCGGGCCTACACCGGGGCCGCCGCCGCCGTGCGGAATGCAGAAGGTTTTGTGCAGGTTCAGGTGGCTTACGTCGCCGCCAAACTCGCCGGGCGCGGCCACGCCGACCAGGGCGTTCATGTTCGCGCCGTCCACGTACACGCGGCCACCGTGGCGGTGCACCAGCTCGCACAGCTCTTTCACCTGGGTTTCAAACACGCCGTGCGTGCTGGGGTAGGTAATCATCACGCAGGCGAGGTTCTGGCTGTGCTGCTCGCACTTGGCTTGCAAATCCTGCATGTCCACGTTGCCGTTTTCATCGCACTTGGTAACGACAACCTGCATGCCCACCATCTGCGCGCTGGCCGGGTTGGTGCCGTGCGCGCTGCTGGGGATCAGGCAGACGGTGCGGTGGCCCTGGCCTTGCGCCGCGTGGTAGGCCTTGATGGCCAGCAGGCCGGCGTATTCGCCCTGGCTGCCCGCGTTGGGCTGCAGGCTCACGCCCGCGTAGCCCGTGGCCTGGCACAGCCAGGCGCGCAGTTGCTCGTCCAGCTGGCGGTAGCCTTGCAGTTGCTCTGCCGGGGCAAAGGGGTGCACGTTGGCAAACTCGGGCCAGGTGATGGGGATCATCTCGCTGGTGGCGTTGAGCTTCATGGTGCACGAGCCCAGCGGGATCATGCTGCGGTCCAGCGCCAGGTCTTTGTCGGACAGCGCGCGGATGTAGCGCAGCATGCCCGTCTCAGAGTGGTGCGTGTTGAACACCGGGTGCGTGAGGAAGCTGCTGGTGCGCGCCAGGCTGGCCGGGATGAGGCTGGCAGCGCTGGCCTCCAGCTGTTCCACGCTGGGTTGTGCGGCTTGCGGGGCAAAGGCCTGCCACAGCAGCGCCAGGTCAGCGCGCGTGGTGGTTTCGTCCAGCGACACGCCCACGCATTGGCCGCGCAGGGAGCGCAGGTTGATGCCCGCGTCTTGCGCGCGCTGCAGCACGGCCTGCGCGGCGGCGGCGCTGCCCAGGTCCACGGTGAGGGTGTCGAACGCGCTGGCGTGCAGCGGCGCCAGGCCCAGCTGCTTCAGGCCTGCCGCCAGGATGGCGGTGAGGCGCGCCACGCGCTGGGCAATGCGCGTGAGGCCCTGCGGGCCGTGGTACACGGCGTACATGCTGGCAATCACGGCGGGCAGCACCTGCGCGGTGCAGATGTTGGAGGTGGCTTTCTCGCGGCGGATGTGCTGCTCGCGCGTTTGCAGCGCCAGGCGGTAGGCGGGCTGGCCGTGTACGTCCACGCTCACGCCCACCAGGCGGCCGGGCAGGCTGCGCTTGTAGTCGTCACGGCAGGCCATGAAGGCGGCGTGCGGGCCGCCCGCGCCCATGGGCATACCAAAGCGCTGCGTGGTGCCCACCACAATATCGGCGCCCATCTCGCCCGGGGCCTTGAGCAGCGTCAGGGCCAGCAGGTCGGCGGCGAGGATGAAGGCGGCGCCCTTGGTGTGGATGAGGTCGGCGCTTTGCTGCCAGTCGGCCAGCCAGCCGCTGGAGCCAGGGTACTGGTTGAGAGCAGCAAAGTAGTCGTCTTGCGCAATGGCGGCCAGCCATTCGTCGCCGGAGCGGATGACCTTGACGCTGATGCCCAGCGGCGCAGCGCGCGTCTGGATGACCTCGATGGTCTGCGGGTGGCAGTCGCCCGAGACGATGAACACGTTGCCCTTGGCCTTGACCGAGCGCTTGGCCAGCGTCATGGCTTCGGCGGCGGCGGTGGCTTCGTCGAGCATGGAGGCGTTGGCAATCGGCATGGCGGTGAGGTCGCACACCATGGTCTGGAAGTTCACCAGCGCTTCCATGCGGCCTTGCGAAATCTCGGCCTGGTAGGGCGTGTAGGCGGTGTACCAGGCGGGGTTTTCCAAAATGTTGCGCAGGATGACGCCCGGTGTGTGCGTGCCGTAGTAGCCCTGGCCGATGAAGTTCTTCAGCAGGCGGTTTTGGCTGGCAATGGCTTTCAGCTCAGCCAGCGCGGCGGCTTCGGTGACGGGGGCAGGCAAGTCCATGCCACGGCTGCGCGCGATGGAGCGCGGCACGATGGAGTCGATCAGCGCGCGGCGCGAGGCTTCGCCGATGACGGAGAGCATGTGCGCCTCGTCAAAGGCGTCGATGCCGATGTGGCGGGGCTGAAATTCGGCGGCGTTTTCCAGCGCGGACAGGGACGGGGCGGCAGGCGCGTTCATGGGGCCAATCTCGGGGTGCTATTAAAAAGAAGCTGCTGGCGCTTGCTAGTAAAAGGCTTGAGGACTATTTCGTTCTCAAACCCTTTATCAGCAAGCGCTGGCAGCTATGGTTTTTGGGGCTGTGGCGCTCAGGCGCTGGCCGCGAAGCTGGTGTAGGCGGTTTCGTCCATCAGGCCGTCGAGTTCGCCCGCGTTGGCGAGCTTGACCTTGAAGAACCAGCCCGCGCCCAGCGGGTCGCTGTTGGCCAGCGAGGGGTCGGCGCGCAGGGCTTCGTTGACTTCAACGATTTCGCCCGTGACGGGCATGTACACGTCGGCGGCGGCCTTCACCGACTCGACCACGCCAGCCACTTCGCCCTGGGCGAAGGTCTTGCCGACTTCGGGCAGGTCGACGAACACCACGTCGCCCAGTGCGTCCTGTGCGTGCACGGTGATGCCCACCACCGCAGCGGCGGTGTCGGCGGCGTTGATCCACTCATGGTCTTTGGAGAATTTGATGCTCATGGGGAAGCTCCAGGGGAAAAAGGAAGAAAAGGGTTTTTTCGAGAAGGGCCAGGGTGCACTGTAGCCGCCCCAAGGGCGGCTACCGCCGCCGCTTAGCCGCGGTAGTAGCGCGTGGGCACGAAGGGCGTGGGGGCCACCACCATGGGCACGGGCTTGCCGCGCACCATGGCAAAGACCTCGGTGCCGGGCGCGGCGTAGTCGGGCTGCACGTAGGCCAGCGCGATGGGCTGGTTCAGCGTGGGGCTGAGCAGCCCGCTGGTGACCTGGCCGATGGCCTGGCCGTCCATGTTCTCCAGCACGGCGGGCTCGCGCACGGGCACGCGTTCCTTGGCGATCAGGCCCACACGCTTGCGCGTGAGCTGGGCCGGGTCGTCGATTTGCGCCAGCACCTTGTCGGCGCCGGGGAAGCCGCCAGCGCGTGCACCGCCGGTGCGGCGCACTTTCTGGATGGCCCAGTTCAGAGCGCCCTCGGCCGGCGTGGTGGTGGTGTCGATGTCGTTGCCGTACAGGCACAGGCCGGCTTCCAGGCGCAGCGAGTTTCGTGCACCCAGGCCGATGGGCTTCACCTCGGGCTGCGCCAGCAGCACGCGCGCCAGCGCTTCGGCCTGCGCGCTGGGCACGGAGATTTCAAAGCCGTCTTCGCCGGTATAGCCGCTGCGCGTGATGAAGAGTTCCACGCCGCTCCATGCAAAGCTGCCGCCGCTCATGAAGACGAGTTTTTCCACGCCGGGCACCAGGCGCGCCAGCGCCGCAGCGGCCTGGGGGCCTTGCAGCGCCAGCAGGCCGTGGTCGGGCATGGGCACCACCTGGCAGCGGCCGCCGATGCGTGCCTGGATGTGGGCAATGTCGCCCACCTTGCAGGCGCCGTTGACGATCACGAACAAGGTGTTGCAGCCCTGGTTGAAGAACATCAGGTCGTCCATGATGCCGCCCTCGTCGTTGAGCAGTAGGCCGTAGCGCTGCTTGCCTTCGGGCAGGCCCACCACGTCCACCGGCACCAGGGTCTCGAAGGCGGCGGCGGCGTCGGGGCCGACGAGCTTGAGCTGGCCCATGTGCGAGACGTCGAACAGGCCCGCCGCCTGGCGCGTGTGCAGGTGCTCGGCCATCAGGCCGGCGGGGTACTGCACGGGCATGGAGTAGCCCGCGAAGGGCACCATGCGGGCACCGAGTTCGATGTGCAGGGCGTTGAGGGGCGTGGTCAGCAGGGGGGCGGCAGGGGCGGACAAGGTGCGTGTCTCCAGGGCAAATGCGGGCCATGGCCGGGGGCCATGGAATTTGCCCTGCTGTCCTCTTTACCTGAGAGATTCACCCCGCCGCTGCAATGCAGGGGGGCTTGCTCCTTCGGTGGGCCGCGTCGCTGCGGCGGCCTCTCTCCAGCAAGGGAACGCCCGTGTCGCCACGGGCGCTTGGCCAGTCCTTTTGCCTGAGCGTTCGGCGGTTGCCTGCGCCTTCGGCGGTGCCGCTCACCGGGTGTGGCGGGGCACTCTCTCCTGACGAATCGCGCGAGTATAGCGGCTGCCGCGCGCGTCCAGTCCGCGCCCCATGAAACCGGCGCGGCCCATGCCAGCCGACGCCGCGCAAGGGCCGCCCCGCCGCGCTGAGCATGAGTCCCCCTTCCCGAATGGCGCAGCCATTCGAGAGAAGGGAGAGGCGGCGCAGCCGCTTGGGGTTGTGTCCTTTGCCGCGCAGGCCAGCAGATAGTCGATGCAGGTGCGTACGGCGCGGGTCTGGTGGCGGTCGGGCATGTACAGCAGGTACATGCGCGTGCCGAAGATGCTCAGGCGCCAGTCCTGCAGCGTGGTCAGCACCTCGCCGCTGGCCACTTCGGCCTGCACCACGTAGTCGGGCACCAGGCCCACGCCCAGGCCCGCCAGGATGGCAGAGCGCAGGAACGGGAAGTGCTCGGAGATCAGCGTTGGTTCGAGCAGCACCTCGTGCCGCGCGCTGCCCTGGTACGCCGACAGGCGCAGCTGCCGCCCCACGGCGCCCGAGGTGATGATGGGCGCGCCCTGCAGGTCCTGCAGCGTGCGCGGCAGCGTATGGGCCTGGCACCAAGAGCGCGCGGCGCAGGCCAGGTAGCGCACATCGCCCAGGCTGCGCGCCACCAGCGAGGGCGGGGGCTCCTGGATCACGCGGATGGCGATGTCCACCTCATCGCGCAGGTTGTCGGCGCGGTTCTCGAACAGTACGTCGAGCACGATGCCGGGGTACTGGCGCTTGAATGCGATGAGCCAGTCGGCCATCACCATCTGGCCGTAGCCGCTGGGCACGCTGATGCCCACGCGCCCCTGCAGCTCCTGCCCTAGGCTGGTAACGGTTTCGCGCGCCGCCAGCATCTCGTTGCGGATGGTGCGGCCATGGGCGTACAGGCGCAGGCCAGCCTCGGTGGGCTCCATGCGCCGTGTGGTGCGCCGCAGCAGCTGGACACCCACCGATTTTTCCAGCTGCGCCAGGTGGTAGCTGACGTTGGCGCGCGTCATCTTGAGCTTGCGCGCGGCCTGGCTCAGGTTGCCGCAGTCCACGATATCCACGAGCAGGCTCAGCGAGGTCAGATCCATGGGCTTGATCGTCAAATGATGCTTGACGGCTTGTCAATCGAAAGGGTGATTGTAAAAAGCGTTTCGACTCCACAGAATGGCGGCATCTGTTGCATTACCCGGAGACTTGCCCATGCCCGCTTCCCCCGCCACCGCAGAGCTGCAGCGCCTTGAAGAAGACGGCCTGGCGCACGCCGCGTTTGCCGAGCGCGAGGCGGTCAACGTGCCTGAGGCGCAGGCCGCCGCGCCGCGCCCCATTGCGCGCGTGGCGGTGATTGGCGGCGGCACCATGGGCGCGGGCATTGCCGTATCGGCACTCAATGCCGGTTTGACCGTGACCATGGTCGAGCGCGACGCCGAAGCCATCGCGCGTGGCCGGGCCAATGTGGAGAAGGTTTACGACGGCCTGATCGCCAAGGGCCGCATGACCGCGCAGGACAAGGCTGCCACCATGGCCCGGTTCACGCCCGCCACGGACTATGAGGCTGCGTGCGACGCCGATCTGGTGATCGAGGCGGTGTTCGAGGACCTGGCGGTCAAGCAGGCCGTGTTCCAGGCGCTGGACCGAGTGTGCCAGCCCGGTGCGGTGCTGGCCACCAACACCTCGTACCTCGACATCAACGCCATTGCCGCCGCCACTGCGCGGCCGCAGGACGTGATAGGCCTGCACTTTTTCAGCCCGGCGCACATCATGAAGCTGCTGGAGATCGTGGTGCCGGCCCAGGTGGCGCCCGACGTGGTGGCCACCGCCTTTGCGCTGGCCCAGACGCTGCGCAAGACGCCCGTGCGCGCCGGCGTGTGTGACGGTTTCATTGGCAACCGCATTCTGGCCGTGTACAAGCAGGCGGCTGACTACCTCATGGAAGACGGTGCCTCGCCCTACGAAATTGATGCGGCCGTGCGCGCTTTTGGCTACCCCATGGGGCCGTTCCAGGTGACGGACCTGGCGGGTGGCGACATTGGCTGGGCCATGCGCAAACGCCGCCGCAGCGCAGCGCTGGCCGCGGGCACTCCCCCTGGGCGCTACGTGGAGGTGGCGGACCGCATCTGCGAGCGCGGCTGGTTCGGCCAGAAGACGGGGCGCGGCTTTTACCTGTACCCCCACGGCACGCGCACGCGCACGGGCGAGCCCGACCCCGAGGTGCTGGCCATTGTCGCGGCCGAACGCGCCCGCAAGGGCATCACGCCGCGAGCCTTTACGCCGGAAGAAATCATGCGCCGCTACATGGCTGCCATGGTCAACGAAGGCGCCAAGGTGGTGGAGGAAGGCATTGCGCTGCGCCCGCTCGATGTGGATGCGACCTTCCTGGCTGGCTACGGTTTTCCGCGCTGGCGCGGCGGCCCCATGCACTGGGCCGACACGGTGGGGCTGGACACGGTGCTGGCTGACATCGAGGCTTTTGCCCGGGAGGATGCGCTGTTCTGGACGCCCGCACCCTTGCTGCGCCAGCTGGTGGCCGCAGGCCGCAACTTCGCCAGCCTGAACCACGCCTCCCGCCATAAAGCGCAGTGACCCCGGGTGCTGGTCAAAGACCAAGCGCCCCGGCGGGCGGTAACCTGCCGGGGCCTTGCCATGCCGTGCGCTCCGGTAAGAGCGCCTCGATGCAGGCAAGTATGCCGCCGCACGCGCGGATGGATTTGCTGAAATTCTGTAAAAAAGCGCTGATTACAGAAAATATTTCTGCGCAGCCTTGAATTGAAGAACAATCCGGGCCATGGATCGCCTGGACAGAAAAATTCTCTCGGTGCTGCAGCACAACGCGCGCGCCAGCCTGCAAGACATCGGCGCTGCCGTGGGCCTGAGCCCTTCGCCATGCTGGGCGCGCATCCGCAAGATGGAGGAGGCCGGCGTCATCGAGGGCTACACCGTGCGCCTGAACCCGCAGGCGCTGGGGCTCTCCGACACGGTGCTGCTCATGGTCACGCTCGACAGCCACTCCGACAACACGCTGGAGAAGTTCGGCGAGGCGCTGGCCACGATTCCCGAGGTGGTCGAGGCGCACCTGGTGTCGGGCGGGTATGACTACCTGCTGCGCGTGGTGGTGAAGGACACGCGCGATTACGAGCGCCTGCTGCGCGAGAAGCTCTACAAAATCAAGGGCATACGGCACAGCCAGTCGAGCTTCGTGCTGCGCACCCTCAAGCGAGCCGACCTGCCGCTGGGGCTGTAGGCCATCGGCCATAGGTGAATGGCGGGCGGTGCCACGGAACCTTTGCGTGCGCTGGCAAGTAGTCCTAAAACAATAGCTGCCAGCGCTTATCCAGTAAAGTCTAGAGGCTGATTTTGTGCCTTAAATTCAGTGCGGCTCGGGGTGCACGCGCATCTCAGCCAAGGGCACGATGCGCGTGCCTTTGGCCCAGCGGTAGCCGAACCAGATGAGGAAGAACAGCGGCAGGCCGACATAGGTGGCGACCACGCCGGTCCAGTCGATGCGCTCTTGCATGAATGCCTGGTAGTTCTGGCCCAGGGTGATGACCAGGCACAGGACGAAGGCGAAGATCGGGCCGAAGGGGAACGAGGTGGTGCGGTAGGGCAGGGCGTTCAGGTCCAGCCCTTGCAGTTCGTAGGCCTTGCGGAAGCGGTAGTGGCTGATGGCGATGCCCAGCCAGGCGATGAAGCCCGTCATGCCCGAAAGGTTGAGCAGCCAGATGTAGACCACCTGCGGGCTGAAGATGTTGGTCAGGAAGCACAAGCCGGCCACGGCGGTGGTGGCCAGCAGCGCCATCACCGGCACGCCGTTGGCGCTAACGCGCGCGAAGATGCGTGGCGCCATGCGCTGGCACGCCAGGGTGTAGAGCATGCGCGTGGAGGCGTACATGCCCGAGTTGCCCGCCGAGAGCACCGAGGTCAGTACCACGGCGTTCATCACCGCCGCCGCCGAGAGCAGGCCCGCGCGCTCGAACACCAGCGTGAAGGGGCTGACGCTGATGTCGCCCAGGTCGTTCTTCAGCAACTGCGGGTCGGTGTAGGGGATGAGCAGGCTGATGACCAGGATGGCGAAGACGTAGAACAGCAGAATGCGCCAGAACACCTGGCGCACGGCGCGCGGAATGTTCTTGGCCGGGTCTTGCGACTCGCCAGCGGCAATGCCGATCAGCTCGGTGCCCTGGAACGAGAAGCCAACGATCATGGCCACGCCGATGAGCGCGGAGAAGCCCCCGGCGAACGGTGCATCGCCCTGCGTCCACAGCGCCAGGTTGCCCCACAGGCCCTCGGGTGCGCCGCCGCGCAGGATGCCCAGCACCATCAGCAGGCCCAGGCCGATGAAGACGATGACGGTCACCACCTTGATGGCGGCGAACCAGTACTCCGCTTCGCCGAAGCCCTTCACCGAGATGGCGTTGAGCGCGAACATGATGGCCAGGAACACCGCGCTCCAGAGCACGCCGTTGCCCCCCGGAAACCAGTAGGCCATCACAAGCTGCGCCGCCACCAGATCGACCGCGATGGTCACGGCCCAGTTGTACCAGTAGTTCCAGCCCAGGGCGAAGCCGAAGCCTTCGTCCACGTAGCGCGCGCCGTAGGTGGAAAACGAGCCCGAGACGGGCAGGTACGCCGCCATCTCGCCCAGGCTGGTCATCAGGAAGTACACCATCAGGCCCACGACCATGTAGGCCAGCACGGCGCCGCCGGGGCCGGCCTGCGAGATGGTGGCGCCCGAGGCCACGAAGAGGCCGGTGCCAATGGAGCCGCCGATGGCAATCATCGACAGGTGGCGTGCCTTGAGGGCGCGGCGCAGTTCGCCGGTGGTGGAGGTGCTGGCACTCATGGGTGGTGGGGTGCGGTGGAGCGCGGCGGGTGCTGCCGGGGGGTGGAGACCGCTGCGCCGGGGTTGGGGGGTATGAAAAGGGCCGTTGTGCAACGGCCCGGGGTGGGGTTTTCGGTGGTGTCGCCTCAGCCGAGCAGCAGCGCGTCGTCGGCGAGCTTTTCGCCGCGCACTTTCTCAAACATCTGCAGCAGGTCGGGCACGTCCATGCGCTGGCGTTCTTCGCCCGACACGTCGAGCACCACCTGGCCCTGGTGCAGCATCACGGTGCGCTGGCCTACGTCGAGGGCCTGGCGCATGCTGTGCGTGACCATCATGGTGGTGAGCTGGTTCTCGGCCACGATGCGCGCGGTGAGCTGCAGCACGAAGTCGGCGGTGCGCGGGTCCAGCGCGGCGGTGTGCTCGTCGAGCAGCAGGATGCGCGAGGGCTGCAGCGCGGCCATGAGCAGGCTCACGGCCTGGCGCTGGCCGCCCGAGAGCAGGCCGATACGGTCGGTGAGGCGGTTTTCCAGCCCCAGGCCGAGCGTGGCCAGACGCTCGCGGAACATGGCGCGCTCCGCCTGCTTGACGGCGCCGCGCAGGCCGCGGCGCGTGCCACGTTGCTGGGCCAGGGCCATGTTCTCCTCGATGGTCAGGTCCTCGCAGGTGCCGGCCATGGGGTCCTGGAACACCCGCGCCACGCGCTCGGCGCGCTCCCACACGGGGCGGCGCGTGACGTCCAGGCCGTCGATGGCGATGCGGCCGGTGTCCACGCCCAGGTCGCCCGAGATGGCGTTGAGGAAGGTGGACTTGCCCGCGCCGTTGGAGCCGATGACGGTGACGAACTGGCCCGCCGGGATTTCCAGCGACATGCCGCGCAGCGCGCGCGTCTCGATGGGGGTGCCGGGGTTGAAGGTGATGAAAAGGTCTTGTGCGCTCAGCATGGGGTGTTCTCCTGGACGCATCAGGCCTTGCGGCTGGCGAGCTTGCGCTTGAGCTGCGGAATCACCAGCGCCACGGTCACCAGCAGGGCGGTGACCAGGTTCAGATCCTGTGCCTTGAGGCCGATGAAGTCGCTGTTGAGCGCGGCAGCGATGAAGAAGCGGTAGACGATGGCGCCCACGATCACGGCCAGCGTGGCGTAGACGATGCGGCGCGAGGGCAGGATGCTCTCGCCCACGATCACGGCGGCCAGGCCGATGACGATGGTGCCGATGCCCATGGAGATGTCGGAGCCGCCCTGTGTCTGTGCGAACAGGGCGCCGGCCAGGCCGACGAGGGCGTTGGAGATCGCCATGCCCAGCAACACCATGGCGCCGGTATTGATGCCCTGGGCGCGGGCCATGCGGGCGTTGGAGCCCGTCGAGCGGATGGCCAGGCCACGCTCGGTGGCAAAGAACCAGTCAAGCAGCAGCTTGGCGGCGATGACCACTACCAGCAGGATCAGCGGGCGTGCCCAGTAGTCGTCCAGCCCCGGCGGCTGCAGCAGGGTGAACAGCGTGGGGTCGTTGATCAGCGGCACGTTGGGCCCGCCCATGACGCGCAGGTTGATGGAGTACAGTGCAATCATCATCAAGATCGAGGCCAGCAGGTCCATGATCTTGAGCTTCACGTTGAGCCAGCCCGTGACCAAGCCCGCCACGGCCCCGGCGGCGGTAGCGGCCAGTGTGGCCAGCCAGGGGTTGGTGCCAGTCGAGATAAGGATGGCGCAGACGGCACCGCCGAGGGGGAAGCTGCCGTCCACCGTCAGGTCGGGAAAGCGCAGCAGGCGGAACGAGATGTAAACGCCCAGTGCCACCAGGCTGAAGATCAGGCCGATCTCGACGGCGCCGAGCAGAGAGAAAAGGGACATGGGGCGGGGCGGAGGTCAGGGGGAACAAAAACGAAGCAGGAGCCCCAAAGGGCTCCTGCACGCGATGGCCGAAGGGCCGTATTGTTACTGAAAACTTACTGAATGACCTGCGCGGCCGACTTGACCAGCGTGTCCGACAGTTTGACGCCCTGCTTCTCCGCAGCGCCAGGGTTCACGAACAGCTCCATCTTGGTGCTGAGTTCGGGCTTGATGTCGCCGGGCTTCTCGCCCTTGAGGATGCGCGCCACCATGCGGCCGGTCTGCTCGCCCAGGTCGCGGTAGTTGATGCCCAGGGCAGCGATGGCGCCGCGCTTGACGCTGTCTGTGTCCGAGGCCACCAGCGGGATCTTGGCGTCCTGGCCGACCTTGACCAGCGACTCGTAGGCCGAGACCACGTTGTTGTCGGTGTTGGTGTAAATCACGTCCACCTTGCCGATCAGGCTGCGTGCGGCGCTGCTCACGTCGACGGAGCGCGGAGCGGCAGCTTCCACCAGGGTCATGCCCAGCTTGGGCAGGAGCTTTTCGAGTTCCTTGACCACGACGACGGAGTTGGCTTCGCCGGGGTTGTAGACCATGCCCACGCGCTTGGCGTTGGGCACGACCTGCTTGACCAGTTCCATCTGCTTGTCCAGCGCCAGCATGTCGGACACGCCGGTCACGTTGTTCTTGCTCGGCTCCCAGCTGGCCACGAGCTTGGCGGCCACGGGGTCGGTCACGGCGGAGAACACCACGGGCACGCTCTTGGTGGCGGCCACCACGGCCTGGGCCGAGGGCGTGGCGATGGCGACGATGGCGTCAGGCTTGTCGCCGACGAACTTGCGCGCGATCTGCGCGGCCGTGCCGGTGTTGCCCTGGGCGCTTTGGTATTGCCACTTCAGGTTCTTGCCCGATTCGAAGCCGGCTTCCTTGAGGGCGGCCTGCACGCCGTCACGCACCGAGTCGAGGGCAGGGTGTTCCACGATGGCCGTCACTGCCACGGACTTTTCCTGTGCGCTTGCGGGTGCGACTGCGGCCACGGCCAAAGCCAGGGCACCCATGGTCATCCACGGCAATTTCTTCATTTGCATCTCCATCCGTCCTTCTCGTTGCGTGTTGATAGGGTGGCATGCCGCTGGGAGGAGGCGCGGCGCCGGGGGCCAAGTTTACGCCGTGGCCGGGGTCTTTGGTGGGTTGGCGTCCAAAGCGGGTGCAAAGCACGCGCCATGGGCGCCACCAGCTATCGTTTTTGCGTCCGCGAAGACGCCCAGGTGTTGGAAAAGACCGACACCACGGGGTGGACGGCGGTGCTAACTTTGCGCCCCTCATCCCGACCCACCCGGAGCCAGCATGCCCAAGACCCTGATCGAACCCTTCCGTATCAAGAGCGTGGAACCCATCCGCATGACTACCCGTGCCGAGCGCATGCGGCTGCTGGAAGAGGCCAAGCTCAACGTCTTCAAGCTGCGCGCTGAAGACGTGCTGATCGACTGGCTGACCGATTCAGGCACCGGCGCTATGTCCTCCAAGCAATGGGGTGCGATCATGGAAGGCGACGAAAGCTACGCTGGCGCACGCAGCTTCTACCGCCTGGAAAAAGTCATCCAGGACATCACTGGCATGCCGTACTTCGTGCCCACGCACCAGGGCCGCGCGGCCGAGAAGGTGCTGTTTGGCGCCACCTGCAAGGCGGGCGATCTGGTGCCCAACAACTGCCACTTCGACACCACGCGCGGCAACCTCGAAGTCATGGGCGTGGAAGCCGTGGACCTGGTGATCCCCGAGGGCCTGCAGCCCGCGCTGGACTACCCTTTCAAGGGCAACATCGACCTGGCGCGCGTGGAAGCCGTACTCAAGGAGCAGGGCCATCGCATTCCGTTCGGCATGATCACGGTGACCAACAACACGGGCGGCGGCCAGCCGGTGTCAATGGCCAACATCCGCGCCTACGCCGCCTTGCTCAAAAAATACGGCAAGCCCTTCATCATGGACGTGTGCCGCTTCTCCGAGAACGCCATGTTTATCAAGATGCGCGAGCCAGGCTACGAGAACACGCCGATCAAGGACATCGTGAAGGAAATGTTCTCCTACGCCGACGGCGCCACCATGAGCGCCAAGAAGGACGGCATGGTCAACATCGGCGGCTTCATCGTGCTGCGCAGCGAGGAATGGCTGGACGCGGTGCGCAACGGCCTGATCATGATGGAAGGCTTTCCCACCTACGGCGGCATGGCCGGGCGCGACCTGGAAGCCCTGGCCGTGGGCCTGGAGGAAGGCATGGAGGAAGACTACCTGCGCTACCGCCTGCGCACTGCCGAGTACCTGGGCGAGCGCCTGGAGGCGGCGGGCGTGGGCTTTGTCAAGCCCACCGGCGGCCACGCGGTCTACATTGACGCCAAGACCGTGCTGCCGAACATGCCGGTGTCGCAGTACCCGGCCTGGGCGCTGTGCAATGCGCTGTACCTGGAAGGCGGCATCCGGGGCGTGGAGATTGGTTCGGTCATGTTTGGCAAGCGCCTTGACGATGGCACCGAGACCTACCACAGCATGGAGCTGGTGCGCCTGGCCTTCCCGCGCCGCATGTACACGCAGAGCCACTTCGACTACGCGGCCGAGGTGATCGCCGAGGTGAAGGAGAAGGCCGCTAGCATCCGCGGCGTGAAGATCACCAAGCAGCCTAAGTTCCTGCGCCACTTCACCTGTGAATGCGATTGGGCATAAAAAAAGGCGCTGGCCCTTGATGGGCCAGCGCCAGCAGCTATTGAATCAGTAGCTTAAAGCGCAGGTTTACATGCCCGCATAGTTAGGCCCGCCGCCGCCCTCGGGCGTGACCCAGACGATGTTCTGCGTCGGGTCCTTGATGTCGCAGGTCTTGCAGTGCACGCAGTTCTGCGCATTGATCTGCAGCCGGTCGGTGTTGTCATCGTTCTTCACGAACTCGTACACCCCGGCCGGGCAGTAGCGCGCCTCGGGCCCGGCGTACTTCGCCAGGTTGACATTCACCGGCACGCTGGCGTTCTTGAGCGTCAGGTGCGCGGGCTGGTTTTCTTCGTGGTTGGTGTTGCTGATGAACACGCTGGAGAGCCGGTCGAAGGTCAGCTTGCCATCGGGCTTGGGGTACTCGATGGGTTTGCACTCCGCTGCGGGCTTGAGGTAGGCATGGTCGGGCTTGTCGCGGTGCAGCGTCCAGGGAATGTGCCCGCGCAGTACGAACTGCTCGAAGCCATTCATCAGCGTGCCCACTGTCAGGCCGTGCTTGAACCAGTTCTTGAAGTTGCGGTCCTTGTTCAGCTCGGTGTGCAGCCAGCTGGCCTCGAAGGCCTTGGGGTAATCGGCCAGCTCGTCATGCTGGCGCCCTGCGACCACCGCGTGGTACGCCGCCTCGCCCGCCAGGGCGCCGGTCTTGATCGCGGCATGGCTGCCCTTGATGCGGCTGACGTTCAGGAACCCGGCGTCGCAGCCCACCAGCGCGCCGCCCGGGAACACCGTTTTGGGCAGCGAATTGATACCGCTGGCATTGATCGCACGCGCGCCGTAGGACAGGCGCTTGGCCGTGACCTCGCCCTTTTCGTTTTCGAAGTACCAGCGGATGTTGGGGTGCGTCTTCCAGCGCTGGAACTCTTCGAACGGGCTCAGGTAGGGGTTGGTGTAGCCCAGGCCGGTGACAAAGCCCAGCGCTACCTTGTTGCCGTCCAGGTGGTACAGGAAAGCGCCGCCATAGGTTTTGCTGTCCATGGGCCAGCCGGCGGTGTGCATGACGAAGCCCGGCTGGTGGCGCGAGGGATCAATCTCCCACAGCTCCTTGATGCCGATGCCGAAACTCTGCGGGTCGCGCCCTTCGTCGAGCCGGTAGCGCGCGATGACCTGCTTGCCCAGGTGGCCGCGCGCGCCCTCGGCGAAGATCGTGTACTTGCCCAGCAATTCCATACCGAGCTGGAAATTCCCGGTCGGCTCGCCGTCCTTGCCCAGGCCCAGGTTGCCGGTTGCCACGCCCTTGACGGAGCCATCGTCGTTGTAGAGCACCTCGGCGGCGGCGAAGCCCGGGAAAATTTCCACGCCCAGGCCCTCGGCCTGCTCGGCCAGCCACTTGGTCACGTCGCCCAGGCGCACGATGAAATTGCCGTGGTTGTGCGCGAAGGGCGGCAGGAACATGTTGGGCACGCGAAACGACGACGTCTCGCCCAGGAAGACATAGGCATCGTCGGTCACCGGCTGGTGCAGCGGCGCGCCGCGTTCCTTCCAGTCGGGGAACAGCTCGGTCAGTGCCTGCGGGTCCATGATGGCGCCCGAGAGGATGTGCGCGCCCGGCTCAGAGCCTTTCTCCAGCACGACGACCGAGACATCCTGGCCCTTCTCGGCCGCCAGTTGCTTGATGCGGATGGCCGTGGCCAAGCCTGCGGGGCCCCCGCCCACGACCACCACGTCGTATTCCATGGACTCGCGCGGGCCGTAGGTGCTGAGGATTTCTTCGTTGGTCATGAACGTCTCGTCGGGCGATTAATAATTGAACGATTTTGCGGGAGCAGGGCCTGCTGCACAGTCCTGCGCGTGACCGATTGTATTTTCATGTGATGAAAAACAATCGAACGACCGTTCTATTTTATCGTGAGGAGTCCCTAAATGGCCTACTGCCTTGATCTTTCCGGCCGCATCGCGCTGGTCACCGGCGCGTCCGGTGGCCTGGGTGCGCAGTT
The DNA here is from genome assembly GCF_001298675.1 of Paenacidovorax caeni. GTDB lineage: Bacteria > Pseudomonadota > Gammaproteobacteria > Burkholderiales > Burkholderiaceae_C > Paenacidovorax > Paenacidovorax caeni. The sequence continues at coordinate 27,024 of NZ_CYIG01000042.1, forward strand.
TGCATGCACGTTGGCGCGTGCCGGGGCCGCCGTGGTGCTGGCCAGCCGCCGCATGGAGCGCCTCAAGGATTTGCGCGCACGCATCGAGGGCGAGGGGGGCGACGCCCATGTGGTTGAACTGGACGTGACCGACATCGACTCCATCCGCGCCGCCGTGGCCCATGCCGAGACCGAAATGGGCTCGATCGACATCCTGGTGAATAACTCCGGCGTCTCGACCACGCAGCGCCTGCTGGACGTGCGCGAGGAGGACTACGACTTCATCTTCGACACGAACACCAAGGGGGCCTTTTTCGTGGCCCAGGAAGTGGCGCGGCGCATGATAGCGCGCTCGCGCGGTGCGGCACCAGGCAGCTTCACGGGCGGGCGCATCATCAACGTGGCTTCGATGGCAGGCTTGAAAGTGCTCCCGCAGATTGGCGCCTACTGCATGAGCAAGGCCGCCGTGGTGCACATGACGCGCGCCATGGCGCTGGAGTGGGGGCGCTACGGCATCAACGTGAATGCGCTGTGCCCGGGCTACATCGATACCGAGATCAACCACCACCATTGGCAGACCGAACAGGGGCAGAAACTCGTTTCGATGCTGCCGCGCAAGCGCGTGGGGCAGCCGCAGGATTTGGATGCGCTGATTGTCATGCTGGCGAGCGACCAGAGCCATTTCATCAATGGCTCGGTCATTGCGGCGGATGACGGCTTTGCCCTGTGAGCCCTGCGAGCGTGGTATTCAGCTGATAAAAAGAGAGACAAACGGGGTTTTCCGCAATGAGAATCGAGATTCCCGAGCGCAAGAAGCTCGTGTATGAAATGCGTTTTGCCGTCCGTTGGGGCGAAATGGACGCCATGGGCCATGTGAACAACACGGTGTATTTCCGCTACCTGGAAAATGCACGCATTGCGTGGATGGAAGCCATTGGCTGCCATCCCGATCCGCGCGGCGAGGGGCTGGTGATCGTGAATGCGTTTTGCAATTTCTACCGCCAGCTGGAGTTTCCCTCCGAGGTGCTGCTCAAGCTCTACGTGAGCGATCCCGGCCGCACCACGTTCGACACCTGGGGCACCATGGAGCGGCTGGACCAGCCCGGCGAAATCTGCGCCGCGGGTGGGGCCACCATGATCTGGGTCGATTTCCCGCAGCAAAAGGCCAAGACGCTGCCCGATTGGATGCGGGCCCTGGTAACGATGGATTGAAATTTGAATGAAATACGGCTTCAGCGCTTATTAGGAAAGCGCTGGCAGCTATCAATTCAGTAGTTCATTGGCATGACACACACAGCATAGCCCCGCATTCATCCCTGGCCGCTTCCCCCAGATTAATCGTCGTTTCGTGAGCGGCCCCGCGCTCCGTCCGGTTTCACGGGTTGCCAGGATGCTGGCGACCTTCCATTTGCTTTCCAATGACTGATCTGCTTCTCCCTCCCCCTCTTCATTCAGCCCCTCGCTTCCGCGATGTCGAACCGCAAACCCCCTTCTTCCACGACTGCGACTTCTATCACACCACCACGCTGCCTTCGGGCGAGGTGGTCCGCGGCCAGTGGGATTTGCGCGACAACGTGCAGGCCTATCTGGGCGGGGTCGAGTTTGCGGGCAAATCGGTGCTGGAAATCGGCCCAGCCAGCGGCTTCCTGAGCTATCACATGGAGCACCGTGGCGCCCGGGTCACGGCGATCGAGCCGTCGCTGGAGCGACTGTGGGATTGTGTGCCGATGCCCGGCATCGATTTCGACGCTTGGCATCAGGCCTTTTTCGCGTCGATACAGCGGGTTCGCAACTCTTTCTGGTACCTGCATCGCCAATACGGTTCGAGCGTCCGGGTGGTGGAGACCGACCCGGAAACCCTGCCCGTGGAAGTGGGCGAGTTCGATGTCGGCGTGTTCGCATCGGTGCTGCTGCATTGCCGTAGTCCGTTCTCGGTCCTCGAAGGCTGCTTGGCGCAGGTGCGCGAGACCGTGATCGTCACCGATCTTCATGACAGCGCAATGGACGGCCAGCCGGTATGCCGTCTGCTGCCCGACGTACGGCACAAACAGATCGACACCTGGTGGGCCCTGTCGCCGGACTTCGTTGTGCAGGCGCTGGGAGTGCTGGGCTTTGGTAATGCCCGGGTCACCACGCACCACCAGAAACGGGATATCGACGGGCAGATGATTCCGTTGTTCACCGTTGTCGCCACCCGGAACGTGCCTATGCCGCCACCGCGCAAGGTTACGGTGCGCAACGAGGCCAGCGCCGCCCCCAAGCCCCAGCCGGCTATGCCGAGCCCGGTATCCCTGGCCCGCTCGGTTATCACCCAGCGGCCTTTGCCGCCGGCCCCGCCCGCGCAGTTGCAGCTACAGCCGCAGCCTGGCCCGGGCAGTCCGGATCCGTTGCGGGGGCTGCTGGCGGCGACGTGGGATGGTCTGTTGGGCGTACCCCAGCGGCTGGGACGACCTAGCGGCTGGTGGGGCCACGTGCCCTTTGGGAACCTCTCACAACCCCATGATTGACGGATCCGAATAGGCACGATTGGACGCCAGCCCGTTTTAAATGCGCGATGAGGCCTTACGGCGGTCTGCACCTCGTGCATTGAGGGGCCTTGCAGCCCCGATGGCTCAGGCTTTCGCCGTTTGCAGGCGCACCTGTGCCTTGGTGGTCGCCGGTTTGAAGAACGCATCCACGCCTCGCTCAAGGAACGAGGCCAGGCGCTTCAAGTTGTAGCAGGCAGCCATCATCGTCATCGCCACCGTGGCGCGCGCCTGCCCGATCGTGCGCACGAACTTGCCGCCCATGTGCCGGATGCCGGCAAACGCATGTTCGACCCGGGCACGCTTGCTGGCAATGCGCTGGTTGCGCCGCTTCTGGCACTCGCTCAGGGGCTGGCCCGGCTGGGCCCGGCGCTGCATCGCGTCCACGAAGCCCAGCACTTGCAGCATCTGCCGACGCT
>NZ_CYIG01000043.1 GCF_001298675.1 Paenacidovorax caeni
TATTGCGACCACTTGCCCTTGTACCGCCAAAGCGGCATCTACGCCCGCAGCGGCGTTGAGCTGGACCGCTCCACGCTGGCCGGCTGGGTCGATCAGGCCGATCAGTTGCTGGACCCGCTGGTGGCGGCGCTGGGGCGCTACACCTTGGCGGCGGCCAAGATCCACGCCGACGACACCCCCGTCCCGGTGCTGCAGCCCGGGCGGGGCAAGACCAAGACCGGACGCTTGTGGGTGTACGTCAGAGACGACCGCCCGATCGGTTCCAGCGAGCCTCCTGCAGCCTGGTACCAGTACACGCCGGACCGCAAGGGTGAACACCCACAGCGGCACCTGCGGCAATACCGGGGCATCCTGCAGGCAGACGCCTATGGCGGCTGGGGCAAGCTCTACGGATCAGGCCAGATCACCGAGGCCGCTTGCTGGGCGCACGCGCGCCGACCTTGGTGGGATCTGTACCTCAGCAGCGGCAAAGACGAGACTTCCATCGCCGCACAGGCGCTCGGACGCATCGCCGAGCTGTATGCGATCGAACGCGACATTCGGGGACAACCTCCCGATGTTCGGCAGGCCCAACGCCAGGCGCGGGCTGGCCCGCTGCTGCAGGAGATGCACGCCTGGCTGAGCCAACTGCTGGGGCGGGTGTCGGCCAAATCGGCATTGGCACAAGCCATCGGCTACAGCCTCACTCGCTGGCAGGCCCTGACGCGCTATTGCGATGACGGCCGTATCGAGATGGACAACAACGCTGCCGAGCGGGCGCTGCGTGGGGTGGCCTTGGGACGGGGCAATTACCTGTTCATGGGCTCGGACGCTGGCGGCGAGCGCGCGGCCGCGATCTACAGCCTGGTGCAGACCGCCAAGCTCAATGGCCTGGATCCTGAGGCCTACCTGCGCGAGGTGCTCAGCCGTATTGCCGATCACCCCATCAACCGCATCGATGAGCTGTTGCCTTGGAACCTGATGCACACAGGGGTCAGCCCAACACAGCAGCGCCGGGCAGCATGAGTGCACCCGGCATCGACCCGCGGGTGCTGGACGCCCTGCAGAGCGCCAGCAGCCTGGAGCTGTTCCAGCTGAGCACGCTGATCGAGCGGCTGCTGGCCGATCCGCGGCGCATCATTGCCGTGCGCAAGGACATGCACCTGGGGCAGACGGTGCGCTTTGTGGACTGGCGTGATGGCAGCCTGCGCCAGGGCAAAGTCGTGGCCATGCGCGAGACACAGGTCACCATGCAGGACTTGCAGGAACGCAAGGAATGGAAGCTGCCCTACGCCGCGATCGAACCGCCGCAGCCCGATCCTGCGGCGCATCCTCAAGCGGTGGCGCCTGAGCCGCCCGCTGCACCGCGACCAACGCGCAACGACTTCCGATGTGGAGAGAAGGTTGCCTTCGAGGACAAGTACCTGCAGACTGTGGTGGGCACCATCGTGCGCATCAACAGCCGCACTGCCACCATCGACCCCGGCGACGGCACCCACTGGCGCGTCGGCTTCGCCCTGCTGCGCCACGTCGTAGACGTTTGACTGCCTCCCGCCCTCCCTGTCAAGAGGGTGTTGAGGCGACGCTTACCTCGAATGGGTATCGTGGTTCGTTCAACCACCATCGCCAGCTTGAACCCATCGGGTACATCCCGCCTGCAAACGCTGAGGCAAACTACTATCGGCAACTCGCCAGTCAAGCCTCTGTGGAAGTGAGCTGACTTAAACCAAACAGCCTCCGCAGAAACCAGGGTGATTCCCGAGGACGCATATGCACAATCAGCACTACCGCTCGTTGCGAGGATCATCAAATTCAGCCCAGCTTGCTTTCGTAACAATCAAACGTTCACCCTAGAAATGACCTGCTCGTGCCAACACGGCAGGCCAAGGAATCACGTTTTTATGACCCGGGAGATTGGTCAATAATTACGCACAACAATCCTTACAAACCCATTCTGCTGGCCTAGCCGTTCGCTTAAAGCCAAGCTGGGGCAGTCAGAGGTGAGCTAGAAAGCGAGAGTATGAACTCCGGGCTTGAGCAAATGGGTCGCGACATCTGCTGGCTTCGCTGGCGTGACGCCTTGAATCAGATCTGTCGCCTGCCGTCCGCTATTTGGCAAGTACAGTGCGCACACTTCTACCTGTGCTCCGGCCTTGATCAGGCCTTGCAGCATCTGCTGAGGTGTCACGTTACGGGGCTTAAGAGTAGGCATTTCTTTACCTGTGACAGCGATGTCTGCTGCAGCGTCACACAGCAAGATACGCACATTGGCTTTTTGCTCCAAAGCTTGCGCAGCCAGCACAAGACCTGCGCCCTGAGCCATAGCCTGGCCGCTGTGGATATTGACGAACAGGTGTTGTTGAGCGGAAGCTGCAGAAGCAAAGCCGAGCGCCGTTACTGCGATAAGCAAAGTTTTTTTCACGGAGTTTTCCTTGAGTTAAGTGCCGTGGCCCAAAGTTTGCAGGCCACTTCTTGACATTGTTCGGATGCCAATCCCGAGACCCTTGACAAATGACAATCCCAGTCAATGCAAGGGGTTATCTCACCGCTCATAGAAGCGACTCCTAGAACCTAGCAAAAGACACCAGTTCAGTGCGGCGGCCCTAAGCTCGCTGCGTTCGAGCCTGCTTAGAGCCGAACAGTTCGGCATGGCGTGGCGGGAAGTTCAGACCCCACCCCACAAGCGAACGCCCGCACTTCTTACAATGAGTTGGTTCCGATGTCATGAATGGGGTATAGCAATGCTGGATCCACAGGTGCCACCACGACATAACCCACTACATGCGACAGGCGAAGTGCCAAGATCACGTCAAGAGAAAAACTAGACGGTACGAAAAAATATGCATGACATACGGCAGCAAGCTTGCTCAGGAGGTGTAGCTCCGGCGCCGATTAAATATTTTTCCAATCAGCAAAAATCCCAGCGGCACAACGGCAGCGCCCAGCAACATCAGAGTTTCGCGTAAGGTAAGCAGCCCTACCCTTGCTTGCTGCAAGACCAGCAGGCTGTACAACACAAAAGCTACACCGTGTACCGGTCCCATCACGCTCACAACCTCGGGTATACCAGCCAGTCGCTTAAGTGGCACCGCCAATAATAAGAGTAACAATAAGGTCACACCCTCCGCATACGAAGCTAGGCGCAACCTGCGCACCGACGTACTCATAACGAGTCCACCGGGATCTTGAGATAACGGACGCCGTTGTCTTCAGGTGGTAACTGCCCACCGCGCATGTTTACCTGCACTGAGGGCAAGATCAGCACTGGCATAGCCAGGGTTGCATCGCGAGCCTCGCGCATTGACACAAAGCTTTCCTCATCCACGCCTTGATGTATGTGCACGTTGGCAGATTTTTGTACGGCTACCGTGGTCCTGCACTCAGGGGCACGGCTGCCAGCGGCCGGATAGTCGTGACAAAGATAGAGCTCGGTACTATCAGGCAGAGCTAGCACTTTTTGGATAGACCGGTATAACGTATGCGCATCGCCACCAGGGAAATCACAACGAGCCGTGCCATAGTCAGGCATGAAAAGCGTGTCACCCACGAAGGCGACCGTGCGTACGGAGTCGATGCTGTGGTCGGTGATCACGTAGGTCATGCAGGCGGGGGTATGGCCTGGCGTGTGCAAGGCTTGTGCGTGCAAGCCACCGATCTGGAAGCGGTCGCCCTCGGCTAAGAGCCGGTCGAATTGGCTGCCATCGCGGGCGAATTCGGTGCCGGCGTTGAACAGCTTGCCGAACACGTTTTGCACCGTGGTGATATGGCTGCCGATCGCCAGTTGACCACCCACCTGCCGTTGCAGGTAAGGGGCGGCCGACAGGTGGTCGGCATGCACATGGGTTTCCAGCAGCCACTGCACGTTCAGGCCCAGGACGCGCACCCGCTCAATCACGCGATCGGCGCTGGCGGTGTCGGTGCGGCCCGATTTCGGGTCGTAGTCCAGCACGCTGTCGATGATGGCGCACTGTTGCGTGGCGCTGTCCCACAGCAGGTGGCTGAAGGTCGAGGTGGCCGGGTCGAAGAAGGATTCGATCTGCATGCGTGTGGGGGCTGTCACGGCAACTCCTGCAAGAAGTTCTGAAACGGCGCGGGGCAAACACTCCGCGCCGGGGTGCAGCGGTGGCCGCTCAGAGGGACTTGGTGGAGAAGTACCAGTCCTTCATCGCGTAGCCTTCGCCTTTGCGGGCTTCGATGGCGGCGGGTGTTTTGGGCGGGGGCACGATCACGTCACAACCCGGCGTCCAGCCTTCCGGCGTGGCGATCTTGTTGGCGTCGCTGGTCTGCATGGCTTGCAGCAGGCGCACAAACTCATCGATGGAACGGCCGTTGCTCATGGGGTAATACACCATGGCGCGCAGCTTGCCTTCGGGGTCGATGAAAAAGGTGGCACGCACAGCCTGGGTGTCGGCAGCGCCGGGGTGGATCATCCCGTAGGCCTGGGCAACTTCCATCTTGATATCGTCAATGATGGGGAACGGAATCTCCACACCAAAGTTGTTCTTGATGCTCTGCATCCAGGCCAAGTGCGAATAGATGCTGTCGATGGACAGACCCAGCAATTCGCAGTTCATGGACTTGAACTGTTCAGCGTGCTTGGCAAAACCGATGAATTCGGTGGTGCACACCGGTGTGAAGTCGGCGGGGTGCGAAAACAGCACCAGCCACTTACCCTTGTAGTCGGCCAGGCTGCGTTCGCCGTGGGTGGTGTTGACTTTGAAATCGGGGGCGGGTTCGTTGATACGGGGCAAACCGGAAGGCGTGGTCATAAGAAGCTCCTGTTGAAAAGTGGGAAGGTCGATCATCAATCAAATGGGCATTACCCTGTGTTGATGGATGAAGTTTGAGCTATCAACTTCTGCCCACCCATAACAAAAATCAATGCAACAATTGGGATTGGCTATGGCCGCCATAGCCTGGCGGGCACGCCATTGTGATCAGCCCTTGGCCGCCAACAGCAGTGACTCGTCCACGATGCGGTAGAGGCGCCCCTGCTTGTCCACCGCCTTGATGGCGCCGATCTTGACCAGATGCGAGACCTCGCGGCTCACGGTCTCCAGCTTCAGGTCCATCATCGCACCCATGTCCTCACGCGAGAACAGCGTCGATAGCGACGGATCGGTGCTGTGCCGCATCTTGAGCACGAACTGCCCCACCCGCTGGCGCGCGGTGCCGAAGTTGATCGCGGCCAACCAGTCGTCGGCCTCGCGCAGCGTTTTTTGCCATTTGTTGAGCAGACCGGCGTGCATGCGCGGCGACCGCTGGCTCAGGTGATGGATCACCTCGGTGGGGATGCGGCACACCGTCACATCGGTGAGCGCGGTGACGTTGCTGTCGTAGCACTCGGTGGCCAAGGCCTCCAGCCCCACCACATCACCCGGACGCAACAGGCGCAGGATGCGCTGTCGTCCGTCGGCCGTGACGCGTGAGAGTTTGAGCATGCCCGAGCGCAAGGTATACACGCCATGCGCCGCCTGCCCTTCGGCGTGCAGGGTGTCGCCGCTGCGGTAGGCCAGGTCATCGATGGGGGCATGGATGTGCGCGAAATCACCTTCGGTCAGGCTGCCAAACAGCGCCATTTCACGTATGGCGCAGGTGCGACAATCGGATGTGCCGCGCCAGGCGGATTCGGTTTTGATGGGAATCATCATGTGAGCGTGAAGCCGTCAGTCATTTTTTTGAAATCAAGGGAAAAACCTCCCCGAGTATTAAGTCTTATTACCTTGGGAGGTGGGATGGGTAGGATGTTTACGAGCCTGGCAAAAAACGGTCCGTTGAGTGCCAAGAAGCAAGTCAAGCATGCGTCAGCCAACGTTTGTTAATTTATTACAAATAATGCTTTCTGGGATAACTGACCCGCTGAGCAGTTTGGCAGTTGCGCCTATCGGGCTGCGGCGTTGAACCCAAAGGAGAAAAACTTGGCTCCAAAACCACCCTCCCCCCACAGGGCCATGGACGAAGGCCTCGATAACTCAAGGCGCGATTGGCTGCGCGCGATGAGTGGCTTGGGTGTCGGTACCGCACTGGGCTGGCAGACGGCAGCCCACGCGCGCGCACGCGCCACACCATGCGTTGCAGGTGTTCGTGCGCGATGGCTGCGCCCACTGCGCCGACGCCAAAGCCTTTTTGCCGCAGTGGGCGACCCGTCACCCCGATGTGCGGGTGTGGCTGCGACCCGTGGACACCGACACCGCTGCGCGGGACGACTTGCTGCGGTTGTCTGAGCAGGGGGGTGTCTGGCCACCCGGTGTACCCACGTTCGTGTACCAGGGCAGGTTGCTGGCAGGCTTTGCCGACGCGGCGACCTCGGGCCCTGAACTCGACGCCTTGGTGGCACCGCCGCAGGTGCGTGGCGCAGATTCCGCCTCTCCTGCGCCTGGGCCAGTGCATGCGGTTGAGACCCACTGGGGTGACCTGACCGTAGAACGCCTGGGCCTGCCGCTGTTCACGCTATCGCTGGGATTGGTGGACGGCTTCAACCTATGCGCCATGTGGGTGCTGCTGTTTTTGTTGTCGCGGCTGGTGCATTTGCGAGACCGTCGCCGCATGGCACTGATCGCCGGTACATTTGTTCTGGTGAGTGGTGCGGAGTACTACGCTTTCATGGCGGCTTGGCTCAACTTGTTTCTTGCGGTGGGTCTATCCACTGCGATGCGCGTAGGGTTGGCTTTGCTGGCGCTGGGCATGGCGGCGTTTCATCTGAAAGATTTCGTCAAAGGATTCCGGGGGCCTAGCCTGTCGATTCCGGTCTCGGCCAAACCGGGGCTCTACGCACGCATGCGCAACGTGATGCAGGCCCACTCCCTGCCTCTGGCCCTGCTGGGCGTGGTCAGTTTGGCGGTGGTGGTCAACTTTGTAGAGTTGCTGTGCACCGCCGGGCTGCCCGCGCTCTACACCGCCGTGCTGACCCAGCAGGCCCTGCCCCCGGCGGCCCATTACAGCTACCTGGGCTTGTACATCCTGGGCTACCTCGCAGACGACGCGCTGATGGTTGGCTCTGCCGCTTGGGCGCTGCAAAGCCAGAAACTGGACGAAAGCCATGGACGCTGGCTCAAACTGCTCAACGGAGCGCTGATGGAGGCTTTAGGTCTGACCATGCTGCTGCGGCCCCAATGGCTCTGGTGACACTGCGGGACGGTGCCTGGCCCACACACAGGTTGGAACCGTTGCAGTCAGGCTTTGAAGCAGACTTGTGGCTCCGATGTCAGCGCAAGCCGTCGAGGTAGAGCTGGCGCAGTTGCGCGAACTGCTCGGCGCTCAGCATCTGGCGCAAGTGCGCCACACAGCGCTCGCGTCCTTGGAAATGCTGGACCTCGGCTTCGGCGACCTGCTTCATCAGCGCGTCGCGGTCTGCCTGCGGCTTGTTGTCCAGCAGGGCCATGCGCAGTTGGCCGCGAAGCTCAATGATCTTCTTCTGCACTGCCACACGGCCAGGCATGGCCTGCTTGCGGTAGTCGTCGAGCGACTTGATCTGCTCGGGCGTGAGCTTGAGGTCGGCTTCGTAGCGCATGGTCAGCGGCATCAGCTCGACCACGGGAATGGCTCCGTCGCCGGGAACGCCTTTGGCGGCGGCGAAGCCAGCGGTGGCCACCAGGGCGAGGACGATGGCGCCTTGGCGCAGGGTGTTCAGGGAAGACTTCATAAAAAACTCCGTAGGGATGAAAAAAGGGTTAAAGCTCAGTGTTTGTGGTCCATGCCAGGCTTCATGGGCATGGGCGAGTTGCCACCGCCCAATACCGTCACCGACGCCTTGATGTCCTGGGTGAAGCGTTTTTTGGCATCGTCCTCAAACACCAGGGTGATGGGCACCTGTTCACCACCCTTGAGCGGTTGCTTCAGGTCCATCAACATCACGTGGTAGCCGCCGGGCTTGAGCTCCATGGTGCGGTCGGCGGCCAAATCCAGGCCTGGGATCTGGCGCATCTTCATGATGTCCTTCTCCAGGGTCATTTCATGGATCTCGACCACACCGGCCACGGGTGATTTGGCCTCGACCAGCCGCGCGTTGGCCGAGGGCGTCAGACGCATGAAGGCGCCGGTGGCCTTTTGCGTGGCGACGGTGCCACGCACCCAGGCGTCTTCCACCTTGACGGTGGTCTGCGCCCAGGCAGTGACTGTGATGGCCAGCAGGCCGGTGATGATGAGTTGCTTCATGCTGGTGACTCCTCGTTGGGAATGTGAAAACGTTGAATCGCTTACGCGGGCTGGGCCAGCAGCGTGCGCACGTCGGCGGTGTAGTCGCTGACGGTCTGTTCGTGGCGCAGCACCACACGGATGCGGCCCTGGCGGTCGATCAGGTAACTCAAGGCCGTGTGGTCCATGGTGTAGCTGCTGCCAGTGGGCACCTTTTTGTAGTGCACCCGAAACTCGTCGGCCGTTTTTTGGGTGGCCTCTGCACTGCCGGTGAGCGCCAGGAAGGATGGGTGAAACGCAGCCATGTACTCGCGCAGCAGCTCGGGCGTGTCGCGCTCGGGATCCACGGTGACGAAGATCACCTGCAGCTCAGCAGCCTGCGGACCCAGCTGCTGCATCACCGCGGCGGCGCGGGTCAGCGCGGTGGGGCAGACGTCGGGGCACTGTACGAAACCGAAGTACAGCATCACGACCTTGCCCTTGAAGTCGCTAAGGCTGCGCGTCTGCCCGTTGAAATCGGTCAGTTGGAAGCCGCTCGCGTAGTCTGCACCCGTGACGTCGATGCCTTTGAAGGGTGAGTTGCCACCGTAAAGGCCCGAGGTGTGCGGGTCACAGCCAGATAGCAGCAACGTGCCGCTGGCGACCAGCCAAACCAGCGCCTGGCGGCGAGATGAAATGAATGTGGAGATGGAAGGCATGGCGCCTCCTGAAAACGCAGAACACAAGGCGCGCCAGACGGACGCACCACCGCAAGGTTTTTCAGGCGGCGAATGGGGGCGCGCGCGACTGCGCCGGCGCCCAGATGGTCGCGGTCAACAGGGCGCGGTAAAAAGCAGGGGGACGATCGGTAAGGCGCGGCGGCAGACCCACATCGATCTGCACCACCGGCAGGTCAGCGGCACCGCCGTGCAGCGAGCACCACATGCAGTGCTGGTTGGCGTCGCTGGTGGGTACGCTGCCGTCGGGCCGTTGATCGCGCGCCTCGCCTGTGTCGGCCTTGACCCAAGCCATGCCGCTGACGCTGCACACCTCCAGCCATTCGGTGCGGTCGGTGCCGAGCAACATGGCCTGCGTCGCCGTGGGCAACAGCGCGCCCAACACCAGAGACAAAAGGGCGACCCAGGTGGTAAAACGCCGCTGGAGGCGCTTCAGGAACATGGCTGGAGTGTGTCAGTGTGGTTTGGCGGAAAGTTATATGTGCCGCACGCGAGGGGATTGTTGACGGTCCCGTTCATGTACGCTCCTCCAGGGCAAGGCCCAATGGATAAGAACCTCTCTCGGGCAGTTGGGCTGCGATGTCTTGCAGCGCGCTCTGAAGCATTTCCTCTATCACGGGGTGATAGAAGGGCAACTGCAACAGGCTAGAGGCGGTTTCGCCACGCTGGATCGCCCAGGCCAGCAGGTGAGCTATATGCTCGCCACCGGTTGCCACCATGGCAGCACCCAACAAACGGCCGTCGCGGGCATCTGCGTACACGCGCAGCAAGCTGTCGGTGGCACCCAAAATACGGGCGCGGCCGTTTTTGTCGCCCCCGGCGGTGCCAATCACCACGCCCTCCGGCGGCAGTGCATCGAAGCGGGCTCCCACGCTGGCAATATCAGGATTGGAGAACGCAATGCCCAATGAGACCTTGCGCGCAAAGCGGGTTGGCGTAGCGCGTACGGCGTTGTAGCCAGCTATGGCTCCCTCATCAGCGGCCTCGTGCATCAACGGGCGGTCCGCGTTAGCGTCGCCCGCAATGAACACTGGGAGGTCACCGATCTGCATCGTGGCCGGGTCAAACTGCGGGTTGCTGCGCGAGTCCAACGGAAAGCCTGCGGCCTTCAGGTTCAAGCCATCGGTGTTGGGGCGACGGCCCAGAGCGGCGAGCAGCAGATCCACCTCGACCTCACGCTCACCAGCACGCAGGCGCATGCCGTCCTCAGTGCGTTCCACGCGAGTTTCTACGCCTAGCCATAGGTCCATTTCACGTCCAAAGCGGGCGCGAGCGCGCTCGGCCAGAATGGGGTCGCTGATGCCAGCCACGTGAGGCGCAAGGTCTGCACCCACCACCTGCACGCCCAGGCGGGACAGGGCTAGGCCCATCTCAAGGCCAATCGCGCCCAGGCCCAAGATGCCCACCCGTGCAGGCAAGCTGGGCAACTCGAATAAACCGTCGGTAGTGACGGTGCGGTCTTGCACTTGGGCCAGCCAGCCCGGCACTACTGGATGGGAACCGGTGGCAATCACCACCGCTTCGGCACGGATACGTTTCACACCGTCGGGAGTTTCCACCTCAAGCAAAGTGGGCTCAAGGAAGCGAGCTTTCCCCTCCAGCAGGCGCTCCTTGGCCCCCGCACGGGCTTTGCTCGCTGCGTTGTTGCTGAAAAAATCTCGTTGTTCTCGCAGCTTCGCCCACGTGACGGACAAGTCAATGGACAGCCCTTGTACGCCCTGCGCACCCAAGTCAGCCAAAGCTTTGCGGGTCGCCCACTCGGCGCCTGCGTGCAAAGCCACCTTGGAGGGCATACAGCCCACCCGAGCGCAGGTAGTGCCCAGAGGGCCAGGATCGATCATCACGAAACGGCGGCCAGCGCGGCGCACTTCTCTGAGGGCATGCATACCGGCAGTGCCGGCGCCTAAGATGACAATTTCGGTAAGAATTTCTGGAGGCATTTGGACTTCGATTGCTTGGAAAAATGCGCGTCAATGTGGCTATCAGAGATTCGGCATTCTGACCGACGACGGTCTGATGACGGGCCGTGCCGTTAAGGCGTAGGTTCCCCAGGGGTCAAGTCGTGCGGCGCAGCAACCGCACATGCATGGGCCGCACGAATTGCACCCCCTCGGCGCCTACATGCGGCTCGAACGCGGCACGCACACGCGCTTCCAGTGCCGGCGTGACGGCGTGGTCTGCAAAACTGGGATAGAGCATGCGTTGCGCGAATTCCGGCCAGTCTTTGAACCGCACCGGCTGGGTAAAGTGTCGTTCGGCAGCCGCTTGCCAATAGCTGCCTGCGGCCAGCGCGCGTTCCACCGCCGCCTGCGCAGCGGCCCGCACTGTGCCTTCGTCGTTGTAGAGACGCACGATCTCGTTGAGCGTACCACCATAGATGGGCTCGCTCACGTAGAGCCAGCCTCCTGGCCGCACAACCCGCGCAACCTCGACCAGTGCGGCGTCCATGGACTTTACCGGCACATGGTGCAGACTTTTGAGCATGAGTGCGCCGTCGAAGCTGGCGTTGCCAAAGGGCACGGCCTCGGCGCTGCCCGCCAGAAACTGTAAGCCATCCTGCGGGTGGGCCTGGTTCTTGGCATGCTGCACCCCATCCACCTCCAGACCCACCAACTGGCTGCCGGCATACCGTTGCAACAAGTGGCGCGCCAAGCGGGCGCCGCCACAACCCAGTTCGATCAGGCGCTGCCCGGCCAAAGGCACCAGGTCGGCCAACACTTCGAGTTCGTCCTTCTGGGAGGGCAGTTGATCGGGATCGGAAATGGCAGCGTGCATAGTGGGTTTGTGTCGAGAGGCGTTGTCTGGAAGACCATCAGAGACCAGCATCTGGTGTCACGAGCCGTGTGTGTCAGGTTCCAAAGTTCTCCGGCATCTGCACCGCCACCACCACACCTTTGGCGGTCATCACTGTACGCGCCCAGACTTGGCTCTCGATAACCACCTTGCGGCCCTTGATTTCTTTGACCTGACCGCGAATGACGAGCTCTGCATCAATGGGTGTGGGCTTGAGGAAATCCACATGCAAAGAGCCGGTGACAAACCGGAAGGCGGGTAGCGAATCCATGCTTCGGCCTTCTTGGCGGTACATGGCGGCCGCCGCACTGGCGGTGCTGTGGCAATCGATCAACGAGGCGATCAGCCCACCGTAGGCAAACCCTGGCACCGAGGTGTGAAAGGGCTCGGGCCGGAATCGGGTCACGGTCTCATCGCCCTCCCATTCGGTCTTGATCTGGTGGCCATGCGGGTTCTGGCTGCCACATCCATAGCAGTGCGAAAGGTTTTCTGGGTAGTGGTCCTGGAAGGCGTACATGTGGTTCTCCGTGAATTCGTCTAGTGGATAGTCAGAGGCCCAGCGCCGCCTTGAGCTGAGCTTCGGTGCTGGCGAACTCGTGACCCATCACACGCCCCTGATCAAGGCGGATCAGCGTGACAGCATTCTCCTGCCGGGGCCATTCGGCTAGGGTCTTGGCGTCGAGCGATACACCCACTTCAAAGGGCTGCTCGCGCAGCGAGGGCAGCGCGAAGGTGCGAGTGATGAAGCCGGGCATCTTGCTCATGTCGGCCAAGTAAACTGCGTGGCGGCTGGCCAGCAACCCTTTCGGTTGTGGCGACAACACCGCCATGACCAGGTTGGACGCCGTGCGGCCAGCGGCAAAGATCACCAGCTGGGTGTCGGGTGCGATGCGCCACGCCTGCTCATGCTGGTTTTGAAGGGTCGGCACTGGCAGGGGCTGGCCGACCTCAATGGGGCCGGCCAGCGCGGTCAGCGGGCAGGCCAGGCACAAGGCCAGAAGGATCTTGTTCATGCGGTTTCGTGTTGTTGGCGCGGGTGGGCGTGGCCGCAGCTGGCGCGGCCGTCAGTGTTGACCATGTGGTCAGCCATCTGCGTGAAAGCCTGCAGCAAGCTGTCGCGCAGCGGTTCATCAGCCACCTGTTCGGTCAGGGCGGTGCGCATACACAGCATCCATTCATCACGCTCTGTGGAACCGATCGCGTAAGGCGCGTGGCGCATGCGCAGGCGCGGATGGCCCTTCTTCTCGATGTACAGGTTGGGACCACCGAACCAGCCCGAGAGGAACTCGAACAGGCTCACGTTGGCGCCGGCTAGGCTCTCGGGGTGGATGCGGCGCGCGGCATAGGCCTCGGGCAGCTCGTCCATGAGTTCGTAGAAGCGGTCCACCAGGCGGTGGATGCCGTCGGCGCCGCCCAGGGCTTCATAGACGGTGGGGTTTGCGGTGTCGGACATGAGTGTTTCCTTATCAGCCGGCCTTGGCGGGGGCCGGCGCAGCGGCCGCGGGCGGGGCACCGAACAGGCGGTCAGTTAGCTTGACGTACCAGGCCGCGGCCTGCACCTGGACGATGTAGGCCAACGCGATCAGCAGGGCTGCGTCGGCGCCGGCGCTGCCGAACACGCCCATGGCGATGGCCAGGGCGATGGAGAGGTTGCGCATGACGGTGCCATAGACCAGGGCGATGGCATCACCCCGCTTGAACATCGCCTTGCCGACCACGGTGCTGATGGCGAAATTCAGCGCATAGACCAGCACCAGGGGCAGCAGCAGGCCGGGCAGCAGCCCGGGGTTGGCGAAGATGTCCTGCGACTTCAGCGCCATGGAAACGAAGACGATGCCCAGCACGCCCAGGGTGGAAAAGGGCGGGAACTTGGGCTTGAGCTTCTGGTTGAAGTGGGGTTCGCCGTACTTGCCGATCAGCCAGCGCTGGGTGAGGGTGCCCAGCCCCAGCGGCAGGAAGACGATCAGCGCGATCTGCATGAAGACCTGAAGGACCGGGATTTCGACCACGGTGCCCAGCAGGAGCTTGAGGTAGACCGGGGCGAGCAGCGAACCGGCGATCAGGCCGACCACGGTCATCTTCACGGCGGCAGGCACGTTGCCCTTGGCGAAGCCAGTCCACGAGATCGTCATGCCCGAGGTGGGGAGCAATGCGGTGAGCAGCAGCGCCAGCCGCACCATGGGCTGGTCGGCAAAGAACAGCAGGCCGGCCGCGTAGCCGATGGCCGGCATGAGCAGGAAGTTGATGACCAGCGTCGTGCCCTGCAGCGTGCCGCCACCGGGCTTGAGCAGCTCCTTCACGTTCATCGTCACCATCATGGGATAGACCATGAGGAAGGTCAGCAGCAGGATGGCCGAGCGCAGGAAGCCGGGGTCGGCCACCTGGCCGAAACCCAGCCCGGCCAGCATGGCCAGCGGGATGCTCCAGACCAGGTTCTTCTGCAGCCAGTTGAGGACGTTCCACATGGTGTGCTCCCTCACGCGCCGGTCAGGCGTTCTTCAGGGCCAGGGCCCAGGCCTGCATGGCGTCGTTGGCCGGCTTCATGGGGGCATCCATGAAGCTGATGACGAAGTGGCTGCCCAGGTCGGCGATGCCGATGCTGCGCGGACGCACCGCCAGCACCTGCGGGTTGGGCAGGGCATGGCCGAAGCAGAACAGCACGTTGCTGGCGGCCACGATCTCGGGGGCGATGTCGCCACCAATGGTCTTGGTGTGGGCGAAGTGGTCGAAGGTGCCGATGTAGCTCACGCGCGGGGTGCTGGCGATGCAGGCTTTGAAGTAATCGACGATATCGGCCACGCTAGTGTGCTTGGTCTCGGTCTTGCCAATGTCCAAGACGGTGATCGGGTATTTTTCCTGGAAGTGAAGTTGTTTCATGGTGAGTCGCTCGGGGTGAAGATGAGCTTGCGCAGCGGGGTTTGGTCTCGTGTGTTCATGTGGTAACGGAAAAGATCACTCAATTTCCGTGCCAGACAGTCATGCCGAAATAATTGAATTCAATCAATGACTTAGACCGATGCCCATTCATAATCGAACAAGAAAACTGCCAAACCGCCATTTATGACAGCCAATATCGTCACATCCGCCCCTGCCCGCCCACCCAGTACACAAAAGCCTTGAGCTTAAGCAAACCAGCATGACAACCCCATGGCAGTCAAAAGCGACAGAAATGACTGCCAATATCCTGCCTTCAAAGCCCCCCACCCGCTTAGACACCTATAAGTAGTTGATTTTTATAAGGTTCCTATGGCGGCATGCTGTGGCATGTTTCTTGTTTACGCTCTTCAGAAGCACTGCCGGCATTCCCCTGTTGGGCAACAGGGCCTTGCGCCCGGCAGGAGACATCTCACCCATGGAAATGATCGGTCTGTACCCCACATGGTTCGAACCCGGGCTGGGTAGCGGTTGGATCGTCGGGCTCATTGCCACGATCCACGTGCTGTTCTCGCACACCTCGGTCGGTGCCGCGATCTTCTTCGCCTTTCTGGCGAACTACGCCCACCGCCACCAGCGCCCCGACCTGCTGGAGTTCATCCGCCGCTACGGCCTGTTCCTGCTGGTGTTCAGCTACGTCCTGGGCTCGATCACCGGGCCGGGTATCTGGTACTCGACCACGGTGGCCAGCCCGCGTGGCATTTCGGCGCTGATTCACAGCTTTGTCTGGATGTGGGCAACTGAGTGGGTGTTCTTCGTCATTGAGGTGGTTGGTGTGTACATGCTGGTCTATCTCGCGAACCGACTCAACGCGCGCACCCACCTTAAGGTGTCGGTCATCTTCGGTCTGGCCTCCTACACCACCATGCTGGTGATCGTCGGCATCCTGAGCTTCATGATGTGGCCGGGTCAGGCCGGCTGGTACGAGACCGGTGGTGTGCTCAATGCCTTCTACGGCCCAAACACCTTCGCCCAGCTGGGTATGCGCAGCGCCTTCATGTTCACCATGACGGCGGTGGTCGGCGGCATCGTCGCGGCGCGTTTCCAGGACGCAGCGTTCAAGAAGGACGTGGCGCGCAAGCTGGCCTGGCTGGGCATTTGCTCTGCCGTCGCGGGTGCAGCCATGTTCCAGTGGTACCTGAACACGCTACCCGAGACGGCAGCGCTGGTGCTGGCCAATCGCCTGCCGGCGTGGTTCCAGCCAGCGCTGCTAGGCATCCTGGGTGCCACCGTGGCTTATTTCGCCATGACGCTGCTGCAGCCACGCACCCTGGTGGCCGGCGGTGCGGCAGCCATGACGCTGGCCGTGCTGGTCTTCGGCCTGTGGCCCGAGGAAGTGGCACGCGAATCGATCCGCAAGCCCTGGGTCGCCGGCCAGTACGTCTACTCCAACCAGGTGGTCGGGCGTGACGTGCCGGGCATGGGCGTGCGTTCTGAGATTCCGACGATCGAAGCGCATGGTTTCCTCAAGACCATGGTCTTCCTGCCGGACCACCAGCGCACCATCACCGACAGCAACCGCGTTGAGGCTGGTCGCGTGCTGGCGCTAGCCACCTGCTCCAACTGCCATTCGCTCAGCGCCACCGGCATGCGCCCGCTGCGCAACTACTTCAGCGCCAGCAACAGCACTTCGGAGATAGCTGACTACCTGCAGGCCGCGTTGTCCACCGGCAACACGCTGTACATGCCGCAGATCCCGTTCAAGGATGACGAGGCACTGGCGCTGGCCAGCTTCATCGCCACGCTGAACCTGCCATCTGCGCCCGCGGCAACACAAGCCAAGGCCCAGGCGGCCACCTCCACGATCAAGGAGTGAAGCCCATGACCCCTGAGATGCTCCTCGCGCTGCGCGACCCCGCCGGCGTTCCCTCTCACCCGCTGGTTTTCCTCGTTCTGGGTGTGCTCACCTTCGCGCTGCACATCGCGGCCGTGCAGGTGATGCTGGGCGCCGGTGCGCTCACGCTGCGCGGTGCCTTCAGCGCCAGCACCTACTGGCGCCGCCTGGCTGCGGCCATGCTGACCACGTCCAAGATCGCGGTCTCGGTAGCCATCGTGCTCGGTGTGGCGCCGCTGCTCTTCGTGCAGGTGGTCTATGACCCTTTCTGGTACACCTCCAACGTGCTCTCGGCCTGGTGGGTAATCGGCTTCATCGGCATCCTGATCGTCGGCTACATCGCCCTGTATGTCTTCTACTGGAAGAACCATGACATCGTGAAGGAGGGCGGGCGTGGCGGCGTCTGGATGGTGGCCTCGCTGGCCCTACTGCTGGCTGTGGGTTTCATCGTGCACAGCCTGACCAACCAGATGCTGTTCCCCGAGCAGTGGATGGCCTGGTATGCCCCGGGTGGCGTGGTGCAGCCCGACGGCCACAGCCTGCACTACTGGAACCTGCCGCGCTTCGGCTTCTTCATCGCGCTGGCCGCGCCCGTGACCGGCGCCTGGCTCTACGCCTACCGCCGTTACCTGCAGGGCTCTGCCCAGCCCGATGTCGCCTACATCGCCTGGCTGGCACCGCTGGCACAGAAGCTCATGCTGGTGGGCGGCGTGGTGGCCGTGCTGCTGGGTGCAGCGTGGATGGCCACGCTGCCGGCCAAGATGGCCTGGTTCGCGGTCTCACCCTGGTCGCTGATCGCATTGCTGGCGCTGTTGGCTACCGTGGCCTTGCCGCTGCTTCTGCGCGGCCGTCTGGACCGTGGGTACTGGGGCTATGCCATCTTCGGCGCGGGGGCGGTGGCGCTGATCGTCGTCGGTGCGGCGCGAGAGGTGCTGCGCTACGTCACACTGGCCGGCACGCACGGCTACGACGCGCTGGACTACCGCATCAACATGGACTGGTACAGCACCGCGCTGTTCTTCAGCACCTTCGGTGTGCTGGGCGCGGTGACGCTGGGTTATCTGCTGACCATTGCCTGGCAGGCCGGGCAGACGCAGGGGACCTACACCCCCAGCCCGGCAATTAACCGTCTGGGCAGCGTGGCCATCGGCCTGCTGGTGGTCTGGACTGCGGTCTATTTTGGCGTTGGCCTATTTGTGCAGATGCGTTGAACATGAAACACCTTCTATTCCAGGGCGCCGCTGTACTGCTGCTCGGCGTGGCCGGCGCCGCCGGCGCCCAGACTGCCAAACCGGCTGCAACGCCGCCGGCCGTTAGCGGTGAAGCCATGGCGCATAGCTGTGCCGCCTGCCACGGCACACAGGGACGGCTCGGCGACGAGTCCTTCATGCCGCTGGCCGGCATGCCGGTGGCGCAGTTCGTCACCACCATGAAGGACTTCCGCGAGGGCCGGCGACCGGCCACGCTGATGGGCCTGGTGGCCCGGGGCTTCAGTGATGCCGACATCCAGGCCATGGCCGAATTTTTTGCGGCTGTGCAGCCGCAGGAGCGGAAATGATGGAAATGACTGCCGATCTTTCACGCAGGCGCTGGCTGACTTCCTCGCTCGGCCTGCTCTCAGCAGCCTCACTGCCGGCCTGGGCGCAGGCGCCCGCCCGCACGGGCCCGGCGCACATCGTCATCGTCGGCGGCGGCGTCGGCGGCGCCACCGCCGCCAAGTACCTCAAGCTCTTCGACCCCACGCTGCGCGTGACGGTGATCGAGAAAAGCCCGGTCTATGTGCGGCCCTACGGCTCCAGCGAGGTGCTGAACCAGCATGCGCGCATGGAAGACCTCAACGTCAGCTATGACGCGCTGCGCAGTCGCTACGGTGTGGAGTTCGTGTTCGACACCGTCACCGACTTCGATCCGCAGGCGCGCACGGTGAGCACGGCTGGTCGCCAGAAGATTGGCTACGACCGCCTGATCGTTGCGCCCGGCATCCAACTCATGTACGGCGCCTACGCCGGCTACAGCGAGCAGGTGGCCAATACCTCGGTACCTTCGGGCTGGATCCCCGGTGCGCAGACCGCGCTGCTGGCGCGGCAGCTGCAGGGCATGCGCGAGGGCGGCACCTTCGTGCTGGCGGCGCCGCCCAACCCCTACCGCTGCCCACCCGGGCCCTACGAGCGCGCCGCGCTCATGACCGAGTGGTTCATGAAGCACAACCCGCGCGCCAAAGTCATCCTCGTTGACCCCAAAGACAGCTTCGTGACCGACGAGACCATGATGCTAGGTTGGAACCGCTTGTACAACTTCAACCTGCCCGAGGACTATGCCAAGCGCATGTCGGCCCAGGTCGAGATCAAGCAGCATGCCACGCCCGGCATGATGAGCTGGGTGCGCGGCAAGGACGGCGGCCGCACGTTGAAGATCGACGCGAAGAAGATGACCATCGAGACCGAGGCCGAGGTCATCAAGGCCGACGTGATCAATGTCGTCCCGCCCATGAAGGCCGGCCAGATCGCAATCACGCTGGGCTTGGCCGACAGCAGCGGCTGGTGCCCGGTGGACCGCCGTACCTTCGCGTCTACGCTGCAGGCCAATGTGCACGTGATCGGTGACGCCAGCATTGCCGACGCGATGCCCAAGTCCGGCTTTTCGGCCAACACCCAGGCCAAGGTGGTGGCGCGCGCCATCATCGAGGAACTGGCCGGACGGCCCGTCCCCGAGCCACTGTGGGAGAACACTTGTTACGCGCTGGCGGGCAAGGACTACGGCCTGTTCGTGGCCGACGTGTTCCGCCTGGTGGACGGCAAGATCGCCCGCACCAATGGCAAGGAGCGCTACCTGCCGCTCAACGCCACGCCCGCGCAGATCAAGCTCGGCGCCCGCTACCAGCAGGCCTGGCTGCGCACCTTCACCCAGGATTGTTTCTCCTGAGGGAACCGACAATGACCCTGATTCCACGTTCCCTCCCGTCCGTTCTGGCTACTCTTTTACTGATGGCCGGTTCGGCCAGCCTGCACGCGTCGGAGCCGGAGGCTGCCAAGGCGGCGCAGCCCTGGACGCCAGCTACTTTGCGCCAGACTTTGGCGCAATTGCCCGCCGGTGATGCCAAGCGCGGCGAGCAGGTGCACACACATTTCATGTGCGCCTCCTGCCACGGTGAGCGCGGCGTGGCGCCGACGCTGAACTGGCCCCACCTGGCTGGTCAGAAGGCTGCCTATACCGCCAAGATGATGCTGGACTACCAGAGCGGGTTGCGACGTGAGGGCCGACGGGCCGAACTCATGTACGACATCGCGGTGATGATGACGCCGCAGCAGATCGCCGATGTCTCCGCCTTCTATGCCGTGCAGCCCGTGCCGCGCGACGACGGCACGCCGCGCCCGCAGGCTCAGCCTGCGCCCAGGGACATGGATGCGCGACTGCTGGTGCGCAAGGGTGATCCGACGCGCCTCATCACTCCCTGCGCGAGTTGTCACGGCGTGGTAGGCCAGGGCGGCAGTCGCGAGGCGCCTGCGCTGGCCGGCCAGAACCCGCTGTACTTCGTGCGTACCATGCTCGACTACCAGGGCGGCGTGCGCAACAACGACAGTGCCAAGGGCATGCGCGTGTTCGCCCACAAGCTCACGCGCGGCGAGATCGAGACGCTTGCGCGCTACTACGCCGACCTGCCCACTGGCAAAAAATAGACCTCTCACATGAACTTCTGGGATCACAATTTTTCAGGCACCGGCTACAAATACGGCACCGCGCCCAACGCTTTCATCGCCGCCGAAGCGCAGCGCCTGGCCCCACGCAGCCGCGTGCTCGTGCCCGGCGATGGCGAGGGACGCAACGGTGTCTGGCTCGCGCAGCAAGGCCATGAAGTGACAGCGGTGGACTATTCCAGCGTGGGCCTGGACAAAGCCCGCTCGCTCGCCGCGCAGCGTGGCGTGCAGTTGCTCACCGAGCTGGCCGATCTGACCGAGTGGCAGGTGCCGGTCCAGCCGTTTGATGCGCTGGTGTTGGTGTTCGTGCACCTGCCAGCAGCCATCCGCACTCAAGTGCATCAACGGCTGCTCAAAGCACTCAAGCCCGGCGCCCTGGTGCTGATCGAGGCCTTCACCCCTAAACAACTGCATCTAAGCAGCGGTGGCCCCAAAGACGTGGCCATGCTCTACACCTTGGACCTGTTGCGTGCCGACTTTGCAGCCGACGCGCGCGAATTGACTGGCCTCGAGTGTGAGACCGTGCTGGACGAAGGACCGGGGCACCAGGGCCTCGCCCATGTGGTGCGGGTCGTATGGCAAAAGTGCTGAACCCCAAGTCTCTGCCCGCACCAGTCAAGGCTCGGCAGACACCGTGGCACTGGCCAGGCCTTGGTCTGCACTGGGTTTTCCACCACGCGTTGCTCCGTGCACTGCGTGCGCCACGTCTGCCACACGATCCGCCACTGTACCAGCGACCCTTGAGACGGGGGGCGCTCAGCGCGCATCGCCTCAATACACCGGAAGGGAAGCGACTGGCTGTGTGGCTGGCTCATCCCGATGCCGCAGGCCCGACTGCCGCACCCGCTGTACTGGTCATGCACGGCTGGGGGGCGAATGCGGCCATGATGTGGCCGGTGGTACAGCCGCTGGTGGACTCGGGCCATGTGGTGACCCTACTCGATGCCCGCTGCCACGGCGAAAGCGACGGCGACGACTTCACCTCACTGCCCCGCTTTGCCGAGGACATCGCCACCACACTGCGGTGGCTGGTGCAACAACCCGGCGTGGATGCCCAGCGGCTAGCACTGCTCGGCCATTCGGTGGGAGCGGGTGCCTGTCTGCTGCACGCGGCACAGGGCCAGCCCAAGGTGGCGGCCGTTGTCAGCTTGTCGGCCTTTGCGCATCCAGCTGAGGTAATGAGACGTTGGCTGGCGGAACACCGCCTGCCGCAGCGGCTGGTGGGCAATGCCATCCTGACCCATGTTCAAGAGGTAATCGGCGCGCAGTTTGACGACATTGCACCTCTGCACACCATTGGTCAGTCAACAGCCCCGATACTGCTGGTACACGGCCGGCAAGACGAGGCCGTGCCCTATACCGACGCGGAGCGGCTAGCTGAGGCTGCTTGGAATGCGGGAGGATATGTACAAATGCTGGGCGTCGACGGCTCACACGACTTGCGCGAGGCACTAGAGCCGCATGCACATGAAATTATCGATTTTTTGACCAAAGTCTGGCGCATTTAGGCGCCCTTTTCAGACGCCGTTGCACTCAAAGTGTTATCTGTACAAGTCGCTGCATATCACTGTCGGCCGATAGATACCTGCCATCAATTCAAACGGAGAAGCCCCCATGGAACTTGATCCACTTTTCTTATCCCGACTGCAGTTCGCATTTGTCGTGTCTTTCCACGCGATTTTTCCAGTGTTCACGATCGGACTGGCTAGCTACATAGCTGTTCTGGAAACGATTGCCTTGCGAACCGCTAGCCCACATTGGGAGCGTCTAGCCGCTTTCTGGATCAAAGTCTTTGCCGTGGTCTTTGGCATGGGCGTAGTTTCAGGCTTGGTTATGGCCTTTCAGTTCGGTACAAACTGGAGCAACTTTGCTTACGTGGCCTCGAACTTCCTTGGCCCCATTCTGGCTTATGAAGTGGTAACGGCCTTCTTCCTTGAAGCAGCATTCTTGGGGGTGCTGTTGTTCGGACGGAACAAGGTTCCTCCAGGGCTGCATCTACTGTCAGCCTACATGGTGGCGATTGGCACGTTTATCTCCTCGTTCTGGATTCTGTCAGCTAACTCCTGGATGCAAACCCCAACCGGCTTTGAAATCCGTGATGGGATGGTGCATGTGACCAGCTGGTTTGAGGCCATCTTTAATCCTTCTTTCCCCTACCGTTTTGCGCATATGGCCCTGGCTTCGTTCCTGACGGGAGGCTTTGTGGTCGCAGGGGTTTCAGCCCTATTCGTGCTGCGCGGTCACGCGGTGGAATCCGCTCAGCGTGCGCTGAAGATGACCCTGGTGCTGTTGGCCTTCATTTCACCCCTGCAGTTGTTCATTGGTGACATGCACGGTCTGAACACGCTGGAGCACCAGCCCATTAAAGTAGCTGCGATGGAAGGCGTCTGGCATACCGAAAAGGGAGCGCCACTTCTGCTGTTCGCGCTTCCCGATCAGGCAAAGGAAACCAACCATGCCGAAATCGGCATTCCGAAGCTCGCAAGCGTAATCCTGAAGCATGACCCTGAAGGTGAGATCAAAGGTTTAACCGAAGTTGCTCCCGATAAGCGTCCGCCAGTGTTAGTAGTTTTCTGGAGCTTCCGCGTAATGGTAGGCATCGGCATGCTGATGATCTTGGCTGGCCTAGTTGGCTCTTTCTTGGTCTGGCGTGGCACTCTGCTGCAATCACGCGCATTTCTCCGAACGTTGGTCTGGATGATTCCTGCCCCTTTCATTGCCGTACTGGCAGGCTGGTTTGTCACTGAAATTGGTCGCCAGCCCTATTTGATCTACGGAGTAATGACCGCAGCCCAGGCTCTGACCCCCAGCCTGCAAGGCTGGATGGCGCTGCTCACTTTGATTGGTTATGCCGCTGTGTATGCAGTGGTCTTTACGGCTGGCCTCCACTACCTTCGCAAAGTGATCAACAACGGCATCACCGATGTTCCCGCCCACGGAGCAGATGCTGGTCGCCCCAAACGTCCGCTGTCAGCCGTAGAGCTTGAGCAGTCGGGTATGGCCCCCTCATTCTTCAAGTCTTGAAAGGAAGTCACCCATGTACGACTTCACCTATCTTTGGGTTGGAATCATTGGTTTCGGCCTACTGATGTATGTTCTTGCAGACGGCTTTGACTTGGGCGTTGGCATGCTGTTTCCCTTCGCGTCCGATGAACTAGAGCGCGACGTGATGATGAATTCTGTTGCACCTGTCTGGGATGGCAATGAAACGTGGCTCATCCTCGGTGGCGCAGGCCTACTGGCGGCGTTTCCGCTGGTTTACACGGTGTTTCTACCTGCGCTCTATATCGGTGTATTTCTGTTGTTGGCGGGTTTGATTTTTCGGGGTATTGCTTTCGAGTTCCGCTTTAAAGCATCGGCACGAAACCGTTACTGGTGGAACGCGGCTTTCAGTATTGGCTCTTTTGTCGCGGCGTTTGCCCAAGGTGCGGTTGTAGGTTCTTACATCCAGGGCTTTAAGACGGAAAACATGCGCTATGTGGGTGGGGCGTTTGACTGGCTGACCCCCTTCACAGTGATGACGGGCCTCGGCTTGGTCGTTGGCTATGCCCTGCTTGGTGCCACATGGCTGGTGCTCAAGACCGAAGGTGTTCTGCAAGAGCGGGGGCGCGGTTGGGCGCGCAAGCTACTGATGGCAGTGATGGTGTTCTTTGTCGTCGTCAGCATCTGGACTCCCATGCTCGACAGCTACGTACATGACCGCTGGTTTGGCAATCTATCCTGGCTGTGGGTAATCCCGGCAATGACCGTGATCCTGGCAGGTCTGTTGTGGAGATGGCTGAGCACGAACCGCGAAGCCCTCCCGTTCATCGGTACTATCGTGCTGTTCGCGCTGTTCTATGGGGGACTGCTGTTCAGCAAATGGCCTTACGTGGTACCTCCTAACTACACTTTCCACGACGCGGCCTCTGCCCCAGAAAGCCAGCTCTTTCTGCTGGTGGGCGTGCTGTTCGTGATTCCTTTTGTGCTGATGTACACCGCTTGGACTTACTACGTCTTCCGCGGCAAGGTGCGGGCGGGTGCCGGTTACCACTGAAGCTTTAACACTAACGCCCCACCGCTTCCTGGCGCGCTTGCGCCAGCGCCAGGGGCGTTACCTATACCAAGCTGCTACCGGATCCCTCGCTGGGGTGCTGGGGCTGGGGCTTTTGTGTGCTTCACTCGCTTATTGGGTCAATTCTGCTGTGCAAGGTATCCCGCCAAACCGCTGGTGGGTTGTTCTTTCGGTAACGGGCGTGGTGTTGCGAGCTCTTGGCCACTGGGTGCGTGACAGGGCGGGACAAGCCTTGTCTTTGCAGGCACGCCAAGTCCTGCGAACGGAATTGCTGGAGCATGCCACCGCTCAGGGGCCGCTGTGGCTGCGAGCCCAGGGCAATCCTGCGTGGTGGACACAGCGCCTAATCGATCAAGTCGATGCTTTGCACGGCTACCTGGCACGGTATCTTCCCGCCCGGCAGGCTGCGGTACTAGTGCCTCTTGCCATCGTAGTAACAGTCTTTTCGATAGACTGGGTTGCTGGACTGCTGCTGCTGCTGGCAACCCCAATCATTCCATCGTTTATGGCGCTCATCGGTCTGGGCACCCAAGCGGTGCATGCTACCCAACAAACCCGCCAAGCCGAGTTGGCGGGCCATTTGCTGGAGCGCCTGGAAACTTTGCCCTGGCTACGCCGAACGGGCGCGCTTGCCGAATCTGAGCGAGCGGTCTACGAAGCCGCCCACGAGTACCGCCGCGTTGCGATGCGCGTGCTACGTGTAGCGTTTTTGTCTTCGGCTACCCTGGAGTTTTTCAGCGCTGTAGCCATCGGCTTGCTGGCCATCTATATCGGTTTTGCCCTGCTGGGCATGATTGCATGGGGTCCTGCACCTAGCCTGACTTTACGCGATGGCCTGTTCATACTGCTGCTGGCTCCAGAGTGCTTTTTGCCGCTACGTCAATTAGCCCAGGCTCACCATGACCTGACGGCCGCAAAGGCAGCAGCGGAAACTTTGGCACCCTGGGTTCAGGCAAGGGCGGTCACCAAGCAGGAGACCTCGAATACAGCGCCTCCTTCGCCAGGCCAAGTGCTGGCAATGGATCAGGTCAGTTTTCACTACGCCCCAGATGCCCCGCCCCTGTTCAGAGAATTGAACCTAGCTTTGAATGCGGGCGAGGTGCTGGGCATCTCTGGACCTAGCGGGAGCGGAAAATCTACTCTGCTTGCCTTGATGGCTGGTTTAGTTCCACCAACGCACGGGCAAGTAAAACGTTGCCAGCGTTGGTCTTGGCTAGCCCAGCGCCCTCACTTGTTCCATGACACCCTGCGCAACAACTTGTTGCTGGGCTGCCCCACAGATTCAGATGGGCGTGAAGACGCTGTGCTCCTTGCAGCCTTGGCGGCTGCGGGGATACCCCTGCCGGATCCTCAATTGCCTCTGGGCTTGGATACGCCAATTGGGGACCAAAACCAGGGCGTGTCTGGCGGCCAAGCCCAACGCATAGGCTTGGCTCGTACGTTGTTGCAGCAGGCGCCGCTGTGGCTGCTGGACGAGCCCACCGCAGCACTGGACGCAGACACCCGCGACACCCTGCTGCCCACGCTCTGGGGCTGCGCCCGTGAACGGGGTGTGGCGATGGTTATTGCCAGCCACGATCCAGTCGTGCTTGCGCGCTGCGATCGTATTTTTAAACTGGAGGCGGCATGAGTGTAGGACGCTTCCTTCGGGAGCTATACCGGCCACGCCAATCTTGGTTGACCCTGGCATTTGCCTGCTTGGCGCTGACCTGGATAGCGGGTGCAGCCCTTTTAGCCCTGTCAGGTTGGTTCATTACAGCAAGTGGCATGGCAGGCCTAGGATTGCTCGTGGGTCTCGATGTGTTCACGCCCTCTTCCGCCATTCGCGGTCTGGCGCTACTTCGTACAGCAGGTCGATATGCCGAGCGGGTACTGGGCCACGAGGCGATCTTTCGGCTGCTTGCCAACTTACGCGTGCGTGTTTTCCGAAATCTGGCCCACCAGCCTCGCCAAGGCAACCCTCTCCGCGATACCGATATCGTCACGCGTCTTATGGCTGACATAGACACCCTAGATGGTGCACCGCTGCGGGTGTTTGGCCCCTTTCTGGCAGGTTGCGCAAGCCTGTGTGTATCGGTAGCGATTGCCGCCGTAGCGGGTCCTTTGTCGATAGCTCTGTGTATTGCGCTCAGTGGCCTCGCTACCTTGACAATGGCTGTGACTGCCGCTCGCTGGGGACGCTTACGCAGCCATGCGCTCGTGCAGGCCAGGGCCATTCAGCGTATCGCGGTGATGGACCATCTCGCAGGCTTGGCAGAGTTGCGCAGTTTTGGCAAAGCCCATACCAGCCTGACGCAACTAGCAACACTCGATCATGCTCAACTTCAGCGTCAGCGCAGGCAAGAGGCTGTGGGTAGCTTAGGAGAGCATGGTGTCCAAGGACTTGTTGCCTTGGCAACCCTGTGCGTGATTGCTTTGGGGTACGACGCTGTGAATGCGCCCACTCTGGCCCTGCTAGCACTCATGACTCTTGGTTTGAACGAAGCATTGGGGGCCTTGCCGGGCGCTCTATGGCGTCTTGGTGAAAGCGAAGCTGCTGCCGAACGCCTAATGGCACTGGAGTCTCCCTGCCAAACAAAAGCGATCTCCTCGCCTGACTGCGCCGTACTGACGCACGATGCAACAGATCACACCACAAACTTGGTAGTGCATGACTTACGGTGCCAGCGCCAAACTGCAGACCCCCAGGCGCTGAATGCAGTACTACATCCTGGTTTACCGTTAGTTGTTCACGGTCCAAGTGGCTCCGGCAAGAGTAGCTTAATAGACACCCTGGCTGGAGAGTTGGCCCCGCTAACGGGAGGCTTGTGGCGTGAGGGTCAAAACCTCTTGAACCCCGACCATGCCCCTCCAGTGGGTCAGGTGGCTTATCTATCCCAGTCCGACATGCTGCTGGACCTCAGCGTACGTGAATTTTTGGGCCTGGGCCTTCAACCGCAGCCCGATGTGAACCTATGGGAGGTCTTGCGCCAAGTGGGCCTGGATGCTGTACTACTGCAGACTGGGGAGGGCCTAGAGTACCGCTTAGGGACTCGGGGGAGCCGTGTCTCTGGTGGACAAGCCCGTCGACTGCAACTGGCTGCCCTGCTGCTACGTGATCCCGTTTTAGTTCTTCTGGACGAGCCCTTCAGAGGAATGGAACCCCAACTAGTGCAGCACCTGCTAACACAATGCGGCCCCTGGCTGGCAAAACGGTGCTGCGTGCTCGTCACACACGACCCTCAGGTACTGCCCACGATCTGGCCTCGGCAGGCTTGGCCACTGTCAAATACCGCCAAAGTGACTGCCAATTTCTGCCAAATTCCTTTGCGATTCTGATTGCATTTTTGTAAGTTACTGATTTTTAAAATAAAGTGGCCTGCCAAGACATTGGCACATTTCTTGATTGTGCTGGTGTATCAGTATCAGAGTTCCGCGTTTTGAGGTGCGTATTTTTCTCATGGTTTCTAAACCAATCAATAGAAAGCCACCAAACGCATCTTAAAAAACCAGATCCGATATCTAGTCGGCCCTGCAAAATTCACCGCAACATCCAACCCAGCGATCCACAGCGGGTTCTGCGCGCCTGCGTGGCCATAGCCAGCGCCGCAGCCCAGATCCACAGTCGTGCGAGCAGGGGCGCAAAAAGCCCCTTGAGGCCCAAACGCACGATCGCCCGCAGCAGCCAGCGGATGTTGTAGCCGGCTGCGCACAGCACCGCGTGCAACGCATCGCCCATGGATCCCTTGAGCCAGCACCGATCCATGCCGTTGTCGTGTTTCAAGTGCCCTATCGCAGGCTCTACCGCTTGCCTTCT
>NZ_CYIG01000044.1 GCF_001298675.1 Paenacidovorax caeni
GCATCGAATTTTCATTCAATCGCAACTCAAAGCAATCTTTTTTCTTTACCGCCAGAACCTCAAGCCCTAGCAGCGAAGCCCTCGATCATAACACAGAAAATTTACCGCGCAACAACCAGAAGAAGATCAACCTACTCCGCCACCGCTTGCGACTTGTTTACACAAGCGCCGCAGCAACGAAGAGGCGTGACTATAGCACGGGTTTCACACTGTTTTCACAAACGCCCCCCGCTTTGACAACGCCCCATTCGCGCAGCGCTCGATAATCCCGCCCATATGGCACTCATCACACTCTTAGACGCGCAACTCGCCTTCGGGCATGTGGCCCTGCTGGATCACGCCAGCTTCTCACTGGAAGCCAACGAGCGGGTCGGCCTGATTGGTCGCAACGGCGCCGGCAAATCGTCCTTGCTCAAGATCCTGGGGGGATTGGCCCATCCCGACGATGGCGTGTTGCAGGTGCAGCAGGGCCTGCGTATTGCCTATGTGCCCCAAGAGCCTGTGCTCGAGCCCACGCACACTATCTTTGAAGCGGCCTCCACGGGACTTTCATCGGTCATCGCGTTGCGTGAGCAGTACCTGTCGAACGCGCCAGGCCTGGATCTGGACGCGCTGCAGTCACAAATTGAGGCTGCCGACGCCTGGAATTGGGAGCAGCGCGTGGAAGAAACCTTACACCGCCTGCACCTTGAGCCCCAGGCGATTGTCGGCACGCTTTCCGGAGGGACCCGCAAACGGGTTGCACTGGCCCAGGCGCTTGTCGCCAGGCCAGATGTGCTGCTCCTCGACGAGCCTACCAACCACCTGGATCTGGACTCGATCACGTGGCTTGAAGATCTGCTTCTGGCATTCAAGGGCAGTGTCGTCACCATCACCCACGACCGCGCTTTCCTGGACCGGGTTGCCACGCACATCGTCGAACTGGATCGCGGCCAATTGCGCTCCTATCCTGGCAATTTCGCCCAGTACCAGTTTCAGAAGGAAGAGCAGCTGGCACAAGAGGCTGTCATCAATGCGCGGGCCGACAAGCTCCTGGCCCAGGAAGAAATCTGGATCCGGAAAGGGGTCGAGGCGCGGCGCACGCGCAGCCAAAGCCGCATCAACCGGCTGGAGCAGCTGCGCGTCAACCGCGCCGAGCGACGCAATGCGCTGGGTCGGGTGCGGATGGACATCGATGCAGGCACCGGTGGCAGCTACCAGGGCAAGATCGTGGCTGAGCTGGCGGGCGTGCACAAAGCGTTTGGCGACAAAGCAATCGTGCGCGACTTCTCGGGCACGATCCTGCGTGGCGACAAGGTCGGGCTGATCGGCCCCAATGGCGCTGGCAAGACCACCTTGCTCAAGATGGTGCTGGGTGAACTGGCACCCGACAGCGGGCAAGTACGGCGTGGCGCCAACCTGCAGGTGGCCTACTTCGACCAGATGCGCCACGCCATCAACCTCGACGCCACGCTGGAAGATTTCATCAGCCCCGGCAGCGAATGGATCGAGATTGGTAGCCAGCGCAAGCATGTGAAAAGCTACCTGGGCGATTTCCTGTTTTCCCCTGCCCGTGCCCATTCGCCGGTGCGTTCCCTCTCGGGCGGCGAGCGCAACCGGCTGCTGCTGGCGCGCCTGTTCGCCCGTCCGGCGAATGTGCTGGTGCTCGACGAACCGACCAACGACCTGGACATCGACACGCTGGAACTGCTGGAAGAGCTGCTCCAGACCTACGATGGCACCGTGTTCCTCGTGAGCCATGACCGCGCCTTCCTGGACAACGTCGTCACCAGCACGATTGCCTGGGAGGGCGACGGCCTCTGGCGCGAATACGAGGGCGGCGTGCAGGACTGGCTCACCCAGTCCCAACGCAGCCGCACGCCTGCGACTGCGGTCAAGCCCATCGCTCAGAGCAAAAACGAGCCAAAAGCCACACCAGACAAGCGCGAGCAGCTATCAAAAAAGAAGCTAAGCTACAAAGAGCAGCGCGAACTCGAGCAGTTACCCGGTCAGATTGCTGCCTTAGAAGCAGAACAACAGGCGATCCGCGGAGAACTGGCGGATGGCACCCTTTACGCCAAGGATGGCATCCGCGCCGCCGCACTACACCAGCGGGACGCGGAAATTGATGACCTGCTGCTGGAAGCATTGGAGCGCTGGACCGCGCTCTCAGAATAAGGCAACGGCCCGCGCCTCAGATGCGGTGGTGCATCCGATCCGTCGTGCTGCGCAGGCGGGTCACCAAGGCCCCAGCGATCTGCGTCAGCGGCAGCACTTCATCGGCAGCGCCGTGGGCTATGGCCTCGCGCGGCATGCCGAAGACGATGCAGCTGGCCTCGTCCTGCACATAGTTGTAGCTGCCCGCATCCTTCATCTCACGCATGGCCACAGCGCCGTCAGCACCCATGCCGGTCAGCATGACGCCGTAGGCATTGCGCCCCGCCACCGCGGCCACCGATTTGAACAGCACCTCCACCGAGGGCTTATGGCGGTTCACCGGGGGGGCGTCATCAACCACGGCGACATAGTTAGCGCCGCTGCGGGCAATGTGGAACTGCGTTCCCCCCGGGGCAATGTAGGCATGGCCCGGCAAAATCCGCTCGCCGTTGACCGCCTCCTTCACTGTGATCTGGCACAGGCTATTGAGGCGTGCAGCAAAGCTGGTCGTGAAACCGGGCGGCATGTGCTGCGTGATGACGATGGCAGGCGAATCCGGCGGCATGCGCACGAGCACCTCGCGAATGGCCTCGGTCCCGCCCGTGGATGCACCAATCGCAATGATCTTCTCCGTCGACAAACGGCCCAGCAGGCCCGAAGGGGACGCAGGCGGGATGGCTGCAGCAGCTGGCGCGCCGGCCACACCGACGCCAGGACCGGGGGGCGGTGCCGCCACCCTGTGCACACGTGCCACGGCAGCGACACGGATTTTGTCGACGATCTGCGATGCCAGTTCGTTGAGCCCACTGGCCAACCCGACACGTGGCTTGGCCACAAAATCCACCGCCCCCAACTCCAGCGCTCGCATGGTGACTTCTGCGCCGCGTTCGGTCAGTGTTGAGATCATCACCACCGGCATCGGCCGCAGGCGCATCAGGCGCCCCAGGAAATCGATGCCGTCCATGCGCGGCATTTCAACGTCCAGCGTGATCACGTCAGGGTTCATCTCACGGATCATTTCGCGCGCCACCAGCGGATCATTGGCCGTGCCGATGCACTCCATGTCGCGTTGGCGGTTGATGATTTCGGCCAGCAGACTGCGCACCAGGGCAGAGTCGTCCACCACGATGACCCGGATCTTCTTGTTCATTCCCAAATTTTTCCTCTAGCCACTTGCTTCAAAACAGATCCACGGAGCCACCCGATGTGGCCTTGGCCACCGTGGCAGCGTTGCCGCGCACTTCCTGCGCCAGTGCTTCAGGATGGGCGTGTGCCAGCCGCTTCACCATGGCCTTGCCCGTCGCGGGAAAGAACACGACCTTGCGGGGATAGATGTCCAGCACATCCTCCGAAACGATGGGGATACGCTCGGTTTGCAGGTAGTTGACGACAAAGCTCGTGTTGCGCTCGCCCACGTTCATGGTCGTGAAATTGGCCATAACCTGGCCGCCGCCGAATATCTTGGCCTGCATGGTTTCACGGCGTGCGCCCAGCTTGAGCATTTCGTTGATCAGCAGTTCCATGGCGTACGAGCCATAGCGCCCCGACACGTCGGTAGAGTCGCTCTCGGGCAGCATGAAATGGTTCATGCCGCCAACACGCGCGCGGCTGTCCCACAGGCAAGCGGCAATGCATGAACCGAGCACCGTCATGATGACAATGTTCTCACCCGAAACGAAGTATTCGCCGGGCAGCACCTTGACCGCGTTGAACTGGAAATGGTGATCAAAATAGAAAAAAGAGGCCTCGCCCGGCTTGCGCGCACGCGCCTTGAGATCCTGCAGAGATACTTCGGGAACCGTGCGGTTGCCTTGGGTATAAATATCGGCGCTCAATGGCGCGATGCGTGGCGCACGGCGGCGCTCCATCCCACTGGAAAGTGCGCCAGCGGAAGGCGTTGAACCAGGGGTGAGAGACGTCATGATGCCCCTCCAGCAGAGCCAGCTTCAGTACGGTCAGCGGCGCTCATAAACAGTCTTTCCGCGCAAAGTGAAGAGATCGCGCGATTCGCTGAAATTTTCGGCGTGGCCAACGAACAGCATGCCACCGGGCTTGAGTACGCGGTGAATGCGTTCCAGAACACGGCGCTGCGTCTGCGCGTCGAAGTAAATCATCACGTTGCGGCAGAAAACCACATCGAAAGGCTCACGGAATGGCCAGTCGTCACGGATCAGGTTGACGCTCATGAACTCGATGGCCTTGCGCAGCTCGGGCTTTGCACGAATCATTCCTGCATTCGCGCCCTTGCCGCGCAGGAAAAAACGGTGCAAGCGCTCTTGGCTCAGCCCCTTGGCGCCATCCAGGCGGTACACCCCCTCTGCCGCCTTGGCCAGCACACGCGAATCAATATCGCTCGCCGTCAGCTTGAACGCGGCATTCAATCCCAGGGTTTCCAGCGCCGTGATAACGATGGAGTAAGGCTCTTCGCCCGTCGATGCCGCGTTACACCAGACACGCCACGAGGAACCCGCAGGACGGGTTCGCAAATGGGCGGCAAAGATCTCGAAATGGTGCTGCTCACGGAAAAAGGCCGTCAGGTTGGTGGTGAGCGCGTTGATGAACTCCTGCCACTCCGGCCCATCATGCGTTTCCAGCCACCCGAGGTAATCGCTGAAGCTCGTATGCCCCGTCTCGCGCAGCCGCCGCGAAAGGCGGCTGTAGACCATGGCATGCTTGCCGTCATGCAGGCTGATGCCCGCGCGCTGGTAAATCAGCGATTGCACCCGCGCAAAGTCGGCGGAAGTCCAGACGAATTCGCGCCCATGGGCCAGGGGCCCCGAGACGGCATCGGCATCATCGTCGGAGCGGGCGGAGGCGAGGTTCTGGCGCATGACGGTATGTACGTCAGTCTTCCACCGCAACCAAGCCCATGTCGACGCTAGACATCAGCTTCTCAATGTCAAGAAGGATCAGCATACGCTCCCCCACCGAGCCCAGCCCCAGAATGCAACTGCTGTCGATAGCGCTCTCGATGTCCGGCGCGGAGCGCATGTTGTCGGGCGACAGCTCCATCACGTCGCTGACCGAATCAACCACGATGCCGACCACCCGGTTGCGCAGGTTCAGGATGATGACCACGGTGAAGCTGTTGTAGTCCGCCTTGGAACAGTTGAACTTCAAGCGCATGTCAACGATGGGCACGATGGTGCCGCGCAGATTCACCACACCTTTGATGAACTCGGGCGCGTGGGCGATGCGGGTCGGCGGCTCGTAGCCCCTGATTTCCTGCACCTTGAGAATGTCGATACCGTACTCTTCTTGGTCAAGCCGGAACGTCAGGTATTCGCGTGCGCCGGTAGCGGCCACTTCTGCGCTCTGGGTCACCACAGTCATGTCATATCTCCTTGTCATGGCCTGCACCATGCCTGGCATGGTGCAGGGGTTCATGTGTCATCAATGGCGCGCGCGGCGCACCAAGCTGCTGGTATCCAAAATCAACGCCACCGTGCCATCGCCGAGGATGGTGGCCCCGGACACGTTGGCCACCTTGCGGTAGTTGCTTTCGAGGTTCTTCACCACGACCTGGTGCTGCCCGAGCAGTTCGTCCACCAGCAGTGCGATGCGGCTTCCATCAGATTCGACCACCACCATGATGGTGCTGGATTTGTCCTGATCCTGGCGCGGCACCTGGAACACCTTCTCCAGCGAAATCACCGGCATGTACTCGTCGCGCACTTTCACCAGCTGCGAACCCTGCGCGACAGTGCTCACGTCATCGGGGTTGACTTGGAAG
This sequence comes from Paenacidovorax caeni, assembly GCF_001298675.1. Taxonomy (GTDB): domain Bacteria; phylum Pseudomonadota; class Gammaproteobacteria; order Burkholderiales; family Burkholderiaceae_C; genus Paenacidovorax; species Paenacidovorax caeni. The sequence continues at coordinate 5,870 of NZ_CYIG01000044.1, forward strand.
GACTCGACCACCGAAGACAACGGCAGGATGTAAACCTCATTGCCCACGCCCACGGACATACCGTCCATGATCGCCAATGTCAGCGGCAGGCGCACCGCCACACGCATGCCATAGCCTTCTGCCGAATCGATTTCGACCGAACCGTTGAGTGCGGCAATGTTGCGCTTGACCACGTCCATGCCCACGCCGCGCCCGGATACATCCGTCACCACCTCCGCAGTGGAGAAGCCGGGCGCGAAAATCAGCTGCCAGACCTCGCTGTCCGGCATCGCGTCGGAGACATCCATACCGCGCTCGCGTGCCTTGCGCAGAATTTTCTCGCGCGACATGCCCTTGCCGTCATCGCGCACTTCGATCACGATAGAACCACCTTGGTGCGATGCCGACAAGGTGATCGTCCCGTGCTCGGGCTTGCCCGCAGCAATGCGATCCTCGGGGGCCTCAATGCCGTGGTCCACACTGTTGCGCACCAAGTGCGTCAAGGGATCCGTGATCTTCTCGACCAGCCCCTTGTCGAGCTCCGTGGCCTCACCCAGCGTGACCAGATCAACCTTCTTGCCCAGCTTGTTCGCCACGTCACGCAGCATGCGCGGGAAGCGGCTGAACACGATCGACATCGGAATCATGCGGATGGACATCACCGACTCTTGCAGATCGCGGGTGTTGCGGTCCAGGTCGGCCAATCCTGCCAGCAGTTGCTGGTAGGCCGCGGGGTCGAGCCCTTGGCTGTTCTGCGCCAGCATGGCCTGGGTGATGACCAACTCGCCTACCAGGTTGATAAGCTGGTCCACCTTCTTTACGTCCACGCGAATCGTGGTCGACTCCATCTGTGCGGACTTGGCATCGCCCGCGCGCGGCGCTGCGGCGCGGGCTCCGGACGCATTGGCGACGGCCGGCGTCACCGCCACCGCCTGCTGCTCCGCAGGCGCACCCGGTGCGCCTGGGAAAAAGCCGTAGGGTACGCTACCGCTTGCCATATCAGGCACTGCTTGTGCAGCAGCATCCGCGTGCTCTGTCTCCATCCGCACGGCCTCAGCCAGGGGACGGATTTGAACCTGCTCCTTGGCTACGTGGAAGGCGAACAGGTCGAGCAAGTCATCGTCCGTGGAACTGGTCTGCACCGCATAAAGGCGCGTCTGCGGCACGGTGGCCGGCAAATCCTCGATGGTTCCCAGTCCTGCGATATCGCGGAACAGCTCCTTGATGGCGTCGGCCTGCTCCAGACGCTCCAGCGGCCCAATCTGGATTTGCAATGCCCGCGCCGCCCCACCAGCGGCAGCAGGTGCCGGCGCTGGTGCTGGCGTAGCAGCGGGCGCAGGCGCAGGCGCTGCCACGGGGGCAGGTGCAGGGGCCGGAACTGGTGGCACTGGCGCAGTGGCCGTCGGCGCCTGGCCGGCAGCGAGTTCTGCAATGCGCCGCACCAGATCCGCCGTGGACACCGCCTCGCCCTGTCCACCCGACTGGTGACGCGCCAGCAGGCTGCGCGACGCATCAGCGGAATCCAGCAGTACGTCAACCATGGCGGGAATTGGCTGCAGCTCATGGCGACGCAGACGGTCGAGCAACGACTCCATCTGGTGGGTCAGCTCCGCTACGTCGGAAAAACCAAACGTGGCCGCTCCGCCCTTGATCGAATGGGCGCAGCGAAAGATGCCGTTGAGTTCCTCATCATTCGCGGCGCTCAGATCGAGATCGAGCAGCATCTGCTCCATCTGGTCGAGGTTTTCACCGGCCTCCTCAAAGAAGATTTGGTAGAACTGGCTCAGGTCGAAATCTGCACCTGCGCCTGCTCCTTCGTTATGGGTATCCGCCATCTGGGCTCCTGCTGTGTCCGGGGATTCTGCGCCTTCGCGTTTCAGCGAATGACCTTCTGAATGACTTCAATCAAGCGATTGGGATCGAATGGTTTGACCAACCAACCCGTGGCGCCCGCAGCCTTACCCGCCTGCTTCATCTGGTCGCTCGACTCCGTCGTGAGTATGAGAATGGGCGTGGTCTTGAAGCGTGGGTGCTCGCGCAGCTTGCGTGTGAGGCCAATGCCATCCAGGCGCGGCATGTTCTGGTCAGCCAGCACCAGCGCCACCTCGTGGGTTTCCGCTTTTTCCAGTGCATCCTGGCCGTCCACGGCCTCCACCACGCGATAGCCCGCACCAGTGAGGGTGAAGTTCACCATCTTGCGCATGGAAGGCGAATCGTCAACAGCGAGAATCGACAGCATGTAGGACTCCAACGAGACTTGTATAGATAGGTTTGGAACGGCAGACGGGCTCAGAACAGGTCTATGGAACCTGCATCCATTTCACTCTGTGTCACGGGATTGGGGCGCTCGGGCATGATCTCGGCAAAGGAAACAGCTTCCTCGCCCTCCTCCTGGCCCATCGCCTCGGAGGCAAGCCGGAAGGCGCAGCCCTGCAGCACCTTGGTGGTATGCCAGATCAATTGCGACGCCATGTCGTGAAACTGTAACTCCGTCACCGCCTTGCGCAGTGCAGCACGCGCAGCCAGGAGTTCAGGCGAAGTGCCGACCACGCTATCCGTCAGCAGGCCATTGGCCTCGCCGAAACATTCCAGCAGATTGTCGGTGGCGTGGCTAAGCAATCCTTCCAGACGCTGCAGGTCGTGCATGACGACCAGCAGGGAGTCCTGCAGTTCCGCCGCCACCATGACTGGCACCTGAACCGCTGGCACTCCCGATGTTGTTAGCGAAGATTGCATCATTCCTCCCCCGCTGAGGGGCGTGTCGACGGTCAGCCATTCCCGCGGAGCAAACGCCTGAAGGCTTTGTTCCAAGTTGTATCCTATGATAGCGCCCTATGGGCCATACAGTACCGGATCGACCCTTAGAACATTGCGCGTGACAGCACCATGGAGACGTTCCGGCGCATTCTGCACATCGAAGACTCCCTGGCTGACCACCAGCTTGCCCGCATCACCCTGCAGCGCAGCGGCGCCCGCTTCGACATTGTCCACATCGACAGCCTGCAGGCGCTGCAGCAGCTCGAACTCCACGCCTTTGACCTGATTCTGGCCGATTACCGCCTGCCAGGCTTCACTGCGCTCGACGTGTGGGCGCACGTCGCCAGCCAGCCCGGGCATCCGCCGTGCGTATTGCTGTCGGGCGCCATCGGCGAGGCGGCGGCCGTTGACGCCATGCGCCTGGGGCTGAGCGACTACCTGCTCAAGGACGACATCGCCCGCCTGCCCCATGTGGTGGCGCGCGCCATCGAGGTGCACGAAGCGCGCCAGGCGCGCGAGCAGGCGGCCGCGGAGTTGGCCGCGTCCGAGCGTCGCCTGGCAGAGCTCACGGAACATTTGCAGCGCTCCATTGAGGCCGAGCGCGCAGCCATCGCGCGCGAGATCCATGACGACATCGGCGGCGCACTCACCGCCGTCAAGCTCGACCTGGCCTGGATCGGGCGCCATGCGCCCGAAGGTGGCATACAGGCACACACCAGCGCAGCGCTGGAGATGCTGCAGCACGCCATTGGTGCGAGCCAGCGCATCATGATGAACCTGCGCCCACCCGTGCTGGACCAGGGTCTGGTGGCTGCGGTGAAGTGGCTGTCCGAGAATTTCGAGCGACGCACAGGGGTGGCCGTGCAACTGCGCAGCAGCGCCCCCGCGATCGACGTGCCCGCCGATTTGCAGCTCGTGGCCTACCGCACGGCGCAGGAGGCGCTGACCAACGCAGGCAAGTACGCCGGTGCGCGCCAGGTGCGCATCGACCTGTCGGACCATGAGGGCGTGCTGACCGTAGAAGTCAGCGATGACGGCTGCGGCTTCGCGGCCGAGGCGCGTAGCAAGCCCAAGGCCTTCGGCCTGAGAGGACTGCAAGAGCGCGCGCGCACCGTGGGGGGCTGGCTGGACGTGAGCAGTCGGCCAGGCCAGGGCACTTCGGTGATCGTCTCGCTGCCGCTACCATCGCCTTCCACCGACCCCACGCCCAAGGAGAGCGCCCTGTGATCCATGTCGTGCTGTGCGATGACCATGCCGTGCTGCGGCGCGGCATCCGCGACACCCTGCTCGATGACCCCGACATCGAAGTCACCGCCGAGGCCGGCGGCTATTCCGAGCTGCGCGAGGCGCTGCGCCACGCGCCGTGCGACGTGCTGCTGCTGGACATCAACATGCCCGGCCGCAACGGCCTGGAAGTGCTGGCCAGCCTGCGCGAGACACACCCCGGCATCCGCGTGCTCATCGTCTCGATGTACCCGGAAGACCAGTACGCGCTGCGCTGCCTCAAGGCCGGCGCGCACGGCTACGCCAACAAGGCCGGCGATCCGACGCACCTGGCCGCCGCCGTGCACACCCTGGCCCAGGGGCGCAAGTACCTCACGCCGGAAGTGGCCCAGCTGCTGGCGAACAGCCTGGCCGAGCCCACGCCCGAGATGCCGCATGAAACTTTGTCCGAGCGCGAGCTGCAAACGCTGGTCAAGATTGCCTCGGGCAAGCGCCTTTCGGACATCGCTGAAGAACTGATGCTCAGCCCCAAGACCGTGAGCGTGTACCGCGCGCGCGTGCTGGAAAAACTTCAGCTCACCAACAATGCGGAGCTCACCGTGTATGCCATCCGCAACCAGCTGGTGTAGGGTCGGCTTCAAGCAAAATTAGCCTCTAGCCCTTTCCCAGCAAGCGCTAGCAGCTATGGTTTTTGAAAGATTTCGATCGCCAGCTGCAGCAGGGACAGCAACGGCTGCTCCAGCATCGGCAGCGTAGCCGCGATGCCTATCAGGCCCACCGTGAGCGTGACCGGAAAGCCGATGGCGAAGATGTTCATCTGCGGCGCCACGCGCGAGATGATGCCCAGCGTGAGGTTGACGAACAGCAGCAGCGCGATCATGGGCAGCGCCAGCCAGAAGGCGCTGGAAAACAGCGCGCTGCCCAGCTCATACAACCGCATCTGCGCCAGCGACTCCAAGAAATTCCCATTGGTCGGGAAGTGGTCGAAGCTCTTGACCACCGCCATGAGCAGCAACAGGTGGCCGTTAGTGACCACGAACAGCAGCAGCACCATGCGGCTGAAGAAGCGGCCCACGGCACTGATTTGCCCACCGCTGGCCGGGTCAAAAAACGCGGCGAAGTTCAGCCCCATCTGCAGCCCGATGAACTCGCCCGCCAAATCCAGCGCCGCAAACACCACACGCACAGCAAAACCCATAGCCATGCCCACCGCCACCTGCTGCGCTGCGGTCCCAAGCGCCTCTGGGCTGTTGACGCTAATGACTGGCTGGCCTGCCAGCATAGGCTGTGCGCACAGCGATACGAACAGCGCGAAGCCGACCTTGGCACGCGTCGGGATCACACGCAGCGAGAACACCGGCGCCGTCGAAAACATCGCCAGCACGCGCAGGAAAGGCCACAGCAGCGGTGACAGCCAGGCCATGATCTGGCCCTCGGAAAAGGTGACCACGTCAGAACGCGTGAATGAATCCGGCCTGCCCGAGCAAGCCGCGAAAACGCGCCCGCTCTAGGCGCAAAGTGCAGCCATGGCGCGGGCTATGGCGAGCATTTGCAACGACGATCGGGTGTGTTTTGGCCGAATGAGCGGGCATGGCGGGTTCTTTCACACGTTTCTCAGCCCAGCGCAGTGGGCAGCGATTCGATGGTGCGCCGCAGGTAGTCCACCAGCGTGGTCAGCATCCACGGTCCAGCGATGGCGAACACCACCAGGGCCGCGATAAGCTTGGGCACGAAGGCCAGCGTCGCCTCGTGAATCTGCGTCACCGCCTGGAACACGCTTACCAGCAGCCCCACGGCCATGATGGTGCCCAGCAGCGGCATGGCCACCATCAGCAGCAGAGTGAGGGCCTCATGGCCGATGGTGAGCACCATTTGCGCAGTCATGATGGTTTCTCCTTCAGGTGGCGAAGCTCGCCGCCAGCGAACCGATCAGCAGGTTCCAGCCATCGGCCAGCACAAACAGCATCAGCTTGAACGGCAGCGCCACGAGGACGGGCGAGAGCATCATCATGCCCAGCGACATCAGGATACTGGCGACCACCATGTCGATGACCAGAAACGGAATGAAGATCATGAAGCCGATCTGGAACGCCGTCTTCAGCTCGCTGATGACGAACGCCGGCACGATGACGCGGAACGGCGCCTGGTCCACCGTCACACTGGGGTCCAGTTTGGCCAGGCGCGCAAACAGCGCGAAATCGGACTGCCGCGTTTGCTTCAGCATGAATTCGCGCATCGGTGCCTGTGCCTTGTCCACCGCTTGCTCGAACCCCAGAGCGTTGGTGGAATAGGGCAGGTAGGCCTCCTGGTACACACGGTCGAAAGTCGGCCCCATGACGAAGAAAGTCAGGAACAGGGACAGGCCAATCACCACCTGGTTCGGCGGTGCCGACTGCGTCCCCATCGCCTGGCGCAGCAGCGACAGCACGATCACGATGCGCGTGAAGCCCGTCATCATGAGCAGCACGGCCGGCAGGAAAGACAGGGCCGTGAAGAATAGCAACGTCTGAATCGGCACCGAGTAGCTGGTGCCGCCACTGCCCGAGCCGACCACGAGGGGCAGCGCCCCTGCCCCCCCCTGCTGGGCCCAGGCCGCACCGGCCGTGGCGGCCAGCAGCCCCGCCAGTCCCCAACGCCCCGCGCTACGCATGGGCATCCTTTGCGGGCAGTGCTTGCGCGGCGGCCATCTCAGTGGCAAACGAAGCCGGTACCAGCGCAGCGCCGCCCGCAGGCAGCACGTGCAGGCACTGGATCTGCTGCGCCGTCACCCCGAGCACGAGCACGGCACGCTGCCCCTCGTGCTGGACTTCCACAGTCACCACGCGCTGCTGCGGCCCCACGGCCACCTGGGTCAACACGCGCGAACCCGCACTGCCGCCGCCCAGGCCCGCCTGGCGCAACTGCAGGCGGCGCACCAGCCAGGGCAAGAAGGAAATCGCCACCACAAAAAGAACCACGACCGCCAGGGTCTGGGTCATGGTGGAACTATCCACGGCTGACACGGCGCAGTCGCTCAGACGGCGTCACCACGTCCGTCAGACGGATACCGAACTTGTCGTTCACCACCACGACCTCGCCCTGTGCAATCAGGTAGCCGTTGACCAGCACGTCCATAGGCTCACCCGCCAATGCGTCAAGCTCGACCACCGAGCCCTGCGCCAACTGCAGGATGTACTTGATCGGCACCTTGGTGCGCCCCAGCTCGACCGACAACTGCACCGGAATGTCCAGCACCATGTTGATGTCGCTGACAGGCACGTCGCCACCGCCGGTGGACGTGAAGGGGCGCGATGCACCGCCGGACAGCGGCCCGCCCTGCTCGGACATATCGGCTGCCGCCGCGGAGGCCTGCTTGTCGTCCGCGCTTTTCTGCTCTTCCAGTGCTTCGGCCCAGCCAGCGAACGGATCGTCGCCGCCATCGGGGTTGTTGTTTTCTTCAGTTGCCATGCTTTTCTCCCAGCCAGCTCATATCGGAGCCACGCAGGCATTCCTCGATGCGGATGGCGTATTTGTCGTTGTGCGTCCCGTACTGGCACTCGAAGACCGGCACCCCGCCAATAGAAGCGCGAATACGCGGCTGGCGGTCGAGCTCGATGAAGTCGCCTGGCTTCATGGCCAGGAGTTGCTCCACCGTGGCGTCAGCACGGGCGAGCTCTGCCACCAGCGTCACTTCGGCGGCCTGGATTTCGCGTGTCAGCAGCTTGACCCAGCGGCGATCCACCTCGATGGCATCACCCTGTACGGTCGAGTAGAGGACGTCGCGGATCGGCTCCAGCGTGGCATAGGGCATGCAGATGTGAATGGCCCCCGACAGGTCGCCAATTTCCAGCTGGAACGCCGTGGAAACGACGATCTCGCTCGGCGTGGCGATGTTGGCAAACTGCGGCTGCATTTCAGAGCGCTGGTAGGACAGCTCCAGCGGATAAATGCCCTGCCAGGCCTTCTTGTACTCGCCCGCAATCACGTCAACCAGGCGGTTGATAACGCGCTGCTCGGTGGGTGAAAAATCACGCCCTTCGATGCGTGTCTGAAACTTGCCGACGCCGCCATACAGCGTGTCGATGATGCCGAACACCAGCGAGGGCTCGCACACCACCAGGCCATTGCCGCGCAGCGGCCGGATCGCCACGATGTTGAAATTGGTCGGCACCGCGAGCTCGCGCAGGAAGGCGCTGTAGCGCTGCACCTGCACCGTGCCCACCGAGATCTCGGGGCTGCGGCGAATGAAGTTGAACAAGCCAATGCGGAAGTTGCGTGCAAAACGTTCGTTGACGATTTCCATCGTCGGCATGCGCCCGCGAACGATACGCTCCTGGCTGGAGATATCGTAGTTGCGGATCGCGCCAACCTCGATCTGCTCCTGAACCGACTTCTGGCTCTCGCCCGTGACCCCTTCCAAGAGGGCATCGACTTCTTCCTGGGAAAGAAAAGCGTCACTCATGCCTGGCTCCCTTCACGGTTTGGCTCATTGAATGATGAAGCTGGAGAACAGCACCTGGCGTACCGGGTTCTGGCTCTGGCGGCTGCGCGCTGGCGGCTCCTCCGCGCCATCTTCCTCCAGCTCTTCGGGCGCGGGCTTGCGCGGCTTCTTCGGTACGCGGAAGCCCAAGGGGCGAGATACTTCTCGCAGGATATCGGTGGCCAGTTTTTCCTTGCCTTCGCGCGTCAGCAACTCTTCCGCCGTACGCTGCGAAACCAGGAGCAGGATGGCGCTGCGGATCGCCGGCAGGTACTGCTTGACTTGCTCAGCCGTCTTGGCGTCCTCCAGCTCCAACGTGATACCAATCTGCGCAAAGCGGTCACCGCCGGGATCCGCCAGGTTGACCACCATGTTTTCGATGGGCATGAAGGTCGGCGCCACCTTGGCGGCCGCGGCCTTGCGCGGCGCAGGAGCACCGTCCTCTTCTTCGCCACTGTGCCGCCCGAGCATGAACCAAGCCGCCGCGCCCCCCACGACCACAAGCAGCGCCACGATGGCGCCGATCACGATCAGTTTCTTGTTCGACGCCTTTTCCTTGGCGGGAGCGGCAGCAGGCGTTTTGTCGGACACGGTGGGAATTCCTTGCGATGGGGCGGGCAGCCAAGGGCCGCATGGTGTCCATTATTGGACGGGGTGCGCCCGATAATAGCCAGAATAAACGCCGCAAACCACGGCTTTCACCGCCGTTCGCCCCCAACGCCCCAGGGCTCAAACAAAGACGTCGAGGCCGCCCCGTCCCTGCTGCTGCGCAGTCGCGCGCGCGCCGCTCACGGCTCCTTCCACGCCCGGCACGGCCACCTGCGCACGCCCTGGCTGCCCCCCCTGGCGCTGCCCAGGTTCGCGCTGGCTGCCTCCGCTGGCGGAGCTGTCCACCGTGGCGCCGGCCAGCACCAAGCCCTGGCTTTGCAGCAGCTCGCGCAGCTGCGCCATGCTGGCGTCGAGCGCCTCGCGCGTTTGCACCTGGTCACTGCGGAACACCACATGCGCCTCATTGCCGGACACCGACACACGCACCTGCACGGGCTGGCCGTCGCGGTCCAGCGTCATCTCGGCGCTTTGGTTGTTCTGGTTGATCCAGAAGGCGACCTGCTCGGCCATCTGTTCGTCTGCGGCCTGCTGCGTGGCGTCCGCAGCCACGCCACTGCCATCAGGCATGAGCGCGCCCGGTTCAAAAACCTGCTCCGCACCGCCCACCGAGGCATGCGCGGGCTGCGCCCCCCCTTCCCCTGCGCCGCCTTCGCGCGCACTGCTCTGACGCCCTTCGGACGATGCCGACGCCGCATCCTGCAAGCCCGCCACCAGTGCGGCGGCCGGGTCCCCCGGCATGGCCGCCAGGCGTTCCATGCCGGCACCGGGAAGCATGTCACGGCGCTCCGTGCCCGGCTGAGCCACGGTCGCAGGGCCCACCGGCGCGGCGGCCGCCAGCAGATCGACGCCCGCCTTCTTGTCGGGCACCACGGTGGCATGCGCTGGCGCCGCCTGCGCCCCTGCCGAGCCGGTGGCGGCCGCGGCCGCGTTCCAGCCCATCCAGCGGGCAGTGGCGCCTTTGCCAGGTCCGCTCCCCGCCAGCCCGGGCGGGTTGTCCACGGCCTGCGTCAAGTCGGCGGCTTTGTCGATGGAGGCCGTCTGCGCCACCAGGCTGTCGGGCGCCTGCGCACCCAGCGCCGCCACGGCATTCCAGGCGGCGGCTGCCGCTTGCAGCGGTGCAGCGCCCTGGCCTGTCGCGCCATTGCCACCGGCGGCTTGGGCGGCTGCCTGGGCCACAGCAGCCGCATTCCACGGCTGCTGCGGGGACGGCCCCCACAGGCCCGCCGGGTCTTGCGCCAACCCGCTAGCGTCGGCGCCGGCGCCCTCATCGTCCGCCAGCGGCAAGCCCCCCTCCTGCGCCAGCAGGCCGTCATCGCCCCCCAAGGCGGCCAGTAGCGCCGCGAATGCATCCTGCGGGCTTTGGGCGCCAGTGCTGTCGGCTCCCGCGGCCTTGGCACTGCCGCGCGTGGCGCGTGCGCCCTGTGTGGCGGACGTGCCATGCTGCGGCGGGCTGGAAGTTCGTACGGTTTCCATGGTCATCACTCCTGGGGCCCCATCCCCCGATTGGCCACCGTCAGGCGCAGGGAGGCGCGCTCGTCGGTCTGTTTCTGCTCCCGGCGCATCTGGGCGATGGCCAGTTCATGCTGCTTGCGCTCCACCACCTTGCGCAGACTGGTCAGGCGCAGCTCCGCCTGCAGCAAGGCCTGGCGCGCCTGCTCGACGCGCCGCGCCTGATCCTGCACCACGCCAGACTGCAATCCGATGGCGTGCTCCAGCTTGCCGATGAACTGGTAGTGGTGGTACATCACCTCCGGCTGCACCGTGCCGCCCTCGCGCATGCCCCAACGGCCTTGCGTTTCTTGGGCGTAGCCGCTGAGCTGCTCCAGCTGTGCCTGCCCGGCCTGCGCCACGCGCTGCATGTCCTGCAGCACCTGGCGTGCGGCATCGCGCTTGCGCGTGGCGGCTTCCACGGCGACGTTCAGGGCGTTGAGCGATGACATGGTGGCGTCCTGCGGCGAATCATTGCGCCAATACGGCTGCCATGGTGTTCAGGCTGTCGTCCATGGTCGCGCCCTCGAACATGCTTTGCTGCAAAAAGCTCGCCATGGCGGGCTGCAAGCGGATGGCCTCGTCAAGCTGCGGATCGGAGCCGCTCATATAAGCGCCCACCTGCACCAGGTCACGGCTCTTCTGGTAACGCGAGTAGATGGCGCGGAACTGCCGCGCCATCTCAAAGTGCTCGCGTGTGACCACGTTGTGCATGACGCGCGAGGCCGATTGTTCGATGTCGATGGCCGGAAAGTGCCCGGTTTCCGCCAGCGCGCGCGAGAGCACGATGTGGCCGTCCAGAATGGCGCGCGCGGCGTCAGCAATCGGGTCCTGCTGGTCATCGCCCTCGGACAGCACGGTGTAGAACGCCGTGATCGAGCCCACGCCGTTGAGGCCGTTGCCGCTGCGCTCGACCAACCCGGGCAGCTTGGCAAAGCAGCTTGGCGGATAGCCCTTGGTGGCCGGCGGCTCGCCGATGGCCAAGGCGATTTCGCGCTGGGCCATGGCGTAGCGCGTGAGCGAATCCATCAGCAGCAACACATGCTTGCCCTTGTCGCGGAAGTGCTCGGCGATCGCCGTGGCGTAGGCTGCGCCCTGCATGCGCAGCAGCGGCGGCGCGTCGGCCGGGGCCGCCACCACCACGGCGCGGCCACGGTCCTCGGCACCCAGAATGTCCTCGACAAATTCCTTGACCTCGCGGCCGCGCTCGCCGATCAGGCCCACCACGATCACGTCGGCCTGGGTGTAACGCGCCATCATGCCCAGCAGCACGCTCTTGCCCACACCAGAGCCGGCAAACAAGCCCAGGCGCTGGCCACGCCCTACGGTGAGCAGGGCGTTGATGGCGCGCACGCCGGTATCGAGCGTTTCGCGCACTGGCGAGCGCTCCATGGCGTTGATGGGGCTGCGGTCCATGGGTTCGGCCATGACGTGCTGCAGCGGGCCCGCATGGTCGAGCACCTGGCCTTGCGAGTCGACCACGCGTCCGAGCAGCCCGTCACCCAGCGGCAGGCGCAGCATGCCGACGGCGAGCGAGGGCACCTCGGTATCGCCCAGCTGCGGCGGCGGCACATAGGGCTGCGCCGGGGTCACGCGCGCGCCGCTGGACAGGCCGTGGATGTCGCCCGCCGGCATGAGAAAAGCGCGCCCATCAGAAAACCCCACCACCTCGGCCAGCACCGGCTCCTGGCCCGGCATCTGCACCTGGCACTGCGAGCCCACGGGCACGCGCAGCCCAGCGGCCTCGAGCACCAGCCCGGTGAGGCGGCTCAGGGTGCCACGCGACTCCAGCGCCAGCGGCTGGGCCACGCGCGCGCGCGCATGGCCAAGGAACTCGCCCCAGATGGCATCGCCCTGGATGGCGCTATCGGCCGGCGCATGCGATTCAGGCATGTTTTTGGCCTCCAGCCCTTGCTGGGCAAGCGCTAGCAGCTATGAATAAGATAGTTGACGCATTCATTCCTGCGTCTCCTGCCAGCTCCCCACCAGGCCCAGCGCGGCCACGGCACGGCGCCAGCGCTTTTCCATGCTGCCGTCGATCACGGTGCCGGCCGCTTCGACCTGGCAGTCGCCCGCAGCCACCGCCGGGTCGGGCTGCCACTGCACCTTGCCCTGGGCAAACTCGGCGCGCAGCGGCTGCTCCAGGACGGCCCAGTCGGCCGGGTTCAGGCGCACCGTGGCCGGGCGGCCTTCGTTGACCAGCATATCCAGCGCCTCGCGCACCACCGGCAGCAGTGCCTGGGGATCGCTGGCGAGTTCGCGGCGCACCACCTGGCGTGCGATGTCGCAGGCCAGCTGCAGCAGCTCCTTGGCCATGCGCTGCTGCAGCGCGCCCAAGCTCGAATCCAGTGCGCGCACCAGCGCGTCCAGGCGCTCGGCCGTTTCACGGCCCGTGCCAGCCACGTAGTCGTCCAGGCGCTGCTGCCATGCCTGCGTGGCCTCCGCCGCACCCTGCGTGCGCCCTTCCGCCAGGCCTTGCGCGTGGGCCTGCTCGCGGGCCTGCTGCAGCAGCGCCAGGTGCTCGTCCTCCGGCACCATCGGCACGACGGGCTCCAAGGGCACGCCTGGCAGCGGCTCCTCCGGCACGGGCTCGGGCTCGACCGGGGGCAACGGGGGCGCCGAGCCATCGACGGCGGAAAAGCTCCATTGCGTGACCGAGCCCGCCTCGATCTCCTCCTTGGGGATGAAGCGTGAATAGGCGCGGGCGCTCGACGGGCTCACCATGGCTGGCCTCGCGCTGCAGGGTTATCAAACCAGCGCGTCATCTGCACCGCCTCCGAGCACAACCTGCCCTTCTTCCGCCAGGCGGCGCACTGTCTTGATGATTTCGCGCTGCTGCGCCTCCACTTCGGACAGGCGCATGGGACCGCGCGCCTCCAGATCCTCGCGCAGCGCCTCGGCAGCGCGCGAGGACATGTTCGCCAGGATCTTGTCGCGCATCTCGTTCGACGCCGCCTTGAGCGCAACGATGAGCGTTTCGGACGCCACCTCGCGCAGCACCATCTGAATGGAGCGGTCGTCGAGCTTGCCGATGTCCTCGAACACGAACATCTTGTCCATGATCTTCTGCGCCAGATCCGGGTCGTAACTGCGAATGGACTCCAGCACCGACGCATCCATTCCCGAGCCCAGCAGGTTGATGATCTCAGCCGCCGTCTTGACACCGCCCAAGGAGCTCTTGCGGATCTTGTCGCCGCCGGCCAGCACCTTATAAAGCACCTCGTTCAGGTCTTTCAGCGCCGTGGGCTGGATGCCTTCGAGCGTGGCCACGCGCAGCATGATCTCGCTGCGCTGGCGGTCGGTGAGCTGCATCAGGATGGCCGAGGCCTGCTCCGCGTCCAAGTGCACCAGGATGGCGGCGACGATCTGCGGGTGCTCGTTGCGCAACAGCTCCGCCACTGACAGTGGATCCATCCACTTCAGGCTCTCGATGCCGGACACGTCGCCGCCCTGCAAGATGCGGTCGATCAGCAGCGTGGCCTTGTCGTCGCCCAGCGCGCGCTTGAGCACCGAGCGCACGTAATTGCCGGTGTCCGACACCAGCAGGCTCTGTGCCGCAGCATCATCGGAAAAGCGGCTGACGATGGCATCGACCTTGTCGCGCGAAATGGCGCGCATGCGCGCGATCGTCTCGCCCAGCTTTTGCACTTCCTTCGGAGAGAGGTGCTTGAACACCTCGCCCGCAGCCTCCTCGCCGAGGGAGATCAGCAAAATGGCAGCATCGTTGAGGCCTTCTTCATCCATGGCGTATTCATCCAGAGCAAAGGGCAGAGCTTACCCGGCACATAGGGTCCGTCCTGAAGGTCACGGCGCCTCGCCATTGACCCAGGTTTTCAAGATGTTGGCCACGGCGATCGGGTTCTCCTTGGCCAGCAGGCGGGCTTCTTCCAGGCGCAGTTCCTCGGGCGTCGGTCCGGGATCGACCACCTTCTTCGGCGGCAGCGCCGGGCGGCCCACGGTTTCGTCCTCCAACGCATCAAGTTGCGTGCCCGGCAGCGCGCCGGCGGCAGCCGCCGCAGCGATTTCCGCGGGCTTGGGCTGGCGCAGCGCCGGGCGCACCAGGCCCAGCAATACCAGCAGGGCAAACAGCACCATGCCCACAGGCCAGGCGAAGCTCTTGGCCAGCTCAATCGTCTCGGGCTGCTTCCACAGCGGCAGCGGCTCTGCCGGTTTGGCATCGGCCAGGAACGGCGTGTTCATGAGGTTGACCGAGTCGCCGCGCTCCTTGCTGTAGCCGATGGTCTCGCGCACCAGCGCGGTCATCTGCTCCACCTGCTCAGAGGTGAGCGCCTTGGCCTGGGGCTGGCCCTTCTCGTCTGCGCCCGGCTGGTAGTTCACCACCACGGCAGCCGTCAGGCGCTTGATGCTGCCGGTGCCGCCGCCGGTGCGCGTCACGCGCACGGTCTTGTCGACTTCGTAGTTGGTGATGGATTCGCGCTTCACCCCACCGCCCGACGCGCCCCCGCCCTGGCTGCTGGCCACCGAAGGCGCAGGGTTGGCGCCGTTGACCGGCGCGCTCGAAGTTTGCGGCGGCTGGTTGCTCACCGCGCCGGGAATGCCGGAAGGCATAACGCTGCCAGACCCACCCGTTTCCACCACCTGCTGGCTGCGCACGGCGCTGCTGTCTTGCGACAGATTGGGGCGGTGCTGCTCAGACGTCTGCTCGGTCTGGCTGAAGTCGACCTCGGCCGTCACCTGCGCCTTCACGTTGCCCGGACCCACCACGGGCTCCAAAATATCGAGGATGCGGCGCGTGTACTGCTCCTCCAGCTTCTGCACATACTGCACCTGCTGCACGTCGATGCTGGAGCCACCGTTACCCTGCCCATCGGGCGACTGCGACAGCAGCTTGCCCGAGTCGTCGAGCACGCTCACGGCCGTGGGCGACAGCTCAGGCACGCTGGACGCCACCAGGTGCACGATGCCCGCGATCTGCGCGCGGTCCAGGATGCGCCCCGGGTACAAACTCAGCAGCACCGAGGCCGAAGGCTTCTGCTGCTCGCGGAAAAAACCGTTCTGGTTTGGCAGCGCCAGGTGCACGCGCGCGCTTTGCACCGACGAAAGCGCCTGAATGGAGCGCGTCAGCTCGCCCTCCAGCCCCCGCTGGAAATTCAGCCGCTCTTGGAACTGCGTGACGCCAAACTTGGCGGTTTCCATCAACTCGAACCCGGTCACCGACCCCTTGGGCAAGCCCAGCGTAGCCAGACGCAAGCGCACGTCGTGCACACGCTCGGTCGGCACCAGGATGGCGCCACCGCCCTCGGTGTACTTGTAGGGCACGTTCATCTGCGCCAACTGGGCCACGATGGCGCCGCCATCCTTGTCGCTCAGGTTGGAAAACAGCACACGGTAGTCGGGCTGGCGATTCAGTACCACGGCCGCCACCACCGCCGCCACCAGCAGCACCACGGCCGCAGCCAGGCGCATGCGCTGGCCACGGTCGAGCGCCACCAGGCGCTGGCGCAAGGCAGGCAGGCCCGCTTGCGGCACAGGCGCGGGCGCGTTCTCGGGAATTTCGGCAACGGCGGACATGGTGCTTGGCGATTGTCAGGAACCACCGCCCAGGCAAGAGGGAGCGGTGCGTCGATTATTCGGGCGGCGCCCCTTGGCGTTTGCCCGATAAGGCGCGCAATTGTCCATCTATTCCCACAGATGCACAGCGTGCACTGGCCCTAGGATTGCGCCATCCCAAGCTCCAGTATTCCGAACGCCATGGACCTGCGCATCAACAGCACGACCACTGCCCCCCTGGCGGGCGCCGGTTTGGCGCGCCGCGCAACCGGGACCGAGGCCCCCGTGGGCAAGGAGGGCTTTTCCTCTGCCTTCAAGAACGCCCTGCAATCCGTCAGCCAGGCACAAAACCAGGCGGCCGATCTGCAACGCGAAGTGCAGCTCGAAAACCCCTCCGTCAGCCTGGAGCAAACCATGGTCGCCATCCAGAAGGCACAGATTGGCTTCCAAGCCACGCTGCATGTGCGCAACCGCATGGTGCAGGCCTACAGCGACATCATGAACATGCAGGTGTAACCACCACCCCACACAACAAAAAAGCCGACGGGCGATACCCGTCGGCTTTTTTTTGTTTTTGCTACTTCTTTGGTAGCTGCCAGCGCTTACCCCGTAAGCGCTGGAGGCCTATTTGGCTTGAAACCCACTCAGTGCATCAAGTGCGGCTGGCCATCGAACATGTGCTCGAACTGCGCGATCCAGGGCTCGGCCAGACAACGAATCTGCGCATCATTGCGCAAGATGCGCTGCATGATGCGCATCTTCTCGCGACGGTGCTCAGGCAGGAGCTCCTGGCAGCGCGACTGGCTGCGCAGCTGCTCGATCAGCACAGCGCAGGCACCCTCATGGCGCACCACACCGTCCCAGTCCTTGAGCTTGGCCGCCTCCAGCATCTTGGCGCTGCTGTCTTCAATGGCTTTGTAGTAATCAATCAACATGTCAGGCATGGCTCAGGCCCCCGCCATAGCAGCAACGCGCACCTCGGCGCGGGGCGCCACGGCAGCAGCCGTGGGGGTTTTGATCTGGTTCCAGCCCTGGGCAATGGGCTCGAACAGGTGCGCGACTTCTGCCAGCATGGCATCGTCGTTGTGGGCGTTCGCTAGGAGCAAGCGGCGCAGACTGTAGTCGTACAGCGCTTCCAGGTTCTGGGCCAGCTCACCGCCGGCATCGCGATCCAGCGCCGTCATCAAACCTTCCTCAATGATGCGCACTGCCTTGGAAACACTGTTGCACTTGGTCAGCACGTCGCCACGCGCCAAGGCACCACGCGCAGTGGCGATGGAACTCAGCACACCTTCATACAGCAGACTGACCAGTTGGTGCTGGTCAATCGTGTGCATGCTGGTTTCCACGTTGATGCGCTGGTAAGCGGATGCGGCACGAGGCTGGTAGGCGGCGAACATGGCAGGCATTCCTTTGAATTGACTGCTTTATTTATCGGCGTGGAACCAGAAAACTTGAATATTCACCCGGGTCGATCACGAAGATTTATTCCAGGTCGTGACCTGCTGGGCGATATAGGAATTCAGCGCGTTGAGCTTGCTCATCTGGCCGTCCAGCGCGACATAGCGCGCGGTCAGGCTGGCTTCGAGCCGCTTTGCGCGATCCTCCACGGTCTGAACTTCCGTCTCATTGAGTCTTTTGGCTTTTTTCAGCAAGTTGTCCTTGCTGGAGAAAAAACCGGTTCCATCGGCCAACAAGCCATCAAGCGCAGACTTGATCTTGGTACCGACGCCATTGGCAGTATTGCCATCCGCGCCACGGAAAAATCCCTTGAGCGCCTCCGGATCCTTCAGCGCGGCGTCAAGCTTGGCCGAATCAATCGCCAAGTCACCAGAAGGCCGCAACGGGTCAGTTCCCTTGGCCGTGCTAATACCGATATCAGACAGCGTGCGCAGCTTGCCCTCACCACCAGCCACCGACTGCAGCGCCATGCGCAGGGTGTTCTGCAGCGTCACCGCCGAAGAATCGCCCTGCAGCAGGCCGGCCGTCTTGGTGTCCTTGTCGTAGGCAGTGATCGTGTTGAGCGCTTGGTTAACCGCGTTGTAGGCTTTCACGAAAGCATCGAGGTTTTCCTTAACCTTGGAGGTGTCGCCCGCCACCGTAATCTCCACCGGCCCGGTGGTTTCCTTCAGTGCATTGAAGGTCACTCCCGACACCGTATTCGTGAATGTATTGGTGGCAGACGTGACCGCGATGCCATTGACCGTCGCCTTAGCATCGGCCGCGTAGCTGGTAGTGGCATTGTCCATAAGGCGCGACAGACCAGCGCCGTCAGCATTGTTGCCATCGGCATCGGTGACCGCCATGCGAAATCCTGACTCTTCGCCAGTGGTTTGACTGCGCAGCAACAAGCGCTCGCCCGAGGCGTCGGACACGATGGTCGCCGTGACGCCCGCCTTGGCACCATTGATTTTGCCCGCGATGTCGGACAGCGTATCGTTGGCACCGACGGTAATGTCCACCGCCGTCTTGCCTGCGGCCGGTGTAAATGTGGAAGCATCGGCCCACTTACCCAGCTCCAGACGCAACGTACCCTGCCCTACAGGCAACCCCTTACCCAAGGACTGGGATGTGGTGGTCTGCGCCTTGGCCAGCCCCTGCACCTCCACGCTAAATGTGGAGGCCACCGTACCACCCACGGCGGACGCTGTGATGAAGTCCTTATTGGAGGAGGTGGCGGTCACCGCATTCCAGCCCGTGACACTGACCAGCTTATTCGCGGCATCCGAGAGCGTGGAAACCAGCGACTTGATTTGCCCGTAGGTGGAAATCTTGGCGTCGATCATCGTCGCCTGGTACGTCAGGCCGGTATTCCTGGTGATAGGCAGGCGCGCCATGTCCACCGACGACTTGATGAGCCCGTTGACATCTACGCTGCCGCCAAGACCGACCCCCAAATTCGTAAAGCTGGCCATAGCCGCCTCCTGATGAATGCACTGCCAGGTTAATACCAATCGGGAGATTATCCAACCAGACCGCTGGGCAGATTGCGCCGATAAGCGCCGATAAGCACCGGGAATACCGGCAATTCATGCGCAAACGGCAAGGCGGTGGCGATCTCCCATCGCCACCGCCCCTTGTCTTATCCAAAGGCCGGAGTCCCCCTCCGGCCTTCAGCCCTGGCTTAGCCGCGCAGCAGAGCCAGCACGCCCTGGGGCAGCTGGTTGGCCTGTGCCACCATGGCGGTACCGGCCTGCTGCAGAATCTGCGCACGCGACAAGGCGGCGGTTTCCGAAGCGAAGTCAGCATCCTGGATGCGGCTACGCGAGGCAGACATGTTTTCCGCCGTAGTCTGCAGGTTGGTCACCGTGCTCTCAAAGCGCGACTGCAAGGCGCCGTAGCTGGCACGCTGGCTGGCGATGGCCGAGATAGCGGCATCCACGATGGCCAGGGTACGGTTGGCGCCCGCCACCGTGCTGACGTCCATGTCCTTCACCTTCTGCATCTGGCTGGACTGTGCTGTATTCGCCAACAAGAAACCACCGGATGTCGCACTGCCCACCGAATCCGTTGCGCTGAACGACTTGGATGAATCCAGCGTCAACTGTCCAGTGACATGCAAGAAGTTCGTTGCATCTACTAGAAGCGTACCCGCACCACTCACAGCAGTGGATGTATTGGCCTCCTTCAGCGCAGCGGTCATGCCAGTGGCTGATTTGTTGCGCAGCTTGATGTCATCGCCAGCATCATTCACCAGAATCACCCCGTTACCCGCCTCGTTGAGACGCGCCGACACGCCTGTTTTGGCAGACACGTCGTTGAACGCCTTCACCACGGCGCTCAGGCTTTCGGCTTTGTTTGTCCCGTCCGTACTGAAAGCGATGGTGACGGGGGCGCCAACATCATTTTTGGAAGCCACATCCAGGGTGTAGGAGCCCGAGACAAAGGTATCCAACTGCACCTCGGTACGCGCCGAGGCACTCACGCCAGTAAATTCAGTCTGCGCATTCACCAGAGCGGCCACATCTTTGGCGGTCGATTTCGCACCATACGAGACCGTCTTCTCGCCATAGGAACCTTCGATTTTCAGCGTGCCACCCGCCGTGATGGCCGATGCCGTGGCACCAGCCTGCACCAATTTAGCGCCTTTTGTACTGCCCAATGTCAGATCGCCCGTGGCATCCGTGGCCGTAGCGTCCTTAGCGCCGATGCGGTAGTTGCCGTAGGAACTGGTGCCAAAATTCGACGACGTGGCCGTGATGGTCTGGTTGGCATTGGCGCCCACCTGGAACTGCGCACTGGTGAACGAGCCGTCCAGCAGCTTGCGGCCGTTGAACTCAGTGGTCTGTGCAATGCGATCCAGCTCGGAAGTGAGCTGGTTCACTTCGGCGTTCAGCGCGTTGCGATCCGAGGCGCTGTTGGTGGCGTTGGCCGACTGCACGGCCAGCTCACGGATACGCTGCAGGATGTCGCCCGAGCTCTTGAGCGCGCCTTCGGCGGTCTGCGCCAGCGAAATGCCGTCGTTGGCATTGCGCACGGCCTGGTTAGCCCCTCTGATCTGACTGGAGAAACGCTCCGAAATGGCCAAGCCGGCCGCGTCGTCCTTGGCGCTGTTAATGCGCAGGCCCGAGGACAGGCGGTTGATGGAGGTGTTGAGCGCGTTTGCGTTGGTGCTCAAGTTGCGCTGGGCGGTCAGCGATGCGACGTTGGTGTTGATAGTGGCCATTGCTACTCTCCTGAAGGAACTGACATATCTATGGCGTTACCGCCAACTGTGGCCCAGAACCGTCTGGCCGCAGGGTTCACAGCGCCGACGCGGCTGCCTGTTGAACGGCGGGCACATCCGCTACCTCTTGTTGCAAACGTCCCGTT
Source organism: Paenacidovorax caeni (assembly GCF_001298675.1). GTDB lineage: Bacteria > Pseudomonadota > Gammaproteobacteria > Burkholderiales > Burkholderiaceae_C > Paenacidovorax > Paenacidovorax caeni. Next base: position 26,709 of record NZ_CYIG01000044.1, read on the forward strand.
GAGGTTGTTTTCGGGCGGCCGCCGGAAAACTTTAGGGGTCTTCGCAGGCAAATCTATGGATTGGGTGGTTTTTGGACTGCTTATCCAGCCTACGGCCTGGCAGCGGCTGACCACAATCGCTCCATCGTTCCCAAAAAGTCCGCCGGAGGGGTAGCGCTTGAGCCGGCAGAAATGTTTGTATCCCGCCACGCAGGAGTTCCGCCATGGCATCGACGATCAACACGAATATTGCCTCGCTCACCGCGCAACGCAACTTGGGCGTGAGTCAGTCGTCCCTCAATACCTCCATCAACCGTCTGTCCTCGGGCCTGCGCATTAACAGCGCCAAGGACGACGCGGCCGGCCTGGCCATTTCGGAGCGCTTCACCACGCAGATCCGGGGCATGAACCAGGCCGCGCGTAACGCCAACGACGGCATCTCGCTGGCGCAGGTGGCCGAAGGCGCGCTGAAGAGCTCGGGCGACATTCTGCAACGTATTCGCGAGCTGGCCGTGCAGTCGGCCAACGCCACCAACAGCGCCTCGGACCGCGAAGCGCTGAACGCCGAAGTGAACCAGCTCACTGCCGAGCTGGACCGCATCGCCAAGACCACCGAGTTCAACGGCCGCAAGCTGCTGGACGGCTCGTTCACCAGCGCGCAGTTCCAGGTAGGCGCCAATGCCAACCAGACCATCACGGCCACGTCGTCCAACTTCAGCACCAATTCGTACGGCAACTACCGCATTGGTGGTAAAGCTGTGCTGCCGACGGACAACACAGGCGACCTGACGCTGGGCAGCACCCCCGGTTCCGTCAGAGCCCAGGGTGCTTCGCCAAACTCAGCCATCACCGGCGGTACCCTGTCGGTAGATGGCGCGTACGGGAAAAAGGACATCATCTACCCTGCGGGTGCCTCGGCCAAGAGCGTGGCCGCCCTGGTGAACGCCCAAACCGAACTCACCGGCGTGAGCGCCTCGGCGCGCACCGAGATCGGCCTGGATGCCCTTGCCTCCGGCGCGTACACGCTGCAAATCGCTTCGAACAACGACGCAGGTGCTCCGGCCACCGTGTCGTTTACCGTCAAGTCCCTCACCGCCGAAGGCTTGAGCGCTGCCGTCAAGGCCTTCAACGACGTCTCGGCCAAGACTGGCGTATCCGCCAGGGTGAACGACGATGGCAACCGCATCATCCTCACCAACGATTCGGGCGAGGACATCAAACTCCTGAACAAACTGGCCCCCGGAGCCATCATCATCACCACGCCCGACGGCCTCGGATTAACCCCTGCAGTGACGGCTGCGATGAACGCGACGGGCACCTTGGCTGGCAACGGTACTGTCCTTACGGGCCAATTGACACTGGATTCATCCAAGTCATTCAGCGCGACCGACTCGGTTGGCTCGCCCGGCGGCTTCATGATCGACGCCGCCACCGCCACCTCGAGCCAGCTACAGGCCGTTAAGGACATGGACGTGAGCACGGTGGACGGTGCCAACCGCACCCTGGCCATGGTGGACTCCGCCATCGCCGCGATCAGCGGCCAGCGCGCCAACTACGGCGCCCTGCAGTCTCGCTTCGAGACGACCATCGCCAACCTGAATATCTCGTCGGAAAACATGTCCGCCTCGCGCAGCCGTATTCTGGATGCCGACTTCGCGGCGGAAACCGCCAACCTGTCGCGCACGCAAATCCTGCAGCAGGCCGGCACCGCCATGGTGGCCCAGGCCAACCAGATTCCGCAGGGTGTGCTGTCGTTGCTCAAATAAGAAGTTCACCCTGAACAATTCGGTTCTTAGCAGCAGGGCCTTCAAGCCCTCGTCACGCTGGGCGCGTTTGAAGTCCCCTCGAATTCCTGAGCCAGTCAGAAGTAGAGGTTGGGGAACAGTTTGACACGGTACTCGACCGGTGGGATGCGGCCAAGGGCTTCATGGGGCCGGTGGTGGTTGTAGCGGTGCAGCCAGTCCGCTGTCATGTCTCGAACCTCC
>NZ_CYIG01000045.1 GCF_001298675.1 Paenacidovorax caeni
ATGAAGACCTGCGCGGTGGCCGTGCGTTCTGTACTCAGGGACGGGCTCGAACACCCCAGCGGCTACCAAACTGCACGGGCCGGTCTGGCTACCTTTACGGCAGTCAAACTCTACCGCGACGGTCTGGATGGAAGATACAAGCGGCGGCGGCGCTTCCCCCTCTCTCACGCTGCGCGTGGGAGGGGGACGCAGCCAGCGGCCTGGCAAAGCCAGCTCCGCGGCGGCCTGTCCTGGGCCGTGCCAGTTTCATGCGACGCTCTCAAAAAAGGAGCTGCCGGCGCTTTCTACGCAAGCCATTCAGAAACAAAAGCATCTGAATTCCTTGCACAACAAGCGCCAGCAGCTCCTTATTCCATAGCGCCTACAACAGCTCCTGCGCCCGGTAGGCCGTGAAGACCGCGCTGCGCAATTCCTCGGCGGCGGGGCCTACGGCGCACACCCGCGCTTCCTCCAGCGTCTGGTTGTTCAGGTACTGCAGGCACAGCGTGGCGGGCCAGGGCATGAAGGGCGTGAGCCCGGCGGCAATAAAGCCCAGCCCCAGCGCCTCGGTGCAGGCGGCGCCGGTGGCGCGCTGGCCCAGGTCCAGGCTCAGGTACACCACGTCTATGTGTGCGCGGCACAGCTGGCGCAGGGTGCGGCGCAGCACGGGCGCCAGGTCGGCCCCCGCGTGGCGCAGCGTGAGGAAGGCGGCGTTGAGCGCAGGCTCGGCCTGCACCTGCAGGTCGGTGCTGCCTTCCAACGGCGCCGCGGGCAGGGGCTGGGGCCGCAGCGGCAGGCCGATGTCGTGCGCGCGCGGCAGCACCAGCGGCTGCAGTGCCTCGGGCAGGTACACGGGCTGTGGCGCGGCCGGGCGCAGCAGCTTGCAGGCGTAGTACACGCTGCCGCGCTCGCCCGTGGGGCGCGCGCCAATGCTGCGAAAGCGCAGGCTGGCCGGTGTGTAGGCCAGCAGCAGCGCCGTGGGCAGGTAGCCCAGGCGGCCAAAGGTTTTCTGCGTAAAAGGGTGCGCCGTGACGGCGTGCACGAAGGCCGCGCGCTCAGGGCGCTGGCGCAGCGCCTCGGTGGCGGTGGACAGCAGCGCGCCCAGCAGCCCGCCGCCGCGCTGCTGCGGCGCCACCACGGCGGCGCCAACTTCCAGCGTGTCGTCGTCACGGTGGCCCTTCATGAAGGCGATGTGGCCTACGGGCGCGGCCTCGCCGGGCACGGCCGCCACCCAGGACGTGAGGCGCCCGTCATCTACCCTCGCCAGAATGCGCTCGGCGATGTACATGTCGGGGTTGACGTAGGAGTAGCCGTAGCTGCGGTACATGAGCCGTGCCAGGTGAATGGCGTCCGGCGCCTGCAGTGGGCGGATGGTGGGCTCGGGCCCTGTGGGCGCGGGCGTTTGCTGCGCGGCGGCGGCTTGGGCCGCTGCGGGCTCTGCCACGCCATCGGGCAGGCGCCAGTGCAGCTCGACATGGTGGCCCTGTTGCCCCTGGTTCAGCACCAGGCAGCGGTCGGCGAGCTTTTGCATCAAGAAGGCCGCCAGGCCCGCCGCGTCCTCGCCCGCCTGCTCGGGGCGACGCGGGTTGTAGGACGGCAGCAGGCTCATGTCGTAGGGCAGGCCGTTGTCGCTCAGGCGCAGCAGCAGCGCGCCATCTTCCACGCCCAGGTGAGCCTGTAGCACGTTGTCGGCGTCGGCGCTGGCGTCGTGGCTCAGGCGCAAGATGGTGGCCAGGGCCTCATCGCAAGCCGCGCGCATACGTTGCTGCACGGCGTGTCCAAAACCCAGCGCCTGCGCCTGGGCCAGCACCAGCGCCTGCAGGGGGCCGAGCGCCTGCACCGTGGCGGGCAGGCTCAGGTGCAACCAGGGGGCGACGGCGGTGGGCTCAGCCATGGCGCTGATCGACCACGCGCAGCAGCTTGCCGGTGCGCGGGTTGGTGTGCAGCGCCGACAGCGCCACCCACTGCACCGCCAGCGGGTGCACCAGGGACTGCGCCAGCAGATCGTGGAACATGGGGCGTGCGGCGTAGATTCCATCCACCACACGCTGGCCCACCTGCGCATCCTGTGCCCCAGGGTCGGCCACGGCGATGCGCAGGCAGCAGGCGTCGCGCCGGTCGTGGTGCGTGATGACGAGCTGAAAGTCCTTGAGGCCCAGGGGCGTGCCAGACTGCTCCAGCGCGTGCAGCGCTTGGCGCACGTCGTCGATGTACAGCGTCATGGGGCCGATGCGCGCGCCTTCCTCGGTGCGCCCGAGCAGGCGAAAGCGCCGCGCTGGCGTGCCGTGGGGATCAAGCCATTCGCCCTGGTCGCCCACCGGGTAGCGCACGATGGGCATGAGCCTGCGGTGCATGTTGGTGAGCACGATGCGCCCAGGCTGGCCCATGGCTTCGATGGGCTGGCCGTGCTCGTCCAGCAGCTCCATCACGGTGCTCGCGTCAAAGCAGTGGTGCACGCCTGGCGCGCCGCCCGGGCTGGCCCAGCCCAGCTCGCCGTAGTCCACCCCCGCCACGCCGATGGAGCGCACCTGGCAGCCGGGGAACACAGCCTGCACGGCGGCGATCTGGTCCTCGAACATGGGCTCGCCACCGTACAAAAAGGTTTGCAGGCGCAGGCGCGCGCGGTCCTCGGGTGTGAGCCGCTCCAGCAGCTTCATCAGCGTGGTGGGCACACCGGCGAGCACGTTCAGGTCGAACTGGCGCCAAGTGGCGAGGATTTCGTCGAGGTCATCGCCCGCGATGGGGTAGCAGATGCCCACGCCCGCTGCCTCAATGGAGCGCGCGATGAACAGAAACGACGCGTACAGCTTGCCCGCATAGAACAGGTTGCCGATGCGGTCGCCGGGCTGCAGCCCGGCACGGCGCATGCCCTGCCCGAAGGCGTCGGTAAAGCTGCGCCATTCAGCGTGCGTGAACACCGAGTACTTGGGCTGGCCGGTGGTGCCGCCGCTCTTGAAGGTGATGCCTTCGGTGACCGGCGCGGTGAACACCTGGTTGTCCTGCACCGTGTTGGCCGCCCAAAAGCGTTGGCTGTCGAGCACCGGGTAGTCGGTCAGCCGCGTACTGCCTGGGGGGACCGCCGCGTAGAAGTCTTTGTAGAACGGCGAGTGCGCGCGCACGAAGGCCAGCAGCTCGCCCAAGGCGTGGTCGGGGGGGAAAGAAGACATGGGTCAGGCTCCGGCGCGGTGGTCGCACACATGGATGAGCTTGCCGCTGGCGGCGTTGCGCACAAAGTCGGCATCGGGCACGCGGCGGATGCGCAGCACGAACGGCAGCGCGGCCTCGGCCACGCACTGCAGCGGCTCGTAGCTGGCGAACAGCTCGGCCACCACGGCATCGCTGCGGCGCTCGTCCCACAGGTCGCTGACCCAGATGTCGAGCAGCGTGCGCGGGCCATCGCTTTGCAGGTGCAGCTGCACCGGCCCGGCGTAGCCGAAGCGCTGGCCCAGCGTATCGGCGAAATGGCGGTAGTTCATCAGCGGACCGGCCTTGAACACGTCCCCCAGGCGCCCGAGCAGCTCGAAGCGCGGCTCCTGGCGGCCGCAGGCACAGGGGCCAGGCACCCAGCGGCCCATGTCGCCGATCTCGTAGCGCTCGATGCGCGGCGCGCTGCGTGCCAGCGGCGTGAACAGCAAGCGGCCCACGGCATCGCCCTGCACCGGGGCATCGCGCTCCAGCTCGACGATTTCCAGCGTCTGCAGCCGCGTGTGCAGGTGGTGTACGGTGCCGCCGCTGTGCAGGCACTGGTAGCCCATGGGGCCCGCGTCGTTGGAGCCGTAGGCGGCCGAGCGCACCAGCGCTACGCCGCATTCCTCGGTCAAAAAGCGCTCTTGCGCAGCCGACAGCGGCTCGCCGCCGTAGAAGATTTTTTTCACCCCGCCCCAGGCCCGCAGGCGCTCGCCCTGCGCGGTGAACAGCGCCAGCAGGTGCGGCGGCACGCCAACCAGGGTGTTGGCCTGGTGCTCGATGATCTGCTCGGCGATGAGTTCGTAGTCGGGCAGCAGCGCCATGGGCAGCTGCAGCACACGCAGGTGCTCCAGGATGGTCCAAAAGCTAATGAAGCCGCCGTACAGGTGGCCTGCGGCGAACAGGTTCATCACACGGTCGGTGGCCGGGTCGAGCCCTGCGGCTACCATGCCGTCGGCCGTGGCGGCCATCTGGGTGTGGTAGTCGGCCCAGCGGAAGCTGGAATACGCCACCTTGCCGCTGGAGCCGCCACTGCGCACCACCAAACCAGCGTGCGGGTCGCGCGTTTCGAGCGACTGAAAGCCACTTTTGTCCAGAATCGGCACGCGCGGCGCGGGTAGCATTTGCGGTGGCTCCAGCGCATCGAGCTGGCCAAAGTGTTGGAGCACGGGTGGCCCATCGACCGACACGCGCCGCGCCAGTTGCTGCAGCGCGTACACGCCGTCGTGCGGCGCGCCCAGGTAGCTGTCCACCATTTCGCCGGGGCGGGTGATGCGGCTCACGCCTGCCGACAGCAGCACGCGCGTCAGGGGCGCCATACTGGCCAGGCCGGCAGCGAGCCCGCAAGTCTGTAGCCAGGCGCGCATGGGGCGCAGCAGAGCGGCCAGTTGCGCACGCTGCACTGGCTTGAGCCAGATGGTGCGAAACAGCGGCGAAGGGCGCAGGCCGGGGCGTGTGTCGAGCACGATGCGCCACTGGCCTTGCGGGTCTTCGGTGATGGCCGTCAGGCCCAGCGGCGCCTCGCAGCGCGCCACGCTGAGCACGGTCGTGATCTCGGCTTGCTCGGCGCTATCGGGCGCCTGCCCGGGAATTTGGGGCGAGACGCGTGCCAGCAGCGCCGCCAGGCGCGCGGCCACGGCGTGCAGGCCGGCCGTGTCGGTTTCCACCATCAGGGTCTGCGGGCTGGAGCAGGCCTGCTGGTCCAGGCGGCAGATGTCGCGCGCGAAGCCTTCCAGCGCGGTGTCGTCGTCCAGGCAGTCCGCTGCCAGATAGCCGAACGACACCTTGTGCCCCCAGGTCACCAGGCGCGCGTGGGCGGGCACCAGCGCGCGCACGGCGGCCACGGCCTTCTCGCCGCCCCAGGCCGAGACCACGTCGGCACAGGCAAAGAGCTGGCGCAGCGCGCTTTGGTCACTCGATGGCAGGCGCAGCACGGCCATGTAGGCAGCGAGCTGGCCGCTCGGGTCGGCCGCAGCCAGCGCGGCGGCGAACAGCGCGGCCACGCGGCCATCGCGCGCACTGATTTTGACCACGTTGACGTTGCCCGCCATCAGCCCTTCGACCAGGCCCATGGCGGCGGCCGTGAACACGTTGGACGGCGCCACGTGTACCACGCAGCCACAAGGCGCCCAGGCCTCGTACTGGCGCCCAGGATAGCGCCGCTGCAGCGCGCCAGGGTGGGCGCTGCCGAGTTCGCTGCGCAGCTTTTCCTGCATGGCGTCGCGCGCCAGCATGGCAGCCATGGCCTGCAGCATGGCGGCGGCGTCCTCGGCCGGGCAGGTGCGGCAGGCTTCTTCGAACAGTGCGCCATAGCAGCCGCTGCGCGCCTGCAATTGCTGCGCCAGTTGGTCGCAAGCTGCCAGCAGCGCCTGCAGCGGGAAGGGCCGGGGCAGCGTGGCATCCACGTGCGCGCCCAGCCCTTGCAGGGCCTGGGGCAAGGCATCGGCGTCCATCCACTGGCCAAACCAGTAGTGCGCGCCGGTTTCAGAGGTCAAGTCGGTTGTTGGCATGGCATTCCTTTCAGGCCGAGGGCAGCAGATCCGCCGCCGCTGCGGCGCAGCTCTTGTTGCTGGAGGTACCGGCGCGGCCCAGCACCTCGAACCACGGCGTGGGGCAGCCGCAGCCACAGCTGCCCGCAGGGTGGCGTACGGCCAGGTCGCCCATGACCACGCTGTGCGCGGGCACCGAAGTGATGTAGGGCGAGAGGAAGGACAGGAAGCCCGGCTGGCCGTCGGGCACAGGGGCGAGGGTGCGCACATCGCGCACCAGCACGCGCGACCACATGGGCGCATGCAGGTGGTGGTGGGTACAGCCGACGTAGGGAATGCTGTGCTCCACCGCGCCAAAGGTTTCGACGATGCGCTCGGGCGCGATGCCCAGCCAGTGGCTGATGCTGGCGTGCAGCGCATCTTTGGCGATGGCCTGGTCGGCGTGGCCCTTCCAGCCGCCGCCGAAGATCACGCAGCTGCCTTCGGGCAGGCGCAGCGGCGCCATCCCCAGGCGCTGCATGCGCTGCAGCGCGAAGTGCAGAAAGGCCGGAAAGCCGATGATGCGTGTGGGCACGCCGTCCTGCGCATAGTCCTGCAGCGCCGCCAGGGCGCCGAAGGCGTCGAATTCGTGCTGGCCCTCGCCTACCGCGCGCAGCGACCAGAACACCTTGGCCGGCGGCGCGTAGCGCATCAGGTACTGGTTGGTGTTGGAGGTGCCCACACGCAGGCCCTCGTAGGGCTCGTAGGCGTTGACCAGGTAGTTGGCTGGCGCGCTGCTGGCCACGCCGCGCGCCTGCATCACGTCGTCCACCATGCGCCGGGCGTTGCCGATGGTGAAGGCGTCGAAGAACATCTGCGACTTTTGCCCCGTCGTGCCTGAGGAGGTGAGGTGCAGCGCCACGGCGTCTTCAGGTACCGACAGCACCTCGTGCTGCTTGAAGAAGTTGGCATGCACGGGCGGCAGGGCGACGAGGTCGTCCAGCGTGGCCAGCGCATCCACCTGCACGCCCTGCTGCGCCAGCAGCGCGCGGTACCAGGGCGAGCGCTGCTGGTGCCAGCGTGTGAGGTCGCGCATGGCGGCGATGAATTGCGCATCGGTGTGCGCTTCAGGCAGGTAGGGCGTGGTGTGGGCGCAAAAGCGCTGCACGCTGTCGGGGGCCGCAGTGGCGCTGTCGCAAGGGTCGCAGGGTATTTTCAAGGCAAGTCCTCAGGAGGGCTGGGTCACTGTCGTTACGGGGGAACGTATCGCTACTTTTTCAGTAGCTGCTAGCGCTTGATTGACGGTACTTTCACGATCAAAACGCACCAAAACCTTGACCAATCAAGCGCTAGCAGCTCCTATTTTTGAAGCCCCAGGTAGCGCAGCGCGACGCAGGTGATGTCGTCGGCCTGGGGCGCGCCGCGCTCGAAGGCGTGCACGTCGGCCAGCACCTGGGCCGCGATGTGCGCGGGCGCGTGGTCGGTGGCGGCCAGCGCGGCGTGCAGGGCCTGGGCCAGGCGTGCGTCGCCGTACTCCTGCCCATCGGGGTCGAAAGCCTCGGTCACGCCGTCGGTGTAGAGGAAGAGCTGGTCGCCGGCCTGCAGATCGACGCTGCCATGGCGGTACACAAAGCCCTCGCTCACCGCCACGGCCACGCCGCCCGTGCGCGCCAGCGGCGCCACGCTGCCGTCGCCGCGCAGCAGGTAGGGCGGGTTGTGCCCGGCGTTGACGTAGCGCACATGCCCACTCTCCAGGTGCAGCACGCCGTAGAACAGCGTGACGAACATCATCTGGTCGTTCTCCGCCGCCAGCAGGTCGTTGAGCTGCGCCACGCAGCGCGTGGGCTCGGCGATGAACTGCGCCGTGGCCTTGAGCAGCGTGCGCGTGATGGTCATGAACAGCGCCGCCGGCACGCCCTTGCCCGACACGTCGGCGATGACGAAGCCCAGGTGCGCGTGGTCGATGAAGAAGTAGTCGTAGAAGTCGCCCCCCACCTCGCGCGCTGGCGTGATGTGGCAGTGCAGTTGCACGCGCGCGTCCTGCGGCGGCTGGCGCGGCAGGATGCTGAGCTGCACCTGTGCGGCGATCTGCAGCTCCTGCTCCAGCCCGGCCAGGCGGTTCTTGGTGATGAGCGCCTCGCGCAGCTCCTGCACCATGCCGGTGAGGCGCTGGTGCTGGTCGATGAGGCGGCCCGACAGCTCGTTCATCACCCCCGCGAGCTGGCGCAGCTGCTCCTCGTCGCTGCGCCCGGCCTCGAAATCGAGCGGCTGGTGCGTCGCCTGGGCCAGCGCCTGCAGCTTGGTGCGCAGCAGGCGCTCCTGGCGGCGGCGCACGCGCTCGCGCAGCGCGCGCGTGGCGGCCAGCTCCTGCGCGTTGCGCCGGAAGGTGGCCACGGCCTGCGCGATGCGCCCAATCTCGTCATTGCCGCTGTAGGGCAGGTGCACGCTGGCGTCGCCCTGGGCCAGGGCCTGCAGCGCGTCGATGGATTTTTCCAGCGGTTGCAGGCTGCGCCGCAGGTACCAGTTCAGCCCCAGCAGCACGGCCAGTACCAGCGCTGCGGTGCCGCCCAGCGCCAGGCGCTCCAGGAAGCGGCTGGCCTCGGCGTCCTGGGTGTGGTCGGTCAGCGTCACGAGTGTGCCCGCCGCATGGCCGGCCAGGTCGTTCACCGGCATGCTGCTGACGGTGTAGCTGCGCGCGTTCAGCTCCAGTTCGGCGTATTGCGCACCGCGCAGCGCCACGTGCGGGGCCGCTGCCTGCCATAACGCGGTATCGGTGGTGCGCAGCAGACGCCCGTGCAGATCGAGCAGGGCCACCGCCGCGCCCGTGCGCTGGGCCATCTGCGCCAGGGCATGGCGGGCGTCGCGCGCCAGCACCAGCACGGCGGCGTCGCCCTGCCCCGCCAGGCGGCGCGTGGCCAGCACCAGCACCTTGCTGCTGCCAACCAGGCGCAGGCCGTCCACGGCGTCGCCCACGCTGGCCCGCTCCAGGCTGTCGGCGTCGAGCAGCGGGCTGTCCAGCGTCTGCCCCCAGAGCATCGGTGCGCTGCCCATGCCCAGCAGCGCCACCAGGGCCAGTGGCTGGTCCGGCCCAGGGCGCAACCCTTCGCGCGCCATGGCTACGTCCAGGTCGTCGCGCTCGCCCAGTCGCACGCCGCGCTGGAATTGAGGCACCAGCAGCAGCTTGTCGATGGATTCATCCAGCGTGCGATCCTCGGCGGCCAGCGCCTCGGCCCACAGCGCGGCCTGCGCGCTCTGGGCGGTGGCGGCCAGGCGCTGGCGCAGCAGCTGCTCGTGCAGCAGGCTGCCGCCCAGCAAGCCCAGGGCGGAAAACAGCAGCCCCGCCGCAGCGATTCCGGTAATACGTGTGCGCAGCAACATGTCAGGGCTCCTGGGCGCCAGGCACCACGCGCAGCGCATGACACGGGCGCAACCAAAGCGAGCGCCGCCGCGCAAGGACTAACCCGCCGCACGGGCGGCGCCCCCCGCCCATAGCGCGCAGCGCGTGGAGAGAGGGGGAAGGTGCGACGCGACTCAAGGGGTGTTTCATTTCAGCTCATCCTGCGCGCACTGGCGCACGATGCGCTCGATGCCCGCGCGCATGTGGCCGTCGAAATCCATGGTCAGCAGCTCGTGCGCGTAAGCCTGCAGGGCAGCGTGCGCGGCGCGCTGCTCGTCGTCGCCCTGGGCCAGGGTGTCGAGCACCAGTTGCAATCCATCAGCGTGCCCTCGCCCCTCGGGCGGTGGCAGGCCGTCACTGCGCCCTTGCTGCAGCCGTGCCAGAACGGCGCGGCGCTGTGCCTCCAGGCGGGCGCCGGGGCGCAGGGCCGCCCAGAGTGCCGCGGCCAGTGCAATCCCCAGCACCGCCACCGCACTGATCCACAAGGCCTGCCCCTGGCTGCCCTGCAGCGGGGCCGCGCTCTCGGTGCCTGCCGCCACAAACCCCGCAGGCGCGGCACCCGCCACGATGGGCACGCGCACCGCCCCCGGCGCCAGTGGCCGCCCGACGGCGTGCAGCGGCGTGCCGTCGGCCTGCTCCACGGCCAGCGCACTGAGCACGGGCTGGCGCTTCAGGGTGGCCTCCAGGTAGGGCGGAACGCCAGGCAATTCGTCCAGCGGAATGCCCAAGCGCACCGCGCGGCCGAGCTGCTGGGCCAGGGTCTGCGCGATGGACTGGGCGATGGCCTGCACGTCCTGGTTCGCGGCACGCTCGCCACTGGCGCGCAGCCCGTGCAACGTCCAGGCGGCACAGGCGCTGCCCACGCCCACCAGCACCGCGAACACCCACAGGCCGACGCGCCAGCGCAGGTCCTGCCATGCGCTGTCATACCCCATGGTCGAGCTCCTCCAGTTGCCGCATGCCTTGCTGGGTGCGCTGGCGCGCAGCGTCCCACTGCGCGCGCTGGGCCTGCGCGGCCTGGACCAGGGGCGTGGCCACGCCCGGCGGCGGGGACGCGCCCTGCAGCACGCGTGCCGCATCGCCATACGGCTTGAGCGCCTGCCGCAGCCCAGCGTACAGCAGCGCCGCCACGGCCGCGCCCGCCAGCGCCAGCATGGCCAGCCACTGCACCGCCTGCTGGCCGCGCTCGTACCACTGGGCCAGCGTGAGCGGCACGGGCACGGTGGAGAAGGTGACCACGATGCCCCCAGCCGCCTGGCCCAGGTCGTTCTCGAAGCGGGTGCCGATCTGGCGCTGGCCGGGCGCGGCACTGTCCCACGGCAGGTCGCGCGCCAGCCAGGCGCGCCAGCCCTCGGGCACCTGGGTGCCGCGGTTGCCTACGTCGGTGCTGTAGAGCACCGTGCCACCGGCGGCGAACACGTCAATGGCCACCACGCCGGCGAACGCCGCCTGCTCGCGCGCAATGACCTGTTGCAGGATTTCGAGCTGCTCCAGCTGCAGCCCCGTGGCCAGGTAATTCTCGGCCGCCGTGCGCAGGTTGCGCAGCAGGTGGCCGTCACGCAGGGCCTGCAGCTCCGCCTGCCGCGTTTGCTGGGCCTGCTGCGCCAGCAGCAGCAACGCCGCCAGCAACGCCAGCAGCCCCAGCAGGGCAATGGCGTAAATGCGGGTGAGCAGCCTCATGCCACGACCTCCGGAGCTTCTTCCTGCCAGGCCGCACTGCGCGGCGCCAGCCGGGCCGACAAAGCAAGCAGCACGTTCGCGGCCACGCCGGCCGCGGCGGCCAGCGCCTGCACCGACTGCTGGGCGCCGTACACCTCGGCCCACATGCCGGGCCGCACCTCGCCGGGTGCGCAGGCGCTGACATCCACGGCCACCATGCCCATGGCCACGCCGCCGACGATGGGCACGTGCCGCCCCGCCAGCACGAGGTACCCGCGGTTCACCAGGGAGAACGGCAAGCCATCGCCATAGCCCAGGGCCACGGTGGCGATGCGCCGGGGCCCCGGCGTGGTGTAGCTGCCGGCGTAGCCCACCTCGGTGCCCGCAGGCACGTCGGCCACACGCAGCACAGGCGCGTGCAGGCTGGCCACCGGGCGCAGCATGGGGGTTGCCCGCTGGCTGGCGGGCACCCCCCACAGGGCGCTGCCCACGCGGGCGTGGTCGAAATGCCAGCCAGGCCCGGCAAACACGCTGGACGAGGTGGCGATGCTGCGCAGCGCCGCGGGCAGTTGCCGTGTCCATTCGACGAAGCGCTCGCGCTGCAGCAGGCACTGCGGTGCCTCGGGGTCATGAAAGCGCCCCAGGTGGGTGACCCAGTGGGTGACCTGCGCATCGCGCCACAAGGCGCCCTGGGGTTGCAGCGCCGGCAGCTGCGCGGCGCCAAAGCCCAGGCGGGTCAGGCCCGTGTCCAGATGCACGGCCACTGGCAGGCGGGCACCGGTGCGCGCAGCGTAGCCCGCCAGCGGCGCCAGTTCGTGGGGGCCGGTGAGCACCGGCGTCAGCCCCTGCGCAGCGAAGTCTTCCGGGCGGGTACCGGCCAGCCCGTTGAGCACCAGGATACGCGCCGCACCCGCAGCGGCATCGCGCAGGCTGTGGCGCACGGCCAGTGCCTCGTGCAGCGTGGCCACCCAGAACTCGCGGCAGCCCAGGGCCCACAGCCGCGGCACCACCGCCGCCACGCCCAAGCCATAGGCATCGTTTTTCACCACGGCGCCCACGGGTTGGCCCATGCCGGCCGCGCACACGGTGCGCCAGTTGTGCGCCAGCGCGTCGAAATCCAGGGCCAGGCGCGGCCCGTCGTACGTGGCGTTCATGGTTGCCCGCCTCCGGTCGGCGCCACCAGGCGCAGGCTGCCTGGCGCCTGGCCCGGGGCGATGCCCTGCCAGCCCTGGGCCAGCAGGGCTTCCTGGCCCGGTATGTCATCCTGCGCCAGCTCCCGGGCAGGCGCCCCCTGCGCCAGCGCCGCGCCCGGTAGCCGCGCCAGCAGGTAGCGCGCATGGCCACCGTAGCGGTACTGCAGCGCGCGCACCGTAAAACCGCAGGCCAGCAGGCTGCGCCAACTGGGCACATTGCCGGGGGCTGCCGTGGCGAACAGTGCCGCATCGCCGGCCCAGGCCACGCGCCGTGCGATCAGCTGGCGCTGCAGGCCCTGGCCACGCCATGCGGGTGCCACGGCCGCGCCGGCCAGCTTGTACAGCACCTGGCCGGGCGCCAGGCCGAGCAGCGCGCGCGGATCGTCCTGCGCCAGCAGGTCGTGCTGCAGCACGCCGTACGCCGCCAGCGCGGCGCCGTGCCAGGCGCCGATGACACGGCCACGCCCCAGGAGCAGGCCGTGCAGGAATTCGCGCGTTTCGGGCTTGACGGTCTGCGCCGCCATGCCCTCGATGCTGCACAGGTGCAGCGCGTGCATGGCCGGCAGGTCTTCGGGCTGCAGCAGGCGCCAATCCAGCGCCGCCAGGGTCAGTGAAGCAGAAGGCAAGGGGCTGTGGCTCATGACGCGATAGGAGGGGCATCGCCCACGGCAATGACTTCGGCGTAGTTGAGCATGTCGATCGGCGGATACAGGCGCAGGCTGTGCGCCACGCGCATGTTCACCAGCAGCGAAAAGCGCTTGAGCCGCTCCACCGGGATGGTGGCGGGCGACTTGCCCCCCACGAGTATCTCGACCGCCTTGGCCCCGGCGAGCTGGCCCACCGAGTAATAGCGGCTGACCAGCCCGGTGAGCGCGGCCCCCGAGCGCACGGCCAGCTCGGCCGCGCCGAAGCAGGGCAGCTTGGCCTGCAGCGCCGCGGGGGTCACGCGCGCATAGACCGAGCCCAGAAAGGTGTCGGGCAGCAGATAGAGCCACTGGGCACCCTCGGCCTGGAGCTGCGCCACCAGCTCCTCCACGCCGTCGGCCGTGGGCTGGCCCTGGGCGTTGGTGCGGAAGGTGCGCTCCAGCAGCGCCACGCCGCTGTCCTGGCAAGTGGCGCGCGCGCCCTCGACGATGGCGCGCGAGTTCGGCTCGGAGCCGGTGTACAGCACGCCGAGCTTTTGCAGCGGGCGGTAGCGCTGCATGACGCGCAGCTGCACGTCGAACGGCACCACGTGCACGGCGCCGGTCACGTTGCGCCCTGGCGCCTCCAGGCGCTCGACGATGCGCGAACGCACAGGCGCTGCCACGAGGGCGAACACCACGGGAATGTCGTGGATGAAGTGCTGCCGGTCGGGGTCGTCGTAGGCACCGACCACGGCCAGGGTGATGGGTGTGCCCCAGACGTAGATGAGATCGGGCGCCAGCGCGCGCGCCTCCTGCAGGATGGCCGGGATGCGGCCCACGTCCTGCTGCACGTCGCGCACGGTGTAGCGCACCTGCAGCCCCGCCTCGGCGAGGTAGGCGCGAAAGCCCTTGTCCACATCAGTCTCACCGCGGAAGGTGATCATCAGGATGTGCAGGGGCTTGCCGACCAGCGGGGCGGCCGGGGCAGCCAGCGGTGCCAGCAGGGGCAGGCCGGCGCCGTGCAGACAGTGTTGAAGAAAGCGGCGGCGTGACATGACGGGCAGTCTCTCACAAGGTTTTGACAGCAAACCAGGATTTTTTGGCAGCCGCGCGCGCCGTGCCGTCTGGGCTGGCCACCTGCGCAGCCCCGGCAGCCCTGCCCGCAACAACGCAAGCGACCAGAGGATGCAGCCTGCGTGCGGGCGCAAGGGGCACGAAGCTCCTATTTTCATAGCTGCTAGCGCTTTATCGGCATGGCTTAGCAGTCAAAAACACCAGAAAACGGATGCCAAAGGGAACGGATTGTAGGGATTCCCGCCTCGGTGCCATATCCCTGAAATTGGGTAATTTGAGGGGTGGTAGGCAAAGTAACGACAGCGGTGCCCTGACACCGCCAAACCTGTCCAGAATGGCGCCCTTCATGGCGATCCACTGTGCAAATTTCAGTGCCCCTGGCGTTTGCACTTGGGATATGAAACAGCCTCTTAAAAAATGGAATTACATATGAACAATTTAACCCGGCTAAGCCGATGGGCCGGTATCTCTATTTTCCTGGCGGGCCTGTTGGCAGGTTGTGGCGGCAACAGTTCAGCCTCTTTGTCCGTGGCGCTGAACACCCAGCCCAAGACTGCCGATGATGTGCACCAAGGTGTGCAATTGCTGAAAAACGGCATCCAGAAATTCCAGGTGGAGCTTTTAACCCAGGACGGCAAGCCGGTGGATCGGGCGCATGTGGAAGTTTCCCCTGGCAGCCAATATGCCCAGGTCAAATTCTCGCTCCCCGAAGCTGGTGCTTACCAAATTCGCAGCTCCGCCTTCATGCCGGACGATGCACTGTTGGGAACCACGCTGGAACCCGTACGGGTACAGGCCGGTGACAACAAAGTGGTGATTGACAATTTAGGTTTGGCGGCGCTTTATTACGCCAACAACACCCACCTGGCCCAAAGCCAAAGCCAGGCCGGGCTGGAGAAATTCCTCTCTTACGACCAGCCCGGAATTTCCTTGCAGGCATACTGCTTTTTTGGGTACCTGGAAGACGAGGGCAGCAATCGCCTGGCCTATTTCAGTTTGCTGCAGCGCCTGAACCAACCGATTTCAGAGGGCACGCTGAGTACGCGCGTGCCCGTCATCATGGCGGGCTCGGGGATTGGTACGCGCAATATTGCCGGCTTTCGCACCAGCGGTTCTTTCGGCGTTGCCGGGGTATTGAATCAAATATCCCTTCAACACCAACCGTGGGACGCGAGCGTTACCACGCCAAACCTCCCAGGCGCTGCCTTGCCGCAGAACCAAACCAGGGCGCAGCTGGTTTCAGGCACCTTTGGCCAGAAAGGCGCGCGCTATCGGATTACCTCCTCGGGCCAGGACGCACAAGGCAAGCTGATGACCACCAACATCTTGGTGGAAGACAGCATGGGTTTTGTCAGCGAAGGGTTCGGCGCCAATGCCTTCCTGCCCAACTGGTTGCTGCCGGAGCAGGAAAACGTGGTGCGCAGCCACTTTGGCGGCTCCGTCGAGAAATATCTGGCAGCGACCCAGAATCCGCTGACGGGCCAGGGCTCTTATTACTACTCCGCGCCCTACCTCAAGGTGGTGAACTTTGAAGTCAAGTACGACGACAGTGGCACCGTTACGGCCAAGGGAACGGGCGGCCTGCTGTGGATGGACGTGGTGTACCAGACCTTTGAAGATGCGGCCATCAACGTCATCAAGGATGCGTCCTGGTCTTTCTTCATCATGCAAATCAAAGGGGCGGATGGCAAAGAGCAGGCGATCATGACCACCCGGGTGGGCACCAAGCTGAGCAACTACCAAGTGAGTTCGCTTTTCGGTGCGGATGCAAAGAAAAACCCGAATGGCGTGCTCGAACCTGAATACCGCTGGAATCTGCAAGACATCAAAATCGAGCCCATCCGTGGCAGTGAATGGCGCAGCCCAGCGTCGGGCGCCAGCTACTACACGAAGTACACGGTCAAACTCGGTGGTGCCCGCCCTGCCAATTTGACAGTAACCATGGATTGGCCGGAACAAGAGCTCGGTGTCCTTAACCGCTACGTTTATGAAGGCTTGGGCAATGTCAGCGGTACGCTCGACGGCAAGCCCGTGAGCGGCACCGCCTGGCTGGAAATGCAGCCCATCGGCAAACTCTGAACGGTTGCGCACCCGCCCGGCCATCCCCGGCGCCCCCCTGAAACGGTGGCGCGTGAAGGATGGCTGGCAAAAGGCGGTCAGGCCGCGCGTTTCGCGGCCTGGGCAGTGCGCAGGCTCCAGCCGTAGGCCAGGCTGCCCCCCAGCACCAGCGCCCCCACCGCCGCCACAGCCGGGCCGAAGCCCAGCACCGGCAGCAGCCATGCGCCCACGGCGGGGCCCAGTGCGCTGCCGCCACGCTCGGTGAGCCGAAACAGCCCCAGCACCCCGCCCCCCTGGCGCGCGGGCAGGCTGCGTGCCAGGTCGGCGATCAAGGCCGACTGCGGCGTGATGGACAGCGCCTGCCCCACGCCCAGGCCCAGCAACACCAGTGCCAAGGGCCACACGCCCCCCCCGCCCGGCCATGCCAGCACGGCGCTGCCCCCCGCCATCAGCCCCCCCAGAAGCACGAAGCGGCTGCGCTGGCCCCAGCGATCGGCCAGGCGCGCCGCCAGCGGCACCAACAGCACCATGGTCAGCGGGTAGATGGTCTGCAGCCGGCCGGTGACGGCACTGCCGTGTCCCATGTCTTGCAAATGCATGGGCAGCAGATAGAAGCACAGGGCCGCCAGCAGCAGTTTGGCGGGCAGCGCGCAGCCCAGCAGCAGCGCAGCCAGCCCCGGCTGGCGCAGCGATCCAGGCAAAGGTTGAGCAGACGCGGGCACGGGCACCGCAAGCGCAGCCGGGCGTGGCATCTGCCCCCAGGCCACCAGCGCTGCCAGCAAGGCCGCGCACGCCGCCAGCGCAAAGGCCGCCGGGACGCCCCAACGGTCAGCGGCCAGCCCACCCAGGGGCGGCCCGCACAGCCCCGCGACCAGAATGGCGCGCACGAACTGCGCCAGGCTGCGCGCGCGGTCCTGCGCCGAAGAGCCGTCGATTACCGCCCCCTGTGCCGAGACGAACACCATGGCGAACCCCAGTGCCCCCAGCAAGCGCCCTGCCACGAGTGCGCCATAGCTGGGCCAGGCCGCTGCCCAGGCCAGCCCGGCCGCGCCCAGCAGCGCCCCGAGCACCACGCCCCGGCGGCGCCCAAAGCGCTCGGACCAGGCGGCCAGCGGCCATTGCAGCAGCGCCACCACGGCCAGGAACACCACCAGCGGCAGGCTGGCGAGCATGTTGGGCGACAGGCCCCAGTCCCCCGGCGCCAGCGTGCGTGCCCAGGTGGGCAGGAAGGGGCGCGTCAGCTCCTCGGCCAGCATGAACAGGAACAGCGCGGGGCGCACGGTGGCCGCCCCCAGGCCACGCCCCGGGCGCGGCTGGGGCCGCCGTGCAAGGCGGCTGCGGCGTGCCTCCCACGCGGCCAGGGCGCGCGCGCCGCGCGTGCCCAGCCCCAGCGCCACCCACTCCAGCGCCATGAGCAGGCACACAGCCCCGAGGAAAGCCATGTCCAGCAGCGTGGCCTGCAGCTTGCGGGCCAGCACGCTGGGGTCAAGCGTCAGCACTACCTCTGCCTGCGGCACACCCGCCACCAAGGCCGGGGCTGCCACCGTCCAGGCCCCGGGGGCGGGCTGCTCCCCGGCCAGCCACTGGCCGCCGGGGGTGCGCACGGCCAGGGCCATGATTTCGGGACTTTGCGCCTGCAGCGCGGCAGCGTGCGCGGGCACGCCCACCAGCTCCTGCGCGGGCACGCCCACTTCCAGCGCTCGGGCAACCAGCGCGGCGCTGGAGCGCGCCACGGCGCGCGCCTTGGCCAGCTGGTCGGGCTGGATGCTGGCCTGCCCGGCGGCACTGGCCTGCCAGCCCACCCAGGCCAGTGCCAGGCCCAGCCCCAGCGCGGCAGCAGCGGCCAGCACCCCGCGCTCGCCCCCTGGAACGGGCAGCGGTCCGGCATGGCGGCGCAGCCTGCGCACCAGGGCCCAGCACAACCCGCCCAGGGCACCGCACCACAGTAGCAACGCCGGCCACACGGCGTGCCAGACGGCATCGTGCAGGTGCTGCTGCGCCCTGCGCAGCGCCTGGTCGTCGTAACGCAGCAGGGCCGCACCCACGGTTTCCCCCAGGTCGTTGCGGATGGCGGCGCGCACCTGGGCCGTGGCCACATCGGTGGCCTGCGGCGGCGCGGGGGGGAGCGGCGCCGACAACAGTGGCTGCTCCTGCGCGGAAAGAATGGCGAAGGAGCGCATGGCGGGCTCCAGGGCCGCTTCGCGCGCCAGCAACCCGGCCAAGGGTGCGTCGGGCGTGAGCGGCACGCGCAGGGCCAGAGCGTTTTCCGCCGCGGCGGCGGCACGCTGCGCCATGAGCTGAAAGCGCGCCGTGAAAGCCTCCTGCTGTGCGGCGCGCAGGGTGTTCTCGGTGAGCTGGCCGCTGGCCAGCAAGGTGGCAGCGCCAATGCCGACCAGCATGGCGGCAAAGCGCCACAGCAGCCGGGCCATGGAAACAACGGAAGGAGAGCGGGGCATGAAGGGGCAGCGGAAGGCGGGGGCATGTGGCGGGGCGGCCACCCGGCGATGCTAGCGCCCAGCCCGGGGCAGGGAAAAGGAAATATGGCGTGCCCCGGCACGCCGCATTCCGGCTGAAATTTCAATAAAAATAGCTGCCAGCCCTTGCTAAGCAAGCGCTGGCAGCTATCAAAACGGGAGTTCCCGGGGTGGTTTACACCAGTTCGATGGCCATGGCCGTGGCCTCACCACCGCCGATGCACAGCGTGGCCAGGCCTTTTTTCTTGCCGCGCGCCTGCAGCGCGTGCAGCAGCGTGACCAGGATGCGCGCGCCGCTGGCGCCGATGGGGTGGCCCAGCGCGCAGGCGCCGCCGTTGACGTTCACCTTGTCGTGCGGCACGTTCAGGTCGTGCATCAGCGCCATGGGAACGACGGCGAAAGCCTCGTTGATTTCCCACAGATCCACATCGTCGGCCTTCCAGCCGGCCTTCTTCAGCGCCTTCTGCGTGGCGCCGACCGGGGCGGTCGTGAACCACTCGGGCTCTTGCGCGTGCGTGGCGTGGGCCACGATGCGCGCCAGCGGCTTGCAGCCAAGCTGCTGCGCCGTGGACTGGCGCATGAGCACCAGGGCGGCGGCGCCGTCGTTGATGCTGGAGCTGGCGGCGGCGGTGATGGTGCCGTCCTTCTTGAACGCAGGCTTGAGGGTGGGGATCTTGTCGAGGCGGATCTTCAGCGGGCCTTCGTCTTGCTCGACGGTGACTTCGCCCTTGCGCGTGGTGAAGGTGACGGGCGTGATCTCGGCCTTGAATGCTCCCGATTTGATAGCTTCCTGCGCACGCTGGACGCTGGCAATGGCGAAATTGTCCTGCTGCTCACGGGTGAAATGGTACTTGGCGGCGCAATCCTCGCCAAAGGTGCCCATGGAGCGGCCGGCCTCGTAGGCGTCTTCCAGGCCGTCGAGCATCATGTGGTCGAACACCTTGTCGTGGCCCATGCGGTAACCGCCGCGGCCCTTCTTGAGCAGGTAGGGGGCGTTGGTCATGCTCTCCATGCCGCCGGAAACCATCACGTCGCGGCTGCCGGCGACGAGCTGGTCGTGCGCCAGGATGGTGGCCTCCATGCCAGCACCGCACATCTTCGACAGCGTCACGGCCCCGGTGCTGCGCGGCAGGCCGCCCTTGAAGCCGGCTTGGCGCGCAGGCGCCTGGCCCTGGCCCGCCATGAGGCAGTTGCCGAAGAGCACTTCGTCCACCTTCTCCGGCGCGATGCCGGCGCGTGCGACAGCGGCCTTGATGGCGGCGCCGCCCAGGTCATGGGCCGCGAGGTCGGCGAAGTCGCCTTGGAAAGCGCCCATGGGCGTGCGCGCGGCGCCAACGATGACGATGGGATCTTGCATGTTCATCTCCTGTGCAGTGAGTCGAGGGAAAAGGAAACCATTTCAGGCCCGCGCGGCACCGGCGGGAAAGCGGCGCTCGGCGGGGTAGGGAAAAACGTCGTGGACATGGCCGTGCTGGATGCGCTCCTTTTGCGCCTGCCAGTACTGCGGGGTGAGCAGGTCGGCGTGGTGGCGCATGAAGACTTCGCGCACGGCCGGGTTGCCAAGCAGGAAGGGGGCGAAGGTTTCAGGAAAGACGTCGCGCGGACCGACCTTCCACCAGACCTCGCCCGACAGCTCATCCTCCTCGCAACGCGGCGGCGGCACGGCACGGAAGTGGCAGTCGGTCAGGTACTCGATTTCGTCGTAGTCGTAGAACACCACCTTGCCGCCACGCGTGACACCGAAGTTCTTCCACAGCATGTCGCCGGGAAAGATGTTGGCGGCCACCAGATCCTTGATGGCGTTGCCATAGTCGATCACGCTGCGCTCCATCTGCTGGCGCGCCTGCGGGTCGTCCAGGCCGGCGTCGAAGGCTTCCTGCAGGTACAGGTTCAGCGGCACCATGCGCCGCTCAATGTAGAGGTGGCGAATGATGACTTCCTGCTGGCCGTCGCCGTCGCGGTCGCTGACCTCGATTTGCGCCGGCGCATGCGCCAGCAGCTCCGCCATCAGCGCCTCGGAAAAACGCTCACGGGGCAGCGCCACCAGGCTGTACTCCAGGGTGTCGGCCATGCGCCCGACGCGGTCATGGCGCTTGACGAGCTGGTATTTCGATTCAACCTGCTCGCGCGTGGTGTCCTTCTGCGGCGGGAATTCGTCCTTGATGAGCTTGAACACGTAGGGAAAGCTGGGCAGGTCGAACACCAGCATCACCATGCCCTTGATGCCGGGCGCGATGCGCAGTTGGTCACTGGAGTGTTTGAGGTGCCAGAGGAACTCGCGGTAGAACAGCGTCTTGCCCTGCTTGGCCAGGCCGAGCGCGCTGTACAGCTCGGCAAGCGGCTTGCGTGGCATGAGGCCGGCCAGGAACTGCACGTAGGCGCTGGGCACTTCCATATCGACCATGAAGTAGGCGCGCGCAAAGCTGAACAGCGCCAACAGGTCGTCCTCGCCGAACAGGGCGGCGTCGATGAACAGCTGGCCTGCCTCGTTGTGCAGGATCGGCAGGGCGAACGGCATGGACGAAAAGCCGTTGATGACCTTGCCGACAAGGTAGGCCCCCTTGTTGCGGAAGAACAGGCTGGAGAGCACCTGGATCTGGAAATTGGCGCGCAACTTGAAGCCGGCGATGCGCGGCTGCATCGCGGCCAGCACGTAGCCGATGTCGCGCTCCAAGTCCTCGAACGGGCGCTGCAATTCAAAGCCTGCGATGACCTGCGCCAGCGTCTCGCGCAGGCTCTCGGGCTGGGGGTAGTAGGCGCGGTAGCTGGGGCGGGCGCCCGGATCCTGGCTCTCGATGTACTCCGTGCTCACGGCAGGGCGCACGAAGATGAAGTCGTTGTGGAAATGCGTGCGGTGCAGGATCTTGGTGGTCACCGAGTTGAAGAAGGTCTCTGCCAGCTCAGGCTGGCAATGCGCCACCAGCAGGCCGATGTAGTGCAGCTTGACCTGGTACCACACGTCCATGCCTTGCGCACCGGCCTGGAACTCCTTTTCGAGCCGGCGCACGCACTCGCGCACGCGCAGGTCGTAGAACTCGATGCGTTCGCGCTGCGCACGCTGCTGCCCGTGCCAGTCGGCGGTCTCGAAGCGGTGCTTGGCCCGCGCCGACTCGGTACGAAACAGCCGGTAATGGCGATTGAAGCCGTCGAGCATCGCCTTGGCGATGTCGTAGGCCTGGGGAGCATCGAGGCGCTCGGGATACATGCCCTGGCCGGTGATCTGGCGTGTAGCAGCCGTCAGCCGCGCTCGCGCGCGGCCACCATGGCCACGGCCTCGCGGTAGGCCTTGTCCAAGCCACTGACATCGGGCACGGTCATATGCAGGTTGGTGATGAGGCCGTTTTGCAGGCTGTAGCACCAGCTGTGGATCTGCACCTTCTGGCCGCGCGCCCAGGCGTCCTGCATCACGGTGGATTGGGCGACGTTCAGCACCTGCTCAATGGCGTTGAGCTCACACAGCGCATCGTGGCGCCACTGCACGGGCAGCTGCTCCAGCAGGGCAGCATGCTTGTCGCGCACGTCTTTCACGTGGCGGATCCAGTTGTCGGCCAGGCCAATACGGACGTCCTGAAGCGCCGCCAGCACGCCGCCACAGCCGTAATGGCCCACCACCATCAGGTGCTCCACCTTGAGCTGGTCCACGGCGTACTGGATGGTGGACAGGCAGTTCAGGTCCGTGGGCACCACCACGTTGGCAATGTTGCGGTGCACAAAGACCTCGCCCGGCTCCAGCCCTGTGATCTGGTTGGCCGGGACGCGGCTGTCAGAGCAGCCGATCCACATGTAGCGCGGCTTCTGCTGGGCCATCAGGCCGGTGAAAAAGCCCGGGCGCTGGCGCTCCATATCGGACGCCCACGCGCGATTGTGGACAAAAAGGTCTTCAATGGAGGTCGTAGTCATGTCGCTTCCTAAAGTCGTCTATGGATGGCGCAGGGCTCAGCAGGTCTCCGCGAACAATTCACGGCCGATCAGCATGCGGCGGATCTCGCTGGTACCCGCGCCAATTTCGTACAGCTTGGCGTCGCGCCACAAACGGCCCAGGGGGTATTCGTTGATGTAGCCATTGCCGCCAAAAATCTGCACACCTTCGCCAGCCATCCAAGTCGCCTTCTCAGCGCACCACAGGATCACGCTGGCGCAGTCCTTGCGCACCTGGCGCACGTGCTCCGTGCCAAGCATGTCGAGGTTCTTCGCCACGGTGTAGGCGAAGGAGCGGCCCGCCTGCAGCACGGTGTACATGTCGGCCACCTTGCCCTGGATGAGCTGGAATTCGCCAATGCTTTGCCCGAACTGCTTGCGGTCATGGATGTAGGGCACCACATTGTCCATCACCGACTGCATGATGCCCAAGGGGCCGCCGGTCAGCACCGCGCGCTCGTAGTCCAGGCCACTCATGAGCACCTTGGCGCCGTTGTTCACGCCGCCAAGCACGTTCTCGGCGGGCACTTCAACGTTCTCGAACACCAACTCGCCCGTGTGGCTGCCACGCATGCCCAGCTTGTCGAGCTTTTGGGCGATGGAGAAGCCTTTCATGCCCTTCTCAATCAGGAAGGCCGTGACACCACGCGCGCCCAACTCGGGTTCGGTTTTGGCATAGACCACCAGCGTGTCGGCGTCCGGGCCGTTGGTGATCCACATCTTGCTACCGTTAAGCAGGTAGTAGCCGCCCTTGTCTTCGGCCTTGAGCTTCATGCTGATGACGTCGGAGCCGGCACCGGGCTCGCTCATGGCCAAGGCGCCAACGTGCTCGCCGCTAATCAGCTTGGGCAGATACTTGGCCTTTTGTGCCGCATTACCATTGCGGTTGATCTGGTTCACGCACAGGTTGCTGTGCGCGCCATAGGACAGACCAACCGAGGCGCTGGCCCGCGAGATTTCTTCCATGGCGACCATGTGTGCCAGATAACCCATGTCGGCACCGCCGTACTGCTCGGGCACGGTGATGCCCAGCACGCCCAAGTCACCCATCTTGCGCCACAGATCCATTGGGAACTGGTCGTTGCGGTCGATCTCGGCCGCGCGCGGCGCGATCTCGCTCTGTGCGAATTCGCGCACGGCGTCACGCAGGGCGTCGATGTCCTCGCCCAATTGGAAGTTCAGGCCGGGCAGGTTAGAAAGGCTCATGGTATGTCTCCTGGGTCAGTGGGTCAAAGAAGGTTCAGCCGCGCAGGTCATCGCGCCCTTGCACGGCCATCAAGGTGCAATCCATGGTGGCGACCAGCTTTTCCTGGTCACCGTCCAGGGCGAAGGCGCGTCCCTGGCTCACGGTGATCGTGCGGCCAGGCTTGAGCACCCGGCCTTCCATACGGAAACGCTGCCCTTTGGCAGGCGCAAGAAGGTTGATCTTGAATTCGATGGTGAGCACCGCCGCATCCGCAGGCATGAGGGTAAAACCGGCGTAGCCGCAGGCCGAATCGAGCGCCGTAGCCACCATGCCTGCGTGCAGGAATCCGTGTTGCTGCGTCAGTCCCTGGGCCCAATCCAGCTCAATATCGACCGCGCCCGGTACCAGCAGACCCAAGCGCGCCCCCAAGGTCTGCATGGCACCCTGTAGCGCGAAGCTGTCGCACACACGCTGGGCATAGTCGATGCAGCGCGGCTCAAAGGTTGGCAGGGTCAAGGCGCTCTCCAGATTTACGTTTACGTAAACGTCAATTATGCGGCATTTTTTCCTGCCTTGGCCAGCAGGGCACGCGCCTCTTTCTCATGCTCCTTCACCTCATCGAGGTTCGCCTGCAGGTCCGCCATTTGCCCCTCCAGCTGGCGGCGGTGCTGTGCCAGCACGTCGAGGAACTTCTGCAACTGCACGTTGGTATCGCGCGGGCTGTCGTAGAGATCAATGATCTCCTTGGCCTCCGTGAGCGACAGGCCAAGGCGTTTGGCGCGCAGGGTCAGCTTCAGACGGGTACGGTCGCGCGGGCTGTAGGTGCGGTTGCGCCCACCCGGCCCGGTGCGCTCGGGCTGCAGCAGGCCCATGTCCTCATAAAAGCGCATGGCACGCGTAGTGAGGTCGAACTCTTTGGCAAGGTCGCTGATGGTGTAAGTGGTGGTGCTGGCCATGGCATCGCGCGGAGAGTGGCGGGGTTGCATCGATGACCGGGCAGCAACCTAGCCATCTCTACAATCGTCATCAAAATGACGTTTACGTTAACGTCAATGCTAACCCAAAGCGATCTCACTATGAACCGCCCCGCCTTTTCCATCCACTACCCCCGGGGCGAACAGCTACCGGCCGCAGGCCACACTCTCGACGTAGCGCCCGGCGTGAAGTGGGTACGCATGCCCTTGCCGTTCGCACTCGACCACATCAACCTTTGGCTGCTGCGCGACCGTATAGCGAGCGAGTGCGGGCCCGTCGACGGCTGGACAGTGGTGGACTGCTGTATTGCCTCGGAAGAGGCGCGCAGCCATTGGGAGCACCTTTTCGCACACGCGCTCGACGGCCTCCCCATTCTGCGTGTGGTTGTCACCCACATGCACCCGGACCACATCGGCTTGGCCGACTGGCTGTGCCAGCGTTGGAACGCACGGCTGTGGATCAGCGCGACAGACTACTACACCGCCGTCGCCGCCAGCCAGGGCTCACCCGCGTTCAGCAGTGAGGCAGCCACAGCCTTCTACGCCGCACATGGGTTGAACGACCCAGCCTTCCTCGACCATGTGCGTGCACGCAGACGCTACTACCCGACCCTGGTTCCGAGCCTGCCCCAGCAGTTTCACCGCCTGCTGGACGGTGACGTGCTGCGCATCGGCGGCCGCGCCTGGCACTGCCATGTGGGGTATGGCCATGCCCCTGAGCACATGGCGTTGCACTGCCCGGAACTGGATGTACTCATCAGTGGTGACATGGTGCTGCCGCGCATCTCGACCAACGCCAGCGTCTATGCCTCGGAGCCTGAGGCAGATCCGCTCACGCTGTTTCTGACATCGTTGGATCGCCTGCGCACGCTGCCGCAGGGTACGCTGATACTGCCTTCCCACGGCAAACCGTTCCAGGGGTTACACGCCCGGATCGAGCAACTGCATGCACACCACGCTCAACACCTGGCCACAGTGCGTGCGGCCTGTGCACAGCAACCCCAATCGGCACGGGACATCATGCCGCTACTTTTCCAGCGCCCACTCGATGCGCACCAGACCACCTTTGCCATCGGCGAGGCGCTGGCGCACCTGCATGCGCTATGGCATCGGGGGGAACTGCAACGCCAACTGGAAGACGGCGTCTTCCGGTTCTCCACGACTCCCTAACCCCGAGCAACCGTCTTCGTGTCACGCATCGTGGCGCGAGGACTGCGTGCTACAAAAATTAGGAAGCCACTCGCTCTCAGAGCCCATGGGGCTTCTTTAAAACCGGATTAAGCGAATCATTTGATGTGAAATTCCCAAAACAAAAACCCCCGCAGCTTGCTAGCTACGGGGGTTTCACAATATTAGCCTGACGATGACCTACTTTCACACGGGAATCCGCACTATCATCGGCGCGAAGTCGTTTCACTGTCCTGTTCGGGATGGGAAGGAGTGGTTCCAACTTGCTATGGTCATCAGGCTTAAACTTTTGCTTGTATGGTTTTAGGCATACAAGCGAATTCATAGAGACGAATCATTAATTTGATTGCGTGCTTGGCATAACAATTTGACGGTATGTCAAAGTTATAGGGTCAAGCCGCACGAGCAATTAGTACTGGTTAGCTTAACGCATTACTGCGCTTCCACACCCAGCCTATCAA
>NZ_CYIG01000046.1 GCF_001298675.1 Paenacidovorax caeni
CTGGCCGTGGGGGACGGGATTGGGCGTGCAGGTGACCGTGCCGTTGGCGGTGGCGGGGGTGGCGATAGCGTGGGTGTTGGGCGCGAAAGTGGCCGAAACGCTGCGCGTGCTGGTCACATTGGTGAACTGGCATGCCCCCGTACCCGCGCAATCGCCCGACCAGCCGGTGAAGTGGTAGCCCGCATCGGGCGTGGCGGTACAGCTTGCATTCTGGCCGTGGGTGACGGGATTGGGCGTGCAGGTAACCGCGCCGTTGGCGGCGGCAGGGGTGATGCTGATGGCGTAGGTATTGAGCGCGAAAGTGGCGCTCACGCTGCGCGTGCTGGTCACATTGGTGAACTGGCATGCCCCCGTACCCGTGCAATCACCCGACCAGCCGGTGAAGTGGTAGCCCGTATCGGGCGTGGCGGTGCAGCTTGCATCCTGGCCGTGGGTGACGGGGTTGGGCGTGCAGGTAACCGTGCCGTTGGCGGTGGCGGGGGTGGCAATGGCGTAGGTGTTGGGCGCGAACGTGGCCGAAATGGCAAGTGGCCGGGTTACGCTGGGGAAATAGCACGAAGGGTTGCTGCCAGAGCCTGCGCAATCGCCCGACCAGCCGACGAAGTGGTGGTCAGTAAAGGGTGTGGCGCCGCACATGGCGGTTTGGCCGTGGGGCACGGGGCTGGGGGTGCAGCTGACCATACCGCCGCTGACCGGGGCGATGCTGATGCCGTGGGTGGTGAACTCGAATGTGGCGCTTACGTATTGCGGGCTGGTGACGTTGGTGAGCTGGCATGGCCCGGTGCCGGCGCCGGTGTTCTGACAGGCACCCAACCAGCCGGTGAACTGATAGCCAGGGTTGGGCATGGCGGTGCAGTGTGCAGTCCCGTCTTCGGGCACGGGGTTGGGCGTGCAGGTGACCATGCCGCCGGTGGCGGAAGTGACGATGGCGTAAGTGTTGGACGTAAAGACGGCGCTGACCGTGCAGTCGTCGAAAATGGCCCCCGTGGTGAATACGTTGCCCGCCAGCGCGCCGTTGCAGCCGCTGGCCAAGGCCGTGTAGCCCGCGGGTGTGGCCAGGTTGAATGTGGCCTTCTGGCCTGCAGCGACTATGTAGCCCGCATCGATGGCGCCGCCGCCGCTGGCCTTGGTCTGGACGGAGTATGCGCGTTGTGCGCTGCACTGGGCGGAGTTGCCGCCCGCCGTCCCCTGACATTGCCATGTGTAGCTGTATCCGTCGGTGTCCATGGCCGTCTGCGTTCCTGCGGTGCATGCGAGGATGCCCTCGGGGATGGTGGAGATGAGGGTGAGGCCATTGGCAATGCCGCAGACACCTGCGACGGGTTGCTGCGTGCCATGGACGCGCATGGCGAATGTGATCTGTTGCATGGTCAACCATTGAGTGCCATTGCTGGTGGTCCAGGCCAGCCCTTCGCGATCAGTGTGCTCTTGCGCTTTTATGTCGGTCCAGGTGGGGTGTGAGACCCCCGGGTTACGCATCACCACCCACGCCACGTTGCCCGCTGCAACGACGTGGCTGCCGGAGAAGGTGCGCAGGTCGCCAGCGTTCGTATCGGGCGTGAAGGTGGTGCACGTGTTGACGTACGGCGTTGTGCTGGCTGTGGGGGTGTCGCACACCTCCACAGCCAGCCCGTTGAACATGTCCACGCCGATCTGCACGGTTTCGATGCGCATGGGCGTGGGGCCCACGGGAATGCGGTTGGCGAAGCGCTTGTCGGAATACCAGGGATCGTACGACTCACTCAACGACACACTTGTGGTGGCGGCACTGGTGTTGTCGAACAGTACGTCCGCACCAGCAGACACTGAGGCCGCCGCCGTCAGCAGAAGCGTGGCAATCCGAAGGGCAAAGGTTTTCATGGCGATGTGGTGGGTGGGTGGAGGCGTGTTCCACCCAGCCACCGTCGGGCATGAAAACTGCTGCCGGCGCTTTTGTGTCAAGCGCTGGCAGCTATCTTTATGGAAGCCTGAGGCACAGGTGGATGCACTGCCGGCCATCTTGCGGGCGCCAAGCCCTGGCGGTTTGACTGTGCGTTTGCGCAGCGCTTGACTGGGCGTTTCAGACGTGCAGGCTGAGCAGCCAGTCGGCGTACTCGACCGATGCAGTTGTGGAGGGCGTGGGCGGCGCCATGCCGGTGGCGCGTGCTGCTTCGGCCATGGCGCGCACGTCGCTGGGAGTGTGGCCGAATGTGCTGCGGAAGGCGCGGCTGAAGTGCGCCTCGCTGGAAAAACCCAGGCGCGTGGCCACGTCGGCCACGCGCAGGCGCCGGTAGGCCGGGTTGCTGAGGGTCTGGAATGCGCGCTGCAGCCGCCGCTGCTGCACGTAGCGCGCCACGCCGCCGAGCGGCTCGAAGAGTTGGTAGAGCCGGTGGCGCGAGATGCCAAAGGCTTGGCAGAGCGCCTCGGGCGTGAGCGGCGCGCCCAGGTGGCGCGCGATGTGGCGCTGGATGCGCTCCAGCGTAACGGCCTCTATGCCACCCTGGGCCTCGGCCAGCGTGCGCTGGCTTGGGCGCAGGCAGGCTGCCAGCATGTGGGTGGTGGCGCGCACCACGTCGTCGGCCTGCGCCATGCCGATGGTGGGCAGGCGCCGGTGCAGCGCTGCCAGGTGGTCGGCCAGCAGGCCGCCGAACACGCTGCCCGCGCGCAGCACGCTGCCGTGCAGCCGCGCGGCGTCGGTGCCCACCACGGCGCCGAAGGCGGCGTCGCCCAGTGCGCGCGGCACGATCAGCGAGAGCACGTGCGACTTTTGCGCCACGGTGTGCTGGGTGCGCGCCATGTCGAAGAACACCACGTCCCCAGGGGCCACGCGCAGGTCGTCGTCACTGCTGTGCTGGCCGACGAAGCCGCCTTCGAGATACCACTGCACGAGGTAGTGGTCCAGCCCGTCATGCGCAGCGCGGGCGCTGCTGCGCGCGAAGCGCTGGGCGCCGAAGTGCAGGTCACCCAGCAGCAATTGGCCCAGGTGCGTGGCGTGCACGCTGGCGTGAAAGTCCTCCAGCGTGTCGCGCGCCAGCGGCGCGGTGTCGAACAGCACCGAGATGCTGGCGCGCCACGCCTCAAAGCGGCTGGCGCCGCCAGGCCCGGCGGTGGCGAAGAAGGTGGCTGGCAGCGGTTCGGCAGGTGCCATGGCAGGGGCTCAGTACCCCTGGCGCAGGCGCCACTCGGCGCGGTCGAGGTCGTCGCGGGCGTTGCGCAGGCGCCAGTCCATGTCGCGCAACTGCTCGCGCAGGCGCTTGCGCTGGTTGTCGTCCTTGGTGTTGTCCAGCTCGCGCTGCTTGTTGCCTTGCTCGGTTTGCAGGCGGCGCAGGGTTTGCTCGGCGTCCCAGGCGGTGCGGCCGTCGCGGTAGCGCGCCAGGAAGCCCATTTCCAGCTCGGGCGGGCACGAGTTGTGGTAACTCTTGCCGTCACGGCCCCAGCGCGCGCCGTTGGCGGGGGTGCAGAACTGGCCGATGCCCTGGTTCCACCCTTCCCAGTACATCGGCTCGGAGGGCCGTACGCCGGCCTCGGCGCAGGCCTCGCGGATGTCGCCCAGGTGCGAGCGCGGCTGGCCGGCCAGCGCGTCGCGGTAGCCCTGGTCGCGCCAGTTGGCGGTGCGGCACTCCTCGGCACTCATGGCGGCGCAGCCCGCCAGCACGAGTGCGGCGGCCAGGGGGACGAGGCGGGTAAGGGTGCGGCGCATGGTCGGTTCCTTGGTCACAACGGGGTCAAAAGTCAAAAGCTGGAGAGTTCGAGGATTTCCTGCCCCATCAGCAGGCATGGGCCAGGGCTGGCTGCGTAGAGCATGCGCATGCGGTAATTGGCTTTGTAGACGTGGCCAGTGACCTCCAGCACGTGCAGCTTCTGCGCCTTGTTGGCGGGATTGGCCAGCGGCGGCAGGGCCTTGGCCTGTGGCTCGATGGCCGCGCGGTCGTCGCCTTCGCTGTGCCAGGCGAGCAGCTTCTGCGCCTGGGCCACGGCCTCCTTGGCGCAGGGGGGCTCGGCGGCCAGGCTGGTGCCAGCGGCGCCGAGCAGGGCGAGGGCTGCAAGGAGGGCTTTCATCGGGCGGCGGCGCGTCATGGGTTGAGCCATTTGGAAAGCGCGCTGCGGTACGACACATCAAAGCGGCCGTAGTCGTCCGTGCCCTGGGGGTTGTCGCAGCTTGAAGAGCCACGGAACAGCTGGCCGACCACGTAGCGCTTGCCTTGCAGCGTCAGGAACGCGGCGGAGCCGCTGCTGCCTTGCTCGACCACGCCCTGTTGCCAGGACAGGCGGATGAAGTTGGCGTCCGCCGGAGCGCTTGTTTGGCACAGATCGCCGCCGTTGGGGCAGTTCTGGTAGCTGCTGAGCGTGCCCAGGCTGATCTTTTGGCGGTCGCCTACCGGGTGGTGCACGGCCACGAGCGGCGTGCCGGTGGCCGCCGGCGTGCCGAAGTACGAGCCCGCATACACCGCACCTGCGGGCGGCGCGTCGTTCAGGCGCAGAAAGCTCACGTCGGTGTTGGCGTTCGCGCTCAGCAGCGTGGCGCCGCCCGTCAGCCGCCGGGCCGCAGGGTCGGTGGTGGGCGTGCCGCAGGCGCTGGCGCGGTAGAACCAGTCGGTGAGGAGCGAGGTGGCCTCGGACTGCGTGGAGATGCAGTGGTTGGCGGTCAGGAAATGGGGGGTGCCAGAGTTGCGCGCGTCGTTCATCAACGTGCCGGTGCACCAGTAGGATTTGCCGTTGCTGCGCGTGAACGACATGCGCGCCACGGCGCGGCTCTGGTCGAGGTACTCGGGGGTACAGATGGCGTCGCGGTTGCAGGCGCCCGCGTCGCCAGCGGCCTTGGTGGTGGCTGCGGCGCTTTCCCAGTGTGCGGCGTCGATGGTGTAGTGCGACAGGCGCGGCACGGCGATCCGCACGGCGGCGGGGTCGGTGCCTGCAGGGATTTCAATTTCCAGTGTGGTCTCTGGCGCGGCGAAGTCGGGGCTCCACCAGGTGTGCGCCTCGGCGTCGCTGGCGCCGCCTTCGGCGTTGCGCTGGGCCATGGCCTGGAGCTGGGCAGCGCTGATTTGCGTTGCCGCGCCGCCGGCGCCGTAGCTGCGCAGCACGGCCCCCGCAGGCAGGGCCTGCACCCACACGCCCAGGCGCACGCCGTAGGCACCGGGCGAGACGAAGCGCAGCGCAGCGACTTGCGTGCCCTGCGCCGTGGGTTGCCATTGCAGCAGCGCGGCGGTGGCGGTGGGGCTGGCGGTCGCGGCGACGTCGCGCGCTTGGCCAATTTCCAGGGGCTGGCCGCTCTTCAGCGCGGCAGGCGCACTCTTGGGTGCGGCGAGGGGGGCAAGCGCGACAGTGCGCGCGCTCTGGGCCACGGACTGGACGCTGGCGGGTTCGGTGGCGGCTGCCGCCTTGCCGGCGCTGGGGTCGTAGGGCTCGATCCGATCGACGGTGCCCGGCGGCGTGGGGGTGGGCGCGGGGCTGTCGGAGGAGCCGCCGCCGCAGGCGGCAAGGATCAGCGGCAGGCAAGCGCCGCCAAGAATGCGGGCGGCAGTGGAGGAGCGCATGGGGAATGCCTTTCGTGCAAGGTGGAATGCGTTGCGATTGTCTGGAAGGCGGGGGGAGCGGCGCAAGTTTTAAATGGCCGTTTGTGCCCTGGCCGCATCGGTGCCTGGCAAGGGCTGGGGTGCATCTTTGCCCGTGAAGCTGTGCATGCAAAAAGGGTTTGAAACCAAAATGGCTTCAAACCCTTGCAGAGAAAGCGCGAGCTGCTACGATTTTTGCTTAGCGCACCAGCAGCACCGGCACCTGGCAGCTCGCCAGCACCTGCGTACTGACAGAGCCCATCACCAGCTTGCCCAGCGCGCCGTGGCCCTGGGTGCCCATCATGATGAGGTCGAACCCGCCGGTCTCGGCCACCTTGGCGATGGTTTCCCCGGCCGGGCCTACTTTCACTGCGGTCGTGAAGTTGATACCGTGGCGCTTGAGGTATTTGTCCACGGGGCCAAGCACCTTCTCGCCCTGTTCGGCGTAGTACTGGTCGACCACGGCCTTGCCCAGCGCGGCGCGGGCCCGGGGGGGCAGCGGGGTTTGCACGGTCAGCGCGGTGTATTCGTGCGTGCCGGCCATGAGCTCCTCGTGCGTGGTCAGGTAGGCCAGCATCTTCTTGGTGTAGGGGCTGCCGTCGATGGCGAGCAGGATCTTCATGGCGGATCTCCTCAGTTGCGATGCACGCTATGTTAGCGGTGCTGTGTCCAGTTCCACCGTTCCCTCGGCGATGAAGCCCGCCTGCTCGCCCTTGCGGGCGTAGCCCAGCGGGTTGGCCACGACATGGCAGCGCCAGGGCGTGCCGTCGGCATGCCGGCCTTGCGCCACGTAGTCGCTGGGCGCGTGCAAGTGCCCGTGCAGCCACAGCCGGGCGTGGGGCAGCAGTTCGTCGAGGGCGTTGCAAAAGCCGGCCGTGCCGGGCACCAGGCCGTAGCGCGGGTCGGCGCTTTGCAGGCTGGGCGCGAAATGCGTGACCACGACCGTAGGGCCGTCGAACGGCTCGGCCAGCGCTGCGCGCAGCCACTCCTGGCATGCCAGCGCCTGGGCGCGCATGGGCTCGGCCAGAAAAGGGGCTCCGCTGCGTGTGCCGCCCGTCTTGCGCAGGTAGTAGTTAGCAGCGCGGTAGGCCTTCTCACGCTGCGCGTGCAGCCGCGTGGCGTCGGTGCAGCCGGCATGCACGGCCAGCGCGTCGAAGTCTGTCCATAGCGTGGTGCCGACGAAGCGCACGCCCTGCAGCACGGTGGTTTCGCGTTCCAGCCAGGTGATGCCCCAGCGCGCGCAGGCGGCACGCAGGCGCGCGTGCGCGGCGTCGAAGTCCTGTGCGTCGTACTCGTGGTTGCCGGGCACGAACAGCACCGGCGTGGGCCAGTCCGCGCCTCCCTGTGCGCGCGGCAGGGGCGAAAAGCGCGCCAGCCCGAAATCTGCATCGCTCAGCAGCGAGCCCGCCTGGTACGAGCCGATGTCGCCAGCCAGCACCAGCACATCGGCGCCGGGCGCCGGGCGCGGCTGGAACTGCGGGTGGGCTTCGAGGTGCAGGTCGGACAGGAGCTGGATCTTCATGGCCCCGACTATAAAGAAAAACCGCCCGAAGGCGGCTTGTGGAAAGCGCTGGCAGCTATCAAAAAATGAGTGAGGCCATGCGTTCCCCGGGGCGGGCAATTACTCAGGGCGCTGCGCTTGAAGCTGCTGCGGCCCAGGCGAGGGCAGCCGCGCAAGGGCCGCCCCGCCGCGCTGGCTGCGTCCCCCTGCCCGCAGTGCGCAGCACTGCGAGAGCGGGGGGAAGCCGCGCAGCGGCTCAGGGGGGCGTCAAGCAGCCAGGCGCTTTTCCAGCGCGGCCTTGGTGTCCAGCAGGGCTTGCGGCAGGTGGTAGGCCAGCTTGTCGAAGTGCTCGGTGTGCAGCTTGAACTCCTCGACCCAGGCGGCCTTGTCGATGCTGGTCACGGTGGCGAACTGCTGAGCCGTGAAGTCCAGGCCCTTCCAGTTGATCTCGGCGTAGGTGGGGGTCACGCCGAACATCGTGTCCTGGCCCTGGGCCTGGCCTTCGATGCGGTCAATCATCCACTTGAGCACGCGCATGTTCTCGCCGTAGCCGGGCCAGACGAACTTGCCGTCTTCGCCCTTGCGGAACCAGTTGACGCAGAAGATCTTGGGCAGGGTGTGGCCTGTTTCTTCCAGCTTGTGCTCCATGTCGAGCCAGTGCTGGAAGTAGTCGCTCATGTTGTAGCCGCAGAACGGCAGCATGGCGAAGGGGTCGCGGCGCACCACGCCCTGGGCGCCAAAGGCGGCCGCAGTGGTTTCAGAGCCCATCGTGGCGGCCATGTACACGCCTTCCATCCAGGTGCGGGCCTCGGTCACCAGCGGCACGGTGGTGGAGCGGCGGCCACCAAAGATGAAGGCATCAATGGCCACGCCGTTGGCGTCGTCCCACTGGGGGTCGAGCGCCGGGTTGTTGGTGGCGGCCACGGTGAAGCGCGAGTTCGGGTGGGCGGCCTTGGCGCCGGTTTCCTTGGCGATCTGGGGCGTCCAGTCCTTGCCTTGCCAGTCGATCAGGTGGTCGGGGATGACGCCGGTGTCCTTTTCCATGCCTTCCCACCACACGTCGCCGTCGTCCGTCAGGGCGACGTTGGTGAAGATCACGTCCTTGTCCAGGCTGCGCATGCAGTTGGGGTTGGTGTGCATGTTGGTGCCGGGGGCCACGCCAAAGTAGCCGGCCTCGGGGTTGATGGCGTACATCTTGCCGTCGGCGTGGGGCTTGATCCAGGCGATGTCGTCACCGATGGTGGTGACCTTCCAGCCGGCAAAGCCCGCCTCGGGCGGCACCAGCATGGAGAAGTTGGTCTTGCCGCAGGCGCTGGGGAAGGCGGCGGCCACGTGGTACTTCTTGCCTTCGGGGTTTGTGACGCCCAGGATCAGCATGTGCTCGGCCAGCCAGCCCTGGTCGCGGCCCATGGTGGAGGCGATGCGCAGCGCCAGGCACTTCTTGCCCAGCAGCGCGTTGCCGCCGTAGCCCGAGCCGTAGGACCAGATCTCGCGCGTTTCGGGGTAGTGCACGATGTACTTGACCTTGGGGTTGCAAGGCCAGCTCGTGGTGTCCTTCTCGCCAGCGGCCAGGGGGGCGCCCACGGTGTGCATGCAGGGCACGAACTCGCCGTCCACGCCGAGCACGTCGTACACGGCCTTGCCCATGCGGGTCATGAGGCGCTGGTTCACGGCCACGTAGGCGCTGTCGGTCAGCTCCACGCCGATGTGGGCGATGTGGCTGCCCAGCGGGCCCATGCTGAAGGGCACCACGTACATGGTGCGGCCCTTCATGCAGCCGTCAAACAGCGGCTGCAGCGTGGCGCGCATTTCAGCGGGGTCCATCCAGTTGTTGGTGGGGCCGGCGTCTTCCTTCTTGGCCGAGCAGATGTAGGTGCGGTCTTCCACGCGGGCCACGTCCGACGGGTCGGACCAGGCCAGGAAGCTGCCGGGGCGCTTGGCGGGGTTGAGCTTCTTGAAGGTGCCGGCCTGGACCAGTTGCTCGCACAGGCGGTCGTATTCTTCCTTCGAGCCGTCGCACCAAACGATGCTGTCGGGCTTGCACAGGGCGGCCATATCGGCGACCCAGGCGATCAGCTTGGCATTCTTGACGTAGGCGGGGGCCTGGATATCCAGACCTTGCATCGTGGGTGCGTTCATCGGAGCGTCCTCAAGTTGAAAAACCATCTTTTCAAAGGAAGCGAACCGGCGGTGCGCAAGGGTGCGGCCGCTACGGAAGCCGCCCGGCGCTGCTTTTGAAAAAATGGCTCGGGAGATTCAGTCGGCGACCGCACGGGGTGGTGGCGGCCTGCCATGGGGCGGCGGATTGCGCCTGGGGCTGCCGACTGGGGTGTCGATTTTATGAAACCGGCCCGGAACTGTGTTACCACCAAGTGGTAAATTCATGCAAACGATGCATGACGTTATGCTTTTGTGTGCATGGGGCGTAAAAAAGCCCCGGTGATCGGGGCGGTGTAGGACGGGGCGGGGGGTCACGCCATGGTCACGGCGATGAAGGCCAGCAGGAAGATCATGACCGCGCCAAAGGCCGGTAACACAAGCGGCACGGCGCCGATCACATCCTCCATCGGATCCGTTGCGTGGTCCTCGGTGGCGGGAGGGGTCTGGGACATGGCTTTCTCCAGTCGTTCAACGTGGAACCATTCTAGGGCGCGCGCCCCGGGCATGCCATTGGCGCTTTCACCCAGCCCGGCCGCGTCTTTCAGTGCGTCGCGGCCTGCATGCCTGCCGCGCGCAGGGCGGCCAGCACTTCCTCCACATGGGCCTTGCCGCGCGTCTGCAGCACCAGGTCGATCTCCACGTTCTGCGCCGCGAGCATGGTGAAGGCGCGCTGGTGGTGCACTTCCTCGATGTTGGCGCCCGCCGCGGCCACCGTGGCGGTGATCTGCGCCAGCACGCCAGGCACGTCGCGCGCGCTGACCTGGATGCGCGCCAGCCTGCCCGAGCGCACCATGCCGCGCTCGATGATGGCGGCCAGCAGCAGCGGGTCGATGTTGCCGCCCGACAGCACCAGCCCCACCTTCTTGCCGGCGAAGCGCGCGGGGTGGCGCACCAGCGCGGCCAGCCCGGCGGCGCCGGCGCCCTCGACCAGCGTTTTCTCAATCTCCAGCAGCATCAGCACGGCCTGCTCGATGTCGCCTTCGTCCACCAGCAGCAGCTCATCCACCAGGCGCGCCACCACTTCCTGGGTCATCTTGCCCGGCGTACCGACGGCAATGCCCTCGGCAATGGTGGCGGTGCCCATGGGGTGGTGCGTGCCCAGCACGGCGTTGACCATGGAGGGGAAGCGCTGGGTTTGCACGCCCACCACCGTGATCCCGGGCTTCAAGGCCTTGGCCGCAGTGGCCACGCCCGCGATGAGGCCCCCGCCGCCCACGGAGATGACGAGTGTGTCCAGGTCGGGCTGTGCGCGCAGCATCTCCAGTGCCAGCGTGCCCTGGCCTGCGGCGATGGCCTCGTCGTCGTAGGGATGTACGAAGGTCAGGCCCTGCTGCTCGGCGAGCTGGTAGGCGTGCTGGCGCGCCTCTTCCAGCGTGTCGCCGTGCAGCACCACCTCGGCGCCAAAGCCGCGCGTGCGTTCTACCTTCACGCCGGGCGTGAAGCGCGGCATCACGATGACCGCGCGCACGCCCAGGCGCTGCGCGTGGTAGGCCACGCCCTGCGCGTGGTTGCCTGCGCTCATGGCCACCACGCCGCGCGCCCGCTCCTCGGGCGAGAGCTGCGCGAGCCGGTTGCAGGCGCCGCGCTCCTTGAAGGAGGCGGTGAACTGCAGGTTCTCGAACTTGAGGAACACCTGTGCGCCGACGATCTGCGAGAGCGTCCGGGATTCGACGCAGGGGGTTTCGAGTACCTGGCCGCGCAGGCGGGCGGCGGCGTCATGGATGGCCTGGAGTGTGAGCATGGATGCCATTGTGGAGCCAATGCCACCTTCGGCACAGCGGCCGCAGGCACCGAGGCGGGCGCGTGGCCTGCGCCGGCCCACCGCTCCCGGTGGCCGCAGCGGTGCTGCGTGCACAGCGCAGGCAGGGCGGCGCAGCTTACTCCTGAAAGAAGAGCTGCCAGCGCTTGCTGGATAAGCGCTGGAGGCCATTTTGGCTTGTATTTTTCGCCTACCCTGGCGGGGTGCGTGCGCCCGCGCCGCCCTTGCGGCGGGCACCACGGAATGGTCGCCAACACGTTCTGGGGCGTTTCACTTCAGGCCCAGGCGCCGGGCGAGCTTGTGCAGGTTGCTCGCATCCACCTCCAGCGCCCGTGCCGCACGGGCCCAGTTGCCGTCGTGGCGCGCCAGCGCGGCGCGGATGGCGGTGCGCTGGCAGGCGTCCACGGCGTCGCGCAGCGGGCCCTCGGCGGCGTGGCTGGCGTCACTGGCAGCCTGCGCTGGCTGTGGCGCGGCGCTGGTGCCGTGCAGGTCCGGGTCCAGGTCGAGCAGCGCGGGCTCCAGCGTCACGATGTCGTTGCGCCCGGCGCCCCGGCTCAGGGCCTTGAGCGCGGCGCGGCTGATGACGTGCTCCAGCTCGCGCACGTTGCCGGGCCAGGGGTAGCGCTGCAGCGCCGCTTGCGCGGCGGCCGACAGGCGCAGGCTGCGCAGGCCCAGGCGCGCGCGGTTCAGCTCCAGAAAGCGTCCGGCGAGCAGCAGCGTGTCGGCGCCGCGCTCGCGCAGCGGCGGGATCGGCACCGGGTACACCGATAGCCGGTGGTACAGGTCGGCGCGGAAGGCACCGCTGGCCACCTGCTCGCGCAGCGGGCGGTTGGTGGCCGCGAGCACGCGCACGTCCACGCGCCGGGGGCGGTCGGCGCCCAGGCGCTGGATCTCGCCGTTTTGCAGCGTGCGCAGCAGCTTGGCCTGCACGGCCAGCGGCAGCTCGCCCACTTCGTCGAGGAACAGCGTGCCACCCTCGGCGGCCTCGATGCGGCCGGGCCGGTCGGCCATGGCGCCGGAGAACGCGCCGCGCACATGGCCGAACAGCTCGCTCTCGGCCAGCGTCTCGGGCAGCGCGGCGCAGTTCACGTGCACCAGCGGCTTGCCGTGGCGCGGCGAGTGGCGGTGCAGCCAGCGTGCGAACAGCTCCTTGCCCACGCCGGTTTCGCCCAGCAGCAGCACCGGCAGCGCCGAGCTGGCGACTACGCGCAGCTCGTGCAGCAGCTGCGTCAGTGCCGGGCTCTGGCCGACGATCTCGGCGTCCGGGTCGGCGGCGGGCGCCGCGCCTTCGGCGGGCGCGGCGGCGCGCGCAGGGGGCGCCAGGCGCAGCGCCTGCACCTCGCGCTCCAGCTGCGCCATGCGCACCGCCGCTTCGGCCAGGCGCGCGCAGTGCGCCAGCGCGGCGCGCTCGGGTGCGCCGAAGGTGCCGGTGCGCAGGGCGTCGAGCGTGAGCACGCCCCAGGGGCGCTCTTCCACCCACAGCGCCACGCCCATGCAGTCGTGCACCGGCAGCGGGGCGCCCACCAAGGTGTCGAGCAGGCCGTCGTAAGGGTCGGGCAGGGTGCTGTCGTGGTCGAAGCACACCACCTCGCGCCGCGCCAGGATGGCCGCCAGGCGCGGGTGCTGGCGCACGGCGAAGCGCCGCCCCAGCGCCTCGGGTACCAGCCCGTCCATGGCCATGGGGCGCAGGTGTTCCTCCTCCAGCCGCAGCAGCACCACGGCACCGCAGTGGAAGTGCGCGCGCAACTGGCTGGCCAGGCGCTGCAGGCGCTCGGCGGGCGGGTGCGGCGCGGCGAGGTCGGCCAGCAGGGCGGGTCGATCAGGGTATACATGACCGTGCAAGGTTAAAACAACCGCGAATGCGCGGGGTGGAAAATACCCTGTGCGCGCCAAGTGCTTGATTCCCAAGGCGGCCAAGCCTGGCCCGGGGCTTGCATCTGCCCAGGGCACCAACTTTGGGAAAGAAGCACCATGAACATCGACAAATTCAAGCACCAGCATGTGGACATCCTGCGGCGCATCGCCGCCCTGCGCGAACTGACGCATGCGGGCGTGGCGCGCAATGCCGAGGCCATCGCCCAGGGCCTCGTGGCCATGAGCGCGGTCATCAAGCTGCATCTGTCCGTGGAGGATCAGGCGCTGTACCCAGCGCTGCAGCGTGGCGACGACGCCGCGCTGGCGCGCCTGGGACAGCGTTTTCAGGTGGAGATGGGGCCGATCGCCGCAGCCTTCGACCAGTTCGCGCGGCGCTGGAACACCGCGCAGCGCCTGCGTGAGGACGAGGCCGGGTTCCGCGCCGCGGCGAACGACGTGCTGCGTCGCGTGCATGAGCGCATGCGCCACGAAGACCGCGATTTCTACCCACGCGTGGAAGCGCAGCACGCCGCGGCGGCGGCCTGCTGACGTTTCCCTTTTCGTTTTTCTCTGTGCCTCAGGTTTGCGCCGGCCTTGTGCCGGCTTTTTTACCGACTGAAACACTGGGTTATTGTGCTGGGTCAAAGGGGGTGAATAACTACCTATAGTGTTTTGTCATCGTGCGACACACTACAGGTAGTGTTTTACCTGAAGGAGTCAGCCGCATGTCCTCCCCCCTGGCCACCCTGCCGCGCGACGTGATCCAGCGCGATGGCGCCCGCACCGCGTTCGACGCGCACCGCATTCGCTCGGCCATCGCGCGCGCCGGCAGCGCCACCGGCGAGTTCGGCGAGGAGGAAGCGCAACTGCTGACGGCCCAGGCCACCAAGGTGCTGATCCACCGCTTCCGCGGCGAGGCGCCGACCATCGAGCAGATCCAGGACGTGGTGGAGCAGACGCTGATCGCCGCCAACCATCTGCAGACCGCGCGCGCCTACATGGCCTACCGCCAGCGCCACGCCACCCTGCGCGCCGACCGGCAGACGCTGGTGCACGTGGAAAGCGCCATCAACGAATACCTCACGCGCGCCGACTGGCGCGTCAACGCCAACGCCAACCAGGGCTACTCGCTCGGCGGGCTGATCCTGAACGTGGCGGGCAAGGTCACGGCCAACTACTGGCTCTCGCACGTCTACGCGCCCGAGATCGGCGAGGCGCACCGCAGCGGCGACATCCACATTCACGACCTGGACATGCTCAGCGGCTACTGCGCCGGCTGGTCGCTGCGCACGCTGCTGCACGAGGGGCTGAACGGCGTGCCGGGCAAGGTGGAGGCGGGGCCGCCGAAGCACATGAGCTCCGCCGTGGGGCAGATCGTCAACTTCCTCGGCACGCTGCAGAACGAGTGGGCGGGTGCGCAGGCGTTCTCGTCGTTCGACACCTACATGGCGCCCTTCGTGCGCAAGGACGGCATGGACTACGCCGCCGTGCGCCAGTGCATCCAGGAGCTGGTCTA
The DNA here is from genome assembly GCF_001298675.1 of Paenacidovorax caeni. Classification (GTDB taxonomy): domain Bacteria; phylum Pseudomonadota; class Gammaproteobacteria; order Burkholderiales; family Burkholderiaceae_C; genus Paenacidovorax; species Paenacidovorax caeni. Next base: position 14,325 of record NZ_CYIG01000046.1, read on the forward strand.
CAACCTCAACGTGCCCTCGCGCTGGGGCACGCAGACGCCGTTCACCAACCTCACCTTCGACTGGACCTGCCCGGAGGACCTGCGCGAACAGGTACCGGTGATCGGCGGCGTGGAGATGCCGTTTTGCTACGGCGAGCTGCAGGCCGAAATGGACCTGATCAACCGCGCCTACATCGACGTGATGACCACGGGCGACGCCAAGGGCCGCGTGTTCACCTTCCCCATTCCCACGTACAACATCACGCCCGACTTCCCGTGGGAGAGCGAGAACGCCGCCGCCCTGTTCGACATGACGGCCAAGTACGGCCTGCCGTACTTCCAGAACTTCATCAACTCCGAGCTTTCGCCGAACATGGTGCGCTCCATGTGCTGCCGCCTGCAGCTCGATCTGCGCGAGCTATTGAAGCGCGGCAACGGCCTGTTCGGCAGCGCCGAGCAGACCGGCAGCCTGGGCGTGGTCACCGTGAACTGCGCGCGGCTGGGCTATCTGCACGCGGGCGACGAGGCGGGGCTGTTCGCCGCGCTCGACCGCCTGCTGGAGCTGGGCAAGCAAAGCCTGGAGGTCAAGCGCAAGCTCATCCAGCGCCTGATGGACCAGGGCCTGTTCCCGTACACCAAGCGCTACCTGGGCACGCTGCGCAACCACTTCAGCACGCTGGGCGTGAACGGCATCAACGAGATGGTGCGCAACTTCACACACGACGCGCACGACATCACCAGCGAATGGGGCCACGCCTTCGCCCTGCGCCTGCTGGACCATGTGCGCGCACGCATGACGGCTTTCCAGGAAGAAACCGGCCACCTCTACAACCTGGAAGCCACGCCCGCCGAGGGCACGACCTACCGCTTCGCCAAGGAAGACAAGAAGCGCTGGCCCGCCATCCTGCAGGCCGGCACGGCCGAGCAGCCGTACTACACCAACAGCTCACAGTTGCCCGTGGGCTTCACCGACGACCCGTTCGAGGCGCTGCAGCGGCAAGAGGCCCTGCAGGGCAAGTACACCGGCGGCACCGTGCTGCACCTGTACATGGGCGAGCGCATCTCCAGCGGCGCGGCCTGCCGCGAGCTGGTGAAACGGGCGTTGACGAACTTCCGCCTGCCCTACATCACCGTCACGCCCACGTTCTCCATCTGCCCCACGCACGGCTACCTGGCGGGCGAGCACCCGTTCTGCCCCACGTGCGACGCCGAACGGCTGGAGGCGAAGCGCCGGCACCTGCTTGCGGCTTGAAGGCAAATTGGCCTCCAGCCCTTTCCCATCAAGCGCAAGCAGCTATCAAAACCGTAGTTTTCAACCCCCCAAGGAGTTCACCATGAGCCATTTCTCCACCACCGAACAAACCGCCCTGGCCGCCGTGCAGCTCACCGACGACGAGCGCCAGCCCTGCGAAGTCTGGACGCGCGTGATGGGCTACCACCGCCCCGTGGCCAGCTTCAACACCGGCAAGCAGGGCGAGCACCGCGAGCGCCAGTTCTTCGCCGAGCCCGGCCGTGCCTGCTAGGGCGCGCCAGCCCGCTGCCGAGACGCTGCGCGTGGGCGGCATCACGCCGCTGACCACCATCGACTTTCCCGGCAAGTTGGCGGCGGTGGTCTTCTGCCAGGGCTGCCCTTGGCGCTGCGGCTACTGCCACAACCCCGGCCTGCTCGACGCCACCCAGCCCGGCGCGCTGGACTGGGGCGACGTGCTGGCCCTGCTGCGCCAGCGGCATGGCCTGCTCGACGGCGTGGTGTTCTCGGGCGGCGAGCCGCTGGCGCAGTCGGGCCTGCCCGATGCGCTGGCGCAGGTGCGCGCGCTGGGTTACGCCACTGCGCTGCACACCGCGGGCATGTACCCCGAACGCCTGGCCGCCGCGCTGCCGCTGCTCGACTGGGTCGGGCTCGACATCAAGGCGCCCCTGCACCACTACGACGCCATCACGGGCGTGCCGGGCAGCGGCGTCAAGGCCTGGGATGCGCTGCGGCGGCTTCTGGGCAGTGGCGTGGCCTACGAATGCCGCACCACCTGGCACCCAGGCCTGTATACCGTGGAGGAATTGCAGGCCCTGGGCGAGGCGCTGCGCCAACTGGGCCTGCGCCACTGGGTGCTGCAGCCCTGCGAAGACAAGCGCGCGCCCGGCAGCGCCCAAGCTGCGCGGCAGGCCCTGCAGCAGGGCGTGGCGCAGGTATGGCCCGGGCTGGCGGTGGCCACGCTGCGGGGCTGAACGCCTGTCAACGATCTTTTCTGGCCACCAAGCCGTGCGGTGCGGGCTTTATCCTCGCCGTTTTGTCGTGCGAAGGAGAAGACGTATGCAATGGCGCGCAATGCCCCTGGCCCTGGGGATGCTGGCGTTGGCCCTGGCCGGCTGCGGCGGTGGCGGTAGCGGCTCTACGCCACTGCCGCCCGCACCCCCGCCGCCGCCCCAGGTGGGACAACTGCTGTCGGCGCAGAGCCTGACCGAGATCGGCGTGGACGCCTTCACCGCCGCCGTGGCCGCGGGCACCAGCCGGATTCCGCCGCTGCAGCCGCGCTACGGGGTCTCCACCTACCGCCTGACCTACCTGACGCAGGACGCCGACGGCGCGCTCGTCGAGGCCTCCGGCCTGGTGGCCGTGCCACAAAAGCCCGCCGGTGCGGGCGCCAGCCCGGTGCTGGGCTACCAGCATGCCACCACCTTTGCCAATGCTGACGCGCCCTCGCTCAACCTGGCGCCGAGCGAGCCACCGCTGGTGCTGGCCTCGCTGGGCTACATCGTCGTCGCGGCGGACTACGTGGGCTTTGCGCACAGCAACGCCGCGGCCCACCCTTACCTGCAGTCCCGGGCCACGGCGCGCGCCGTGCTCGACATGCTCGATGCCGCCCAGCAGTGGCGCCGCGCCGCTCGCGTGGCCGACAACGGCCAGCTGTACCTGCTGGGCTACTCCGAGGGCGGCTACGCCACCATGGCCGCGCAGCGCGAGATGGAGCGCACACGCAGCCCGCTGCTGCCGCAGCTGCGCGCTGCACTGCCCGCTGCCGGGCCCTTCGACATGCAGGTGACCCTGGACACGCTGCTGGGCCGCGTGCGCGATGAATACCCCGCCATCGGCTGGATGCTCAACCCCGGCACGCTGCGCTACTTGGGTGCTAGCGTGCGCGCTGAAGTGCGCCGCCTGCTGCTGCGCGCCCTGGTGCCGGGCGATGCCGACGTGCGCTACGACGCGCGCTTCCTCGACACCTACCTGGCCGACGACCAGGAGACGCTGCGCGCGCAAAGCAGCGTGCACTGGGGCTGGACGCCCAGCGCACCGGTGTACCTGTTCCATGGCCGGGACGACACGACCGTGCCTTTTGCGGCCTCGGTCTCGGCCTACGAAACTTTGCATTCCAGTGGTGGTGCTCCGGTCAGCCTGCGTGAATGCAGCAGCGTCGCGCCCAGCGGCCACACGGCCTGCGTGCCTGAGTACTTTGGCTATGCGCTGGCGGTGATGGGCACGCCGCCCTGATGCAGGGCCAATAGTGCCCCTGTGCAGTGTGCGTTCTTGCCGCGGTGGCCCACGTGCCATTCCCGGCGGGCGTGGGCATCGAAGCGGGCCATTGGGTCATGACCGGCTCGGCAAGAACACCCGCCCGCTACCCCTGCACCACCCGCAGCACTTCCGCCCCGTAGGCTTCGAGCTTCTTCGTCCCCATGCCGCTGATGCCCTGCAGGTCCTCCAGCGTGGTGGGGTTGCACTCGGCGATGGCGGCCAGCGTGGCGTCGTGAAAGATCACGTAGGCCGGCAGGTTGTGCGCCCGCGCCACCTCGGCGCGCCAGGCCTTCAGGTTGATGAAGCGCACCTGCGCGTCCGCGCCCAGGTTGGCGGCGGCCACGGGCGGCGCGGCGGCGCGGCGTGCCTTCTTCGGCGCGGCGTGGGCCGAGGCTTCGCGCAGCATCACGGTCTGCTCGCCGCGCAGCACCGGGCGCGAGCCGTGCGAGAGCGTGAGCGTGTCGAAGCTGTGGCCGTTTTCCATGGCCACGCGGTGCACGCCCACGGCGCCCAGCGCCAGCAGCTGGCGCGCAACGGCGCGCAACTGCGCCTCGGAGTACTGCGCGCCCAGGCTGAAGGTGGAGAGCTTGTCGTGCCCGAACTGGCGCACCTTGTCGGTGAGCTTGCCGCGCACGATGTCCATCAGGTGGCCCACGCCGAAGGTCAGGCCGCTGGCCTCGTGCACGCGGTAAATCGTGGACAGCAGCTTGCGCGCGGCGTCGGTGCCGTCCCACACCGCTGGCGGGGCGATGCAGTTGTCGCAGTTGCCGCAGGGTTGCGAGGCTTCGCCAAAGTAGGAAAGCAGGCGCTGGCGGCGGCAGTCGGTGGCTTCGGCCAGGGCCAGCAGGGCGTCAAGCTTGCCGCGCATCACGGCCTTGAATTCCTCGCCCGCCTCGCCGTCGTCGATCATGCGGCGCTGGTTCACCACGTCTTGCAGGCCGTAGACCATCCAGGCGTCGGCGGGCAGGCCGTCGCGCCCGGCGCGGCCGGTTTCCTGGTAGTAGCCCTCGATGTTCTTGGGCATGTCGACGTGGGCGACGAAGCGCACATCGGGCTTGTCGATGCCCATGCCGAAGGCGATGGTGGCCACCACCACCACGCCGTCCTCACGCACGAAGCGGTCCTGGTGCGCCTGGCGCGTTTCGGCGGGCAGGCCAGCGTGGTAGGGCAGGGCGTCGATACCGGCCTGCGCCAGCGCCTCGGCCATTTCCTCGACGCGTTTGCGCGACTGGCAATAGACCACGCCGGCATCGCCCAGGTGCTCGCGCTCAATGAAGCGCAGCAGCTGCGCCAGCGGTTCCTTTTTTTCTTCGATGCGGTAGCGGATGTTGGGCCGGTCAAAGCTGCTGATGAACAGGCGCGCGCCCTGCAGCTGCAGCCCCTCGACGATGTCGGCGCGCGTCAGCTCGTCGGCCGTGGCCGTGAGCGCCACGCGTGGCACGCCCGGGTAGCGCGCGTGCAGGATGGACAGCTGCCGGTACTCGGGGCGGAAGTCGTGGCCCCACTGGCTCACGCAGTGCGCTTCGTCGATGGCGAACAGGCCGAGCTGCCCGCGTGCGTGCAGGTCGTCGAGCAGGCCGAGGAAGCGCTCGGTCGTCACACGTTCGGGCGCGGCGTACAGCAGCGTGATCTCGCCGCGCGCCAGGCGCCGCTCCACGTCCAGCGTCTGCTGCCAGTCGAGCGTGGAGTTGAGGAAGGCGGCGTCCACCCCGGCTTCGTGCAGTGCGCCCACCTGGTCGTGCATCAGCGCGATCAGCGGCGACACCACCACGGTGACGCCGCGCCCGGCGTCGCGCCGCACGATGGCCGGCACCTGGTAGCACAGGCTCTTGCCGCCGCCCGTGGGCATGAGCACCAGCGCATCGCCGCCCGCGATGACGTGCTCCACGATCGCCTCCTGCGGGCCGCGGAACTGCGCGTAGCCAAAGACATCGTGGAGGACGGAATGCGCTGGAGACACTGGAATGCTCTATCTTTGATAGCTGGTGGCGCTTGATTGGTAAGCGCTGGAGGCCGTTCGGCTTGTAAAGGTCGTGCGCTACAGCTGAGGGGCGGGGCACAAAACTCACTATTGTGCCCTCGTGTGGTTCTGCTCTAGGGTGCCAGTGCCGATCATCGGCCTACAATGCATCCTGGTGCCCACCCTGCTTGCACACGAGCAAAAACAGGCAGTCTTCTCAACCTTGACGATGTCATGCGACCTCTGTTCACAGAGCGCGCGGCTGGGTTTAAACGTGTGCACTTTCCCGGCTGATACGCGCTCGCTGAAGAAAGGGTTCACATGAACAATATCTCCTCGTTTGCGCACCACGCACAAGCCCGCCTACAGGCGGTTGTAGGTGCCAGCGGCACCGTCGTCAAGCGCTCCCATATTTACGAACTGATGGCCGCAGCCTTGGGACTCGGCTCCCATGCCGCCTTGAAAGCCCAGGGCCTTTTGTGCCCACTGCCATCGCAGCCGTTGTTGGCGCACTATGGCACCCTGCATCCGGGACTTTGCGCAGCGCGGGCCGAGGCGTTGGGCGTGGTCCGCCAAGGGTGCGAGCCGCTGGCTGCCGCGCTGTGCACAGACATGGCGGCGCAGGCTCTGGGCTTGGTGCCATGGGAAGACATCCTGTCAGCCTTGCTGTCGGGTAACCGGGAGCTGTACCGCGAAACGCTACGCGACGATGCCTACTACGAGGTGTTGGAGACCGCGCTTGACAACGACCCCAACGCCTGGCCGGACGACCCGGAGCCCTTGCGCCTTGACAGTTCGTTTGTATTGCAGTCCCTGAAAACTGCGGCTGGGCAGGGCGAAGGGCGCGCCCACCTGGCGCTAGGACTTTTGATTGAGCGCGGAATTCGTATGAATTGCGATCTCCATGAAGACGATGAGGCCGACGAAGTAATGGACGAGTTGTCCGATTCGCATGCCGGTCTGTACTGGTACGAACGCCAGCAAAAGGGCGAGGTTCTGAAGGGCGTTGAACTGGAATGGGCACAGGGTTATGTCGAGCGCGTCAAGCAACGCGCTGCGGCATCGCGCGAGCAGGCCGAGCGTTGCAGTTCCGCCCGCGACCACTTCAACGCCGCTGCCGCATTGGGCCAGCACGATGCGCTGCTGGTCCTCGCGGACCGGTATGGCGACAGCCGCTTCTTTGACCTTCAAGCGCCCAGAGTGCTGGCAGATCCGGTGTGGATTGCTGACCTGGCCCAGCGCGTCGGCCGTTATGAATGGACTCCCGCTTGGCTGACGGTGGCCGCCGAGCGCGGTGATATGCGGGCGCTGCGGGAACTCATAGAAACGTGGCATGCGGATGACCCGCTCAAGGCATGGACCTGGTTCCATTTCGCCAAGCTGCTGGGCAAGGATCTCACCCAAGACGACTACCGGGCCATTCACGAGGATGGCTCCAGCTACGACGACGATGTAGGCGGCACCATGTTCGTGGACGGTGTGGATGGAGTTGAACTCCCCGCAGTGGAAGAGTCCGTTCGCCAGCAAGCTCTGCAAGCTGCGCAAATCTTGGCCGCACGTTTGCAGGCTGAGTAACCTAGGCCGGGCCATGCAAGGCCCGGCTTCCTAAAATAGTGCCCCATGCAAGCCCCCCACTACACCCGCGCCCAGCAGCTCCCCGCCATCCTGCGTGAGCGCATCGCCATCCTTGACGGTGCCATGGGCACGATGATCCAGCGCTTCAAGCTCACCGAGGAACAATACCGGGGCACGCGTTTCGCCGACTTTCCGCGCGATGTGAAGGGCAACAACGAGCTGCTGTCGCTCACGCGCCCCGACGTGATCCGCGACATCCACGAGGGCTACCTGGCCGCAGGCGCCGACCTGATCGAGACCAACACCTTCGGCGCCACCTCCATCGCGCAGGAGGATTACGGCATGGCCCACCTGGCGCGCGAGATGAACCTGGAAAGCGCCAGGCTGGCGCGCGCCGCCTGCGACAAGTTCTCCACGCCCGACAAGCCGCGCTTTGTCGCGGGCGCGCTCGGCCCCACGCCCAAGACGGCCAGCATCAGCCCCGACGTCAACGACCCCGGCGCGCGCAACGTCACCTTCGAGCAGCTGCGCGCCGCCTACCTGGAGCAGACGCTGGCGCTCATCGAGGGCGGCGCGGACGTGATCCTGGTCGAGACCATCTTCGACACGCTCAACGCCAAGGCCGCGCTGTTCGCCGTGGATGAAGCCTTCGAGCAGACCGGCGAATGCCTGCCCATCATGGTCAGTGGCACCGTCACCGACGCCTCGGGCCGCATCCTCAGCGGCCAGACCGTCACCGCCTTCTGGCACAGCGTGCGCCATGCCAACCCGCTCACCATCGGCCTGAACTGCGCCCTCGGCGCGGCGCTGATGCGCCCGTATATCCAGGAGCTGGCCAAGGCCGCGCAGGGCACCTTCATCAGCTGCTACCCCAACGCCGGCCTGCCCAACCCCATGAGCGACACCGGCTTCGACGAAACGCCCGAAGTCACCAGCCGCCTGGTGCACGAGTTCGCCGCCGAGGGCCTGGTCAACGTGCTGGGGGGATGCTGTGGCACCACGCCCGACCACATCGCCGCCATCGCCCAGGCGGTGCAGGGCGTCAAGACCCGGCCGCTGTTCTACCGCGAGTGAGAGAGCACCCCCGGGGGCGCTTTGCCCCTTGGTTCGTTCTCACAGGTAAAAAGGGCTGTAAAGCACGCCAGCTAGGCGCTGGCAGCTATGGTTTTTGAAAAGGCCTAGCCAGGCTGGCGCGTGCGCCGCAGAATGCGGGGCGATACCGCCCCCTGCCGCACAGCCGCCATGTCCGTGAACCTGCCCCCCGTACCGCAGCCGCCAGCCCTGGTGCTGGCCGAGGCTGCGCTGCAGCGCCAGAACGCGCTGCTGGGTGCCAGCCGCGACACCCCACTGCCCGCGCCCAGCCCGTCGGCCGTGCCATCGCCGGCAGGGGCGCCGACCCCGCTGCCGCCCGCGCCGCAGGTGCCCGACCAGGTCAGCCTGTCCGCCCAGGCGCGCGCCAGTTGGCTGGCCAGTGGCCCGGGCGCGGCAGGCACGCCGCGCCAGCCCGGTGTGGCACCAGGTGCAGCACCGGGTGCGGCTGCACCCCCGCCGCTGGCTGCGTCTTTAGGCCGCCCCGTCTTGCCGCAGGGCGCAGCGGCGCCCGTGCTGCCGCCCTGGCCGGCCACGGGCGTGGGTGCGCCGCTGCGCGCCATGGTTTCCATGCTGGTGCAGCAGCTCACGGCGCCGGCGCAGCCGCAGCGCGTGCTGGCCGTGCAGCCCTGGCCGGCAGCGCTGCTGCCGCAGGTCGATGGCGAGCATGCGCCGCCCGACCTGCCGCCGTTGCAGACCTGGCTGGTGCGCCAGGGCGTGGTACAGACCGAACAGGGCCCGCGCGGCTTCGCACTCACGCTGCGCGTGCCCCAGCCCTGGCTGCAGGCCCAGCCGCAGCCACCCACGGCAGCGCCTGCAGGCGGCGCGGCCCCGCCGCTGGCGGCGGCGTTCGCCGGCAAGCCCGAGGCCTTGCAGTCGGGCACCTGGGCGCTGGTGCTGCAGCCGGCCACACCGGCAGCGCCACGGGCCAGCGCGCTGCTGACGCTGGACTTCCAGCCGCTGGCGCAGCCGACGCTCTACGCCCGTGAACTGCTGCAAGCGCGCAGCGACCCCTGGCTGCTCATGGCCGCGCTGCAGGCCAGCGGCCAGGTGCCCAAGGACGAAGAACGGGTGCGCGAGCACGAGGCGCAGCTATGCCAGTCGCAGGGCTGCCCTTACGCCGGGCGGGCGCCGTGCGAGCAGCCGTTCTGCCTGGCGCTGCGCACGGTGCTGCCTGCCGAGGCGGTTGACCCAGAGTCGCCCGTGGCGTGACGCCAAGACTCCTGCTTTGATAGCTGCCAGCGCTTGCCTGGCAAGCGCTGGAGGCTGATTTGGCTTGTATTACGGGTACAGCCCGCGCACTTCGCGCGCGTGCAGGATGCGCTTGCAGGCGACGATGAAGGTGGCTGTGCGCAGGCTCACCTTGTTCTCCTGCGCCACCTGCCAGATGGCGGCGAAGGCGTTTTGCATGATGTGCACCAGGCGGGCGTTGATTTCGTCCTCGGTCCAGAAGAAGCTGGAGAAGTCCTGCACCCACTCGAAGTAGCTCACCGTCACGCCGCCGGCGTTGGCGATCACGTCGGGCAGCACCAGCACGCCCTTGTCGTTCAGGATGTCGTCGGCCTCGGGAGTGGTGGGCCCGTTGGCGCCTTCAATCACCATGCGCGCCTGGATGCGCGACGCGTTGTCCTTGGTGATCTGGCCTTCCAGCGCGGCGGGAATCAGGATGTCGCAGGCCACGCCCCAGAATTCCTCGGGGGCCATGCGCTCGCCGCCGGCAAAGCCGCCCACGCCGCCCTGCGCCTTCACATGGGCCAGCAGCGCGGGCACGTCCAGGCCGCTGGCGTTGTACACGGTGCCGGTGTGGTCTTGCACGGCCACCACCTTGGCGCCGGCCTCGGCGAACAGCTTGCCCGCCGTGCCCCCCACATTGCCGAAGCCCTGCACCGCCACGCGCGCGCCCTCAATCGCCAGGCCGGTGAGCTTGGCCGCCTCCACCCCCACGGTGAACACGCCGCGCCCCGTGGCCTCGACGCGCCCCAGCGAGCCGCCGATGTCCACCGGCTTGCCCGTGACCACGCCGGTGGCGGTGGCCCCCACGTTCATGGAATAGGTGTCCATCATCCACGCCATGATCTGGCCGTTGGTGTTCACGTCGGGCGCGGGGATGTCCTTGGTCGGGCCGATGAGCAGGCCGATTTCGCTGGTGTAGCGGCGCGTCAGGCGCTCCAGCTCACCCGTGGACAGGGTTCTCGGATCGACGCGGATGCCGCCCTTGGCGCCGCCGTAGGGCACGTTCACGGCGGCATTCTTCACCGACATCCAGGCCGACAGCGCCATCACCTCGGACAGCGTCACGTCCTGGTGGAAGCGCACGCCGCCCTTGCCCGGGCCACGGCTCAGGTTGTGCTGCACGCGGTAGCCCTCGAAGTGGGCGATGGTGCCGTTGTCCAGCTCGATCGGCACGTCCACGATCAGCGCGCGCTTGGGGCGCTTGAGCGTTTCCACCCAGCGCGCCAGGCTGCCCAGGTAGGGCGTGACGCGGTCCACCTGCTGCAGGTAGATGCCCCAGGGTCCCAGGTGCTGGGGGTCAAGGTAGGAAGGCAGCGGGTGTGCCGCCGTGGCGATGCCGGATGGGTTCGACATGAAGAGGTCTCCTTGTGGAAGTCAAGCCACGCAGCTTACTCCCCGGGTTTTGCGCTGTCCAAGGCGGCTGTGTTTGGCTGCCATGCGGCGCGTGCATAGGCCCTTTGCCGGGAAGGGGCACTTTCATGCTCCCAAAAAGAGAGCTTCAAGCGCTTTCTGGATAAGCGCTTGAAGCCTTTTTCTTCTAAATTGTTGCGGCCATGAAAAACGGCCCCTGGAGGCAATGCCGCTAAGTTAAGCAAAGGCCCCTCGGGGCCTTTGTTGTTTGTAAAGTAGGGGCCATATGAACTGAGCTGGCCCGTGTCGGCCAGCGGATGGCCGATGCTGCTGCAAGAGTACCTGAGCGATACCCACGAGTTTGCGAGCCCCGAGCAATGGGGCGTCGTTCAAAGCAACATCCCTCAGCAGTGGATCGAGCAGGCCTTGCAGATGACGGGTGTAGCGACACTGCGCAAGCGGCGCTTGCCCATGGAGCAAGCCCTGTGGCTGGTACTGGGCGTGGCCTTGCTCAGGGATCGCTCCATTGTGAATGTGGCTGAGGTACTGGAATTGGCCTTGCCTGGACAGGGCAATGAAGGCATCAGCTCCAGCGCGCTGAGCCAGGCCCGTCAGCGCCTGGGCAGTGAACCCCTGCAATGGCTGTTTCGACACACCGCTGCCCACTGGGCACATCGGGAGGCCGGGCGCCATCGCTGGCAAGGTTTGTCGCTGTATGCCCTGGATGGCGTCGTCTGGCGCACCCCGGACACGCAAGAGAACCGGCAGCACTTTGGCTGCCAGCGCAACCATGCCAAGCATCAAAGCCCCTTCCCGCTGGTACGCATGGCCTGCCTGCTGGATGCGAGAGCGCGTTTGCTGGTGGACGCCAGCGTGGATGCCTACGACACCAGCGAATACACCTTGGCTGAACGCTTGTGGCCGCAACTGCCAGCCGACTCGCTGGTGATCGTGGACAAGGGCTTTTACTCGGCGGGCCTGCTGTGGCCGCTGCAGCACCGCCAGGGGCGTCAGTGGCTGATCCCCGCGCGCGCAGGACTCAAAGGCGAAGTGGTGCAAACGCACGGCCCCGGCGACGTGAGCCTGCGCATGAAGGTCTCGCCCCAGGCGCGCAAGAAAGACCCAGGCCTGCCGCTCACGTGGGAAGTGCGAGCCATCACACGCGAACTCGATGGCAAGCCTAGAACCTTGTTCACATCCCTGATGGATCCCGCACGCTACAAGGCCGATGAGGTGTTCGCGCTGTACCACGAGCGCTGGGAGATCGAACTGGCCTACGGGGAGATGAAGACGGACATGCTGCGCCAGACCATGACACTGCGCAGCCAGCAGCCACAGGGGGTCAAGCAGGAACTGTGGGCCACCTTGCTGATGTACAACCTGATCCGTCTGGAGATCACGCGCATTGCGGATGAGGCCAAGGTGCAGCCTTGTCGCATCAGCTTCATCACGGCCTTGCGCTACATCGTCGATGAGTGGCTGTGGAGTTCAAGCTCGCGCACCCCAGGGGCCATCCCGGGCAAGCTCAAGGCCATGCGCCAGAACATCCGCCGCTTTGTGCTGCCGCCTCGCAGATCCGAAAGACGGTATCCGCGTGAGGTGCGAATGACCAAAACTCACTACCCCATCAAGAAAAAGGCCGCTCAGGCTTAACTGAGCGGCATTGCCCCTGGAGGGGCCGTTGATCGAGTGACTGCGCAGCCTGTTACTGCACGATCACCGTCAGCGTGGTGCCTTGCGGCACGCTCAGTTGCTCTTGGTACACGCCTTTGTCGTTGGCCTGGCGCGTGAGCGGGAAGTGGCCATGGCCCGCGAGGGTGGGGGGCACCGTGTTGGGCAACTGGCGCACCGGGGCGTAGTCCGGGCCGTTGATGCCTACGAGCGTGAAGCCGCTGGCATCGTTGCGCTGCGGATAGCCGTAGCCCTGCGGGCTGGCAGCGCCGGGCAACAGCGCGATGCTGGCGCCCCAGCGCGGCAGCGTGCCGGCCAGGCCCGGGCCGCCGGCAGTGGTGATGGCGTTGTCCAGCACCGTCCACGAATCGGTGGACGAGGTGTTTTTCAGCATCTGCTGGTAGAAGCCTACGCCGTACTGGCGCAGCAGGTAGGCCCCGTAGGCGCCGACCACGTTGTAGCCAAAACAGGTTTTGTCGACGCTCCATTCGGTCGGGTCGCAGTTGAAGCCCGAACGGGCCAGCCAGGCGGGCACGTGCTCGTCGCGCGCGGTGTTGTAGCCGGGGGTGATGCGTTCGCCCAGCACATCTTCGACCATCACGGCGGACATTTCTTCCAGGAAGGTGGTGAAGCCATAGGACATGCCGCGCAGCACCCGGCGCTGGTAGAAGTTGACCATGTGCACGAACTCGTGCGCCAGCGTGCTGATCTGCACGTCCATGCCCTTGGCCAGGTCCAGGTACACCGTTTCCGTGTCCATGTAGAACGACAGAGACTCGTTGCTGTACTTGAGCTGCTCGTCGCTCGGGTTGGCCTGCAGGTTGTTGAGCGACCAGAAGTAGCCCAGCAGGCCATACGGCTTGCCGTCGGGCACGAAGTTCACGAACACGATGTCGATGGGCTGCTCGGCGGCGATCAGGTCGTTGTAGGCGTGGGCGCCCCAGGGCTGGCCCGCCAGGCCGGTGACCAGGCCGTACACGGAGTTGGCCGGGCGCGCGAAGCGCTCCATGAAGGTGTCGAGCATGGCATCGGTCATCTTGCCCGCGCCGGCCTCCGCGTCTTCGAGCCACAGGTTGATGACGCGCCCGTCGGCAAAGGTTTTCTGCCGCTTCAGCGTGGCGGTGCGCTGCTCGATCTTGTCGACGTTGATGTACCAGCTGCGCTGTGCGCCCACGGCCGCCTTGGCTGGGGCGGCTTTAGGCTGTCCGGTGCCTGCTTTGTCCAGGTAGGCGGCCACGTCGAATTGGCGCACGGCCTCGGGGATCTGGTTGTGGTGCGCATGCGCATCGCCGTGCTGCTGCGCCTTGGCCGTGGTGGCGGGTGTCAGCGTCAGGAGCGGCATTTGCACGCCCGGCGCGTTGGGGTTGGTGTAGACCAGCGTCACGGCGCGCTGGCCCACGTTCTCCAGGGCCACGGGGATGCTGGTTTCCTTGTCGCTGGCGTTGGTGTAGCTCCACACGCCCACGCCCTCGCCGCTGTAGCGGGTGTTGCTGGCGGCGCCGCAGAAGGCGCCGCTGCAGGCGGCCGTGAGCGCCGAGACGGGGGCGGGCGGGGTGGGGTCGCTGCCGCCACCGCCGCCGCCGCAGGCGGTGGCTAGCAAGCCCAGGGCGACGATGGATGCGCCGTGGCGCACGCGCTGCATGTTCATCACAAAACCTCCCGGAAAGAATGATGCGACGGCCCTTGCACGGTGCGGGCATCGCCATGTGACCGGGGCGACTATACCGGGGCGCCGCCGCGCGCGGCGGAGGATTTCTCAGGGGGGCGCGGACGTCGCGCCCGGCTCCGGCACATAGACCATGGAACCGTCCTTGAGCTTGTACGCCACGCCCGCCTTGGCGCCCTGGCCCTCGCCGATCTCGTCGCTGGCCTGGTAGTGCTCGATCTTCTGTCCGTCCTTGACGATGATCTCCATGTTTTCCTTGCCAGGGTTCTTGATGACGGTGACCTGCTCGGCGCTGAACGGGTTGGCCGGGCTCTGCGCCACGGCCAGCAGCAGCGCGGCGATGATGACCAGGAACACGTCGATCAGGTTCACCACCGAGAGAATCGGGTCATCGCCCTCGTTCTCGTCCATCAGGCGCAGGTGCTTCATGCCGTGGCCTCCGTCAGCGGGGCCAGCCCTTCGGCATGGGCTGGTGGGGCGGGGGCCATGTCCTGCTCAATGGCGGCCAGGTCGGCAGCGTACCAGCGCTTGCGCACGTTCACCACGGTGAAGCTGATGGCGGCCGCCAGCAGCGCCAGGATCACCGCCGAGAACGCCACCATCAGGCTGCGCGACACGTCGGCGAGCTGCCCGTCGGCCAGCGCCTTGAGCGCTGGACCCATGGGGATCATGGTCGCCACCAGGCCCAGCATGGGTGCCACGCGCGTGGCGATGCGCGCGAACTCCAGGCGCTTGACGGCCAGTGTCTCCAGCTCCACCACCGTGGTACCCGGTCGCGCCGCGCGCACGGCCTGCAGCTCGAAGCCCGCCGCCTGCCCGCGCAGGCGCGCCACGGCCTGCCAGGCGAAGGCGCCCAGCGCATAGAAAGCGTGCGCGAACAGTGCGGCGATGGCGATGAGCACGGGGTAGAGGAAGAGTTGGCTGATGTCGTACATCGCCACTTCGATGGGGGTGTTCATGGTTTTCAGGCTCCTTGCAAGATGAATCGGTGGGCGGCGGCGCGCTGGCGCCAGGCGCCGCCGAGGGTGAGGGCCGCCAGCAGCAGGCCGAAGGCCAGGTCGCGCAGCGGTGTGCCAGGCGGCGGTGTGTCGTCTGGCGGCGTTACGGGCTGCATCAGCAGGCCCGAGACGGGCGGCGGCGGGGCTGGTTCTGGTTCCGGCTGTGCTGCTGCTGCTGCGGGTTCGGGCGGCGGCGCGTTGTCGGCCGCGGGCGGCGCGGTGGCTGTGGGCCGGGCGGCGGCGGGCGCGTCCAGCCCGTAGCCCGTGCCGGGCTGCGCCTTGGCGCCGACCAGGGCGGCGAAGGCGGCGTTGTCGGTGCGCACGTCGAAGCGCCGCGCCAGGTCGCGCCAGCGCTCCTTCAGTTCGCGTAGCGTGGCTGCGTCGGTCTGCCAGTAGCCCTGGCGCGCGGCTTCGAGCATGCGCTCCATGGTCTGTGCCAACGCGTGCGGGTTGTTCTGCTCGAACCACTGGCGCAGCCCGAGCTGGTGCTTGTCGCGCACGTACACGTCGGCCATTTCCTGCCACTGGTCGTCGCGCACGATCTCGCGCGCCGTCGCCGTCCAGCCCCAGAAGTTGTTGGTGGCGTCCAGCACCTGCAGCGTGCCGGCGTAGCCTTCCTTCATCAGCCCCTGGATGTAGCCGGGATGGAACTGGCGCGTGGCGAGTTCCTTCGACAGAAACTGCGCCGCGCCCTCCACGCGTCCGGCGCCGCTGCCGCGCAGGTTGCTGATGTACAGCTCGGGCGCCTTGCCGTCGAGGTGGCGCACCGCCAGCGAGATGCCGCCCAGGTACTGGAACGGGTCGTCGGTGGTGAGCATGCCGTAGAGGTTGGAGCTGCGCGAGAGCACCGCGCCCTCGGTGCCGCGCAGGTGCTCGGCGTACAGGTTCACGCCAGCGCCGCCGTCCGCTCCACCTTTCACGCCCGCCACCCCGGCGCTGCCCCACTGCTTTTCGTCGGGGCCGTAGGCGAACTGCATTTTTGACAGGTAGAGCTGCGCCAGCTTGCGGTCGCCTTCGGCCTTGCCTTTCCAGGTGTCGGTGGCCAGCGTGGCATCGTCCAGGCCGGTGCCGTAGCGCCCGCTCTCGGATGAGAAGATGCGCGTGGCGCCCGCCTGCTCGGCGGCCTGCGCATCGGCGCCGCGCGCGATCAGCTGCTGCGCGATGCGGCGCGCGTTGGCGGCCACGGGGTTGTCGGCCTCGTTGGCGCGCGCGGCCAGCAGTACCGCCTGGGCGAGCTGCTTCATCACGTTCGGGAAGTGGTCGCGGTACAGCCCGGTGGCGGACAGCACCACGTCCACGCGCGGGCGTCCCAGCGTCTCACGCGGCACCAGTTGCACGCCGGTCACGCGCCCGCCTTCGTCCCAAACCGGCTCCACGCCCAGGAGCCACAGGGCCTGCGCTTCGAGCAGGCCCTGGTGGCGCATGGTCTCGACCGACCACAGGCTGAACGTGAGCTTGGCGGGCTGGCGGCCATGCTGGCGGCGGTGCTCGGCCAGCAGGTTGTCGGCGGCCTGTTTGCCTGCCTCCCACGCCTGTTTGGTGGGCACGCGCGAGGGGTCGAAGCCGTACAGGTTGCGGCCCGTGGGGTAGGCATCGGGGTTCTTGATCGGGTCGCCGCCGTAGGAGGTGTCGATGTGCCGCCCCGCCAGCACGGCCAGCAGGCCGCGCATCTCGCCCTGCGCGCCCAGGTGCTCGTGGTACTGGCGTGCCTGCACCAGCGCGTCGCGCAGCGCCGGGGGCAGGCCGTCCAGCGGCGCGTTGCCGATCACGTGGCGCTGCAGCAGCTGGTAGGGCGCGGTCTGCGCCAGTTGGTCCCAGGGGCCGACCAGGGCTTCGTCCAGATCCTGCGCGGGTACGCCGGCTTGGCGCACGGCGGCTTCCCAGAACGGGGGGCCGAGCATGAGCAGCACCGTGGCCAGGCGGTGCAGTTCCTCGGGCGCCTGGCCCAGGGTGTGCAGGCCCTGGGGCTGTGCGGTCTGCGCCAGTTCGTGCAGGTGGGTGTGCAGTTCCTGCACGAAGGCGGCGAAGTTGGCCTGCGCGCGTGCCTCGGTCCAGCCCATGTCGGCGATCACGCGCTCGGCGCGCGCGGCGGCCAGCAGGTCGGCGGCCAGGCGTTCCTTGACGGCGCCTTCGTCCTGCGCCTGCCACTGGTGCAGCAGGTCGTGCATGCGCGTCAGCGCGGCGTGTAGCCCGCCGGGGGCGAAGGGCGGCGTCTGGTGGCTCACGATCACCGCGCGGCCGCGCCGCTTGGCCTGCGTGGCCTCGCCGATGTTGTCGGCGATGTAGGGGTAGGCCACCGGCAGGTCGCCCAACGCCAGCAGCGGCGCGTCGTGCACCGACAGGCCGCGCTCCTTGCCCGGCAGCCATTCCTGCGTGCCGTGCGTGCCGAAGTGCACCAGCGCGTCGGCCTGCTGCTGCTCACGCAGCCACAGGTAGGCGGCCAGGTAGTGGTGCGGCGGCAGCGCGGTGGTGGAGTGGTAGATGGCCTTTTCCTTGTCCTGCCCCGGCTGGCCGCGCCCGGGCTGCGGCAGCAGTGTGACCTGGCCGAGCTGCAGGCGCGGAATGACGAAGAACGCCTCGCCGCCCTGGCGCAGCACCATGGGCGACTGCTCGGGCTCGCCGCCGGCGGCGCGCAGCGCAGCCTGCGTCTCGGCCGGGAGCTGGTTCAGCCAGGCGCGGTAGCGCGCCACCGGCAGGCGCGCGGCCAGGCCGTCCTGCAGCAGGGGCTGGAGCAGGCCCTCGCGGTAGTTGGGCGCCAAGAGGCGCTGCAGTAGGCCGGTGAGCATGGTTTCGTCGGGCACCTCGGTGGTGTAGCCCTCGGCCTGCAGGCCGGCGAGGGTGCTGCGCAGGCTGCGCGGTACGTTCAGGAACGAGGCGCTGAGGTTCTTCTCGCCCGCCGGGTAGTTCCAGAACATCACGGCCACGCGCTTGTCGGCATTCGGCTTGCGCTGCAGCTGCGCCAAGCGCAGGGCCTTGGCCACCACGGCCTGGGCCTGCGCGGCAATGGGCACCACCTGGTCGTCGCTCTTGCGCGTGGCGGCGGCCACCTGGATGTCGATCACGCCCGCGTACTCGGGCTGGGCCAGGTAGAAGGGCACATCCATCAGCGCCACGCCGTGCGGGTCGGCGGCCCAGTCGGCCTCGCCGCCGCGGCGGTAGGGCATGGCCTGCAGCACCGGAATGCCCAGGGCGCTGAACTCGCGCCGCCGGTCCTCGCCGTTGAGCATGATTTGCGTGGTGATGAGTACATCGGCCAGCGGTGCGCCGTTGCCCGCCGGTTGCAGCAGCCGGGTGAAGCTGGACGGGTCCATCATCGGCGTGTAAAACGGCAGCGCCACGGCGCCACCGGCCTCGATGCGTGCGATCAGGTCGTCGATGAAGGCGGTCTGCATCGATGCGATGTACTGCTGGTGCAGCGCGATGCCGATGACGGGCGGGCGCTGGCCCGGCGCGGCACCCGTGGGCACGCCTTTCCAGCGCAGGAAGTCCTGCGCCTTGGCGAACACCAAGCCGGGCGCGCCCGGGTGGTACACGGCGGCCTTGGGGAACACGATGGGCGCGGGCAGCGCCGGCACGGGCTGGCCGCGCAGCTGCGCGGCCAGCAGGGCGAAGAAGCCCTCGAAGTTCTGCCGCCCGCCGTTGGTGTAATAAGCCACGAGGCGCCGCCCCACGGACTCGGGCAGGCCGCCGCCCCAGGCGGGCTGCTGGTCGTACAGCCAGGCGTGCGGCACCTGGAGCCCGGGCAGCGCGCCCGACAGGTGCTCGCGCACGGCGTCCTGTAGGTAGCTGTCGATGAACACCGCGTCATACCCGCGCCACAGCCCGGCGTCGGCGTTGCGTGGCAGCTGGTGCAGGTAGCGCACCTGCACGGTCAGGCCGTGCGGCCGGGCGATCTCGGCGAGCTGGCGGAACTTGCCCGCGGGCACGTTGCCGGTGGCGATGAACAGCAGCGACAGCGCGGGCTGGGCCGGGGGCTGCTGCGCTAGGGCGGTGCCGCAGCACAGCGCGAGCAGCAGGAAATGCAGCAATTTTTTTAGCATCAAATATGGCTCCAACGCTTGCCAGGCAAGCGCTGGCAGCTATCAAGTCAGGAGTCCTAGAAGTCCAGGCGGGCGTTCACGAACAGGCGCCGCCCTTGTTCGGCGTAGCCGAAGCTGGGCGACTTGTCCGCCAGGCGCAGGTTGCCGATGTTCTGCAGGCCGGTGCGCAGGTGCAGCGTGCGCCCGTCGCCCACGCTCCAGGCGCGGCCCAGGCTGGCGTTCCACAGCGTGTAAGCCGGCAGGTGTTCGCCGCTGCTGGTCTGGCTGCCGGTGTAGTCCAGGCCCAGTTGCGCCTGCCAGCCGGCCACGCGCCACGCCAGGCGCGAGGAGGCGCTGGTGCGGGGGCGGTCGGACAGCGCCTCGCCCGTGGTCTTGTCGCGCGTGCGCAGCAGCGTGGCGTCGGTGCTCCACTGCAGCGTGGGCGTCACGTCCCAGGTCACGCCGGCCTCCAGGCCCTGGATGCGCGCGGCGTCGACGTTGTCGTACAGGTAGGTGCGGCGCGAGCCTTCCTGCTGGACGAGGCGGTAGGTGATGAGCTGCTTGACGTCGGTGTGGAAGAACGTGGCGCGCAGTGCCAGGCCCGGCAGGGCCTGCCAGTCGGCGCCGATCTCGAAGGCATTCGAGGTTTCGGGCTTGATGTTGGCGTTGCCCATGAAGGTATGCGGCCCCTCGGCCCCCACGTAGTTGGGCGAGATTTGCTTGAGCGTGGGCGCCTTGAACGCGTGGCCGTAGCCGCCTTTGACGACCAGCTGCGGGCTGGCTTCCCACACCACGTAAGCGCGCGGGCTCATTTCGGAGCCGAAGATTTCGTGGTGGTCCGCGCGCAGGCCCAGCGTGGCCAGCAGGTTCTTGCCAAGGGCGAATTCGTCCTGCACGAAAAGCGCCTTGTGTGTGGCGTTGTCGCTGCCATTTTTCAGTCCGGCGTTGACCAGTTCCTCGTTGCGCCACTCGCCGCCGAAGGTGACCTGGTGCGCTCCCCTGCGCGTGGTGGCGTGGCCATCGACCACGTTGTCGCGCATGTCCTGCGCGCGGGTGGGGGCCACGCCGTTGGTGCGCTCGTTGCGCACGCTCATTTCGCTGCGGTAGGCGCGCACCTGAGTGCGCCAGCCGTCCCATTCGCCTTTCCAACCGGCATGGGCCTGGCGGCGCGTGAGGTCGTAGCGGTTTTCATAGGCCTTTTTCGCGCTGCTCACATCGTCGTACAGGCGCTGCTCTTTGCCGTCCACGGCACCCAGCTCCAGCGTGTGGCCAGGGGCCAGCCGCCATTCGGCGTTCAGGCCCAGGCTGCGCGGGCGGCTGCCTTCGAGTTCGCTGACGCGTGGATCCGCCGCCTCGGCCACAGTGCCGCGGTAGCCGCCCTCGGCCTGCACCGACAGGCGCACGCGCTCGCCCAGTGGCCCGGCGGCGTACAGCGAGGCGCGCGCGGCATGCGCCGCGCTGTCGGACTGTGCCGGCAGCGTGCCCGCCAGGCCCAGCGAGCCGGTCCAGCGGTCGCCGGGTTTTTTGGGGATCAGGTTGACCACGCCGCCCAGTGCCTCGGAGCCGTACAGCGCCGACAGCGGGCCACGGATGACCTCCACGCGCTCAATGGCCGAGAGGGGCGGCCAGCCGTACTGGTAGTCCGAGTGGCCGATCACGTCGTCGCTGGCGCTGATGCGCCGTCCGTCGATCAGTGTCAGGGTGTGCTTGCCCTCCAGGCCGCGCAGAGCCAGTGTCTTGCGTCCGCCCACCTGGCGTGCGCTGAAGGTGATGCCGGGGGTATCGCGCACGGCGTCCAGCAGGTCCGCGGCGTTGCGCTCGGCGAGCGTTTCGGCGGTGATGACGGTGACGCTGGCGGGCGCGGTGCGCGCATCCTGCTCGGTCATCGTGGCCGTGATGGTGACGGCGGGCAGGGGCTGCGGCACGGCTTCTTGTGCGAGCGCGGGCAGCGCGAACGTGGCCGCCAGAGCGGCGGTGCGGGTCAGGGTTGGAGCGGGCATAGGGGTTCTTTCATGCAGGAAGAACCGCGGTGGCTGGACGCGCAAGGGCGTGGGGCTGGGCGGGTGCGGGACGCAGTGGCGTTTAAAGTTAGTAATAATAATTCGCATTACTAATTGTGTCCATGTTTTCCTCGCCAGAAGGGGATCTGCCGCCGCGCCATGTGCAACAAATATCTTGACCCTGGAGCAGCGTCCGATAACCTGCCGCTGTATCGCCCCCGGAGGCGATTCTTGACCCTGCGAAAAGGAGCAGCAATGCGTCATTTAACAAAGCCAGGCCGCGCCGCGCTGCGCCTGCGCATCGGGCTGATGCCACTGGTGGCGGCGGCCATGGTGGCTTGTGGCGGGGACGGCGGTTCAGACCCCGCCCCGGCCCCTACATGCCCTGAAACCGGCCCTTACGCCTGCAAGAGCGGCGAGACGGAGCCGCTCTACACCTTCCAGTGGGCGCTGAACTACCTGCAGAGCTACTTCCAGGGCAAGGCCGACGAGGCGGCGTTTGGCGGCGGCATCGACCTGAACGTGGAGCCCGTGCACCGCCAGGGCATCAAGGGCCAGGGCGTGAACGTGCTGGTGATCGACACCGGCGTGGACCTGGGCCACGAAGACCTGCTGGCCAACGCCGACTACGACCTGTCGTGGAACTTCCTGACCGGGCAGAACGACCCCAACCCGCTGCTCACCCCCAAGAAGGAAGCGCACGGCACCAACGTGGCGGGCATGATCGGCGCGGCGCAGAACGGCAAGGGTGTGATGGGCATGGCGCCGCTGGCCAAGCTCGGCGGGGTGCCGCTGATCGATACGGGCGTGGTCGCGACCGAAGAAAACTACCTGGATGCCTATGGCGGCGCGGCTTGGTCGCGCAAGGCGCATGTGATGAATGCAGCCTACGGAGAAGACACCGACGCGGTGCCTTACCGCGATGCCGGTCAGGCGGCGTTGCGCGGGCTCAAGGCGCTACGCGACGGCAAGGGCATCGTGTTCGTCAAGTCGGCGGGCAACGAATTCGACGAGGTCGGTCTGAGTGAAGATTCGTTTGCCAACTGCGGCATCCTGACCCGTGGCTATGGCTGCGTGAACTCCGGCAATGACACGACGAACCTGGAGCCCAACGTCATCGTCACCGCCGCGCTCAACGCCAAGGGCCAGGCTGCAAGCTACAGCAGTACCGGATCGGTGCTGTGGATCACCGGCATGGGTGGGGAGTACGCCAGCGCAGGCCAATACGGCGAACAGTCCCGCCTCAGCGCCGAGCAGATCGCCCAGGGCCGCGCGGGCGACGGGCCGACCATCTTCTCCACCGACATCCGCTCGTGCACCGAGGGCTACAGCCGCAGCGACGCCAATCCCGAGAGAACCAACGCCTTCCTGCGCGGCGTGAGCGAGCGCGTGCCCGGGGTGAAGGACAACCCGGACTGCGACTACAGCACCATGAACGGTACCTCGTCCGCCGCCCCCACCATCAGCGGCGTGGTGGCGCTCATGCTCAGCGCCAACCCGGCGCTGACCTGGCGCGACGTGCGCGACATCCTGCGCCAGTCGGCGCGCGTGGTGGACGAAGGCTACGAAAAGCGCACGCGCGGCTTCCGCGCTCCGCGCCAGGACAAGCCGCACGCCGGCCTGTTTGACCTGCAGGCCAATGCCCTGCTGCCCCAGGCCGCCGACAAGCGCCAGATCGCCCCCGGCGCCACCCAGGTGCCCGTGGAGCTGGGCTGGCAGACCAACGCAGCGGGCTACCGCTACTCCAACTGGTACGGCTTCGGCGTGCCCGACGCCGCCAAGGCCGTGGAACTGGCGCTGCTCTACAAGAAGGAGCCTGCACGCAGCCGCAGCGCGCAGCAGGCCGTGCCGGAGTTCACGGCCGTGGCCGACCTGAAAGGCTTCGAGTACCAGAAAGTCAGCCTGCTGGGCACCTTCCAGGGCAGCGGCCAGACGGTGGACCAGTTCCAGGTGCGCCTGACGGGCACCGAGCTGTGCCTGGGCTCGCTGGGCATCGCGGTGGAGTCGCCCTCGGGCACCAAGTCGCTGCTGAAGATGCCGCTGGACCACTTCGCGCACCCGCTGCGCGCCGTGGCGGCATTTACCGGCTATGGCCTGGGCAGCTACGCCTTCCACGGGGAAAATGCCCAGGGCACCTGGAAAATCTACGCCGTGGCGTCGAATCCGCGCCTGAACCCCGCCGACTGGAGCGCCGCCGACGGCTGGAGCACCGCCACCACCACCTGTGCCGCCGCGCCCGCCGAAGGCGCCACGGCCCCGCAAGCCACGCTGCAAGTGCAGGCGCGGGTCATCGCTCAGTGAGGAGTCTTCGATGCAATTGCGTTTTCCCCCCTACGTGCTGGCGCTGTGCGCCTGCGTCTGCATGAGCGCCCAGGCGCAAACTGCCCCCGCCCTGGCGCCCGGCCAGCAGTTGAATGCCCAGCAGCTCCAGGCCATGGGCCCGCTGCAGAGCGTGAGTATCGGCGGGCAAAAGTACCGCGTGCTGCCGGCGCAGAAGGCTGGCGGCGATGGCCGCGCCTCCTACCTGGTGGATGCCAGCGGCAAGGTCGGGCGCACCTTCCACGAGGTGCTCATCGTTGGCCTGCCCACGGCGCAGGTGCGCCAGCAGCTCGGCGCCAGCCTGTCCCAGGCCCAGGCGGTGAAGTACTACGAGCACACCCAGACCACGCTGCTGCGCTACGCCACGTTGGAGCAGGCCGCAGCCGCGCAGGCGCAGATCAGCGCGGCCTTGCCGGGCGCTACGGTGCACTTGCCGGTGCGCTTTAGCCAGCCACAGCTGCATTGAGTGGCAGAGTTGCTCTTGTTTTGATAGCTTCTAGCGCTTGATGGACAAGGGCTGGAGTTCGATTTTTGTCGAATTCCATAAAAAAACGGCTGCCAGCGCTCGCCCCTTTGCGCGCTGGCAGCCGTGGGAAACCCTTGCGGCGCCTTATCGGGGCACCAGGAACACCGATTTCTCGGTCACATGCGCCGCGCCTTGCACGGTCTGCACCTCGAAGTGCACCGCGTGCGAGCCCTCGCTGGCGCTGCCGTAGGGAATGCGCAGCAGCACCGGCACCCAGCGCGATTCGGCAGGGCCAATCTCCACTTCAGGCTCCGACGCTACCGTGAGCCCCTCCAGCCCGCTGGCGCTGATGCGGTAGCGCTGCGGCGCCTCGGTGGCGTTCATGATCTGCAGGCGGTACACGTTCTCCAGCTGGCCGCCCGCCACCAGGCGCGAGAGCGCGGCGCGGTCACGCACCACATCCACCTTCAGCGGCACGCGCAGGCTCAGGCTGGTGAGCAGCGCCACGCTCAGGCCCACCAGCACCGTGGTGTAGAACAGCACGCGCGGGCGCAGCACGCGGCGCACCATCTGCGCGCTGCTCCAGCGCTGGAGCATGCCGTTCTGCGTGGCGTAGCGGATCAGGCCGCGCGGGTAGTTCACCTTGTCCATCACGCTGTTGCAGGCGTCCACGCACAGGCCGCAGCCAATGCACTCGTACTGCAGCCCGTTGCGGATGTCGATGCCCGTGGGGCACACCTGCACGCACAGCGAGCAGTCGATGCAGTCGCCCAAGCCGGCGGCCTTCGGGTCCACCTTCTTGCTGCGCGCGCCGCGCGGCTCGCCGCGCTGGGTGTCGTAGGTGACGATGAGCGTGTCCTTGTCGAACATGGCGCTCTGGAAGCGCGCGTACGGGCACATGTACTTGCACACCTGCTCGCGCATGTGGCCGGCGAAGCCGTAGGTGGCGAAGCTGTAGAAGAACACCCAGAACAGCTGCCAGGTGCCCTGCAGCGCCATGATTTCGCCGCCCAGCTGGCGGATCGGCACGAAGAAGCCGACGAAGGTGAAGCCCGTCCACAGCGCCACGGCGATCCAGGCCGTCTGCTTCAGGCCCTTGCGCCAGAGCTTCTCCCACGAGGTCCAGGGCGCCTTGTCCAGGCGCATGCGCGTGCTGCGGTCGCCCTCAATGCGGTTCTCCAGCCACATGAAGATCTCGGTATAAACCGTCTGCGGGCAGGAGAAGCCGCACCACAGCCGCCCCGCCACCGCCGTGAACAGGAACAGCGACAGTGCCGAGATGATGAGCAGGCCCGTGAGGTAGATGAAGTCCTGCGGGTACAGCACGAGGCCGAACAGGTAGAAGCGCCGCGCGCCCAGGTCGAACAGCACCATCTGGCGCTCGCCCCACTGCAGCCACGGCAGACCGTAGAACACCAGTTGCGTGAGGAACACCAGCACCCAGCGCCAGCGGTTGAACACGCCGTCAATGGCGCGCGGGTAGACCTTGTTCTTGGCCTGGTAGAGCGGGATGAACTTGCCTTGGGGCGGCTGTTGCTGGGGCGCGGGTGTGGTCATGGTGGGCTTGCTGTTGTTATGAAGTCGAAAGCACGGGGGGTATCAGCCTTGGGCATCTTCCCCGATGAGCAGCCGCGTGGCGCTCAGGAACTGGTGTGGCGGAATCTCCAGGTTCGTCGGGGCGGGCTTGTTACGGTACACCCTGCCAGCATTGTCGAAGGTGGAGCCATGGCAGGGACAGAAAAACCCACCATCCCAGTCGGCGCCCAGGTTGCCCCGCGCACCGCCCGCTGGCACCTGCGTGGGCGAGCAGCCCAGGTGCGTGCAAATGCCCACGGCCACGAAGATTTCGGGCTGGATCGAGCGGTGCGCGTTGCGCGCATAGGCGGGCTGCTGGTCTTTGTGCGATTCGGGGTCGGCCAGCGCGGCATCGTGCTGCGCCAGCGCCTGCAGCATCTCGGGCGTGCGCCGCAGGATCCACACCGGCTTGCCGCGCCACTCCACGGTCACCATCTCGCCGGGGGCCAGGGTGCTCACGTCCACCTCCACGGCCGCACCTTGGGCGCGGGCGCGCTCGCTCGGCGCGAAGCTGGTGGCAAACGGTACCGCTGCTGCTGCCGCGGCCACGGCGCCCGCTGTGGCCGTGGCCTGGAGCAGGGTGCGCCGCTCAGCATCGGCGGCGGGCAGTGGCGGGAGGGTCTGGGCGGTCATGGCGGATTCCTTGGTGCGTCGAATGTGCCTTGCTTCAACTCAAGACTCGTGCCAGCCTGTGCCGCACCGCGCCTTGGCAAAAAAGCCATGCCCAGCAATGGCTTGCACTTTCTGTGGCACAGCGCTGTGCCATGGGTGGTGTCAAAATGGCGGCGCCTGCTGCCGTAGATGGCACTCCATGGCAGATTGACCACGCCACGCGCCGCCGCGCTTGCCCCTATGCACCCGTCCCCGCCCCTGCCCGAAACCCTGACCGCCTGGCTCGAATCGCTGCCCGAGCCGCACATCCTGTTCGACCGGCACTACCGCATCCTGGCGGCGAACGCCGCCTACCTGCGCCAGTATGGCCAGGGGCGGCCGGTGCTGGGGCGCACCTGCCACGAGGTCTCGCACCACTCCAGCGTGCCCTGCGACCAGGCGGGCGAGAGCTGCCCGCTGGCGCGCGCGCTGCAAAGCCGCCAGCGCGAGCGCGTGCTGCACCTGCACCATACGCGTTGCGGCGAGGACTACGTGCAGATCGAGCTGCTGCCGCTGCGCGGCCCGGGCGGCCAGCTGCAGTACTTCCTGGAAAAGATGGAGCCGCAGCCCAGCGCCAGCGGCGCGGCGGCTGGCGCGCAGGGCATGATCGGGCGCAGCCCGGCGTTCCAGGCGGTGCGCGAGCTGATCGCGCGCGTCGGCCCCTCGCAGGCCAGCGTGCTGCTGCTGGGCGAGTCAGGCACGGGCAAGGAACTGGCCGCGCGTGCCGTGCACGAGGCCAGCAGCCGTGCGGCGCGCGCGCTTGTGGTGGTGGACTGCGCCAGCCTGCCCGAGACGCTGTTTGAGAGCGAACTCTTCGGCCATGAGAAAGGCGCCTTCACCGGGGCACACGCCGCGCGCGCCGGGCTGGTTGAGGCGGCGCACGGCGGCACGCTGTTCCTCGACGAAGTGGGCGACATCCCGCTGTCCATGCAGGTCAAGCTGCTGCGCCTGCTTGAAGGCGGCACCTACCGGCGCGTCGGCCAGACCGAGCTGCGCCGCGCCGACATCCGCCTCGTCGCCGCCACCCACCGTGACCTGCGCGCCATGGTGCGCGAGGGGCGCTTCCGCCAGGACCTGTACTACCGCCTCAGCACCTTCCCCATCCAGCTGCCCGCATTGCGTGAGCGCGCCCAGGACATCCCGCTGCTGGCCGAGTCGCTGCTGCAGCGTGTGGCGCCGGGGCGCCGCCTCACGCTCTCGCCCGCTGCGCTGCGCTGCCTGGTGCAGCACCCTTTCCCGGGCAACGTGCGCGAGCTGCGCAACGTGCTCGAGCGCGCGGCGCTGCTGACCGACGGCGACACCCTCACCGGCCCGGCCGTGGCGCGTGCGCTGTCGTTCGACCAGGGCGCGCGCGCACCCGAGGCCCCTGGCGGCACCGCGCCCGGCGCCGACCTGCGCAGCCTGGAGGCGGCCGCCCTGCGCAGCGCGCTGCAAACCCCGGGCCGCACGCGCCGCGAACTGGCCCAGGCCCTGGGCATCAGCCCGCGCACCCTGTACCGCAAGCTGCGCGCGCTGCAGCTTTGATAGCTGCTAGCGCTTGCTGGGAAAGGGCTAAGCCCCGATTTTGCTCATAATGGCACGCCATGCACCGCCCCATCCGCACGCCCACCCACGCCGCCAGCACCGTGCTGGCCCTGGCGCTGCTGGGCGCCTGCGCTGCCCCCGCCCCCGCGCACAAGGGCGAAGTCCAGGGCGCCGAGGCCAGCACGCGGGAGTGGGGCCAGTCGGACATCAACCGCGTGGCCACCATCGCCATGCGCGAGAACCTGCAGGCGCTGTACCGCCTGGCCGACAAGCTCTACCGCCGCAACCCCACCGAATGGCGCAAGGGCGGTGCGCCTGGCCGTGACGAGGCGGTGGCGCGCCTGCGCACGGCCATCGAGCAGCGCAGCGGCTGGGCGCCGCTGCAGCAGCGCCGCGACATTGACGCGCTGGCCCTGGCCCTCGCGCCCGAGTACGCCGACGACCGCGTGGCCGCCTTCATCCACGCCGTGGCCGACATGCTGATCGCCGCGCACGGCGGCAAGACCGAGTTCTTCCTCATCGACGGGCTGGACGCGCAGCACCTGTACAACGCCGCGCGCAATCTGGAGACGGCGGTGTGGATGCTGGCGCAGCGCCGCAACGCCCGGGGCGGCCCGCTGCTGCTGGCCGATGAGATCAACGCCCAGGAGCGCAACCTGAGCTACGAGCGCGAGTTCGGCAAGATCATCGCGCGGCTCGACCTGCTGGCCCAGGTCACGACCGAGAAGTACCGCCGTGCCGTCATCGGCTACGTGCAGGGGCTGGCGGGGGGCACGTTCCTGCAGTTCCTGCCGGTGCGGTAGCGGCGGCTTTCTCGGCTTTTGCCAGCCTCGGCCCGCTACTGGGTGGTCAGGGTCTTGGTTGTGCAGTACTCCTTGCCCGTGTCCTTGCCCGTCTCGAAGGTGGTTTGGGTCACCAGGTGGCGGGAGTTGAAGAACTTGGAGACGCTGTACTTCGCCAGCACTTGGAAGCGGATATTCGGCGCGTTGACGCTGCCCACGTTTTCCGGGTTGACCAGCTCGGTGCGGACTTGCACGCTGTGGGCCATCATGAAAGAAAACGGATTGAGGGGGGCCGTGGAGCGAACCGCCGAAAGCGGGTAAGACGGTGCCCTGAACGACAACGAGATGATTCTGAGTCCGGGATTTTGTTCGCTCCGCGATGAACTCCAATGGGTTTCATAGTAAATCTCCGCGGCGGACACTTTGGCGCGGCCAAACACCTCGGCGTGGTTCATGCAGCGTGCAGACGCACTTTTGAAAGCCCCGTTGCCTGGGTCTTCCCAGTGAATTGCGGGAGAAAATCCGTCCTTGAATTCCCCGCCCTTGATGATGGTGCCGGATTTATTGATGGTCTGGAAATTGAAATTGCTTGCGGCCTTCAGCAGGGGAGAGCCTGTGTAGCGGGCGACGAAGTCCCCGATGCCGGCCTCCTTCCACGCGGCTTGCAGCGCCTGAAGATCGGAGAAATTGTGGCCCCGTTGCGCCATGAGCTGCAGGAAGCGGGGCCAGTCCCATTGCCTCGTTTGCAGGGCCTGCAGCCAGTCGCCGGCGCTCCAGCCGGTGTGTGCCAGGAAGTCCAGCAAACCCTCCTCGGCCATTTCCTGTTGTGCAAAGAAGGGCTCCTGGTCGAGCGGCTCATAAAACCCGACGTACTCGGCCAGTGACAGGCCAGAGCGCTGAAAGTCGCGGTAGATGGACACCAGGTCCACGTCGAAATCGTCGATCTCCACCGCCGAGTCCGCCCCGCTGCCCCGGTGCGCCTGAATGGCCTGCCATAACTGCTTGTAGAACGCCTGCAATGTGGCGGTATCGAGCGCGTCGGACTTTTGCGTGGCCTCGGGCAGCATCACAAAGCGCTCCGGCAGCAGCCCGGGCGCACTGTGTGCCACCAGGTCGCCCGCAGGCGAGATGCCATGCACCACGAAATGGCGCTCGATGCGGCCGTTGTCGCCCGTGTCGACACTGAAGGTCAGAGCATCGCCGGGCTGGAACGCGTTGTTGACTGCATCGCCGCCTCCGCCGCAGCCGGCCAGCACCGCCGCCATCGACACCGCACCCCCCATCGGGAATATCTGTTCATGTTCATCGTCGTTGAAAAATGGTTGTTGGCTGCTCCAGCGCATGGCTGATCCCGTCGATTCTCTGGACAAGCCGGGAAGCGTCAACGTTTGTTTGGCAGGGCGCAGGTGTGGCGCGCGCAGTGGCCCGCGCCTGCCAGCGGCGCCGCGCGCCATGGGTTGGCGCTGGTTTGCTCTTGAAATAGGAGCTTTCAGCGCTTGCCAGTCAAGCGCTACAGCCTGTTTTTACTTGTGGCCTTGGGGCCGCGTAAAATCTCGCCTCCCCCAAGGAGCGTTGCAGCGGGCCCGTGCCGGCCCGTCAGGCTTGGGGCTGCCATGGGCCTGGCGCCCTGTGCCCTTCGCAACGACGCTCGCCTGTTTCATCCCCGAACTGATCGCACAGGTGAGCCTGATGTCCGCTATTGCCATTCCTCCCATGAAACTCTCCGGCCTGGAGCCCGTGTTCATTGGCGAGGGCAGTTTGTTCGTCAACGTCGGCGAGCGCACCAACGTCACCGGCTCCAAGGCGTTTGCGCGCATGATCCTCAACGAGCAGTACGAGGAAGCGCTGTCGGTGGCGCGCCAGCAGGTGGAAAACGGCGCGCAGATCATCGACGTGAACATGGACGAGGCCATGCTCGACAGCAAGGCCGCCATGGTGCGCTTTCTGAACCTCATCGCCTCCGAGCCCGACATCGCCAAGGTGCCGGTGATGGTGGACAGCTCCAAGTGGGAGGTGATCGAGGCCGGGCTGCGCTGCCTGCAAGGCAAGGGCATCGTCAACTCCATCAGCATGAAAGAGGGCGTGGAGCCGTTCAAGCAGCAGGCCAAGCTCATCAAGCGCTACGGCGCCGCCGCCGTGGTCATGGCCTTTGACGAGCAGGGCCAGGCCGACACCTTTGCGCGCAAGATCGAGATTTGCGAGCGCGCCTACCGCATCCTGGTCGATGAGGTGGGCTTCCCGCCCGAAGACATCATCTTCGACCCCAACATTTTTGCCGTGGCCACCGGCATCGAAGAGCACGCCAACTACGCGGTCGATTTCATCGAGGCGGTGCGCTGGATCAAGCAGCACCTGCCGGGCGCCAAGGTGTCGGGCGGCGTGAGCAACGTGTCTTTCAGCTTCCGCGGCAACGAGCCGGTGCGCGAAGCCATCCACACCGTGTTCCTGTACCACGCCATCCAGGCCGGGATGGACATGGGCATCGTCAATGCCGGCATGGTCGGCGTGTACGACGACCTGGAGCCCGAACTGCGCACGCGCGTGGAAGACGTGGTGCTAAACCGCCGCCCCGACGCGGCCGAACGCCTGCTGGAGATCGCCGAGGCCGCCAAGGGCGCCGCCAAGGACGACAGCAAAAAGCTGGAGTGGCGCGGCACGCCCGAGCACCCGAAAACCGTGGGCGAGCGCCTGTCGCACGCGCTGGTACACGGCATCACCGACTTCATCGTCCAGGACACGGAAGAGGCCTACCAGGAGATCGTGGTCAAGGGCGGTGGCCGCCCGCTGCACGTCATCGAAGGGCCGCTGATGGACGGCATGAACATCGTCGGCGACCTGTTCGGCGCGGGCAAGATGTTCCTGCCCCAGGTGGTGAAATCCGCGCGCGTGATGAAGCAGGCCGTGGCCCACCTGATTCCCTACATCGAAGAAGAAAAGCGCCAGCAAGAAGCTGCGGGCCTGGACGTGTCGAGCAAGGGCAAGATCGTCATTGCCACCGTCAAAGGCGACGTGCACGACATTGGCAAGAACATCGTCACCGTCGTTTTGCAGTGCAACAACTTCGAGGTCATCAACATGGGCGTGATGGTGCCCTGCCATGAAATCCTGGCGCGCGCCAAGGCCGAGGGGGCGGACATCATCGGTCTGTCGGGCCTCATCACCCCCAGCCTGGAAGAGATGCAGTACGTCGCGGGCGAGATGGACAAGGACGAGTATTTCCGCATCAAGAAGATTCCGCTGCTCATTGGCGGCGCCACCTGCTCGCGCGTACACACCGCCGTGAAGATTGCGCCCAACTACGACGGCCCCGTGGTCTATGTGCCCGACGCCTCGCGCAGCGTGAGCGTGGCGCAAAGCCTGCTGGGCGAGGGCAAGGCGGCGTACCTGGCCGAAGTCGAGGCCGACTACGAAAAGGTGCGCGAGCTGCACGCCAAGAAAAAGAAAACCCCGCTGTGGCCGCTGGAAAAAGCGCGCGCCAATGCCACGCCCGTGAACTTCACCCAGCACCCGCCCACCGTGCCGCGCGTGCTGGGGCGGCGCGTGTTCAAGAACTTCGACCTGGCCGAAATCGCCCAGTACATCGACTGGGGCCCGTTCTTCCAGACCTGGGACCTGGCCGGGCCCTACCCCGCCATCCTGGACGACGAGATCGTGGGCACGGAGGCGCGCAAGGTCTTCGCCGACGGCCAGGCCATGCTGAAGAAAATCATCGAAGGCCGCTGGCTGCAGGCCAACGGCGTGCTGGGCCTGTTCCCGGCCAACCGCGTGGGTGACGACATCGAGTTCTACACCGACGCGTCGCGCACCGAGGTGCTGATGACCTGGTACGGCCTGCGCCAGCAGACCGAGAAGCAGGCCGTGGACGGCCCGGATGGCCGGCCCGTGATGCGCCCCAGCCGCTGCCTGGCCGACTTCGTTGCGCCCAAGGACAGCGGCGTGGCCGACTACGCGGGCCTGTTTGCCGTCACGGCGGGCATCGGCGCCGAGAAGAAGGAAAAAGAATTCCTCGCCGCCCTGGACGACTACAGCAGCATCATGTTCAAGGCCCTGGCCGACCGCCTGGCCGAGGCCTTCGCCGAGTGCCTGCACGAGCGCGTGCGCAAGGACCTGTGGGGCTATGCCGCCGATGAGCACCTGAGCAACGAGCAGCTCATCAAAGAGCAGTACCAGGGCATCCGCCCCGCGCCCGGCTACCCCGCCTGCCCCGACCACACCGCCAAGATCGACCTGTTCAAGGTGCTGCAAGCCGAAGACATTGGCATGGGCCTGACCGAGAGCCTGGCCATGCTCCCGGCCTCCAGCGTCAGCGGCTTTTACCTGGCGCACCCCGAGGCGACGTACTTCAACGTCGGCCAGATCGGCGAGGACCAGCTCCAGGACATGGCCGCGCGCCGTGGCATGGACCTGGAGACCTTGCGCCGCCGCCTCGCACCAAACCTCTGAGTGCTATAAAAAATGAAGCTGTCAGCGCTTGACTGTCGAGCGCTGGAGCCCGATTTGGCTGGTAATGCACGCAGCGCCGGCACAATCGGGCGCATGCCCCCATCTTTCTTCTGCGCCGCACGCGCGCTGCTGCGCTCCCAGGCCACGCTGTTCCTGCGCGCCGTGCGCATGTGGCGCGACGCCGACGGCCTGCGCATGAGCGCGGCCATGTCGTTCTACGGCATGCTCAGCCTGGCGCCGCTGCTGCTGGTGCTGGTGGGCGTGCTGGGCTGGTGGATCGACAAGGCGTACCTGGAGACCAACCTCATTGACCAGGTGCGCGGCGTGATGGGCGAGCGCGGCGCCGAGGTGGTGCGACTGGCCCTGGCCAGCGCCAAGGCGCCGGGCGAGGGGCGCCTGGCGTCCATCGCGGGCTTCGTGCTGCTGCTGTCGGGCGCCACGGGCGTGTTCGTCGAGCTGCAGTCGGCGCTGGAGCGCCTGTGGACCGGCGGCCAGCCCGTGCACGAGGACAAGGCCTGGTGGCGCATGGCCACGCTGCGGTTGCGCGGGCTGGCCTACGTGCTGGTCATCGGCTTCCTGCTGCTGGTGTCGCTGGTGCTGTCCACGGTCATCAACGTGCTCGCCACCTGGGCCAGCGCCTGGCTGCCGTTCGGCACCGGGACGGTGCTGCGCGGGGTCAACGAATCGGTGTCGCTCGGGGTGACCGTGCTGCTGTTCGTGGGGCTGATGCGCATTGGCAGCGGCCCCAAGCCGCCACTGTCCTGCCTGGTGTTCGGCGCCGCCGTGGGTGCGCTGCTGTTCAGCGTGGGCAAGCAGGCGCTGGCGCTGTACCTCGCCACGGCGGCGGTGGTGTCGGCCTACGGCGCGGCGGGCTCCCTTGTGGTGCTGCTGATGTGGATCTACTTCTCCTCGGCGGTGCTGCTGTTCTCGGCGAGCTGCGCGCGCGCGCTGCAGGTATCCCGCACTGGGGGCGTACCGCAGCACCAGCAGCTGGGTGAGATGACTTGAGTCAAGGCGCGTTCCGCCGTGCTGGCTAAGCTGGCGCCCCTGTTTGACCGGTAAGGATGAAAAATGGCTGCACTCGAATGGACCGAAGCCCTGGTGCTCGACCTGCCACTGATGGACGACACCCACCGTGAGTTTGTGGATCTGCTCGCTGCCGTCGAGCAGGCCGGCGATGACCAGGTGCTGCCCGCCTGGCAGGCGCTGATCGACCACACCGACCAGCACTTCGGCCAGGAAGACTACTGGATGGCCGCCACGCGCTTTGCCTCCGGCAACTGCCACAGCACGCAGCACAAGGTGGTGCTGACCATCATGCGTGAGGGCGCCGAGCGCGGCGCCAAGGGCGAGCTCGACGTGGTGCGCACCATGGCGCGCGAGCTGGCCGTGTGGTTCCCGCAGCACTCGCAAAGCATGGACGCCGCCCTGGCCCTGCACCTGCGCCGCGTGGGCTACGACCCCGCCACCGACACCGTGCACGCGCCCGACGCCTTGCCGCAGGAACTGATCCACGGCTGTGGCGGTGCCTGCTCCAGCGGCGACGACGAGGAGCACGCCGCGCCCGCGCCACAGCCCGCTGTGGCCTGAGAGCGTCAACAAACGTCATCGCATTCCTGCGGGTGCGCAATCAAATCATTGCGCAATAGGCCTGCAGCCCTTGCTAAGCAAGCGCTGGCAGCTATGAAAACAGGAGTTAATAGCCAAATTCTATGAATTTGGTGTCAGGAACCATTGCCTCTATGATGGCCCGCAGCCGAGGCGCCACTGCCCCCAGGTGCTGGCGCGATTTCCCCCTTCAGCGGAACTCCGAACCATGAATGCCTCCCCCGATCTTTCGTACCACGCCCCGGCGCAGGCGGCGGCCCGCATGGCCGGCGCGCTGGCCTTGACGGCGGCCAGCCTGGTCTTCGTCGCGCCGGCGGCCAGTGCCGCCACGGCGTTTGCGCCCACGCAGACCGTGCAGGGCACGCCCCTGGTGTTGCAGGGCGCGGGCACGCGCTATCGCGCCATCTTCAAGGTGTACGACATGGCGCTGTACCTGCCGCGCAAGGTGCGCACGGCGGACGAAGTGCTGGCCGCCAAGGGCCCGGTGCGCCTGAGCTTCGTCGCGCTGCGCGACCTGCCGGGCACGGATCTGGGGCTGTCGTTTATCAAGGGTCTGTCGGCCAACGCCACGCCGGAGCAGATCCGCCGCCATACCCCCGCGAGCAACCGGCTGGTGGAAATCTTCTCGGGCCGCAGCAAGCTCGTCGAAGGCGACACCTTCGCCATGGAATACGTGCCCGGTCAGGGCACGACCTTCTTCATCCAGGGCCAGCCGCAGGGCGCGCCCGTGGGTGACGCGGAGTATTTCGGCATGATTCTGCGCATCTGGCTCGGCCAGTCGCCAGCGGACCCCATGCTCAAGGAGGCGCTGGTGGGCGCCGGCGCCGGCGCCAGCGCCGGGGTTGCTGCGCCCTGAGCTTTACCGTTCCTCGGTTCTGGCCAGGTAGCGCTTGCGCCAGAACAGCAGCACGAGCGCCAGCGCGATCGCAGCCATCGCGCCCATGGCCCACCAGAAGCCGCTTTGCTGGTGCACAAAGGGGGTGAACTCAAAGTTCATCCCGAAGATGCCAGCGATCAGGTTCAGCGGCAGAAACACCGCAGTGAGCGCGGTGAGCGTGCGCATGATGTCGTTGGTGCGGTTGCTCTGCACGCTGAAGTGCATCTGCACCACGGTCTCGGTGCTTTGCTCCAGGCGGCGCACGTGGTGCACCACGCGCTCGATGTGCTCCAGCAGGTCGCGGCTGCGCACCTTGAGCAGATCGAGTTCGCGCGGGCCTTGCGTGCCTTCGGGCGCGCTCCAGGTGTCGAGCGCGTCGATCCAGTCCTGCACTGCCTGGCGCTGGTCCTCGCACACGTCGTCCAGCTCGTGCAGCGACAGGCGTGCGTCCAGCAGCGCTCCCCAGTTGGTAAAGCGCGTGCGCGGGCGCAGCAGTTCGGTCTGCCAGTGGTCGAGCTGGCGCGAGAGTTCGCGCCGCAGGTCGAGGAAGCCGTCCACGATCAGGTTGGCCAGGCGCAGCATCAGGTCGGCCGGGCTGGCGGGCGTGCGCGCGCCGGGCGTGGCGCTGGCGCGGCCGTCGCGCGGGTCGGTGGGCTGGGCCGCAAGCAGCCGCGCCGCGTAGGCGTCGCGTACCCCGCAGTCACCGGGGTGCACAGACAGCAGCACCTGGTCGAACAGTGCGAAGCCCACGGGGCTGGTGTCGATGCGCCGCAGCACGGGCGGGCCGCTGCGCAGCGGCGGCAGGGGCGCGGCCGCATCGGCCCCGGCGCTGGCCAGACGGCGCAGCACCAGCAGGTCGTACTGCGAGGTGTAGTCGTAGCGCGAGGGCAGCTGCGCGTTCAGCAGGTCGGAGACGTGCAGATCCACCAGCTGCAGTCCGGCGGCGGCCTGCAGTGCCGCCTGCACGCTGGCCAGTTGTTCCTGCAGCGCGCCGCGTGTGCAGGCCAGCCAGTAGAAGCCCTGCGCGGGCGGGGCCGAGGGCAACTGCGCCAGCTCGCGCACGCCGCTGCCAGGCTGCAGGTGGAAGATGCGCAGCGGCGCCACGGTGTTCACAGTCAAATCGGCCTCCAGCGCTTACTGGTCAAGCGCAAGCAGCTCTTATTTTTGCAGCAAACGTGCCGCATCCCGGGCAAAATAGGTGAGGATACCGTCGGCCCCCGCGCGCTTGAAGGCCAGCAGCGCTTCCAGCATCACCGCGTCGTGGTCCAGCCAGCCGTTGGCGGCGGCGGCCTTGAGCATGGCGTATTCGCCCGACACCTGGTAGGCGAAGGTGGGCACCTTGAACTCGTCTTTCACGCGGCGCACCACGTCCAGGTAGGGCATGCCGGGCTTGACCATGACCATGTCCGCGCCTTCGGCCAAGTCCAGCGCCACTTCGCGCAGCGCTTCGTCGGTATTGGCGGGGTCCATTTGGTACACGTTTTTATCGGCCTTGCCCAGGGCGCCGCGCGTGCCCACGGCGTCGCGGAAGGGGCCGTAGAAGCTGCTGGCGTACTTGGCGCTGTAGGCCATGATGCGCGTGTGGATGTGGCCATGGGCCTCCAGCGCGTCGCGGATGGCGCCAATGCGCCCGTCCATCATGTCGCTGGGCGCCACCATGTCCACGCCCGCGGCGGCGTGTGCCAGGGCCTGGCCAACGAGAATTTCCACGGTGTCATCGTTGATGATGTAGCCCGTCTCGTCGAGCACGCCATCCTGGCCGTGGCTGGTGTAGGGGTCGAGCGCCACGTCGGTCATCACGCCCAGCTGCGGGTACTCGGCTTTGAGGCGGCGCACCACGCGCGGGATCAGGCCGTCGGGGTTCAGCGCTTCCTTGCCGTCGGGCGTTTTGAGTGCAGCGTCAATGGCCGGGAACAGCGCCAGGTAGGGAATGCCCAGCTGCACGCACTCTGCCGCCACGGGCAGCAGCAGGTCCAGGCTCAGGCGCTCCACGCCCGGCATCGAGGGCACGGCCTCGCGGCGGTTCTCGCCTTCGTGCACGAACACCGGGTAGATGAAATCGTGCGCCGACAGGCGGTGTTCGCGCACCAGGTTGCGGGTGAACGCGTCGCGGCGCAGGCGGCGCGGACGGTTCGCGGGGAAGGGGGTGGGGCTGGACAGATGCATGGCAAGGATTGTGCGCCACCTCGCGGCGGCGGCGTCTATCCCCGGGAATGCCCGGTATTGCGCCCCTTGGCAGGCCGGTGCTAGATTGCCCCTTGGGCGGTTCGCCGCCCCCCGCTTTACCTCCCTGAGCGGGGCCTTGCCGGGCCGCAATCCTTGCAAGGCTTACTCGCCCGGCTTCCGCCGGGCTTTTTTTTGGTTCATCGCGCCTTTCCGGGGAAGGCGGCCTTGATCTTCAGGAAGAAATAGGCTGAATCCCGGAACCCGTAGGCCATACGCTTGATGACCTTAATGCGGTTGTTGACGCCCTCGAGAATGCTGGTGTTCAAGGGGAAGATGGCTGAGGCGAGGAT
>NZ_CYIG01000047.1 GCF_001298675.1 Paenacidovorax caeni
ACCTCCTCAAGCGGTGGAGCCAGAGCCGCCCGCCCCAACGCGACCGACACGCAACGACTTCCGCTGTGGCGAAAAGGTGGCCTTTGAGGACAAGTACCTGCAGACCGTGGTGGGCATCATCGTGCGCATCAACAGCCGCACCGCCACCATCGACCCTGGCGATGGCACCCATTGGCGCGTCGGCTTCGCCCTGCTGCGCCACGTCCTGGACGTTTGACTATCCGCTGTCATCCTCGTCAAGAGGGTGTTGAGGCGACGCTTACTGTGTTGACCCCGTTCAAGGGGCTGCAACTTGAGATTGCACCCTTCCGCGTTTGAAATGCCGAAGTTACGAAGCCCCCGCCCGTGGGGCTTTCTTGCGCCTGCCGCTGGCGCTGCATTCGGGCAACTTGCCTACAGATTGCCTACAAGCGACGGAAAAAGAAAAACCACGCTATCAATTTGATAGCGTGGTTTCCTTTGTGCTGGCGGAGAGGGTGGGATTCGAACCCACGGTAGTGTTGCCACTACGCCTGATTTCGAGTCAGGTACATTCGACCACTCTGCCACCTCTCCTGTGAATCGAAGCCGAGAGTATAGCAAGGTTAACAGCAACCCTCAGAGCTACCCGCCTCTAAGTCAACTGAAAATTTGTAGCCTGCAGAGGCAGGGGCAAGTCCTTCTCACCCAAGGACTCACACAGATTGATCTCAATCGCCCGGCACAAAGTATCCAGGGGCAAATCATTGCTCTCCAAACCAAAGGGTTCCTCAATCTCGTCGCCCAAAGCGTCGAGACCAAAGAAGGTATAGGCGACGATTCCCACGACAAAGGGGGTCATGAAGCCGGTGGTATCGACCAGACCGAAGGGCAGCAAGAAACAGTACATGTATGCCGTCCGGTGCAGCAACAAGGTGTATGAAAACGGGATTGGCGTATTTTTGATGCGCTCGCAGGATGCCGCGGATGCAGTCAGCGACGACAGGGTGGCGTCCATCGTTGCTGCCAGGCAAGGATCTATCTGACCAGAGCGCACACAAGCCCCCAGGTCCCGCCCCATGTGGAGCATGAGGGTGCTCGTAGGATCCTGCGCCGCGCGCACGGACGCGAACTCGGCACAGGTCAGCCATTTTTGCAAAGGGGCTTCGTCACGTTGGTTGCGCAGTTGCAGACGCAGCGCATGCACAAAGGCAATCGTCCGGTGAACCATGCGCACGCGCGCATCCGTTTCGCGATGCGTCGAGTCAATGGGATCTGGAATCTGTAGGAAGCCTTGGCACTGGCGAGACAGGGAGCGTGCTCGATGAACGATTTCCCCCCACAGCTTTCGTGCCTCCCAATAGCGGTCATAGGCCGTCGTATTGCGAAACCCCAAAAAAATAGCCAGCGGCAATCCTATCAATGTGAACGGTATTGCCGTGAGCGTGATCTTGATACTGAACAGGTTTCCGTGAACGATCGTGACCAAGGTCGCGAGCAGGATATTGAGCAGCAGAGTGAGCCGAATACGCTGCAGGACCGAGCCTCGCAGCACGAGGAACAGACGAAGCCCAGATGGCCGCTCACGAACGATCATTGTCTCAAATCTAAGGGTAATCCCTGATTTGACCACAACATGCGCCTGAACAATCCCACTGCTTGGCCTTACCCGACTGATGCGATACAAACCGGCAAGGCGCCCCCAGGTCGCGCGTAGCCGTGATGGATACAACAGGAGCCAGCAATGCAAAACGGGCCGCACGGGCCCGTCTGACATGAGCACTCGCAGTGAGGTGGCTCCAGGCCTTCGCTAGGTTGCCACCATGCCTGATGCGGCGTCAGTTACATGCGGCCATTGCGTCACCTCTACCGCAGGCCAAAGCTAGCGACACATCTGCAATTTGGCCGCTCCTAGCTTTCAAGGCTTGAGCACTTCGACCCCGCCCATATAAGGCCGCAGTACCTGTGGCACCGTGATGCTGCCGTCGGCGTTCTGGTGATTTTCCAGAACGGCTACCAACGTACGGCCTACCGCCAAGCCCGACCCATTGAGCGTATGCACAAGCTCATTTTTCCCCTGAGCATTCTTGAAGCGAGCCTGCATGCGACGCGCCTGGAAAGCCTCACAATTACTCACTGAGCTGATTTCCCTGTAGGTCGCTTGGGCTGGCAGCCACACTTCCAAGTCATAGGTCTTCGCCGCGCCAAAGCCCATATCCCCCGTGCACAGACTCACGACCCGGTAAGGAAGCTCCAGCTTTTGAAGAATGGCTTCCGCATGGCCCGTCATCTCCTCCAACGCGTCATAGCTCTTATCGGGGTGGACGATTTGCACCATCTCGACTTTGTCGAACTGGTGCTGACGGATCATGCCGCGCGTATCGCGGCCATAGCTACCTGCCTCGGAACGGAAACATGGGGTGTGTGCCGTGAGTTTGATAGGCAGCTCTGTCTCCTGCAGCACCACATCACGCACCAAGTTGGTCAATGGAACTTCGCTGGTGGGGATGAGGTACAGGGCAGCATTGTCGGGCACTGGTTCACCATCTTGGCCGCCTTTTTTGGCTGCGAACAGATCGCCTTCGAACTTGGGCAACTGGCCCGTGCCCTTGAGTGAATCGGCATTGACCACGTAGGGCACATAACATTCGGTATATCCATGCGCCCCCGTCTGGGTATCGAGCATGAACTGCGCCAAGGCACGGTGCAAGCGCGCGATAGCGCCCTTCATCACTGTGAAGCGCGACCCGGAAAGCTTTACACCCATGTCGAAATCGAGCCCCAGCGGCTCACCCAGATCGACATGGTCCTTGGCAGCAAAATCGAAAGCCTTAGGCGTACCCCAGCGCCGCACCTCTACATTGCCCGCTTCATCCGAACCTACCGGAACGCTCATGTGCGGCAGGTTAGGGACAGCCACCAGCATGGCCTGCAATTCGGCTTGAATCTGATCCAGGCGATTCGCGGAGCCATCCAACTCGTCCTTGATCGCACTGACCTGGGCCTTCGCAGCCTCGGCGGCTTCTCTCTCCCCCTTGCCCATGAGCATGCCAATCTGCTTAGACAACTGGTTGCGCTGGGACTGCAGCTCCTCCGTTCGCGTCTGAATGGTCTTGCGCTCTGACTCAAGTGACTGAAACGCGTCAACATTCAGGAAGGATTGAGGCTTCTTGCGGGTTTCCAGCCGTGCGATGGTGGAAGCAAGGTCTTTGCGAAGGAGAAGGATGTCTAGCATAGGATGCAATTCTAGAGGTGGCACACCGCAGCCGGTACCATAGCCATGGCCTGCCACGCCGGGAGGCGCATCAAGGAGGGGGCATGTTCTTTG
The DNA here is from genome assembly GCF_001298675.1 of Paenacidovorax caeni. GTDB lineage: Bacteria > Pseudomonadota > Gammaproteobacteria > Burkholderiales > Burkholderiaceae_C > Paenacidovorax > Paenacidovorax caeni. The sequence continues at coordinate 3,287 of NZ_CYIG01000047.1, forward strand.
TGTTCGGCCCAGGTGGCCAGATGTTCCGGGGCAGTGCTGACCAGCTTGCCCAAGTGGGGCCCGTGCGGCGCCTGCAACGCACACGCTCGGTGCAAATGCAAAGCGCCAACATTGAGGAAACCAGTCCTGTGCCGGTTTTTCCGCCGCCGCAAGGCCCTGCCACCCGGCCGCTGGCACAGGACGCGGTGGCCGCATACAACCAGACAGCACAGGGGCCGCAAGAACGACGGCAGCCACTGACCCATGTGCGTGACGTCATGAGCCGAAACATGCTCACCATACCTCCCGACATGCCGATTGGCGAAGCATGGCAACGCTTGGCCGAGCGCAACCTCGGCCAGGCGCCAGTAATCACCCCCCAAGGGCAGGTCGTCGGCCTGCTCCTGCGAGTCGACATGGCGCCACTGGAACTACTCCCGGCGCCCGACACGCTCCACCAGGCACTGGCGCAACGCACCGCTGCTGAGGTGATGGTCAGCCCAGTTCCCACAGTGGACAGCGGTACCGAACTACGCCGGGTCGCTCGCGTGCTGATCGATGCAGACTTGCCCGGACTGCCCGTGACCGATGCCGCAGGCCAACTCGAAGGCTTCGTTTCACGCACCGATATCCTGCGCGCCGTGGCCACCGACCCACCGCTGGATCTCTGGAGCGGCCCACGCCCAGCACAAAGAATCTAGGCGGCCGAAGGCAAGGGCAGTGTGATGGTGAACGTGGATCCCTTGCCCACCTGCGACTCCAGCGTCAACTGTCCCCCAACCAGTTCAGCCAATGCGCGCGACAGCGACAGGCCCAGCCCAGTTCCTCCATGCTCGTAGCTGATCTGCGCATTACCCTGGCTGAATTTCTCGAAGATTCGGGCCTGCTGCTCCACGGGAATGCCTGCACCTGTATCGCGCACATGGATCCGAACATGGCGCGCATCCGGCGCAAGCTCTGCCTCAAGGCTGATGCTGCCCTCGGCAGTGAATTTGATCGCATTGGACAACAGGTTGTTGATCATCTGCTTGAGCTTGAGCCGGTCAGTCTCCAGCGTGGCGGGCACTTGGGCAGCAACACTCAGGTGCAGCGCCAGCCCCTTGGAAACCGCACTGACACGGAACAGCTCCGTAACCTCGCGCAACAGTGGCTTCAGCGCTACCGGCTCCATGTGGATCGGCATCGCGCCTGCCTCGATCTTGGCCAAGTCCAGAATCTCGGTCAGCAGAGCATTCAAGTGCTCCGCCGCCTGGCGGATCAAGCCCGATTGCTCGCGCACCCGTGCCTCGCTGCTACGCAACTCCATTAGCTCAGCAAACCCCCGTATGCTGGTCAACGGTGTGCGTAGCTCGTGTGACATAGCCGCCAGGAACTCGCTCTTGGCTTGATTGGCGCGCTGCGCATGCGCCTCACTGCGTTGAAGCGCGGCGTGGCTGCGCGCCAGCCGCTGAACACTGCCCAGGAATACAGAGACAAAAGCCACGACAGCAACCGTAAGCAGGGCAGAAAGCAGCAGCCCGATGTTGCGGGTGGCCCGCCACGAGGCAAACGCCTCCTCCAACGAAGTACCGCTCAGCACGGCCAATGGGTAGGCACCAATGCGGCTATAGCCAATGACGCGCTCCAGCCTATCGGAAGACGCCGACAAGGTCGCCCCATGATCCTGCGTTCGCAATATGCGCACCAAGGATTCTGGCAACCACATGTCGGTCGGTGTACTTGCGCCGCCAATGACGCGAACCCGTACCACGCCATCCAGCCCCGCGAGCACCACGCCCCCCTGGCTACCCAGCTCTACGCCACGGTACACGTCGGTGAAATGGCTCTGGTTCAGCGACGCCACCACCACGCCCAGCGTCCGGCCATCGGCTGAAACAACTTTGCGCGACATCTGGATGGCCCAGACCCCAGACACCTTGCCGCGCAGCGCCTGGCTGATGAACAAACCAGCGTGCAACATGCCTGGCGGCGGCTGCGAGGAGACAACGGGCGCCAAATGCACACGGATGTGGTCACGCTCCATCAAGTTCACATGCTGGCTGCGCGTTCCATCCGGGTCAAGGTTGCTGCCAACGAACCGCCCGTCGCTGCCGACGAACGAGAGCTGGGTCAGGATATGCGGCACCATGCCCGTTTCGTTGGCGATGCGTACAACCTCCCGGCTGTCAAAACCGGCAGCCTCTACGCCCCGCCCCAGCCGCAGCATGGCCTGGTCTACCGTATCGAGGATGCGCAGCGTGTGCTCTTTCAAGGCCAGGGCCGTGTTGGTGTTCTGCCGCATCTCTGCCTGTAGCGTCTCTTGCCACTGCCAGCGCAGCAGCCCGGCAATAGCCGCCCAGCCGCCCAGGAGCACCAGGGCACTGAAAGCGCAGGCGAAGACCCAGTAGATGCTCCCCGGACCGCGCTGCCAGCGGCGCCAATACGCGACGGATTTCATTGCAACGCTGCCGGCATGGTGTCGGTATAGCCCGCAGTGGGCAGGGTGATGTGGAAAATCGCGCCGCCGCCGGGTGCATTCGCCGCATGGATGTGCCCACCATGCGCGGTGACGATCTTCTGGCAGATCGCCAATCCAAGGCCCGTGCCACCCGATCCGTCTCGGGTCTTGCTCGATTGCACGAAGGCCTGGAACACGGCCTCCAGCTCCGTCGGCGGAATACCCGGCCCTTGGTCGCGTACCGCGATATGGATGGTGACGTCATCCGACAAACCGGCACTGATCTGGATGGCCCGCCCCTCGGGCGAGAACTTCACGGCGTTCGCCAGCACGTTGCGGATCACCTGGGCAAAACGCACCGGGTCAACCTTCGCTTCCAGGGGCAGGCGACCCAACTGCAGATTCAGAGTCAATTGTTTCCCCTGCAACTGGGACGCCAGTTCGGCGGCCACCGCCTCGATGATGTCGCGCACGTCATGGGGCTCGAAATGGAAGGCACCCACCGTGCTATCGATTTTGGACATATCGAGCAGGTCGTTGACCAGCTCCAGCATGCGCTGCCCAGCGGCATGGATGTCCCCAAACATTGCCGCCAGCTTTTCGTGCTGACGGCCGCGCAGCATGCCCAGCTCGGAAAAGCCCAGGATGGACTGCAGCGGCGTGCGCAGCTCATGGCTGATATTGGCGACGAATTCACTCTGTGTACGCGACGCCTGCTCGGCCAGGTCGCGTGCTGCAAGGTAGTCAGTGATGTCCATCTTCACGATCAGCAGGCCCATCGGCTCGCCCTGGTGGGACAGCAGGCGCACTTTGGTCACCTGCACGTCGCGCACGCTGCCATCGGGGCGATGCAGGCGCTCCTCGTAGCGTATCTGCCCCCCAACGCGCAGCAACTCGTCGCTGTGCGCGTCATAGGCCTGCGCCTCCTGCGGCGGCAAGAAGTCGCGGTTGTGTCGTCCAAGCACCTGGTCGCGCGACAGACCCATGAAGTGCTCCCAGGCTTGGTTGACCATAAGGAAATGGCCTTCCAGGTCGGTCAGGCAGACGGGTAGCGGATTCGACTCCAGCAACTGGCTGCTGAAGGCCAGTTGCTCTTGCAGGTGCATCTGCGTGGCGAGCAGCGTGGTGACGTCAGCGGCGCTGCCGGCAAACCCGCGCAGTCGCCCATCGCGCGCCAGCAGAGGCACCACCGAGATATCGAGCACCCGGATTTCGCCATTGGCCCCCATAAGCTGTGCCTGTGCGGTGCGCACACCCGGCGGCCGCCGGGGGGCGAACAGTGCCTCGATCCTCTCGCGACACTCGGGCAGCACCATGTCGCGCAAGTGCCGGCCCCTGGCCGATTCAGGGGTTTGCTGCGTCATCGCCTGCCAGCGCGCGTTGACGAAACGCAGGGTACCCTGCGGGTCGGTGCGGAAGATCAAGTCCTGCACGCTCTTGAACAGCACCGACAGCTCATGCTCGCGCCGCGCGATCTCCTGCAGCGCCTCGTCGCGCTCGCGCCGTGCGATTGCGCGCGCGCGCGCACTGCGCCAAGCGCTGAAGGTCATCACTCCGATCAGCACCAGCGCCAGCGCCATGAAGGTCAGCGGGCCCCGCAGGGAAAGAAGCCAGCGCCGCAGGGTCGAGGCGTAGGGCTGCTCCACCAGGCTGACCAACGGCTGGCTGGCTGCACGTTGCCACGCCCCCAGACTGCGCTCGCCAAGGGTCTGCACCGGTCCATAGATGCCCTTGCGCGCCGCTTTCATGCGGAAGTAGACATGCCCGTCCAGGCTAGCGCCCTGCACCAGCGCGTCATGGCCCACATGGCTGAGCAGGCGGCCATCATCCAGGGCCAGATAGACCCGCGTGTCAGGAGAGTTCAAGTCCAGCAACTGCTGCTGGTACTGCGCCAGCGCGTCAGGGCTGAACTGCGCCACAAGCAGTACATGGCGCCCGTTCGGCAGTTGCACACGGCGCAGCAGCGGAATGAAACCCAGGCGCGAGGACGTGCCTGGAGACGTTTTTTCCGTCAGGGTACGGCCAGGTGTCCATGGGCCGATGGCCATCCGCTCACCCCGCACGGGCTGGGTCACCAGGCGCTGCAGATCCACCTGCCCGCCCCGGTCCGCCAGCTGGGTCGAGACCAGCACCCGGCCCTCCTCGCTCACCAGCGCCAGGCTGCGCAGGAACGGCAGGCTCTGCAGGTAATACTGCTGCTGCGCTTCGAGCCGATCAAGCGCGTCAGGCGCCTGCAGCAGGCTGTTGGCGAGGTTGTCCAACGCCTGGCCGCCGACCTCGAAGACTTGGCCGACATGCGCGTCGAGCACGCTCGCCATCAATTCAAGCCGCTGCTGGTCGCGCTGCTTCATGTCGTCCAGCCCGCGCCACATCAGCACCATCGTACCGGCGAGTACGCACAGGATCAGCGCCCCCCCCACCGCCAGCACACGACGGTGCGGCAACTGCAGCAGGCGCACGCAGCGCAGAAAAAACGAAGGCATGGGCAGCATCAGGGCAAGGTGATGGATTCGAGGCCATGGCGCTTGGCCGCTGCGGCCAAGCGGCCATCCTGGCGTACACGGGCCACAAAAGCGTTGAGCGTGGCCAGCCACTCGGCGTCGCCAGGCTTGCTCGCGTAAGCATAGGGCTGTACGTGGAAAGTCCGGGATGGCGCAATCAAGGCAGCCCAATCCACGTTCTCGACCACTGCATGGCCGTAGGGATAGTCCGTCATAAAAACGTCAATACGGCCTGCTAAGAGCTCGCGCTCGCGCGTGAGTGGCGGTGTGATGACCACCAGGCTGGCATGGCGCAAGCGCTCGCGCATCACCGACTCCATGTACGTACCCGCCTGCACGCCAACGAGCACCCCGGGCTGGTCGATGTCAGTCCACTGCCGCACCATGCGGCTGGTGCGCAGGCTGATGGCATGGATGTCGCTGTGCAGATAAGGCGCAGTGAATGCCAGCTTCTCCGTGCGTCCGGGCACCATGGCGATACCGAACATGGCCACGTCGCAACGATTACCCAGAAGATCGGGCACCAGCGCAGGAAAAGATGAATCCACGAACACCACCGGCAGATGCAAATCCGACCCCAACGCCTCAGCCATCTCGATATCCAGTCCCGCAAGACGGCCCGAGCGCGGGTCACGCCAAGTAATGCCTTGGTAGGCAGGCCAGATACACACCTTCAACTCGCCTTGAGCACGCACGCGCGCAAGCACCTCACCCGCGTGCGCCTGCGAGCCAGCCAGGCAGGCCCACAGCGCCATCAGGCACGGCAACACCACGCGCCTAGCCCAAGAAAAGCAAACATCCTTCATGGTGCGCGCTGCTCCGCCTGCACCAGATCGGCAAAATTCATGCGGCACTCGGTAATGCTCAGGCGCAAGGCCAGCAGCTCGGTGCTGTGGCGCATGAAACAGTCCACGATCGCCGGGTCGAACGCTTTGCCGCGCTGCGCCTGCAGCATCTCCAGCGCCTGCTCGTGTGGCAAGGCAGGCCGGTAGACGCGATCCATGGTAAGCGCGTCATAGAAATCAACGACGCTGACAATCCGCCCTGACAGGGGGATAGCGTTGCCCGCGAGCTGCCGCGGATAGCCATGACCATCCCAGCGCTCATGGTGCGTAAGCGCCACCTCTGCGGCCAGCTGAAACAGTGCGATGCGCGACTTGCCCAGGATGTCCGCGCCGATGATCGCGTGACGGTTCATCACTTGGCGCTCCTCGGGCGTGAGGGCACCGGGCTTCTTCAGCACGCTGTCGGGAATACCGATCTTGCCCACGTCGTGCATTGGCGCAGCCTTGCGCAGCAGCAGCGCATAAGAGCGGGACTGGCCCAGGTACAGCGCCAGCGCTTCAGCCAGAAAGCCAATGCGCACGATGTGCACGCCGGTGTCGTCGTCCTTGTATTCAGCCGCCATGGCCAGCTGGAACAAGGCCTCATGGTGGGCGCGTGCCACCTCCTGCAGCGCCTCGTTGCGCTCGTGGTACATACGGCCCAGGTCGCAAATGATCTTTTCCATCTGTTCGGCCGCGGCGGGGTCGAACTGCGTGGCCGCATCGGAGGGCAGCGTCATGACAGCTCCGAGGACTGCGCGCCCAGTGTGTCAATGGTTGCGATCAGCTTGAGCGGACTGAAAGGCTTGAGCAGGTAGGCATCAGCGCCCGCATTCATGCCTGCCTCCACGTCTTGGCTCTGCCCACGCGCCGTCAGCAGCACCACCTGAGGCCGGCCGAGCGACAGGTCGGTTTTGACCAGGCGGCACAAATCCAGCCCATTCAGCTTGCCCGGCATCATGACGTCCAACAGCAACAGATCCGGGCGCAGCCGCCGCACCGCCTCCAGCCCCTCGTCAGCATTGCCGGCCTCGTGGATTTCATAATCCTCGAACTCCAAGGTCAGGCGAACCAGCTTGCGAATGTCCGCATGGTCTTCGACGATCAGGATGCGCTTGCTCATGGTGGAAACCCCACAGTTTGTTACCTATCGAATTTATCATATTTGCCCTTTTATTGATAAAATTTGCCCGCAATGGAAACAAATTTGCTCAACACCCTCCCCGAAGAGTGCAGTACGCGCGACGTGGCGCAAGCACTCGGGCTGGCCGTGCGTTCGGTGCAGCTCATGGTGGATCGTGGCGAGCTTCAGGCTTGGAAGACGCCCGGCGGCCATCGCCGTATCACGCGTGCCTCGGTTCAACAATGGCTAGAAAGTCACCAAAGCCACCCTACAGCGGCGGCAGCCGTGACAGCCCAGCCGACAGCCACGGCCGGCGCGCCCAAGCCCTCCAGCCCCGGCAAAGATGCCAACGCGCTAGCGCTACGTCGCCCGCGCGTTCTGCTGATTGAGGATTCCGCGCATTTTCAGAACCTGGTACGCCTGCTGGTGGCCCACAACTTCCCACACGTGGACCTGCATGTGGCGGAAGACGGCTTCGTCGGCCTGGCCATGGCCGGCGAGCTGCAGCCCGACGTGCTCCTGGTAGACATCCTGCTGCCCGGCATCGACGGTGCCACGCTGATCGCCCGGCTGCGCTCGCACCCCCAATTCCAGCGCAGTCGCCTGATCGTCGTAACCTCACTGGACGAAGCCCAGCGCGGGGTGTATGCCTTCGCGCTGACCGGCCTGCCCGTGGTGCACAAGCCGCAAATGGTGCAAGAGCTGCCCCGTCTGCTCAAGGCCTGCCTCGAAGGCTCCGGCTGAAACCGCCATGGCCCCGCCCCGCGTACTTTTGCTTGAGGACGACCCGGCGGTACGCCGCTTCGTAGCCCTGGCGCTTGAACGCCTGCCCTTGCAGCTGCTGCCCTGCGGCACGCTGGCTGAAGCCCGTGCGCTGCTCGAACACACGCCCGTTCAGCTCGTGTTGATGGACTTGGCGCTGCCTGACGGGTCGGGCCAGGAACTGCTGGCATCGCTGCCCACGCAGGACAACGCAGCTTGCCGCATCGTCGTCTTCAGCGGTGGAGTGGACGATGCGGCCCTGCGCCGCCATCTGCAAAGCCAGGGCGCCTGGCGGGTGCTGGCCAAGCCCGTGGGCGTTGGATTGCTGTTCGACACCGTGCGCGAGGCATTGCAGGGCACCCTGCAGGCCGATCCGCTGGCCGCTGACCTGCCCCCCGCACCAGCACCAGAAGCGCCTGCCCAAGACCCGGTGATGGCGTTCTTCGGCGGTGGCCACGGCCTCTACCAGGCTTACCTGGCAAGCTGCCTGGCCCAGTTTGGCAACGATCTGGCGCAAGGCGACGCTGCTGCACGTGCCCACGACGCACCAGCCCTGCAGCGTGTGGCCCACAGTCTCAAGTCGGTGCTGGCCATGCTGGGCCAGCCCCATGCGGCCCAGGAAGCACGCGAGATCGAAGCGCACGCGGCCGCTGGCGCCACCGAGGCGATGCGCAACGGCTGGCAGCGGCTGCGTCAACAGCTGCGCGCCTTCATGGCACAGCACACGCCGCCTCCGCGCGGCTAAGCCCCGATCGTCAGCGGCGGCAACGCGCCCCCGCGTACTTACGCCACCTCCACGCGATTGCGCCCCAGCGCCTTGGCACGGTACAACGCACGGTCAGCCAGCCCAAGCAGGCTGTCGGCCGTGGCATCCACAGGCACGGGGTACAGTGTGTGCAGACCGATGCTCACGGTCACCGTCAACGCTGTGCCATCGGGCATCACAAAGCACTTGGCCTCCACCGCGCCACGCAGCCGCTCCGCCAGGGTGGCGGCCCCGGCGGCGTCGGTACCGGGAAGCACGACGATGAACTCCTCGCCGCCCCAGCGCCCCGCAATATCGCAGGCGCGCAGATGGCTGCGCAGGCCCGCCCCCAGATCACGCAGCACCTGGTCACCGCTGAGGTGGCCCAGGGTATCGTTGATGCGCTTGAAGAAATCCACATCCAGCAGGAGCAGCGACAGCGGCTGCCGCGCCCTGCAGGCCCAGGCGATTTGCTGCTCCAGCGCCAGCAGCACATGGCGCCGGTTATGCAGCCCGGTCAGTTCATCCATGAAGGCGAGCGTATGGTTGCGTGCATCGGCGCGCTCCTTGATCATCACCACGATGCCGAAGTTGACAAGGATCATGGCCACCGCCGCCATGGCGAAGACCAGTGTCTGCAGGAGGCCCGAGTCGGTAATGGAGCCCATGGCCAGCTGCCCCATGACCACCGCCACCGCACGCACCACCAAGGCCAGCGCCGACATGGCGATGCCCGCCATCACGAAAAACTTGCCACGCCCCGGCGTCTCGGCCCAACGCTGGCCCATCGCCACGGCAAACTGCGCGAACTGCAGGCACAGCACACAGGCCAGCACCACGACGCGGGCATGGATATTGCCAAGCAGCAGCGCAAATAGCACCCCCAGCGCCAACACAGGCAGCCATAGCCTCCAGCGCGGCGCCTTGCGCCCCTGGAACTGGTAAAGCCCCTCCTGCATGAGCGCAAAGGCACTGACCAGCGACATGTTGGCCAGCACCACGGAAAACCAGTCGCTGACCTGCCCGCGCAGCATGTACAGCACGTACGCAGCGCAGTGCGCCGTGAGCGCCAGCCCCCAGTAGAACAAACCATCGGCGCGGTCACGCCGCGCCACCAGCGCCAGGCATACCGCCAAGGTGGCGGTCAGCAAGGTGTTGGTGAGCATCAGGGAAGGTGTGTCTAGAGTCATTGCGCCATTTCCTGGCCCCCTGCGCGAAACAGGGCAAAGCGTGCAGCGGGTGCAGGGACACCCGCACTTACAAGGGTTCTCAGAAGCTTTCCCAATCCCCCGCCGCGCCAAGCGCTGGCGTCACCGCCACAGCCTGGGGTGCCGCAGCCTTCTTGGGCGCGACCACCGCCTCGGGCGAGGCCGCCTTCGGGCGCTGCAATGCCTTGGCTACCGCTGGCACGCCCGCCTTGGGCACAGGCCCCGGGCCGCCAGTGGTCGGGCGTGTGCCCCTGGCACCAGCATGCCCGAGGTCAAAAACGGCCACGGTCTGCACCAGTTCCTGCGCCTGGCCGTTCAGGCTGGCGGCGGCAGCCGCCATTTCCTCCACCAGGGCGGCGTTCTGCTGCGTGGCGTGGTCCATCTGCGTCACCGCTTCGTTGACCTGGTCCACGCCCTGGCTCTGCTCGGTGCTGGCGGCGCTGATTTCGCCCATGATGTCGGTCACCCGGCCAATGGCATGTACCACCTCGGCCATCGTCTCGCCAGCGCGGTTCACCAGCGCCGAGCCTGCATCCACGCGGTCCACGCTGTTGCCGATCAAACCCCGGATCTCCCGGGCCGCCTCGGCGCTGCGCCCGGCCAGCGCACGCACCTCGGACGCCACGACCGCGAACCCCCGGCCCTGCTCTCCCGCCCGGGCCGCTTCCACGGCGGCATTGAGCGCCAGGATGTTGGTCTGGAAGGCGATGCCGTCGATCACCTGGATGATGTCGGAGATTCTGCGTGCACTGTCGTTGATCTCCTGCATGGTGCGCACCACATCGGCCACCACCTCGCCTCCCTGGGCGGCCACCGAAGAGGCGCTTTGTGCCAGCTGGTTGGCCTGGCGCGCGTTGTCGGCGTTCTGGCGCACGGTGGAGTTGAGCTGCTCCATCGACGCGGCCGTTTCCTGCAGCGCGCTGGCCTGGCCCTCCGTGCGCGCCGATAGATCCTGGTTGCCCTGGGCAATCTGCGCACTGGCGGTGGCAACGCTCTCCGAGCCCTCGCGCACCTTGCACACCACCTGCACCAGGCTTTCCTGCATTTGCTTCAGGGCCTGCAGCAACTGGCCAGTTTCATCCTGGCTGTGCACTTCGATCGTGCTGCCCAGGTCACCACCCGACACCGCCTGGGCCACGCGCACGGCCTGGCGCAGCGGGGCGGTGATGGAGCGCGTGATCCACAGCGCCAGCAGCAGCCCGGCCAGCAGGCCACCCGCCCCCAGGGCGAGCAACAGCCCCCGCGCGAACTGCGCCTCCTCCGTGGCACGGGCGCCAGCCTCGGTGGCCAGTTGCTGCTCCAGCTTGGCCAGGCGATCCAGGCGGTCCTGCATCGTTGCCAATTCCACCTGTATGTGGCCCTGCAGCTCGGCAAAAGCCTCTTGTTTGCGCCCCCCGTCCAACAGTTCGTTGAACGTCGCCATCGAGGTGAGGTAACGGTTGCGCGCAGCCTCCACCTCGCCCAGTAACTGCCTGCCCTCAGGGCGGTGCACCAGTTCTTGCAACGTCTTGAAAGACTGCACAAAGGTCTCGCGGGCCGACAGGATTTCGGCGCGCTTTTGCGCACGCTGGGCGTCGGTCTCGGCCACATAAACCTCAATGGTGCGGCGCGCGTTCGCTTGCGCGATGGTGCTGAGCGTGTTCGCCGCCTGGACTTTGACCCAGTCACTCTCAATGATCTGGCGGTTGGTTTCGAGCAGGCTGCCGAGCTGCAGCAGCCCCACGACCACTATGGTCAGCATCGTTGCGATGAGCAGGGCAAAACCTAGGGCCAGACGGGTACTGATTTTCAAATGGCGAAACAACATACGAATCTCTCGACGGGAGAAAGCGATAAAAATTACATCAATTCGCAAATTTTATCATTTCTATCTTATTTACCAAATAAACTTCCCGCTGCGCCTCAAGCCTCAGCCTGGGCACGGCTGCGCCAGCCCTGTTGGCAATCAGGGAATGGAAAATAGGAATAAAAATAGCTGCTAGCGCTTGTCCAGCAAGCGCTAGCAGCTATCAAATAAAGAGTGCTTCAGCGCCTGGTGCTCAGGCAGCGCTGGTCTTCAGCCCCTTGGGCAGGGGGAACTTCACCGTCTCTTCGATGCCGTCCATGCTGCGCACCGAAACGGCGCCCAGTGCCTTGATGCGCGCGATCACCGCCTGCACCAACACCTCGGGGGCAGAGGCGCCAGCCGTCAGCCCCACGCGCGCGATGCCGGTGAACCACTCGGGGCGCAGCTCATCGGCCGCGTCCACCATGTACGCCGTGGTGCCCAGGCGCGCCGCCAGTTCGCGCAGGCGGTTGCTGTTAGAGCTGGTCGGGCTACCCACGACGATGACCAGATCCACCTGGGAGGACAGGAGCTTGACCGCGTCCTGGCGGTTCTGCGTGGCGTAGCAGATGTCTTGCTGCTTGGGCTCGCGGATGCGCGGAAAGCGCGCGCGCACCGCGGCCGTGATTTCGGCGGCATCGTCCACGCTGAGCGTGGTCTGGGTGACCACGGCGAGCTTTTCGGTCTGCGCGGGCTGCACCCGGGCCACATCGGCCACGTCCTCCACCAGATGGATGCCGTGGTCGAGCTGCCCCATGGTGCCCTCGACTTCGGGGTGGCCCTTGTGGCCGATCATGATGAACTCGTAGCCTTCCTTGGCGAGCTTGGCCACCTCGACGTGCACCTTGGTCACCAACGGGCAGGTGGCGTCAAAGATAGTGAAGCCGCGCGCCTGGGCCTCGCGCTGCACCGCCTGGCTCACGCCATGGGCCGAGAACACCAGCGTCGCGCCCGGCGGCACATCGTCCAGCTCTTCGATGAAGATCGCGCCCTTGGCCTTCAGGTCGTTCACCACATAGGTGTTGTGCACGATCTCATGGCGCACGTAGATGGGCGCGCCGAACTTGGCCAGCGCGCGCTCCACGATCTCAATGGCGCGGTCCACCCCCGCACAAAAACCGCGCGGCTCGGCGAGCAGCACTTCCTGCATGGCCTTCGGAGGCTGGCCCATCACAGAACACCGATGATCTGCACCTCGAACGTCACCGGCTGGCCTGCCAGCGGGTGGTTGAAGTCGAACAGCACGGCCCCATCCTCGCGCACCTGCACCACGGCGCCGGCGTAGCTGCCCTGGCCGTCGGGCGTGGGGAACTGCACCACGTCACCCACGTGGTACTGCTCATCCGGGTCGCCGAAGTCGTTGAGCAGCTTGCGCGCCACCCACTGCTGCATCTCGGGGTTGCGCTCGCCGAAGGCCTCGCCCGCCAGCAGGTCGAACGACACGCGCTCGCCTTCCGACAGCCCGAGCAAACGCTGCTCAACCGCGGGCGACAGCTCGCCCGCGCCCAGCGACAGCGTCGCCGGCTTGTCGTTGAAGGTGTTGATCACGTCGCCCTGCGGCCCGGCCAGGCGGTAGTGCAAGGTCAGGAACGAACCGTTCTGGACGACGGCGGGGGTGGAGTTGGCTGTCATGGGAATTCCTCGTGGGGCGGAGCACGGCCTGGCGAGCCGTGCCGATAAACTGCCGCGCATTGTAAAAACCCCGGGGATATCCCCACTGCCCGAGCGCGGAGCGCCCATGCCCCTCAAAGACCTGCCCCCGGACGCCCAGCCGCGCGAGAAGCTGCTGGCGCGCGGCCCCGCCGCCCTGGCCGACGCCGAGCTGCTGGCCATCGTGCTGCGCACCGGCACCGCCGGGCGCGGCGTGCTGCAAATGGCGCAAGAGCTGCTGGCGCACTTCGGCGGCATCGCCGGACTGCTGCACACCGACGTGCAGGCCCTGCGCCACTTCAAGGGCCTGGGCGGCAACGCCAAGCGCGCCGAGTTGGCGGCCGTGCTGGAGCTGGCACGCCGCGCCCTGGCCCAGCAACTGCGCGAGCGCGCGGTGCTCGACTCCCCCCGCGCCATGCTGGACTACCTGCAGCTGCACCTGGCCGCCAAGGGGCACGAAGTGTTCGCGGTGCTTTTTCTCGACAGCCAGAACCGGCTCCTGGCCATGGAGGAGCTGTTTCGCGGCACGCTCACGCAAACCTCGGTCTACCCGCGCGAAGTGGTGCTGCGCGCGCTGCACCACCAGGCTGCCGCCGTGGTACTGGCGCACAACCACCCCAGCGGCAGCGTGCAGCCCAGCCGCGCCGACGAGGCGCTCACGCAGACCCTGAAAGCCGCGCTGGCGCTGGTGGACGTACGCGTGCTGGACCACGTCATCGTCGCCCCGGGCGCCGCACTCTCCATGTCCGCACAAGGATTGCTATGACCCACCCCCAGCCCCGCCTGGCCGCGCTGTGCGTGCTGGCCCTGCTCACTGCCTGCGCGCCCCTGCCCACGGCGGCGCCCCCCCAGCCCCCCGCAGCCACCGCGCCGCAGGGCGCCCCCTGGCTGCGCCTGATCGGCAGCGCTGCGCTGGACTATGGCGTGCAGTACGCAGGCACCCAGGTGGGCGGACTCTCAGGCATCGACTACGACGCCACGCACGACCGCTACCTGCTGGTGAGCGACGACCGCGCCACGCACGACCCGGCACGCGTCTACACCGCACGCCTGCGCTACAGCGCCACGCAGCTGGAGGCGCCCGAGTTCACCGGCGTCACCTTCCTGCTGCACGCCAGCGGCCAGCGCTTCGGCCCGGCCCACCGCCCGCTCGAAGGTGTGGACGTGCCCGACGCCGAGGCCGTGCGCTGGCTGCCCGGCGGCACCGCCTTCCTGTGGACCAGCGAGGGCGACTTCACGCGCGGCTTCGGCCCGCAGCTGCGCGCCAGCCGCTGGGGCGACGGCACCGCGCTGCGCGACTACGTGCTGCCCGACGCCTTCACCCCCGCGCCGCGCGAGCGCCAGGGCCCGCGCGCCAACGGCACGCTCGAAGGCCTGGCACTGGCCCCGGGCGGGCAAACCGCCTGGCTGGCCATGGAGCTGCCCTGGTGGCAGGACGGCCCCCTGCCCACCCCTGCCGCGCCAGGCGGGCCCGTGCGCTTCACCGCGCTCGACGTGGCCAGCGGCGCCGTGCTGCGCCAAATCGCCTACCAACCCGACGCGGTGCCCCACGCACGCCGCCTGCCCATGGGGCCGCAAATGGTGGGGGTGAGCGAGATCCTCGCCGACGGCCCCCACCACCTGCTGGTGCTGGAGCGCGCCTACAGCGTCGGCGCGGGCTTTCACGTGCGGCTGTACCGCATCGACACGCGCGACGGCAGCGACACCCTGGCGCTGCCGGCCCTGGCCCCCGGCGCCTACCGCCCCGCCGCCAAGACGCTGGTGGCTGACTTCGCCCAGCTCGGCCTGGGACTGGTCGACAACATCGAAGGCATGACCTGGGGCCCGCCGCTGCCCGATGGCGGCTGCGTGCTGGTCTTCGTGAGCGACAACAACTTCAATCCGGCACAGGTCACGCAGTTCATCGCCGCGCAATACCAGGCGCCGGGCGATGGGCATGGGCGATGCGGTACAAACCGCACGCCATGAGAGCCACCGCCCGCTCCTTCGCCGAACTCCAGCCCCTGCGCCGCGCCCTGGCCGAAGCCGCTGCGCAGGAAGCCGCCCGCGCCCAGGCTGCGCGCGAGGCCGCGCAGCGCGCCGCACGCGAACGCCACCTGTTTGCCCACAGCGTGGGGCCGGTGCAGCCGCTCAAGGGCGGCGCCAACCGCCACAGCGCCCCGCCAGCGCCCCCCGACCCGAAGCCGCTTCAGCGCGTGCAGGACGAACAAAACGTGCTGCGCGAGGCCATGAGCGACGAGTTCGACGTGAGCACCCTGCTGGACGTGGACGACCAGCTCAGTTTTCGCCGCCCCGGTATCGGCGTAGACGTGACACGCAAGCTGCGCGGCGGGCACTGGAGCATCCAGCGCCAGCTCGACCTGCACGGCCTGCGCCGCGACGACGCGCGCGAGGCGCTGGGCGAATTCATCCGCCTGGCGCACCGCACCGGCCTGCGCTGCGTGCGCATCATCCACGGCAAGGGCCTGGGCTCGCCCGGCAAAACGCCTGTGCTCAAGGGCCGCGTACAGGCCTGGCTGGTGCAGAAGAAGGAAGTGCTGGCCTTCGTGCAGGCCCGGCCCATGGATGGCGGCGCCGGCGCGTTGGTGGTGCTGCTGCAGCCGGGCAAGCTGCGTGTGGCGGCACCGTAGCAGCGCACGGAAAAATCAAGCCAAATCGGCCTCCAGCCCTTTTACAGAAAGCGCTAGCAGCTATTTTTTCAGGAGTAAAAACACCAAAGAAGCACCCATATAATTAGCCAGCTAACTATTAGCCACAAAAAATCATGCAGCTCGCACAGAAATACCAGGCCTTGCTGGACGAAGCCCAGCGGCGCCAGCTCCCGGACGTGGACGGCATCCGCCTGTGCTTCCAGGCGCTGTCCCTGGCGGCCGCCATCGACCGCGACTGCGCTGCGCTGCTGGCGCCCCACGGGCTGTCCGAGGGGCGCTTCGTGCTGCTCTTCCTGCTCGACGCAGCGCCCGACGGGCTGGCCCCCGCCGTGCTTGCGCAGCAGGCAGGCGTGAGCCGGGCCACCGTCACCGGCCTGCTCGACGGGTTGGAACGCGAGGCCCTGGTGGCGCGCCAGGCCGACGCCAGCGACCGCCGCGCGCTGCGCATCTGCCTGACGCCCCGGGGCCGGCAGGTGGCACAGGCAGTTTTCGCGCAGCACGGGCACTGGATCGCCAGCCTGTTCGGCGCACTGGACGCGGCCGAGCGCACGCAGCTCGCCCGGCTGCTGGACAAGGTCGCAACGCGCCTGGAGTGAAACGCCCCCTGAGTGGCTGCGCCGCGGCCCTTGCGCGGCAGCCGCTGGCTTGGGCCGCCCTGGTTTCATGGGCTCTAGACGGCGCGTGGCGCCATGGATAACTGACATGCACAACACCCCACCCCGCAAGGGCGCCACGCGCGCCAGTGACATTCCCGCCGAGGTGCTGCAAGCGCTGTCGCGCGGCACGCTGCCCACCGCCACCCTGGCCGAAGGACTGGCCCTGGACCAGGGCCTGCTGCTGCGCACGGTGTTCCCCGAACTGCCGCCCGCGGCCCTGCGCGCGGCCGATGCCGTGTGCCAAAAAGGCATCGCCCAGCGCATGGCCGGCCTGGGTGCGCTGCTGTGGCAGGAACTCGGCCCGGCCGGCCTGGCGCGCTGCCAGGCCCACAGCGCCGACACGGTGCGCGGCTGGGCCTGTTTCATGGTCGGTGCGCAACCTGGACTGGCGGCCGCAGCGCGGCTGGCTGCCATTGCCCCGCTGGCCGACGACCCGCACTTCGGCGTGCGCGAATGGGCATGGATGGCCGTGCGCCCGCACCTGGCGCAGGAGCTGGATGCGGCCATTGCCGCCCTCGTGCCCTGGACGGCCGCACCGTCGGAGCGCGTGCGCCGCTTTGCCAGCGAAGCGCTGCGCCCGCGCGGCGTGTGGTGCGCGCACATTGCAGCGCTCAAGCAGGACCCTGCGCGGGGTCTGCCCCTGCTGGCGCCGCTGCGCGCCGACGCCTCGGCCTATGTGCAGGATTCGGTGGCCAACTGGCTCAACGACGCCGCCAAGGACCAGCCCGACTGGGTACGCCACCTGTGCACCCAGTGGTTGGCGCAGGCCCCGCACCCCGCCACCCGCCGCATCTGCCAGCGTGCGCAGCGCAACCTTGTGCAGCCGGCGGCGTGATGTGCGCGCCGCGGGTGCCCCTGCACCGCGCGGCTTGGCCCCTGTGAACGCTGTGCGCCGCAAGCAGGCTCTCCGGCCCGCTGGCACACAGGCGCGCAGGCTTACTTGGACAGATCCAGCTTGTACTTGGACGTGCCCTTGCCCGAGCCATCGTCGGCCGCAAGCAGCGAGACGTTGGTGAGGCCTGCCGCCTGGGCAACACTCAAGGCATTGGCGCCCGAGCTGAACACCACATCGCCTGCCGTCTTGACCTGGGTGAAGCGCCAGCTCTTGGCCGCGCCGTTGGCGGCACGGGTGACGTTCGCGTTCCTGCGCACGTAGTCGATCACCACGTCGCGGTTTGCGTCGGGCGAGGCCCAGATCGTGCCCGAGCCGTCGAGCTTGTCGATGAAGCTCTTGCCGCTCGTGGCGCGGTAGTTGTTCGTGGCAATGACGAACACCTTGGCCGCGTCGATGGGCTTGCCGAGATAGGTCAAATTCTTGATGCGGCTACCCACGGGCTGCGTCACGTCGATCTCGTACTGCACGTCGGCCGTGGTGAACATGTCGAAGTTGTAGCCTGGGAAGGTGCTGATGAGCTGCTGCTCGCCGGTCTTGGCCGGATCGATCTGGTTGAAGCGCTTGGCGGCGGCCTCGAGCCAGCCTTTGATGTCGGCGCCGTTGACCTTCACGGCATAGACCGTGTTCGGGTACAGGTACAGGTCGGCCGCGTTGTAGATCGCCAGCGGGCCGGCCGCCACGTCGGTGTAGTCGGCGCCCCCCTGGAAGCCCGACTTGAACGGCGCACTCACCGACAGCACGGGCAGGTCCTTGTGCTGCGGCAGGTTGGCCTGGATATAGGCGGCAACATAGTCGCGCTGGGCCTGGTTCACGATCTGGATCGCACCGGGGTCACCCACGTCGGCGAACAGCGTGCTCATGCGGAAGTCCGTGTTGCCGATGGGCGTCTTCACGTACTGGATCGCGGCCTGGTGCTGCGACTCGATCAGTGGTGCCACGGCCGGGTCGGCGTCCACGTAGACGGCCTTGCCCGCGGCGTCCTTGCCGGTCTGGATGTTGCGCAACTCGCTCTTGCTCGCGCCCTTGTTCACGGCCCAGGCCTTGCCATCCCACTGCAGTGACAGCTGGATCACGCCCAGCGCTTTGCCCCAGGAGCTGGCCATGACGGCGGGCACGCCGTTGATGGTGCCCGCCTTGTTGTCCACGCCAGGCTGCGAGAAAGCCGGCGTCGCGGCCGTATCGGGAAAGACACTGTGCTGGTGGCCCATGACCATGGCATCGATACCGGGAACCTTGGAGACGTACAGGCCCGGGTTCTCCATGGTGGGCGAGTAGGCGCCGCTGTCGAGGCCGCCATGCAGCAGCGCGACCACGACGTCGGCGCCCTTGGCGCGCAGCTCGGGCACGTACTTGGTGGCGGACTCCACGGCGCCCTCGGTATAAACCTTGCCTTCAAGGTAGCGCTTGTCCCAATTCATGATGCCGGGCGTGGTGAAGCCGATCACGCCCACCTTGATTGGCAGGGTCACGCTCTTGCCATCGCTGCTGGTGGCGATGATCTTGCGCTCCAGGATGGTGTAGGGCTGCACCAGCGGCTTGCGGGTCTTGCTGCTGTACACGTTGGCCAGCACGGCCGGGTAGCCCGCACCGGCACACTTCTTGGTGGCATCCACGCCGTCCACGTCAAGGCCACCGCCCAGCACCTGGTTCAGGAACGGCAGGCCATAGTTGAACTCGTGATTGCCCAGCGTTCCGGCATCAAAGCCCAGTGCACCCATGGCCTTGTACATGGACAACTGCTGTGTGCACGCAATGGGATTGACGGTGGCCTCGTAGTCGGCCAGTGCCGTGCCCTGGATGGTGTCGCCATTGTCCACAAGCAGCGTGTTGGCGAACTCCTTGCGCGCGGCGCGCACCAGCGTGGCCGTGCGCTCGAAGCCGTAGCTCTTGTCCTCGGCGAGCTTGAAATAGTCGTAGCTGCGCACGTTGAAGTGCAAGTCCGTCGTCTCCAGCACCGCCAGCGTGGCGGTCGCACTCTGGCTGGTGGCGTCGTCGCTGCCGCCGCCACAGGCAGCCAGCGCAACCGAGCTGGCAAGCGCGGCTAGCCTCAAGCGGTGGGAAACCAGGAAGTCATGGTGAAGCGTTCTGTCGAACATGCGAATAGGCCTGTCATGGTGTAAAGGCCCCAGTGTCTGAAGCCGTTTTGACAGCACCGTGACGCACAACGCCCGGCAGGCCGCACAAAAAACGATGGCCCCTGTGCGCACCTGCGTCGCCACCCGCCGGCCCCCAGGGGAAACCGTCTTTGGAACCGTTCACGCGCTAAGAGCCTGTTCACGATCTTTTCATAGTGCCCGCAAAGCAGCAAAAAGCCGCAATCTAGGCGCACACCGCAGGCCATGCTGGTGGCCTGGACAAGGTGCGCAACGACGCAGTAGCGGCTTTTTGCAGCCTTGCCCGAAGGGTTGCCCCGCAAAAGGCATTAGGAAAAGATCGTGAACAGGCTCTAAGCGTAGGGATCGAACCGCGCGGCCAGGGGCACAGCGCCAGGGGCCGGCGCCCCCCGGTGCGCGGGCTCGGGCGCGTCCTGCAGCGGCTGCACGGGCAGGGGTGGCATGCCACGGCCGTAGATGTGGCGCACGCGCTCTTGCAGGCTCGGGTGGCTGTCGAGGAGGCGCGAGAAGCGGTCTTCATCCGGCGCCTCGACCAGCAGCATGTGCTGCACTGCCGGGTGCGCCAGCCCTCCGTGGGCCGCAGCCGGCAGGCGCAGGCGCGCGGCCTCGCTGCGCTGGGTCATCACCTTGCGCAGCACGCCGCCCAGGCCGTCGCGGCTGCGCGTCCATTGCACGGCGCGGGCGTCGGCCAGGTACTCGCGCTGGCGCGACACCGCCGCCTTGAGCAGGCGCCCGGCCAGCCAGCCAGCGCTGCCCGCCAGCATGATGGCGCTGCCAAACCACCAGGCCAGTCCAGGACGCTCGCGCACCGTGTCCCCGAAGTGGTAGACCAGCTCCAGCCCATAGACCATGCCGGCCAGGCGCATCTTCAGGCGCGTGTCGCCCTCGTGAAGGTGGCTCAGCTCGTGCGCCACCATGCCTTGCAGTTCCTCGCGCGTGAGGTACTGCAGCGCCCCCTGCGTGACGGCAAGCACCGCATCCTCGGCGTCCCAGCCCGCGGCAAAAGCGTTGATGGCGTCGGCACGCGGCAGCACCATGATCTGGGGGCGCGGCATGTGCGCGGCGATGCACAGCTCGTCCACCACGTTGCACAGGCGCTGCTCGGCATGCGACACGCCCGGGCGCGCCTCGCGCGCGCCCACGCGCCGCGCCAGCTTCACGCCGCCCGCGCGCAGGTTCGAGGTCTCCACCCACCAGCCGCCCAGCACCAGCAGCAGCGACACGCCCACGTTGGCCGTGAGGAACCCGGCCGGGTACGGCAGGTGCCACGGCAGCAGCGCCGCCATCAGCAGCCAGGCCAGGGTCAACGCGCCGTGCACCCCGGCCACCAGCAGCAGCACGGCCAGGGCGAAGGCGAGCAGCAAGCGGCGCGTTTCCGCGCGCGCAGCGTTCTGCCGGTCCCAAAAGCGCATGCCTGGGCTCAGAAGCGCACTGCGGGCGCCTCGCGCTCCTGCGCGCTGCGCGTGGCTTCGAGCATGGGCGCGGCGGCGAAGCCCAGCAGCCGCGCCACGATGAGCGCCGGGAACTGGGTGGCTTCGTCGTTGAATTCAAGCACCTGGTCGTTGTAGGCCTGGCGCGCAAAGCCCAGGCGGTTCTCCGTGCTGGCCAGCTCTTCGGAGAGCTGGCGCATGGCGGCATCGGCCTTGAGTTCGGGGTAGCTCTCGGCCACGGCCAGCAGGCGGCCCAGGCCGGCACCCAGCGCGCCCTCGGCGGCGGCCAGCGCCCCCAGGTGCGCGGCGCTGGGGGCGGCGCGCGCGGCGTCGGCGGCGCCCTGCGCCTGGCCGCGCGCCTGGATCACGGCCTGCAGCGTGGCGGCCTCGTGCTGCAGGTAGCCGCGCGCCACTTCCACCAGGTTGGGCACCAGGTCATAGCGGCGCTTGAGCTGCACGTCAATCTGCCCGTAGGCGTTGGCGATGCGGTTGCGCAGGGTGACGAGGCGGTTGTATACCGCCACGGCCCAGGCCACCACCAGCGCCAAGCCGCCCAATACCAGCCATGTGGTCATCGACATCATTGCCTCCTCTGTGGGGTTCAGCCGCCGCGGTTGCGCATCCAGTCGGCGGTGTTCATGAAACTCTGGTTCAGGCGCGCGCGCAGGTCGGGCGGCACCTGGGTCTCGGCCATGGCCTGGTCCATGCAGGCCACCCACTGGTCGCGCTCCTTGATGCCGATGGAAAACGGCAAGTGGCGCGCACGCAGCCGCGGGTGGCCGAAGCGCTCTTGGTAATGGTCAGGCCCGCCAAGCCAGCCGCAGAGAAACCAAAACAGCTTGTCGCGCGCGTCGTCGAGCGTGCTGCCGTGGGCGGCGCGCAATTCGGCGTAAGCGGGCTCCAAGTCCATCAGGTCATAGAAGCGGTCCACCAGTTGGCGCACGGCGGGCTCGCCGCCGAGCCACTCGTAGGGTGTGGCGGGCGGCGCGGAGGTGTCGGAAGGTTGCATGGCCGCGATTGTAGGAAGCGCGGCCGCTTACATCAGCGATCCCCACCCACGGCCCATGAAACCGGCACGGCCCAGACCAGCAGACGCCGCGCAAGGGCCGCCCCGCCGCGCGGGCGTCGTCCCCCTTCCCGTAGCGCGAAGCGCGTAGAGAGAAGGGGGAAGCGGCGCAGCCGCTTGTATCTTCCATCCAGACCGTCGCGGTAGAGTTTGACGGCCGTAAAGGTAGCCAGACCGGCCCGTGCAGTTTGGTAGCCGCTGGGGTGTTCGAGCCCGTCCCTGAGTACAGAAC
>NZ_CYIG01000048.1 GCF_001298675.1 Paenacidovorax caeni
GTATGCCCAGCGCTACTTGGCCGAGTTTTGCTGGCGATTCAACCGTCGGTTTGATCTGCCTGCCATGCTGCCTAGGCTGTTGAAGGCTTTGGTGACTACTGGGCCGCTGCCTTTGACGCTGCTGCGCGTTTCTGAGGTAAGTAGCTAATCAGGGAAAATGGCCTCCAGCGCTTGTGGGGTGAGCGCTGGCAGCTATTTATTTGGGAGCGACTGGTGCTTCCTCTGGGGCTGTCAGCCAGGCGCGGGCGGCGGCCATCACGCACTGTGTGAGCCGTTCCAGTGTCTGCTGTGCGCTGCGCGGGTGGGCCCAGTACAGCGGCACGTCGAGCACTGCGCCTGGCTTCAGCTCCACCAGCGAGCCCTGGGCCAACTGCGCGCGCGCCAGCACCGTCGGGTGCATGCCCCAGCCCACGCCGATTTCGCATGCGCGCATGTAGTCCATGGCGGATGGCATGAAGTGCCGCGGCGCCTGGGTGCGCGGCGTCAGTCCCTGGCCGTGTAGCCACTGATCCTGTAGCCGGTCCTTGCGGCCGTAGATCATCATGGGCGCGCGCGCCAGCGCTGCCGGGGTCAGGCCTGCGGCGAAATGGCGTTGCACGAAGGCGGGGCTGGCCGCCGCCACGTAGCGCATGGTGCCCAGGGGCCAGGTGTTGCAGCCAGGAATGTGGGTGCCCGTGGCGGTCACTGCGGCGATGACCTCGCCCTGGCGCAGGCGCTCGCCGGTGTGTTCCTGGTCGTCGATGCGCAGGTCGAGCAGCTCTTCGCCCCCGGCGGTGAAGGCGGCCACCGTGTCCATGAACCAGGTGGAGAGCGAGTCGGCGTTCACTGCCAGCTTGAGCGTGGGCACGGTCGCGGCGCTGGGCAGCAGGTCAGGGTGGGTGCGGCGCAGTTGGTGCTCCAGCAAGGCCACCTGCTCCAGGTGCAGGCACAAGCGCCGGCCAGCCGCCGTACCGGTGCAGGGCGTACCGCGCTGCACCAGCACCTGGCCCACACGCTCCTCCAGCTGTTTGATGCGCTGCGACACGGCCGAGGGCGTGACGTGCAGGCGCCGCGCGGCGCGCTCGAAACTACCTTCGCGCAGCACGGCGGCCAGGGCTTCAAGTCCAGCGTAGTCGAGCATGAAGTATTTCTAAATATGGGTTAGGAATTTGAAGTGTACGTAAACCGTGTGCCCACCTACGATCGGGCGCATGTCGAACCTTGTTGCGGGCCTGGCGCCCTGGTCTTCCTCCTGGCTCGCGGGTTTTACCGTGTGCATGTCGCTGCTCGTTTCCATCGGGGCGCAGAACCTGTTCGTGCTGCGCCAGGCGGTGCGTGGTCAGCATGTGCGCGTGTGCGTGGCCTGGTGCGTGGCCAGCGATGCCCTGCTGGTGGGCTTGGGCGTGGCCGGCATGGCGCAGCTGCTGGGCCGCTCACCCACGCTGGCACAGTGGCTGCAGTGGGGCGGGGCGCTGTTCCTGCTGGCGTACGGGCTGTTTGCCTGGCACCGCGCGCTGTTCGCGCCCGGGGGCGGCATGGATGCCGCAGGCGGTGCGCGTGTGGTGCGCGGCGTGCTTGGCGTGGTCAGCGGGCTGGCGGTGATCACGCTGCTCAACCCGCATGTCTACCTCGATACGGTGGTGCTGATCGGCTCGATCGGCGCGCGTCAGCAGGGCTGGCTCAAGGGCGTCTTCGTGCTGGGCGCGGCCAGTGCCAGCCTGGTTTGGTTCGTGTCCCTGGCGTTGGCAGGGCGCCGTCTGCAAAGCGTGTTTGCCAACCCCCGTGCCTGGCGCGTGCTGGACGGTCTTACCGGCGCCATGATGCTGGTGTTGGCCTGGTGGGTGGCGCAGGGGACCTGAGGGCGGGGCTGCCATGCGCCGCCGTGCCTGGCATACATGCCCCGCATGTGCCCACGCGGTGCGGGCGCGGTCCCGCCAAAGACGTGATTGCTTTGGGGCGGCGGCAATAAAAAACGCTGCCCTGGGGCAGCGTTTCATGGGGTGGGGTGTGAGCCGGGCTCAGAACGCGGGCACCACGGCGCCCTTGTACTTGTCCTGGATGAACTTCTTCACCTCAGGGGTGTGCAGGGCCTTGATCAGCTTGGCGATGGTGGGGTCCTGGGCGCGGTCGGTGCGCGACACCACGATGTTGGTGTAGGGCGAGTCGGCGCCTTCGATGAACAGCGCGTCTTGCGTCGGGTTCAGCTTGGCTTCGATGGCGTAGTTGGTGTTGATCAGCGCCAGGTCCACGTCGTTCAGCGCACGCGGCAGCAACGGGGCTTCGAGTTCACGGAACTTCAGCTTCTTCGGGTTCTTGACCACATCCAGCGGCGTGGGCGTGAGGCTCTTGGGGTCCTTCAGCTCGATCAGGCCCTGCTTGGCCAGCAGGATCAGCGCGCGGCCGCCGTTGGACGGGTCGTTGGGGATGGCCACGGAGGCGCCGTCCTTCAGATCCTTGATGTTCTTGATCTTGCTCGAATAGGCGCCAAAGGGCTCCACGTGCACCTTGCCGTCAGGCACGGCCACCAGGCTGGTCTTGCGGTCCTTGTTGAAGCTGTCCAGGTAGGGCTGGTGCTGGAAGAAGTTCACGTCCAGCTGCTTGTCTTCCACGGCGATGTTGGGTTGCACGTAGTCGCTGAATTCCTTGACCTGCAGATCCACACCTTGGGCTTTGAGCTGGGGTTTGACGAAATTCAGGATTTCGGCGTGCGGTACGGCGGTTGCGGCCACTTTCAGCACGGCGTCGGCAGCGTTGGCGCCAAGGGCGGCGGCGGCCAGGGCGATCGCGGTGAGGGTTTTCTTCAGCATCGGAGATCCGTTTCTTGGAAGGGGTTGGATGGCACCGCGCCGTGCTGGTGGCACGGCGCTGGCTGCGTACAAGTGTAGTGCGGGCGTGGCTTTAGTGGGTATCTTTTATTTTCATATTCATATATGAAGTGGGTTTCTTATCTTGCAAAAAAAGCATGAAAACAACACCAAGCGCTTGCCTGGTAAGCGCTCGCAGCTATGAATACAGGAGTTTTTTTGCTGGCTCAGCGCAGCACTTCCAGCAGCCGGTCCAGTCCGCCCTCGTGGATGGCCACCTTCGCCTGTGCGCGCACGGTAGGCTTGGCGTGGTAGGCCACCGACAGCCCGACCGCCCCCATCATTGGCAGGTCGTTGGCGCCGTCACCGACGGCGATGGCCTGGTGCGGCGCGATGCCCATGAGCGAGGCCAATTCCAGCAGCGTGCGGCGCTTTTCGGCGCCGTCGCAGATGTCGCCCCAGGACTGATCGACCATACGGCCGGTGAGCACGCCGTTGTCGATCTCCAGCATGTTCGCGCGCGCGTAGTCGATGCCCAGGTGGGCCTTCACGCGGTCGGAAAAGAAGGTGAAGCCACCCGACACCAGCAGCGTCGTCAGGCCCGCTTGACGGGCTGCGGCGACCAGCGCCTCGGCGCCGGGGTTGAAGCGCAGGCGCTCGGTGTAGACCGCTTCGAGCTGCGCCGCCGTCACGCCGCGCAGCAGCGCCACGCGCTGGCGCAGGCTTTCCTTGTAGTCGGTGATAACGCCCTGCATGGCCGCTTCGGTGATGGCCGCAACCTCGGCCTTGCGCCCCACGGCGGCGGCGATTTCATCGACGCACTCGATGCTGATGAGCGTCGAGTCCATGTCGAAAGCGATGAGCTTGTAGTCCTTCAGGGCCAGGGGCGCGGTGATGCCCCGTACGGTGATGCCAGGTGCGAATTCGGTGGCGTGGGTCATGAAAAAAAAGCGGGCTACGCTGCGGTCACAAAGCCCGCAATGGTAGCCCGCGCAGAGGAGAACCCAGGAACCTTAGTTTTTTGCCTTGTTGCCTGGCACGACCGGCGGCGCACTCACGGCACCTTCGTTGATCTTGCCCAGAAACAGGCGGATGAAGAACACCGCCATGATCAGGATGAAGGCGATCACGAAAACACTCATGAGGCCGTAGTCGGTGGCGAACAGGTCGGTCAGTAGCTTCATAACTCCCTCCATAGAGTCACAGAGATGATGCCTCACTATGCCCCTAGGAAGTCTGTGGGAATTTGTTTTGGATCAAGTCTGCGTTTGACCTTAGTCAGTCTTGCCCGGGGGCGGGAGGTAAAGCCGGTCGGACCAGGTGGCGAGCCAGCTCGGTTTGAATGCCACGAAGACGGCCGCGAGCATGCCCGTGACGAAGCCATCGCCCCAGGCCATGAGCCAGCGCGCCACCAGGGACAGGTCTTCGTCCACCCCCGGTAGCTCGTGCCCGCCGAACTGCGCCAGCGCGCCCGCCGTGAACAGGCAGGCCACTGTGCCCAGGAAGGCGCGTCCCAGCACGTAGACGAATGGACGCGTGCCCGTGAGGCTGCGCAGCAGCGCGCCCAGGCACAGGGCCAGCGTGGCTGGCACCACGCCCTGCCAGGTCATGGCCGCCAGGGCCTGGCCCCAGTCCATGGCGGGCGAGAGCAGCCAGGCCAGCCCACCCACACCCACCAGCACGAGAACGGCCAGCGGCCAGCCCAGCATCAGTACCACCAGACAGGCGCCGGACCACTGCAGCTGCAACGGCATGTGCGTGAGCGTGGGCAGGGCCCACATCCACGGCAGCAACACCAGCGTGGCCAGCAGCGGGGTGATCAGGGGCGAAGACTCGTTCACAGGCCCCTGCGGCGTGCGCAGGCGGCGCGGCGCCAGCATGCGCCAGGGCCGCAGCGCCAGCGCCACGAGCAGGGCCAGGGCGTTCAGGGCAATTTCCCAGGGCATGTGTTGGTGGAGGTGGGCGAAAAAAGCGCACAAGCGCATGACGGGGCGCATGTGCGGAGCAAGTCGGAATGGTACGCCACCACGGGAGCGGCGCCTGGCCTGGTGCGCACCCCCGTTCGCTCGGTGCGGGCATAGCAGCAGCGGACATACTTGCGGCATGCCGTTAAGGCGCTGAATCGGGCGCTGGCCATTGTCTGGCAAGCGCTAGCCGCTATCCTTTTTAAGCTGTGGCCGTGAGCGGCTGGCCCAGACTGCGCAGCAGGTCGCGCACCAATTGCGCGCGCGCGGCAGGGTCGGGCAGGGCACGCTCGATGCGCAGCTTTTCGTTGCCCGCGAGTTTGATGTGCTTGTTCTTCTGGATCAGCGCGATGATGGCCATGGGGTCCACCGGCGGCTGCGGCTTGAAGGTGATGGTGATGACGCCCGGCGCGGCGTCCACCTTCTGCACACCATAGGGCTGGCTCAGCACACGCAGGCGGTGCACGTCGATCAGGGTTTGCGCCTGCGCCGGCAGTTTGCCGAAGCGGTCCACGATCTCTTCGAGCAGCGCATCGATCTGCGCGCTGGCCCTGGCGGTGGCCAGCTTCTTGTAGAACGACAGGCGCAGGTGCACGTCACCGCAGTAGTCATTGGGCAGCAGCGCGGGGGCGTGCAGGTTGATGTCGGTGGCGGCCTGCATGGGCGCGAGCAGGTCGGGCTCCTTGCCCGCCTTGAGGCTGTTCACCGCCTCGGACAGCATCTCGTTGTAAAGCTGGAAGCCCACTTCCAGCATGTTGCCGCTCTGGCTCTCGCCCAGCACCTCGCCGGCGCCGCGAATCTCCAGGTCGTGCATGGCCAGGTAGAAGCCACTGCCCAGCTCCTCCATTTGCTGGATGGCGTCCAGGCGCTGCGCCGCCTGCTTGGTCAGGCCCTCGGTATCGGGCACCAGCAGGTAGGCGTAGGCTTGGTGGTGGCTGCGGCCCACGCGCCCGCGCAGTTGGTGCAGCTGCGCCAGGCCGAACTTGTCGGCGCGGCTGATGACGATGGTGTTGGCGCTGGGCACGTCGATGCCGGTCTCGATGATGGTCGAGCACAGCAGGATGTTGTAGCGCTGCGCCACAAAGTCGCGCATCACCTTTTCCAGCTCGCGTTCGGGCATCTGGCCATGGGCGACGGCGATGCGTGCCTCGGGCAGAAACTCCTCCAGCTTCTGGCGCCGGTTCTCAATGGTTTCCACCTCGTTGTGCAGAAAGTAGCATTGCCCGCCGCGCTTGAGTTCGCGCAGCACGGCTTCGCGGATCACGCCCTGGCCTTCGTTGCGCACAAAGGTCTTGATGGCCAGGCGGCGCTGCGGCGCGGTGGCGATCACGCTCAAATCGCGCAGCCCTTCCAGCGCCATGCCCAGCGTACGCGGGATGGGCGTGGCGGTGAGGGTGAGCACGTCCACCTCGGCGCGCAACTGCTTCATCGCCTCTTTGTGGCGCACGCCAAAGCGGTGCTCCTCGTCGATGATGAGCAGGCCCAGGTTCTTGAACTGGGTGGACTCACTCAAGAGCTTGTGCGTGCCGACGACGATGTCCACCGAGCCGTCGGCAATGCCCTTGATCGCCGCGCTAATCTCTTTGCCGGAGCGAAAGCGCGAGACCTCGGCGATTTTCACCGGCCATTTGCTGAAGCGGTCCACCAGCGTCTGGTAATGCTGTTCGGCCAGCAGCGTGGTGGGCGCGAGGAAGGCCACCTGCTTGCCGCCCGTGACGGCGACAAAGGCCGCGCGCAGCGCCACCTCGGTCTTGCCAAAGCCGACATCGCCGCACACCAGGCGGTCCATCGGACGGGGCGAGATCATGTCCTGGATCACGGCATGGATGGCGGCGTTCTGGTCCGCCGTTTCCTCAAAGCCGAAGTCGGCCACGAACTGCTCGTAGTCCTGCGGGCTGTACCGAAAGGCATGTCCCTGGCGCGCGGCGCGGCGGGCGTAGATGTTGAGCAGCTCGGCGGCGGCGTCGCGCACCTGCTCGGCAGCGCGGCGCTTGGCCTTTTCCCACTGGCCGCTGCCGAGCTTGTGCAGCGGCGCTTCGTCGGCAGAGACACCGGTGTAGCGGCTGATGAGCTGCAGCTGGCTGACGGGCACGTAGAGCGTGGCCTTGTCGGCGTACTCCAGGTGCAGGAATTCCTGCAACGCGGGCGAGCCATCGGGGTTCTGCTGCCCCATGTCCATGTTCACCAGCCCACGGTAGCGGCCGATGCCGTGCTGGCTGTGCACCACGGGGTCGCCCACGTTCAGCTCCGACAGGTCCTTGATCAGTGCCTCGACGTCGCTGACCTGCTCCTGCTTCTTGCGCCGGCGTGTGGTGGGGCCGGCAGCGAAGAGCTCGGTTTCGGTAACGAAGTCGATGCCTTGTTCCGCCCAGGCAAAGCCCTGCGCCAGCGCGGCCGTGGCAATGCCGATCTTTTCGTCGCCATGGGCTTCGAACTCGGCCAGCGAATCAAACGCGGGCGGGTTCAGGCCCGAGGCGCGCAGGAAGTCGAGCAGGCTCTCGCGCCGCCCGTTGCTCTCGGCCAGCAGCAGCACGCGCTGCGGCGTGGCGCGAATGTGCGCCTGCAGGCGCGCCAGCGGGTCCTCGGCGCCGCGCACCACGGTCAGTTCGGGCAGCTTCTGGGCAAAGGCGTTGTCTTCCACATCGGCCGTGCCCTCGCGCAGCGCGAGCTGGGCGCAGTCGCGTGCACGCTGGTAGAACTGCTCGGCGCTGAGGAACAGCGCATCGGGCGGCAGCGCGGGGCGCTCCGGGTCGCCGGCCAGCATGCGGTGGCGCTCGCGCGTGTCCTGCCAGAAGCGCTGGAAGGCGCCTTCCAGCTCGCCGTGCAGCACCAGCGTGGCCTGCTCGCCGAGGTAGTCGAACACCGTGGCGGTTTCGTCGAAGAACAGCGGCAGGTAGTACTCGATGCCCGCCGTCGCCACGCCGTTGCCCATGTCTTTGTAGATGCGGCTCTTGGTCGGGTCGCCTTCGAGTAGCTCGCGCCAGCGGTTGCGAAAGCGCGCGCGCGCCGCATCGTCCATGGGGAACTCGCGCCCGGGCAGCAGCCGTACCTCGGGCACGGGGTAGAGGCTGCGCTGGCTGTCGGGGTCGAAGGTGCGGATGGAGTCGATCTCGTCGTCGAACAGGTCCACGCGGTAGGGCTGCAGCGAACCCATGGGAAACAGGTCGATCAGCCCGCCGCGCACCGCGTATTCGCCCGGGCTGACCACCTGGCTCACATGCTGGTAGCCCGCCAGCGTGAGCTGGGCGCGCAGCCGGGCCTCGTCCAGCTTTTGCTTGGTCTTGAAGTGGAAGGTGTAGCCCGCCAGAAACGACGGCGGCGCCAGCCGGTACAGCGCCGTGGTGGCGGGCACCAGCACCACGTCGGCTTCGCCTTGGGAGATGCGCCAGAGCGCTGACAGGCGCTCGCTGATCAGGTCTTGGTGTGGCGAGAAAGCGTCGTAGGGCAGCGTCTCCCAGTCGGGGAACATGGCGCAGCGCAGAGCGGGCGCAAAGAACGCCATCTCGTCGATCAGGCGCCTGGCGTCGGAGGCGTCGGCGGTGACGATGGCGACGGTGCGTTGTGCGGCTTTTTCGCGCTCGCCCAGGTGGGCGAGCAGCAGGGCATCGCTGCTGCCTGCCGGGCGGGGCAGGGCAAAGCGTTTGCCTGGGGTGAGTTTGGGCAGTTGCATGCGGGCGGCCTGGTGCGCGCGGGGGGCGGGCAGGCGGTTCAGGGCAAGGCAGGAATTCTAGAATGGCGCGCATGACCGAGATGCCAGCACCGCCATCCTTCGCCCCCGGCACCCCCGGGCGTTTTTGGGGCCTGGTGCCCTGCGCGGGCACAGGCTCGCGCGCCGTGCCTGCGGGGGCGGCCGCAGACCTGCCCAAGCAATACCAGATGGTGGCGGGCCACCCGCTGGTGCTGCACACGCTCA
The DNA here is from genome assembly GCF_001298675.1 of Paenacidovorax caeni. Taxonomy (GTDB): domain Bacteria; phylum Pseudomonadota; class Gammaproteobacteria; order Burkholderiales; family Burkholderiaceae_C; genus Paenacidovorax; species Paenacidovorax caeni. Next base: position 8,661 of record NZ_CYIG01000048.1, read on the forward strand.
CGGCGTTCGCCGGCGTGGTGCGGCTGGCGGGCACGCTGGTGGCCGTGGCGCCGGGAGACCATTTCCTTGACGCTTACCCGCACGCCAGCTATTTCACCGCGCCCTGCGGCGGTCCGACGCGGGCGGCCACGGTGCAGGGCGGGCTGCGCGCGCTGCTGGCGCGCGGCGCCGTGCCCGCCGACTGGGTGCTGGTGCACGACGCGGCGCGCTGCCTCATCACTGCCGAGCGCATCGATGCGCTCATCGATGCCTGCGCGCACGATGCCGTGGGCGGCCTGCTGGGCCATAAGCTGGCCGACACCCTCAAGACCGCCACCGACGGCCCGGGCGGCGTGCGCGTGGCCAGCACCGTGGAGCGCAGCGACAAATGGCTGGCGCAGACGCCGCAGATGTTTCGTATCGGCACGCTGCTGGGCGCCATCGAGCGTGCCGGGCTGGCGGTGACGGACGAGGCCAGCGCCATCGAGGCGGCGGGCCTGCACCCGCGCCTGGTGCCGGGCGGCGCGCAGAATTTCAAGGTGACCTATCCCGACGACTTTGCCTTGGCCACGGCAGTGCTCACGCTGCGCATGCACAGTGGCACGCTGGAGCGCTTTGGCGGCGCGCGCGGCGTGGCGGTGGGCGATCCGCGCAACAATCCTTTTTTCTCCTGAGTTTTTTTCGAATGATCAATTTCCGCATAGGCGAGGGCTGGGACATCCACGCCCTGGTGCCGGGGCGCCGCCTCGTGCTGGGGGGCGTGCAGGTGCCGCACGCCCTGGGCCTGCTCGGCCACTCCGATGCCGACGTGCTGCTGCACGCCATCACCGACGCGCTGCTGGGCGCGGCGGCGCTGGGCGACATCGGCACGCACTTTCCCGACAGCGACGCGCAGTTCCGCGGCGCCGATTCGGCCGTACTGCTGGCCGAGGCGCTGCGGCGCGTGCGCGCGGCGGGCTGGGAAGTGGGCAACATCGACAGCACCATCGTGGCGCAAGCGCCGCGCCTGGCCGCGCACATTCCGGCCATGCGAACGCGCATCGCCGATGCGCTGGGGCTGGAGACAGGCCAGATCAACATCAAGGCCAAGACCGCTGAGCGCCTGGGGCCCGTGGGCCAGGGCCTGGCGATTGAAGCACGTGCGGTAGCGCTGCTCGTGCGACGTGGGGCAGGCTGAAGATTTGCTATTGATTGAATAGCTTCTAGCGCTTGCTGGGTAAGGCCTGGAGGCTTTTTTGGCTCAAAATCCGATGCTTTTCAGACCTTGTCCTCGGCCGGCGGGCGCCGGGGCAGGTGGCGCTTGATTTGCGGGCGCTGCAGGCGCTGCTTCGGGTCCTCGCCCTTGGGCTGGTTGCGTGCACGCTCCAGCTGGATGTGCGCGGCCAGCCCGCCGGTGCTGGAATTGGCCAGCGCGAACATGCCGCCCATGCGCTGCACCGTTTTGTCCACGATCGACAAGCCCAGGCCGGCACCCGCGGCTGCGGTGCGCGCCGAGTCGCCGCGGAAGAAGGGCTTGGTCAGATTGGCCAGCTGCTCGGGCGGCACGCCCTTGCCCCGGTCGCGGATCTTGATGAGCACCCAGTTTTCGCGCCCCTTGGCGGCGATTTCCACACTGGTGATGTCGGTGTCAGGCGTCTTGCCATAGCGGCGCGCGTTTTCCAGTAGGTTGGAGATGACGCGTGCCAATTCCACCTCGTCGGCCATGACGTTCAGATCCTCGGGCACGTTCATGGTGATCTGTAGTTCGCGGTGGTCCTGCACGGCGTAGACGCAGGACGACACCACGGCGTGCAAGTTCACTGGCGTGAGTGAAACGTGGTCGGGGCGCGCGTAGTCGAGGAACTTGTCGATGATGGCGTCGAGCTGCACGATGTCGGCCACCATGTGCTCGCGTGCCACGTCATCGTTCACGCTCATCTCGGTTTCCAGGCGCAGGCGCGCCAGCGGCGTGCGCAGGTCGTGCGAGATGCCGGCGATCATCACGGCACGGTCCTGCTCCAGCTTGGCGAGCTTTTGCGCCATGCGGTTGAAGCCGATATTGACCTCGCGGATTTCGCTGGTCACGGCCTCTTCGTCCAGGTGGCTGGCAGCGAAATCGCCTTCGCGTACGCGGTTGGCGGCGTTGGACAGCTGCTTGAGCGGCCGGTTGATGAGCCCGGCGATGGCCGCCGCGCCCACCAGCGACAGAATGGTGGCCGTGGCCAGCCATACCAGCCAGGTCTTTCCGCCAGCGGGGCTGAAGCGCGAGCGGTCCATGAGCAGCCAGTTGGGGTCGTCGTTGATGGTGAAGCCCACCCACAGTCCCTCTTCGCCGTTGACGCTGCGTGCCACCACGGTGCCCGGGCCCAGGCGCTCGGTAAGGGCCTCGGTCAGGCGCAGGCCCAGGTCGGAACTGTCGAGCAGCTCGAAATGGTCGCCCGGCTCGCGCGGCAGAATGCGCACGCCCTCCTGGTCCGCCATGGTTTTGATGAGCGAGACGCGCGCGATGGCGTCGGCATGCACCAGTGCTGCGCGGCTCAGGTTGACCATGGAGGCGATCTGCTGCGCCGTATGCAGCGTGCGCGGCTCGAACTCCAGCGCGCGCAGCGTCTGCAGCCACGCCAGGATGGAGCCCACCAGCAGCAACGCGAGCAGGAAGAAGGTGCGCCAGAACAGGTTCAGCCCCATGCGCGAGCCCTGAACGGGCGCACGCACGGTGGACTCCAGCGGGGCCGGGCTGGTGGCTTCAGAAGCGGCGTCTTGGGTGGCGTTCATGGGTTGCGCGGTGGAACGGGCGCCCGCCTGCGGGCGGGCGGGCGCCGCAGGCGGTTCAGGGTGGGCGGCGTCAGTTCGTTCCGTCAGGAACGAACACGTAACCCACGCCCCACACGGTCTGGATGTAGCGCGGTGCAGCGGCATCGACCTCGATCAGCTTGCGCAGGCGCGAGACCTGTACGTCCAGGCTGCGGTCGAAGGGCTCGAACTCGCGGCCGCGCGCCAGCAGCGCCAGCTTCTCGCGCGACAGCGGCTGGCGCGGGTGGCGCACCAGGGCCTTGAGCATGGCGAACTCGCCCGTGGTCAGCGGCAGCTCCTCGCCGTTCTTCTGCAGCGCGCGCGTGCCCATGTCGAAGGTGAAGGGGCCGAAGGTGACGACCTCGTTGTCGCCCGAGGGGGCGCCCGGTGCCTCTTGCGGCGGGCGGCGGCGCAGCACGGCGTGGATACGCGCCAGCAGCTCGCGCGGGTTGAAGGGCTTGCCCAGGTAATCGTCGGCACCCACCTCCAGGCCGACGATGCGGTCCACATCCTCGCCCTTGGCGGTGAGCATGATGATGGGCGTGCGGTCGTTGGCGGCGCGCAGGCGGCGGCAGATCGACAGGCCGTCCTCGCCGGGCATCATGAGGTCGAGCACGATGAGATCCACCGTCTCGCGCAGGAGGATGCGGTTCAGGGCCTTGCCGTCTTCCGCAATCATGACCTCGAAGCCTTCTTGCGTGAGGTAGCGGCGCAGCAGGTCGCGGATGCGTGCATCGTCATCCACCACAAGAATCTTGTCGGTACGGTTGGCGGTTGTGGCCATGGTTCTTCCCCAGTCCAATTTGTAACAGAGCCGATTCTGACCAGCTTGCGCCGGGAAGTTCAGTCATTCGGCCCACACCTGACCAACTGTTACATGTTTTGCCCGGGTGCACCAGCGTGTTGCGGGGGCTTTGCACGGGCGTCTGTGGGAGCGGTTAACGTGGCGCCCAAGCCGTGCGCGGTGTGCGCACGGACGCCATGAAAGGATGTCTGCGCCCATGCGAAAAATATCAAAAATCATAGCTGCTAGCGCAATGCTGGCATGCGCTAGTGCCAGTTTTTCCCAAAATTCAGCGGCACAACCGCCGCAGAACGTGCTGCAGTTGTCGGCCACCGGCAGCACCGAAGTGGTGCAGGACTGGCTGGTGCTGACGCTGGTCACCAGCAAGGAGGGCAGCGACGCGGCGGCAGTGCAGGCGCAGCTGCGCCAGGCACTCGACGCCGCGCTGGCCGAAGCCAAGCGCCAGGCACAGCCAGGGCAGCTGGACGTGCGCACCGGCGCGTTCGGGCTGTACCCGCGCTATGGCAAGGACGGCAAGATGTCCGGCTGGCAGGGCCGCGCCGAGCTGCTGCTGCAGGGGCGCGACTTCGCGCGCATCACCGGTACGGCGGCCAAGGTGCAGAGCATGGCCATCAGCCAGATCGGCTTTGGGCTTTCGCCCGAGGCGCGCACCCAGGCCGAAGGTGAAGCCCAGGCCCAGGCCATCGAGCAGTTCAAGGCGCGCGCGGCCACGCTGGCGCGCAGCTTCGGCTTTGGGGGATACACGCTGCGCGAGGTGGCCGTGCAGAGCAGCGAGGGCGCATCCGGGCCACGCCCGCGCATGATGGCCATGGAAGCCAAGGCCATGGCACTGGGCGATGCCGCCCCGGTGCCGGTGGAGGCGGGCAAGGCGCAGGTGGAGGTCAGCGTCTCGGGCTCCGTGCAGATGCGCTAGCTTTTGATGCAAAAACGGGCGCTAGCGCTTTAGGAATAAGCGCTAGCAGCTCTCTTTTTAGGAGTTGCGCTTACTGTGCGGCCCAGCCGCCGTCCATGTTCCAGGCCACGCCGCGCACGTTGTTTCCGGCCGGGGAGCAGAAGAACACGGCCAACTCACCCAGCTCCTCCGGGGTGGTGAACTGCATCGACGGCTCTTTTTCGCCCAGCAGCACTTTCTTGGCCTCCTCGTTGGAAACGCCGAGTTGCTGCGCCTTGGCGTCCACCTGTTTTTGCACCAGCGGCGTCAGCACCCAGCCGGGGCAAATGGCGTTGCAGGTCACACCGGTGGGGGCGGTCTCCAGCGCGGTCACTTTGGTCAGGCCGACGATGCCGTGCTTGGCCGCCACGTAGGCCGACTTCTGCGCCGAGCCCACCAGGCCATGCACCGAGGCCACGTTGATGATGCGGCCCCAGTTGGCCGCCTTCATGGCGGGCAGCGCCAGGCGCGTGGTGTGGAAGGCGCTGGTGAGGTTGATGGCGATGATGGCGTCCCAGCGCTCGACCGGAAAGTCTTCCACGCTGGCCACGTGTTGGATGCCAGCGTTGTTCACCACGATGTCGATGCGGCCGAACTGGTCGGCGCCGTACTTCATCATGTCTTCAATGTCGGCCGCGCGGCTCATGTCGGCCGCATGGTAGGCCACCTGGATGCCCGCCGCCTGGCCCGCGGCCAGCACTTCGGCGCGCGGGCCGTCCACTTCGCCAAAGCCGTTCATGACGATGTTGGCACCCTGGCGCGCCAGCGCTTTCGCAATGCCCAGACCAATGCCACTGGTGGAGCCAGTGACCAGCGCGGTTTTGCCTTTCAGCATAAGAGACTCTCCGGATGAATTAGGATGGAACCCGGCAATTATTGAGCCATGCTTCCCCGCTCACGCACCCATGATTGAACCTAGGCTGAACTACGTATGGTGCGCAGGCGCTGCGCATACCGCTACCGCAGGGCACGAGGCCCAGCACCGCATGGCCTATTGGGAGTGGAACGCGACCGGCGACCCGCAGCATCCCCATGTCATCGTCTGCGTACACGGGCTGACGCGCCAGGGGCGCGACTTCGACGTGCTGGCGCAGCGGCTGGCACGCCAGGCTCGGGTGGTTTGCCCGGACGTGGCAGGGCGCGGCCACAGCGACTGGCTGGCCGACCCGATGGCCTACCAGGTGCCGCAATACGCCGCCGACATGCTGGCCCTGCTGGCGCAGGTGCACCAGCAGGCCCCCATCACAACGCTGGACTGGGTTGGCACCAGCATGGGCGGGCTCATCGGCATGGCCATCGCCGGGCAGCCAGGGCTACCCCTGCCGGCGCCGGTGCGCCGCCTGGTTTTGAACGACGTGGGCCCGGCCATTGCCTGGCAGGCGCTGCAGCGCATCGGCCAGTACCTGGGCCAGCCGGTGCGCTTTGATTCCCAGGAGCAGGCAGCTGCCGCGCTGTGGGCCATTTCCACATCGTTTGGGCCGCACACGCAGGCGCAGTGGCTGGCTCTGTCGCAGCCCATGCTGCGGCCGTTGCCCGGCGGCGGCTTTGGACTGCACTACGACCCGGCCCTGGCCGTGCCGTTCAAAACCATGACCGAGGAGACCGCCCTGGCCGGCGAGGCGGTGCTGTGGCAGCTGTACGACCAGATTCAGGCGCGCACGCTGCTGCTGCGCGGTGCCGACTCTGACCTCCTCACCGCAGCCACGGCACAGGCCATGGCGCAGCGCGGCCCGCGTGCGCAGCGGGTCGAGTTCGCGGGGGTTGGCCATGCACCGACGCTGGTGGCGGACGACCAGGTTGCGGCTGTCCAGGCTTTCTTGCAGGAGGCCGCATGAGGAGCATTGCCGCAGGAACATCACCCGCTGGCGCTACGCAGGGGGGTGAAGCGGTCTCGCCGCTCATCGCAGCCACAGCGCAGTCGCTGCCCGAACAGGCGCACGCGCTGGTGCGCGCGCGCGCCTTCGCCGAGCCGCTGCTGGCCAACGAAACCATGGAGACCGGCGAGAACACGCTGGCGCACGCCGACGCCGTGGCGTCCATCCTCAAAGGCATTGGCGGTTCCGAGGCCATGCAGGCGGCCAGCTACCTGGTCCATGCCTGCGTGCACCTGAACCGGCCCGAGGAGGTCATCGCCAAGGCCTTCGGCGAGAACTTCGCTACGCTGGCGGTCGAGACCACCAAGCTGATGCGTGTGCAGGAGCAGGCGCGCGGGGCCGAGACCTCGGGCCAGCGCCTGGACGACGTGGCGCTGCAGACCGAGAACGTGCGCAAGATGCTGCTGGGCTTCTCGCGCGACCTGCGCGTGGTGCTGCTGCGCCTGGCGTCGCGCCTGCAGACGCTGCGCTTCTACGCCGCGAGCAAGCGCGCCGTGCCGCCGAGCCTGGCGCGCGAGGCGCTGCACGTGTTCGCGCCACTGGCCAACCGCCTGGGCATTTGGCAGATGAAGTGGGAGCTGGAGGATCTGTCGTTCCGCTTCCTCGAACCCGAGACCTACAAGGAGATCGCGCGGCTGCTCGATGAAAAACGCATCGAGCGCGAGGTCTACATGGAGCAGTTGCGCGGCCGGCTGGAGTCGGAGCTGCGCGCGCGTTCGATCAGCGCCAGCGTGTCAGGGCGGCCCAAGCACATCTACAGCATCGTCAAGAAGATGCGTGGCAAGTCGCTGGGTTTCGACCAAGTGTTCGACATCCGGGCGCTGCGCGTGATCGTGCCCTCCGTGAAGGACTGCTACGCCGCGCTGTCGTGGGTGCATGCGCAGTTCGAGTCGATCGAGGAGGAGTTCGACGACTACATCGCCAAGCCCAAGCCCAACGGCTACCAGTCGCTGCACACGGTGGTGCGCGACGAGTCCGGGCGCGCCATCGAGATCCAGATCCGCACCCAGGCCATGCACGACCACGCCGAGCACGGTGTTGCCGCGCACTGGGCCTACAAGGAGGCGGGCACCAAGGGCTACGCCGGGGTCTCCGCCAGCGGCGAGTACGACGCCAAGATCGCCGTGCTGCGCCAGCTCCTGGCCTGGGGGCGCGACATGGCCGACTCCAGCCACAGCGACCTGTTCGACGACCGCATCTACGTGCTCACGCCGGATGCCGCCGTGATCGAGCTGCCCAAGGGCGCCACGGCGGTGGACTTCGCCTATGCGGTGCACACCAGTCTGGGGCACCGCTGCCGTGGGGCGCGCGTGGATGGCGCCATGGTGTCGCTGAACACGCCGCTGCAAAGCGGGCAGACGGTGGAAATCGTCACCGTCAAAGAGGGACGCCCTTCGCGCGACTGGCTCAACGCCGAGCTGGGCTACCTGGTGAGCCCGCGCGCGCGTGCCAAGGTGCGTGCCTGGTTCAATGCCCAGGCCACGCACGAAACCGTGGCGCGCGGGCGTGAGGCAGTGGAGAAGCTGTTGCAGCGCGAGGGCAAGACAGCCTTCAAGCTGGACGACCTGGCTGTGCAACTCGGCTTCAAGACCGCCGACGCTTTGTTTGAGGTCGTTGGCAAGGACGAGTTTTCCCTGCGCAACATCGAGAACCTGTTGCGCCCGCCCGAGCCCGAACAGCCGCTGGACGAGCAGCTACTGATCCGCAAGGCGCGGCCCGATGCGGCGTCCAAGGGGGGCGTGTTGGTGGTCGGCGTCGATTCGCTGATGACCCAGTTGGCCAAGTGTTGCCGCCCCGCACCGCCGGACGAGATTGGCGGATTCGTCACGCGCGGCAAGGGCGTGAGCGTGCACCGCGCGGATTGCAGCAATTTCCGCGAGATGGCAGCGCGCAACGCTGAGCGTGTGATCGAGGTGGCCTGGGGCTTGCCTAAACCCACTGCCGTGGCCTCCATCGTCTATCCCGTCGATGTGGCTGTGGAAGCTGCGGACCGCCAGGGCCTGTTGCGCGACATTTCCGATGTGTTTGCCCGCGAGAAAACCAACGTGATCGGAGTGCAGACCCAGTCGGTCAAGGGTACGGCTTGGATGACTTTCACTGTCGAAGTCGCAGACTCCGGCCGGCTCAACAAGGTGCTGGCGATCGTGGCAGGGGTGCCTGGTGTGCGATCTGCACGTCGGCGTTGACAGATTTTTCGGAGCGCCCTTTTTTACTGCTATACTCTCGCTTCTCGAACAAACACAGGCGCGTAGCTCAGCTGGTTAGAGCACCACCTTGACATGGTGGGGGTCGTTGGTTCGAGTCCAATCGCGCCTACCAAGTTTTCCCTCTGAAGAGCGCCAGACTTCAGGTTTTCAGGGAACTCTTGGGGAACTGCAAGTGTTCCAACTCAGATCAAGCCACCTTTTTATGGGTGGCTTTTTCGTTTCTGAGCGCCGCTTCCAGCTTTGCCTTTTCTCGCCCGCGGTCTGCCCCGTCGATCCACTTGGCGTAGACGGTGAAGAGCATTTTGGCGTTCTTGTGGCCCATCTGTCGGGCGATGTACGTCGGGTTGACGCCCGCAGCCAGCGCATTCGTTGCGTAGGTGTGGCGCGTCTGGTACGCCCGGCGCCAGCGGATGCCGCATACGCGCAGGGCAGGGCGCCAGAATGTATCCCGCTGGCTGCGCTCGTCGTGCCATGGTCGACCCGTCACAGGGTTCTCGAAGATGCGGCGCCCGAGCTCCTGGTCTGTTTTGTCGCTGCTTCCCACCATCGTCCAGGGCTTCATTGTTTCCAGGGCCGCAACGGCGCGTGCCACCAGGTCCACGTCCCGTGCGTTGTAGGTCTTGAGGGGTTTCACCTCGCCGGCGGTGCGTGCGCGCTGCACGCGGATCGTGCCGGCCGCCCAGTCCACGTCTCCCCAGCGCAATTCAATCAACTCCTCAGGGCGCATGCCTGTCGTGAAGGCGAACTCGAAATAGGCCCAGGCGCGGATGTCGCAGTGCTTGCGCAGGTGGTCCAGCACCTGTTCCATTTCCTGAGGGCTCAGCGGGTCTGGTGGCTGGGCCTGGTGCTTGCTGTTCTCGATGCCCTCCATGGGGTTGTCGATCTTCATCTCGCGCCCGGCCAGCGCGAATACGCCTCGCAGCGGGATCAGGTAGTTGTTCAGGAGTTTCGCCGACTTCCACGGGTAGCTGCCAACCTTCGCGGCCACGGTTCCATGCGTGATCTTCACCATGGGAGTGTCGTTGCCCAGCAGCGTCTTCCACACGTTCAGGGCGTTGGTGTACTGCTCCAGGGTGTTCTTCGCCAAGCGGCCCTTCGTCTGCAGCCACATCGTGCTCATCGCACCAAAGGTACTCGAGGTGTTCGCTGTCTGGCCCGCTTTGGCTCGCGGGCTGTCGGGAAAGTAGTCCTCCAGTCTGAAGGTGCCGAGCCTGAGTTTGTCCCGGATCTCTGCGGCCACCCGGTGGGCGTACTTCACGTTCGCGGCCGTTGGCGCGGCAGGCTTGCCGGCCACCGTCAGGGTCTCGCGGCATCGCTGTCCCTCGTGGACGAAGAACAGGCGGATGCTTTTTTCCCGGATCTCTACTCCGTTGCCTGAAGCACCCATGCCTCTATCCCCTTGGTGTCGATCCAGATACGACCGTCGCGCCCGCGGCGCCACTCCTTGTTTTCAACCCAGTGGCCGCGCTCGATGCGCTTCTCGACGGCAGCTGGCGACAGGCCTGTCATGGTCGCGCACAGCTTGATCGTCACGAAGCGCGCCGACTGCACGAATGGCTGGGTGTTATCTGCTTGCTGCGTCATGCGTCCCCCTTTGCCATGGGGCACAGATCCTGGCGCTCGGCCTCATACAGCGCCTGGGCCATCTCCAGCAGGCGCACGGGATCGGGCAGGCTGCCAGGCTCGCCGCGGCGTCCTGCAATCTCCTGGCAGAACTGGATGGCCAGCTCTTCCTGGCGGGTGCTCATCACATCGAAGGCCGGGAGCCAGCCTTCGACCTTGGCTGCAGCCAAATCTTCCCGGGCCTGGGCCAGTTCGGCGGTGAGCACCTGTACCTTGGCCCTGGCCTCGGCCAGCTGCTCGTAGGCGATAGTGTGGTTCCCGTCACGCGTCAGCACGGTGGGCACAGCGTTCCCAGCGATTTTCTGCGTGTGGCTCTTTATGTCCGAGTGAGCTTGTTCGAGGATCTTCACCAGCTTGGTATTGCGCCTCGCGGGCGACTTGGCGATTGCCCACAGGGTGCGATACAGGAACTGATGCAGTAGCGCGACGTGCTGTTCGTACCAGGCCGCCATGTCGATGACCTCGGGGGAGCTGGACAGTACGGCAGCGGCGTTCTGTTGCTTGGCGGCTTCCTGCTGCAGCATGTACTCGACGATGCTGCCGGGCTTTGCGGTGCGCAAGTGGTCAGGCATGGGTTCTCTCCACTTGGTTCAGTGCCGCTATCGCCGTTTCCACTGCAAAAAGCGCAGTGTCGAAGTAGCCACATGTCCAATGTGTATGCCACCGGCTGAACTCGAATTTGTTGTTGAATTCGAGGTGCTCTATCAAGTTGATCAGCTCGCTTGCCTCGAATGTGCGCCACCGCAAGTCGTGCGGCAATTCGCCATCGACTTCCATGATCTCCTGGTGGAGGCGGCAGAGCAACCACTGAACATTTTGAACCACGCCGTGCAGGCCCGGCACGGCGCAGGGGTCATTCGTTTCGGCGTCCCCTCCGAAAACATGCACGAGGGTCTGAAGGATGATCTTGGCGTGATCAAATCTGGCAGCAAGGCTGTCAATCTGCGCGCCGGGTAGTCCGCATTGGTGGGAGGGGACTGTCTTGGCAGTATCAGCAACCTCAGACTTCACGCTCGCGCTGAAGTTGATGGGCTCTGCCACCTCCCCGGCGCGAGCTTTTACCTTTGGACGTTCTGCAACGGCGGTGCTCATGCTGCACCTCCTTTGGCCCAATCCAGCGCTCCGCCGATGAAATTACTCCCAGTGCTTTCATCGGCGACGATGCCGATGTACTCGGCTAAGCCTTGTGCCACGAGAAAGTAATTTGCAGCGCGCAGGTCATGGCTCTCTTCGGCGGTGTCCTTGGCATGCCAGAGGAATTCACTGAGCGTGGATGCCTGGGTCGCAATCACGTTCAACGCTGATTTCAAATCCTTGTCTATCCGGCGGATCGGCGGTGTCGGACGGTCGCGGTGGGGGCGGAGTCCTGAGTAAGTGCTGAGCGCCATCAGTGGTGCGAGGGTGGCGGGGCTCGCTTCCAGTGCATCTGCGATGCGCGCCAGCAGTTCCTGTGCGTAATGGCCCAACACGGCCACCGCAATAGGTGTGCCCAACGGGCTGTCTTTGGCTGCGGCGTCAAGCGATTCCATAGCCGCTCTGAGCGCGTCTGCCAGTGACTCAATCTCGGTCCTCGTCACTTCCACCGGTTGGTCGCCTTCGTCGCCGTAGGCAAGGATCGCGACTTGATTTTCAGCCGCATTGAACAGCTCTGCGGGCCCCGTGAATTCACTCATGAATTCGTCGTTTTTCACGATCTCGCACATCAAATAGGACACGTAGGGGAACCTCTCACAACCCCATGATTGACGGATCCGAATAGGCACGATTGGACGCCAGCCCGTTTTAAATGCGCGATGAGGCCTTACGGCGGTCTGCACCTCGTGCATTGAGGGGCCTTGCAGCCCCGATGGCTCAGGCTTTCGCCGTTT
>NZ_CYIG01000049.1 GCF_001298675.1 Paenacidovorax caeni
CGATGCGCCTGGCTGTCGGCAGGCAGCCACCAGCTCGGCCTTGAACTGCGGGGTGTAGGTGCGGTGCGTACGCCGCTGCGCATAGCGCGGGGTCTGAGGGTCTTTGAGCATCGTGTCCACGCCAATGTTGCGTGCACACGATCTTGCTCAACCTCACCATCTCATTCAAGATGGGTTCGCCAGCCGCTTACGCCAAATCTACCCAATGGTCACAATCGTGATCGGCTAAATCTGCGTGGGCACAAGACGGGCACAGAATGGGCACAACTTGGGCACAAACAAAAACGCCCACTGAAAAGTGGGCGTTTACTGTTAGCGAGAACCGCTATTTTATTGGTTGCGCGGGAAGGATTTGAACCTCCGACCTTTGGGTTATGAGCCCAACGAGCTACCAGACTGCTCCACCGCGCGACAAGACGGTAAGTATAACCTATTTTTAGGCTGCTGCGGAAGAATCTGCAGCTTGCGCGTTGTCTTCCGCACGATCAACCAGCTCAACGTAAGCCATCGGGGCGTTGTCACCCACGCGGAAGCCCATCTTCAGGATACGTGTGTAGCCACCAGGACGGGCCTTGAAGCGCGGGCCCAGGTCGTTGAACAGCTTGGTCACGCTGTCGCGGCTGCGCAGGCGGTTAAAAGCCAGACGGCGATTGGCCACCGAGTCTTCCTTGGCCAGGGTGATCATGGGCTCGATCACGCGGCGCAGTTCCTTTGCCTTAGGCACGGTGGTCTTGATGGCCTCGTGCTCGATGAGCGAGTTCATCATGTTTTGCAGCATCGCGAGGCGGTGCGAGCTGGTACGGTTGAGTTTGCGAAGGCCGTTTCCGTGGCGCATGGTGCTTTCCTTTTACATAGTTAAATCGGGCAGCCGTATCAGGTACTGCCCGATGCACTGGCTCTTGCGAGGGAGCAGAATATTATAAATCAGCGCTTGTCAAGGCCAGCAGGCGGCCAGTTCTCGAGCTTCATGCCCAAGGTGAGGCCGCGCGATGCCAAGACTTCCTTGATTTCGTTGAGCGACTTGCGACCGAGGTTCGGGGTCTTGAGCAGCTCGTTTTCGGTACGCTGGATGAGATCACCGATGTAGTAGATATTCTCTGCCTTGAGGCAGTTAGCCGAACGCACGGTGAGCTCAAGCTCGTCCACAGGACGCAGAAGGATCGGGTCGAACGTCGTTGCGCTGCTGCGCGCGGCGCCGGAGCCGGCCAGCACGCCGTCGATGTCGCCACCTTCAAGCTGTGCGAAGACAGCGAGTTGCTCAACGAGGATCTTGGCCGAGGCGCGAACAGCTTCTTCGGCGGTGATCGCACCATTGGTCTCGATTTCTACCACCAGCTTATCGAGGTCTGTACGCTGCTCCACGCGGGCACTCTCGACGGTGTAGCTGACACGCTTGACCGGGGAGAACGAAGCGTCGAGAACAATGCGACCAATCGTCTTGGTCGGCTCGTCGCCGTAGCGGCGCACATTACCGGGCACATAGCCACGGCCTTTTTCCACCTTGATCTGCATGTCCAGCTTGGCACCTTGTGAAAGGTGGGCGATGACATGGTCAGGGTTGATGATCTCGACGTCATGGGGCGTTTGGATGTCACGGGCCGTGACCACACCCTCACCGTCCTTGCGCAGAGAGAGGGTGACTTCGTCGCGGTTGTGAAGCTTGAACACCACGCCCTTGAGGTTCAGGAGGATGTTGACCACATCTTCCTGCACACCGTCAATGGAGGAGTACTCGTGCAGCACCCCTGCAATGGTGACTTCCGTCGCTGCGTAACCCACCATGGACGAGAGGAGAACGCGGCGCAGGGCATTGCCCAGCGTGTGACCATAACCACGCTCGAACGGCTCGAGCTCGACCTTGGCACGGTTGTGGCCCAGCTGTTCGACCTGGATCGTCTTGGGTTTCAGCAGATTGGTTTGCATGCAGACTTCCTCTCAATACCCCCAGCTCGTTACGCCGGTAAGGCTGACGCAGCGCCTGAACCGCGATGCCTCGCGGTTCAGGAACTCATTTAACGAATGATTAACGCGAGTACAACTCAACGATCAGCGATTCGTTGATGTCGGCACCGAACTCGTCGCGATCTGGCACCTTCTTGAAGGTACCTTCAGCCTTGTCGGCAGCCACTTCGACCCATGCGGGGAAGCCAACTTGCTGTGCCAGTTGCAGCGCCTCAACGACACGCCCCTGCTTCTTCGATTTCTCACGCACAGCCACAACGTCGCCGGCCTTGACCAGGAACGAGGGAATGTTCACTGCCTGGCCGTTGACCAGAATGGCCTTGTGCGAAACCAGCTGGCGCGCTTCAGCGCGGGTAGAGCCAAAGCCCATGCGGTACACCACGTTGTCCAGGCGGCACTCCAGCAGTGCCAGCAGGTTGGCGCCGGTGTTGCCCTTACGGCGGTCGGCTTCTGCGAAGTAGCGGCGGAACTGCTTCTCCATCACGCCGTACATGCGCTTGACCTTCTGCTTCTCGCGCAGCTGCAGGCCGTAGTCGGAGGTGCGCTGACCCGAAGTGCGACCGTGCTGGCCAGGCTTGGAGTCGAACTTGGCCTTGTCCGCGATCGAGCGGCGTGCGCTCTTCAGGAACAGATCGGTGCCTTCACGGCGGGAGAGTTTGGCCTTGGGGCCGAGATAACGTGCCACTTGAGCTTCCTTGTGTCATCTTCCGCAAACAATTGCGGGAGCCGCCGGCGGCTTATGCAGCTGCAGGCGGCGGTGGGCTTATAAAAAGATTAGATACGGCGACGCTTTTGCGGGCGGCAGCCGTTGTGCGGAACCGGCGTCACGTCAGAAATCGACGTGATGCGGATACCCAGCGCGCCCAGGGCGCGCACCGAAGACTCGCGACCGGGGCCAGGGCCCTTGATCTCGACGTCCAGGTTCTTGATCCCCTGTTCCATGGCGGCGCGACCGGCCACCTCAGACGCTACCTGTGCAGCGAACGGGGTGGACTTGCGCGAGCCCTTGAAACCCTGGCCACCGGACGAAGCCCACGACAGAGCATTGCCTTGGCGGTCAGTGATGGTGATGATGGTGTTATTGAACGAAGCGTGCACGTGGGCGATGCCGTCCGAGATGTTCTTGCGAACCTTCTTACGAACGCGTGCAGCGGCGTTATTGGCAGGAGACTTGGCCATAGTGATCTTTCAATCTCTTATTTCTTCAGAGCCGCTGCGCCCTTACGCGGACCCTTGCGGGTACGGGCGTTGGTACGCGTACGCTGTCCGCGCATGGGCAGGCCACGGCGATGGCGGAAACCACGGTAGCAACCGATGTCCATCAGGCGCTTGATGTTCATCGTGGTTTCACGGCGCAGATCACCTTCGATGGTGAACTGGGCGATCTGGTCGCGAATTTTTTCCAGATCACCGTCCGTGAGGTCCTTGACCTTCTTGGAGTACTCGATGCCACAGGCTTCGCAAATCTTGCGAGCGCGGGTACGACCAATGCCATAGATGGCGGTCAGGCCAATCTCAGCATGCTTATGCGGCGGAATATTGATGCCAGCGATACGTGCCATATGCGTCCTCTAATACTTTCCAAATCAACCTTGGCGCTGCTTATGGCGCTGATCCGTGCAGATCACGCGCACCACACCCTTGCGGCGGATGATCTTGCAGTTGCGGCAGATTTTCTTGACCGAAGCCGAAACTCTCATTTCATTCTCCTAAAACTAGTCCATCCGTTCCGGCCAACTTCCCGGAACTTGACTTCCCTGACTGGGCAAGGAAGCCGGTTTACCTCATCGGGCCCACCATGCGATTGACGCAAGGGGGGCATTTTCCTCTATCTCAGCCGTTGAGCGTCGTCTTGAAGTTGGCTTTCTTCAGAAGCGACTCGTACTGCTGGCTCATCATGTAGTTTTGCACCTGGGCCATGAAGTCCATGGTGACCACCACGATGATCAGGAGCGACGTACCACCAAAGTAGAACGGAACGTTGTACTTCAGGATCAGAAACTCCGGCAGCAAACATACGAAGGTGATGTACACCGCACCGACCAGCGTCAACCGAACCAAGATCTTGTCGATATAACGCGCAGTCTGCTCACCTGGGCGAATGCCCGGGATGAAGGCGCCGCTCTTCTTCAGGTTGTCTGCTGTCTCCCGGCTGTTGAAAACAAGCGCGGTATAGAAGAAGCAGAAGAAGATGATGGCTGCTGCGTACAGCAAGACATAGATCGGCTGACCGGGCGTGAGCGTACTGGAGATGTCACGCAGCCAGCGCATCGACTCGCCAGCGCTGAACCAGTTCACAACCGTCGCGGGCAGCAGGATGATCGACGAAGCGAAGATGGGAGGAATAACCCCGGCCATATTCAACTTCAGCGGCAGATGCGAAGACTGCCCGCCGTACACCTTATTGCCCACTTGGCGCCGCGCATAGTTCACGAGGATCTTGCGCTGACCACGCTCGACGAACACCACGAAGTACGTCACCAAGCCCACCACAGCCACGATAAAGATGGATGCAATGATGCTCATGGCACCGGTACGCACAAGTTCCAGCAATCCACCAATCGAGCCAGGCAGACCCGCAGCGATACCGCCGAAGATCAAGATCGAAATCCCGTTGCCCAAACCGCGTTCAGTGATTTGCTCACCCAACCACATCAGGAACATGGTCCCTGCTGTGAGGCTCACCACCGCCGTCAGGCGGAAGCCAAAGCCAGGGCTCAACACCAAACCCGCAGAGCTTTCCAGCGCCACGGCAATGCCGAGAGACTGGAAAATCGCCAGGCCCAGCGTCCCATAACGGGTGTACTGGGTGATCTTGCGGCGGCCCGCTTCACCTTCCTTCTTCAGTTGCTCGAACGTCGGAACAACGTAGGTCATCAGCTGCATGATGATCGATGCCGAAATGTACGGCATGATCCCAAGCGCGAAGACCGTGAAGCGCGAAAGCGCTCCACCCGAGAACATGTTGAACAGGTTCAGGATGCCGCCTTGCTGGCCATTGAACAGCTGCTGCAGTTGCGCCGGGTCAATGCCCGGAACGGGGATATGGGCCCCGATGCGGTACACGACCAGCGCCAGCAACAGAAAAACCAGGCGGCGACGCAAATCGCCGAACTTGCCGGTTTTTGCGATCTGAGCTGCGCTAGTAGCCACGGATGTCCTCTTTCAGAACGGCTATCAGGCCAAGCTGCCGCCAGCCGCCTCAATGGCAGCCTTGGCACCTGCGGTGGCACCGACGCCCGTGAGCTTCACGGCCTTGGTGAGTTCGCCGCGCTTGATGACCTTCACCACCTGGGCAATGGCGGGCACGAGACCCGCTTGCTTCAGCGCAGCGACGTCAACTTCGGCCAGGCCGAGTTGCTCCAGAGCACGCAGGGTCACTTCGGCATTGAACTTCAGCGACTGCGACTTGAAGCCACGCTTGGGCAGGCGGCGCTGCAGCGGCATCTGACCGCCTTCAAAGCCCACCTTGTGGTAGCCGCCCGAACGCGACTTCTGGCCCTTGTGGCCACGGCCGGCGGTTTTGCCCAGACCGGAACCGATGCCACGGCCCACGCGGCGCTTGGCGTGCTTGGCACCTGCTGCAGGCTTGATGCTATTGAGTTCCATCATCAACCTCTCAGAGGACTTTGACCAGATAGCTGATCTTGTTGATCATGCCGCGCACTGCAGGGGTGTCCTGCAATTCGCTCACGCTGTTCAGCTTGCGCAGACCCAGGCCGCGCACCGTATCACGGTGAGACTGCTTGGTGCCGATCGGGCTGCGAACCAGCTGAATCTTGACAGTTTGTTGCGTCGTCATTTCACACTCCGATCAGACGAACAGGTCTTCGACCGACTTGCCGCGCTTAGCTGCCACTTCCGCCGGCGTGGTGGAATTGGTCAGAGCGTCGAACGTGGCGCGAACCATGTTGTAAGGGTTGGACGAACCATGGCTCTTGGCCACGATATCGGTGATGCCCATCACTTCGAACACGGCACGCATCGGGCCGCCAGCGATGATGCCGGTACCCTTAGGAGCGGGAGCCATCATCACGACCGCAGCGCCATGGTGGCCGGTCACGTTGTGGTGAATAGTGCCATTCTTCAGCGACACCTTCACCATGTTGCGACGGGCTTCTTCCATTGCCTTCTGCACGGCAGCGGGCACTTCCTTGGACTTGCCCTTGCCCATGCCAACGCGGCCGTCACCGTCGCCGACCACCGTCAGTGCTGCGAAACCGAGGATACGGCCGCCCTTCACGACTTTGGTCACGCGGTTGACCGCGATCATTTTTTCGCGCAGACCGTCGTCACGACCTTCGTCTTGCACCTTGGGGGAAAATTTAGCCATTTTTATCCGCTCCGCTTAGAACTGCAGACCTGCTTCACGGGCTGCGTCGGCCAGGGCCTTGACGCGGCCGTGGTAGGCGAAACCTGCACGGTCGAAAGCAACCTTTTCAACACCGGCTGCCTTCGCCTTCTCGGCAATGCGCTTGCCAATCAGCGTGGCGGCGGCCACGTTGCCACCCTTGCCGGCGGCACCCAGCTGGGTGCGCACTTCGGCTTCCGCCGTAGAGGCAGAGGCCAGCACCTTGGTGCCACAGCCAGAGATCACGCTGGCGTAGATGTGGAGGTTGGTGCGGTTCACCGACAGGCGGGCAACGCCTTGCTGGGCGATGCGAATACGGGTCTGACGGGCACGACGCAGACGCTGCTCTTTCTTGTTCAACATGCTGCAGCTCCTTACTTCTTCTTGGTCTCTTTGATCACGACCTTCTCATCCGAATAACGGATGCCCTTGCCCTTGTAGGGCTCGGGGGGACGAACGGCACGGATCTCAGCGGCCAGTTGACCAACAACCTGGCGGTCAGCACCCTTGACCACGATTTCGGTCGGGGTCGGAGTGGCAACGGTAACGCCAGCAGGCATCTCGAAATTCACAGGATGCGAAAAGCCAACGCTCAGGTTCAGCTTCGAGCCCGATGCGGCGGCCTTGAAGCCCACACCAATCAGCGACAGCTTCTTCTCGAAACCCTTGCTCACGCCGATCACCATGTTGTTCACCAGTTGGCGCACGGTGCCGCTCATGGCATTGGCTTCGCGGGAGTCGTTGACGGGTTCAAACGAGAGCTTGCCCTCGTTATTGGCAACCTTAACCAGCGCATTCTGAGCGACGGACAGCGCGCCGCCCGAGCCCTTGACGTTGATCTTTTCTGCGGTCAGGGCCACTTCCACGCCTGCGGGAATGACCACCGGGGATTTTGCTACGCGAGACATTTCAGTATTTCTCCTTCAATGCTCGGTTAGGCGACGTAGCACAGCACTTCGCCACCGACACCGGTAGCACGCGCCTTGCGATCGGTCATCACGCCCTTGGGGGTGGTGACGATAGCCACGCCCAGGCCGTTCATGACCTGAGGAATGGCGTCGCGGCCCTTGTAAACACGCAGGCCAGGACGGCTCACGCGCTCGATACGCTCGATCACGGGACGGCCGGCGTAGTACTTCAGGGCAATTTCCAGCTCGGACTTGCCGCCTTCAGTTTTCACCTGGAAGCCGTCGATGTAACCCTCGTCCTTCAGCACCTGGGCGATGGCAATCTTCACCTTGGAAGAAGGGGCCGTCACGGTGGCTTTAGAGACCATCTGGGCGTTACGGATGCGGGTCAGCAGGTCAGCGATGGGATCACTCATGCTCATGTTGTTCTCTCCTGCTCGACTTACCAGCTGGCCTTGGTCACACCGGGGATATCACCGGCGAAAGCCATTTCACGGATCTTGGCACGGCCCAGGCCAAATTGGCGGAAGGTGCCGCGCGGGCGACCGGTGATTTCGCAACGGTTGCGCTGGCGCGTGGGATTTGCATTACGGGGCAGCTTCTGCAGGCCCAGACGAGCGGCATCGCGCTCTTCGTCGGAACGCTTCGCGTCGCCGGCGATGGCCTTCAGTTCTGCATACTTGGCAGCGTACTTGGCGGCCAGTTTTTCGCGCTTGAGTTCGCGCTCGATCAAAGCTTTCTTAGCCATGCGCCACCTCAGTTCTTGAAGGGGAATTTGAATGCCGACAGCAGCGCCTTGCACTCGTCGTCGGTTTTAGCCGTCGTGGTGATGCTGATGTTCAGACCACGCAGCGCATCCACCTTGTCGTACTCGATTTCCGGGAAGATGATCTGTTCTTTGACGCCGACGTTGTAGTTGCCGCGGCCATCAAAAGCACGGCCGGAGATACCACGGAAGTCACGCACGCGCGGCAGGGCCACGGTGACGAAACGGTCCAGGAATTCGTACATCTGAACGCCACGCAGCGTAACCATGCAACCGATGGCCTGGCCTTCGCGGATCTTGAAACCAGCGATGGCCTTCTTGGCCTTGGTCACCACAGGCTTCTGGCCAGCAATCTTGGTCAGGTCGCCCACAGCGCTGTCCAGCACCTTCTTGTCAGCCACGGCCTCGCCCACACCCATGTTCAGGGTGATCTTGGTCAGGCGCGGGACTTCCATGATGGATTGGTAGCCGAACTTTTCTTTCAGTTCAGCCGCGATTTTTTCGCGATAGAGTTTTTGCAGTCGTGCCATGTGTTACCCCTTAGGCAGCCTTGATTTCGGCGCCGTTGGACTTGAACACGCGAACGCGCGTACCGTCAGCTTGCACCTTGATACCGACGCGATCAGCCTTGCCGGTCGCTGCATTGAAGATAGCCACGTTGGACTGGTGGATAGGCATAGCCTTTTCCACGATGCCACCGGTGGTGCCCTTCATGGGATTGGGCTTGACGTGCTTCTTCACCAGGTTGATGCCTTCGATCACCAGGTGGGAGTCGTCCTTGCGCAGCGAAACCGTGCCGCGCTTACCCTTGTCACGGCCGGTCAGCACGATGACTTCGTCGCCCTTGCGGATCTTGTTCATGGTGCGTCCTTCAGAGAACTTCAGGGGCCAGGGACACGATCTTCATGAACTTCTCGGTACGCAGTTCACGTGTCACGGGGCCAAAAATGCGGGTGCCGATAGGCTCTTGCTTGGCATTGAGCAGCACAGCGGCGTTGCCATCGAACTTGACGAGCGAACCGTCGGCGCGGCGGATGCCCTTGGCCGTACGAACCACCACCGCACTGTAAACCTCGCCCTTTTTGACGCGGCCACGCGGAGCAGCTTCTTTCACACTCACCTTGATGATGTCACCAACGCTGGCATAGCGGCGCTTGGAGCCGCCGAGCACCTTGATGCACAGGACGGACTTGGCGCCGGTGTTGTCGGCAACCTCTAACCGAGATTCTGTTTGGATCATTTCAATATTCCCAACTTGCACCAGCACATCCCGACAGCCCCAGAGTCCTTCTCTCGGGCCGCGAGCAGCCAGTCAGTCTTGGGCCCGTCGTCCACGCCGCAAACCATTTCACGACGCTTTCACTGGGCAGAAACCTCGCATATTTTTACGCGAAGCCTGGTATTTTTGCAGAACTGCCAGGACAAGTCAAGCCCTTTGCAGGCAGGAATCAGACAGGCAACTGCAGATACTGTTGCGTCAATGCCAAGAACCCCGGCAGCCCGGGATCGTTTTGCCCCTCCTCCTGCAGGATTTCAGCCACGCGCGGCGCCAGCCGGGCCGCAAGGCGGGCATCCAGGAACAAGAGGCGGCAGCGCCGGGCCAGCACGTCCTCCACGGTGCGCGCGTATTCGCAGCGCACGGCAAAGCGCACCATGGCCTCGCTCAGCCCCTCGGCCAGCCAGGCCTGCGCACCCGGCAAGGCCTGCACCGCGGCGGCCTCGCTGCCGTACGAGTGCCAGCCCTGGCCCTCGTAAATGCGGTGGCGCACTGGGGTGGCGGGCGCCCCCACCAGACGCAATTGCACCGTGGCACCCGCGGGCCGCGCGGGCAGCAGGCCTTCGTCAAAGCACTTTGCCAGCACATCCTCGGCCATGGCACGGTAGGTGGTCCATTTACCACCGGTCACGGTGACCAGCCCGCTGCGGCTGGCGAGCACGGTGTGCTCGCGGCTCAGGGCCTTGGTATTGCCGCCTTCGTCGTCGGGCGGACGCACCAGCGGCCGCAGACCCACCCAGATGCTGCGCACGTCCTCGGCGCGCGGCGCACGGCGCAGGTACTTGGCCGATTCGTTCAGGATGAAGTCCACCTCCTCGCGGAAGGCCTGCGGCTCGCGAGGCAGGTCCTGACGCGGACTGTCGGTGGTCCCCAGAATGAGCTTGCCCAGCCAGGGCACGGCGAACAGCACGCGACCGTCGGCCGTCTTGGGCACCAGCAGCGCATGGTCCGAGGGCAGGAAATCGCGGTCCACCACGATGTGCACGCCCTGGCTTGGCGCCACCATGGGGCGCACAGGTTTGCCCAGCGCTTCGGCGTCCTGCTGGCGCAGCGCATCGACCCAGACACCCGTGGCATTGACCACAGCGCGTGCGCGCAGCGTGAAGCGCTGGCCGCCCTCCGCGTCTTCGCAGACCAGGCCCACCACCTTGCCACCCTCATGCAGCAATTCGCGCACCGGGCAATAGTTGACCAGCAATGCCCCCTTGGCCGCGGCGGTACGTGCCAGCGCCAGCGCCAGGCGCGCGTCGTCGAATTGGCCGTCCCAGTACTTGACGCCGCCCTTGAGCCCTTCGGCGCGCGCCGTGGGCAGGCAATGCAGGGTGCGAGCGCGGCCCATGAATTCGGTAGCGCCCAAGCCAGCCTCGCCGGCCAGCGCGTCGTACATTTTCAGGCCGATGCCGTAGAACGGCGTCTCCCACAGGTGGTACGAGGGCATAACGAACGGCAATGGTTGCGCCAGGTGCGGCGCGTTGCGCAGCAGCGTGGTGCGCTCGTGCAGCGCCTCGCGCACGAGTGCGATGTTGCCCTGCGCCAGGTAACGCACCCCACCGTGCACCAGTTTGGTGGCGCGCGAGGAGGTGCCCTTGGCAAAGTCGTCCGACTCCACCAGTACCACCGAGAAGCCGCGTGCCGCCGCATCCAGCGCCACGCCCAAGCCCGTGGCGCCGCCGCCGATGACCGCCAGGTCGTAGGTGATGGGCCGTGCCAAGCGGGCGAGCAGCTCGGCGCGCGCAGTGGGTGCGGGGGAGTCAGTGGTCATTTCGGTCATCCATGGTGTTCCCCCCTGGCCCAGGCAACCAGCGTGGCCCGAGCCAGCAGACGCCGCGCAAGGGCCTCGGCCGACCGCGCCGCTGCGCCGCCCTGGCGGCGCAGCGGCTCAGGGGGATGTGCATTTACATCAGCGCACCTTGCCGTTCTTCCAGGCCTGCAGCAGCGCGTCGTAGGCGATGGTTTCACCCTTTGGCTTCTCGTTGGCGAGCTTCTTCCAGGGGGCGTGCTTGTCGCTCAGCCACTTGGCCGGGTCTTCCTTCTTGTTCAGCTTGGGCGCGCAATGGGCCATGCCGGCGCGCTCCAGGCGGGCCATCACCTGGTCCATCTCGTCGGCCAGCGTGTCCATGGCGGCCTGCGGGGTCTTCTCGCCCGTGACGGCCTGGGCCACGTTCTTCCACCACAGCTGGGCCAGCTTGGGGTAGTCGGGCACGTTGGTGCCGGTGGGCGACCAGGCCACGCGCGCCGGGCTGCGGTAGAACTCGACCAGGCCACCGAGCTTGGGCGCCATGTCGGTCATGGCCTTGGAGCGGATGTCGGACTCGCGGATCGGCGTCAGGCCGACGATGGTCTTCTTCAGCGAGGTGGTCTTGGCGGTCACGAACTGCGCATAGAGCCAGGCAGCAGCAGTCTTGTTGGCATCGTGGTCCTTGAAGAAGGTCCAGCTGCCCACGTCCTGGTAGCCGTTTTGCATGCCTTGCTTCCAGTACGGGCCGTTGGGGCCGGGGGCCATGCGCCACTTGGGCGTGCCGTCGGCGTTGACCACGGGCAGGCCGGGCTTGTTCATGTCGGCGGTGAAAGCCGTGTACCAGAAGATCTGCTGCGCGATCTGGCCCTGGGCGGGCACGGGGCCGGCCTCGCCGAAGGTCATGCCCATGGCTTCCTTGGGGGCGTACTTCTTCATCCAGTCCACGTACTTGGTGAGCGCGTAGACGGCGGCCGGCGAGTTGGTGGCGCCGCCACGGGCCACGCTGGCGCCCACGGGGGTGCACTTGTCGTCGGCCACGCGGATGCCCCACTCGTCGATCGGCAGGCCGTTGGGCGTGCCGATGTCGGCACTGCCGGCCATGGACAGCCAGGCGTCGGTGAAGCGCCAGCCCAGCGACGGGTCCTTCTTGCCGTAGTCCATGTGGCCGTAGATGGGCTTGCCGTCGATCTGCTTCACGTCATTGGTGAAGAACTCGGCGATGTCTTCATAGGCAGACCAGTTCAGCGGCACGCCCAGGTCGTAGCCGTACTTGGCCTTGAACTTGTCCTTCAGGTCCTTGCGCTCGAACAGGTCGGCGCGGAACCAGTACAGGTTGGCGAACTGCTGGTCGGGCAGCTGGTACAGCTTGCCGTCGGGTGCCGTGGTGAACTTGGTGCCGATGAAGTCGGCAATGTCGATACCGGGGTTGGTCCACTCCTTGCCGCTGCCGGTCATGTAATCGCTCAGGTTGAGGATCTTGCCGTAGCGGTAATGGGTGCCAATCAGGTCGGAGTCGCTGATCCAGCCGTCGTAAATGGACTTGCCCGACTGCATCGAGGTCTGCAGCTTCTCGACCACATCACCTTCCTGGATCAGGTCGTGCTTGACGGTGATGCCGGTGATTTCGGTGAACGCCTTGGCCAGCGTCTTGGCCTCGTACTCGTGCGTGGTGATGGTTTCCGAGACCACGGAAATTTCCTTCACGCCCTTGGCCTGCAGCTTCTTGGCCGCGTCGATGAACCA
The DNA here is from genome assembly GCF_001298675.1 of Paenacidovorax caeni. GTDB lineage: Bacteria > Pseudomonadota > Gammaproteobacteria > Burkholderiales > Burkholderiaceae_C > Paenacidovorax > Paenacidovorax caeni. The sequence goes on from NZ_CYIG01000049.1 coordinate 12,745, forward strand.
CTTCATCTCGGCCATCTGCTGGTCTTTGGAGAGCGTGGAGGGCTGGAACTCGCTGTCGATCCACTTCTTGGCCTCTGCCTCGCCGGCCCAGGCAGCCTGCCCCAATGCCAGGGCCGCGGTGGCGAACGCGATCGCCTTGAACTGCATCTTCATTGCTGTCTCCTCATTTGAGACCCCCTTTGGTGGATCAGCACCTGCCCAGGGGGGAACCGGGCCGGGCCTGTGAAACCTGCAAAAACCATAGCTGGTAGCGCTTTCTACACAAGGTTTTCAGCATCCTTTTGCATTCAAACCCTTATGTAGCAAGCGCTGCCAGCTCTCATTTCCATATCAGCCCTTGCGCAGCACCAGCACCAGCACCAGCATGGACAGCACGAAGCTGATCCACACCGAGGGCTCGGCCTCCAGCGAAAACCACTGCGCCATCTTCTCGCCCAACCCAACCCAGATCAGGTTGACGTAGGCCGCGCTGAGCAGGCCGATGAACAAGCGGTCGCCGCGCGTGGTGGAGATGGGCAGGAAGCCCTTGCGCTCCACCGTGGGGCATTTGATTTCCCACACCGTCATGCCGATCAGCATGAGCGCGATGCAGGTGAAGAACACGGCCACCGGGGTGGTCCAAGCCATCCAATCGAACATGGGCGTTTCTCCTTCAGACACGGCCCATCGCGAAGCCCTTCGCGATGTAGTGGCGCACGAACCAGATGACGATGGCGCCGGGCACGATGGTCAGCACCCCCGCGGCGGCGAGCGTGGCCCAGTCCATGCCGCTGGCGCTCACGGTACGCGTCATCGTCGCCACGATGGGCTTGGCGTTCACGCTGGTGAGCGTGCGCGCCAAGAGCAATTCCACCCACGAGAACATGAAGCAGAAGAACGCCGCCACGCCCACGCCGGCCTTGATGAGCGGCAAGAAGATGGTGAGGAAGAAGCGCGGGAACGAGTAGCCGTCGATGTACGCCGTCTCGTCGATTTCACGCGGGATGCCGCTCATGAACCCTTCGAGAATCCACACCGCGAGTGGCACGTTGAACAGCAGGTGCGCCAGCGCCACGGCGATGTGCGTGTCCATCAGCCCCACGGTGGTGTAGAGCTGGAAGAACGGCAGCAGGAACACGGCCGGCGGCGTCATGCGGTTGGTCAGCAGCCAGAAGAACACATGCTTGTCGCCCAGGAACTGGTAGCGGCTGAACGCATAGGCCGCGGGCAGCGCCACGGTGAGCGAGATCACCATGTTGATGGCCACGTAGATCAGGCTGTTGATGTAGCCCGAGTACCAGCTCTCGTCGGTGAAGATGGTCCGGTAGTTGTCCCAGGTGAAGTGCTGGGGCCACAGCGAGAAGCTGGAGAGGATCTCCTCGTTGGTCTTGAAGCTCATGTTGACCATCCAGTAGATGGGCAGCACGGCGAAGACCAGGTAGGCGATCAGGAACAGCGTGCGTTTCTGGAAGCGGGGCTCATTCATGGCCTGCGCCCTCCTTCGGCGTGGTGCCGACGCGCTGCATCCAGTTGTAGAGGATGAAGCACAGCAGCAGGATGATGAAGAAGTAGATCAGCGAGAAGGCGGCCGCCGGGCCCAGGTCGAACTGGCCCACGGCCTTCTGCGTGAGGTACTGGCTCAGGAACGTGGTCGCGTTGCCCGGCCCGCCGCCCGTGAGCACGAAGGGCTCGGTGTAGATCATGAAGCTGTCCATGAAGCGCAACAGCACGGCAATCATCAGCACGCCGCGCATCTTGGGCAGCTGGATGTAGCGGAACACCGCCAGCTTGCTGGCGCCGTCAATGCGCGCGGCCTGGTAGTAGGCATCGGGAATGCTGCGCAGCCCGGCAAAGGCCAGCAGCGCCACCAGCGGCGTCCAGTGCCACACGTCCATGGCCAGCACCGTGAGCCACGCCTGGGTAGCGTTGCCGGTGTAGCTGTACTCGATGCCCGCCGCCTTGAAGGCAGCGCCCAGCAGACCGATGTCGGAGCGGCCAAAGATCTGCCAGATGGTGCCCACCACGTTCCACGGGATCAGCAGCGACAGCGCCACCGTGACCAGCACAGCCGACGACTTCCAGCCCTGCGCCGGCATGGAGAGCGCCAGCAAAATGCCCAGCGGAATCTCCACCAGCAGCACGGCCAGCGAGAACGTGATCTGGCGCAGCAGCGCGCTGTGCAACTCCTCGTCGCGCATCACGGCGGTGAACCATTCGGTGCCGACAAACACGCGGCGCTCGGGCGAAATGATGTCCTGCACCGAGTAGTTCACCACCGTCATCAGCGGCAGGATGGCCGAGAAGGCCACGCACAGGATGACGGGCAGGATCAGGAACCAGGCCTTCTGGTTCACGGGTTTGGTGGTGGCGCTCATGCCAGCAGCTCCTCGTTTTGGTAGAAGCAGGTGTGCTCGCCCAGCACCTGCAGCCACACGCTGTCCCCTACGGCAGGCAATACCTGTTCAGGTGCACAGCGCGCCTTGAGCACCTCGCCGCCCAGGGTGGCGGTCAGCATCTGGTGCGTGCCCAGGTCCTGCACGCGCGCCACGGCGCAGGGCAGCGCCCCGGCCTGCCCCGGCGCGGCCAGCACCAAATACTCCGGGCGCACGCCCAGGCGCAGCGCACCGCCTGGCAGGGCGCGCGGCAGCGGCAGGCGCTGGCCGGCCACCACCAGGGCCCCCTCCTGCACCTGTGCGGGCAGAAAGTTCATGCCGGGCGAGCCAATGAAATGGCCCACGAAGGCGTGGCGCGGGCGCTCGAACAGCTCGTCAGGCGCCCCCACCTGCACGGCCCGCCCACGCGTCATCACCACCACCTTGTCGGCGAAAGTGAGCGCCTCGACCTGGTCGTGCGTCACGTAGATCAGCGTGAGTTTCAGTTCGTGGTGAATCTGCTTGAGCTTGCGGCGCAGCTGCCACTTCAGGTGCGGATCAATCACGGTGAGCGGCTCGTCGAACAGCACCGCGGCCACGTCCTCGCGCACCAGGCCGCGGCCCAGCGATATCTTCTGCTTGGCATCGGCGGACAGACCGGCCGCACGCTGGTCGAGCTGGCCACTCATCTCCAGCATCTCCGCGATCTGCCCCACACGCTGGCGAATGCGCGCCTCGGGCACCTTGCGGTTTTTCAGCGGGAAGGCCAGGTTCTCGGCCACCGTCATGGTGTCGTAGATCACCGGGAACTGGAACACCTGCGCAATGTTGCGCTCCTGCGGGCTGGCGCGCGTCACGTCGCGCTCGTCGAACAGCACGCGCCCCTGCGAGGGCACGAGCAGGCCCGACATGATGTTCAGCATGGTGGTCTTGCCGCAGCCCGAAGGGCCGAGCAGCGCGTAGGCACCGCCGTCGTCAAACACCATGTTCAGAGGCAGCAGCGCGTAGTCGCTGTCCTGCTGCGGGTTCGGCTTGTACGCGTGCGCCAGGTCGAGTGTGATGCGTGCCATCGCTCAGTTCCTTCCAGGCCGTGCCGGGGCCAGCACCAAAGCCCCCTCCGCGCCGAAAACATACGCCTGGGCCGGGTCCAGGTGCAGCGTCACGCTGCTGCCCAGCTCCAGGTAGTGCACCCCCGTGATCTGCGCAACCAGCTCGCCCCAGGGCGTGGCGGCATGCACGAAGGTGTCAGAGCCCGAAATCTCCGCCAGCTCCACCAGCCCCTGCACCGCCACGTCGCCTGGGCGCGCCTGCAGCCGCAGCGCACTGGCACGCAGGCCCAGCGTAAAGGCCACCGTGGCCTGCCCGCCATGGGCCACGGCCACCGGCAGCTCGGTGCCACCAGGCATGCGCAGCCCCCCTGGCGTGGCCTGCGCGGGCACCAGGTTCATCGGCGGGTCGCTGAAAGCGCGCGCCACGCGCAGCGAACAAGGCGCATGGAACACCTCGGCGGTGGGGCCGTATTGCAGCAGCCGCCCCTCGTCCAGCACGGCGGTGTAGCCCCCCAGCAGCAGCGCCTCGCCCGGCTCGGTGGTGGCATACACCACCGTGGAGTCGCCCGTGGCGAAAAGCTGGGTCAGCTCTTCGCGCAGTTCCTCGCGCAGCTTGTAGTCCAGATTCACCAGGGGTTCGTCGAGCAGCATCAGCGGCGCGCCCTTGGCCAGGGCACGCGCCAGCGCCACGCGCTGCTGCTGCCCACCCGACAGCTCGGAGGGGTGGCGCTGCAGAAACATCTCGATGTGCAGGCGCTCGGCCAGCTCGCGCACCCGGGCGGCCACGTTCTTTTCGCCACGCAGCTTCAGCGGCGAGGCGATGTTGTCCGCCACCGTGAGCGACGGGTAGTTGATGAACTGCTGGTACACCATGGCCACGTTGCGCTCGCGCACGGGCATGCCGGTCACATCCACCCCGTCCACGCGCACCCGGCCCTCGCTGGGCACGTCCAGTCCTGCCATGATGCGCATGAGGCTGGTTTTGCCCGCTTGCGTGGCCCCCAGCAGTACGGTGACAGCCCCCGGGTGCAGCGCCATGTCCATGCCATGGAGCCATACCTGCGGGCCCACCCGCTTGACTATGCCGTCCAGAACCAAATCCATCTGTGTCTTTCCTGCGCCCCATGGGGCCGCTGATCTCTCGGCGAATCCGGCACGATACCAGAGACAAATTCGTATTTGATCATTTTTGTTCTTTATTGATCGAATGTCCCTCGGGATTACCCTTGGTTTTTTCGCTTTGCTTCGCTTTTACAGTCGATGCTCTGATTTGGAGTGAACCCGCGTGAACAATCCCCGCCAATTGCAACTGCTCGAAGAAGTGCGCCAACGCCAGAGCGCCTCCGTCGAGCAGCTCGCCGACACCCTGGGCGTAACGCTGCAGACCGTGCGCCGTGACGTACAGCGCCTGGCCGAGCAAGGCCTGGTCATGCGCTTTCACGGCGGCGTGCGCATGCCCAACTCCACCGTGGAAAACCTGGCCCACACCCAGCGCGAAACGCTGCACGCCGAAGGCAAGGCGCGCATCGCGCGCGCCGTGGCTGCGCAGGTGCCGCATGGCTGCTCGCTCATCCTGAACATCGGCACCACGACCGAAGCCATTGCGCGCGCGCTGCTGCACCACCACGGCCTGCGCGTGCTGACCAACAACCTGAACGTGGCGGCCATCCTCAGCGGCAACCCCGACTGCGAGGTGATCGTCGCCGGTGGCGTGGTGCGCCCGCGCGACCGCGGCATCGTGGGCGAGGCGGCGGTGGACTTCATCCGCCAGTTCCGCGTGGACATTGCGCTCATCGGTATCTCCGGCATCGAGTCCGATGGCACGCTACGCGACTTCGATTACCGCGAGGTGAAAGTGGCGCAGACCATCATCGAACACGCGCGCGAGGTCTGGCTGGCGGCCGACCACAGCAAGTTCAACCGCCCGGCCATGGTGCAACTGGCCACGCTGGAGCAGATTGACCGCCTGTTCACCGACGCCGCGCCGCCCGAGCCCTTCCCCAGCCTGCTGCAGGCGGCCGACGTGGTCTGCACCGTCGCCTGAGAATGAATGACACCCCCCTGAGGCGCTTCGCGCCTTCCCCCCGCTCTCGCATGGCTGCGCCATGCGGGCAGGGGGACGCAGCCAGCGCGGCGGGGCGGCCCTGGCGCGGCGTCTGCTGGCCTAGGCTGGACCCGTGGCATAGGCCGCGCACAACGCAATCAATCCCCCAAACACCATGACCTACCTCCTCGCACTCGACCAAGGCACCTCCAGCTCGCGCAGCATCGTGTTCGACGCGCACGGCCACATCGTGGCCCAGGCCCAGCAGGAGCTGCCGCAGATCTACCCCCAGCCCGGCTGGGTGGAGCACGACCCCATGCTGATCTGGCGCACCCAGCTCGCCACCGCACGCCAGGCGCTGGCACAGGCCGGCATTGCGGCCCGTGACGTACGCGCCCTGGGCATCACCAACCAGCGCGAAACCACCGTGCTGTGGAACCGCAAGACCGGCGAACCCGTGCACCACGCCATCGTCTGGCAGGACCGGCGCGCCGAGCCCGCCTGCGCGCAGCTGCGTGCGCAGGGCCATGCCGACGCCATCCAGGCCAAGACGGGGCTGCTGATCGACGCCTACTTCTCCGGCACCAAGCTGCAGTGGCTGCTCGACAACGTGCCCGGCGCACGCGCCGCCGCCGAGCGCGGCGAACTGGCCTTCGGCACAGTGGACAGCTGGCTCATCTGGCAGCTCACCGGGGGCCAGCGCCACGTCACCGACGTGAGCAACGCCAGCCGCACCATGCTGCTGAACGTGCATACCAACCAGTGGGACGACGAACTGCTGGCGCTGCTGCGCATTCCCCGCGCGCTGCTGCCCGAGGTGCTGCCCTCCAGCGGCGACTTCGGCCGCACGGACGCCGGGGTGCTGGGCGCTTGCGTCGCCATCGGCGGCGTGGCCGGCGACCAGCAGAGCGCGCTGTTTGGCCAAGCCTGCTTCAAGGCCGGCATGGCCAAGAACACCTACGGCACGGGCTGCTTCATGCTGATGCACACGGGCCAGACCTTCCAGACCTCGCGCAACGGCCTGCTGACCACCAGCGCCGCGCAGCCTGGCCGCACACCGGAATTCGCGCTCGAAGGCAGCGTGTTCGTCGGCGGCGCCGTGGTGCAGTGGCTGCGCGACGGGCTGCGCGCCATCTCGGCCAGCTCCGAGGTGCAGTCGCTGGCCGAAAGCGTGCCCGACTCGGGCGGCGTGATGATGGTGCCCGCCTTCACCGGCCTGGGGGCGCCCTACTGGAAGCCCGACGCGCGCGGCACCATCACCGGCCTGACGCGCGGCACCACGCTGGCGCACATCGCGCGTGCGGCACTCGAATCCATCGCCTACCAGAGCGCCGCGCTGCTCGCCGCCATGGGCCGCGACGCCGTGGCCGCGGGTGGCGCACCGGTGAGCGAGCTGCGCGTGGACGGCGGCGCCTGCGTGAACGACCTGCTGATGCAGTTCCAGGCCGACCTGCTGGGCATCCCGGTGGTGCGCCCGGCCGTGGTGGAGACGACGGCGCTGGGCGCAGCCTACCTGGCCGGGCTGTCGTGCGGCATCTACGCCGACACCGAGGAGCTGGCGCACCTGTGGCGCGCCGAGCGCCGCTTCCTGCCGACGCTGGAGCGCGCCCGCGCCGCCGAGCGCATGGCGCGCTGGGAGCATGCGGTGGCGCAGACCGCGCTCGGCCATGGCTGAGGGAGATTCACACTCATAAAAGAATAGCTTCTAGCGCTTGCTGGCCTTTGGTTTTTGGCTGTTTTTATGCTTGTCGTGGGTTTGCTTCCCGGGGCCGGGACTCGCCCCGGCGGGCGAGGTACTTTCTTGCCGCGCGGCAAGAAAGTACCCAAAGAAACGCGCCCCGCAGTCTGCGACCCCCACGCTGCGCATGGGGGCACACCTGGGGCGAGACGCTGGCGGGGTGCGCTGCGGAACTCGCTGCGCGCTGCGCGCTTCGCTCAAACAGCCGCAGCGAGTCAGTTCACGAAGCATGCGCGACTTCGCGCATGCCACCCCACCACCGCCTCGCCCCAGGCGCAGCCTGAAAGGGGGTGGAGACGACACGGGCCATCGCTGCGCTCGGCCTGGCGCGCGCGGCGCGGAGCGCCTGCGTGTTGGGGGCCGAGCGCAGCGATGGCCCGTGTCGGGCTTCAACCCCCTTCTGGCCGTACCGAGGAGCGCAGGGCGTGGGGCGGGCGCGTGTGCCGCAGGACACACGCGCTTCGTGATCTGACTTGCCGCGTCTGTTTGAACGGAGCGCGTAGCGCGCAGTGAGTTACG